>CAKPRZ010000004.1 GCA_934183165.1 uncultured Bacilli bacterium | reverse complement strand
ATATGGTGCGCTCGAAGGGATTCGAACCCCTGACCTTTTGGTTCGTAGCCAAACACTCTATCCAGCTGAGCTACGAGCGCATGAGGCTTACCAATTAATTATTTAACAAATATGGTGGCTCCGAATGGAATCGAACCATCGACACAGGGATTTTCAGTCCCTTGCTCTACCGACTGAGCTACAGAGCCATAAAAAATGGCGGTCTCGACGGGGATTGAACCCGCGATCTTCTGCGTGACAGGCAGACGTGTTAACCACTGCACTACGAGACCATTGGTTGCGGGAATAGGATTTGAACCTATGACCTTCGGGTTATGAGCCCGACGAGCTACCGAACTGCTCCATCCCGCGATAAACAAATTGGCGGAGGAAAAGGGATTCGAACCCCTGCGCCGCTTGCACGACCTTCCGGTTTTCAAGACCGGTCCCTTCAACCAGACTTGGGTATTCCTCCAAAAAATGGTGCCTAAGGTCGGACTTGAACCGACACGAGGGTTGAATCTCGCAGGATTTTAAGTCCTGTGCGTCTACCTATTCCGCCACTCAGGCACAAGCACTTTTTCAAGTGACTACTTGATTATACATTAAATAAATTGAATTATCAAGTGTTTTTTTATTATTTTTTCTATTTTTTATATATTAATTAAGAAAATACTCATAATACTCATCATATGTTATTTTATTATCGTGAATGTATTTAGCTACTTTCTTTCCAACATATCGATAATGCCAAGCTTCAAACATGTAACCAGTTTGTTTTTCTTTATCTTTAGGATATCTCAATATAAATCCATATTTGTAACAATTATTAAGCATCCACTGATATTCTTTAGTATTTTGAAATCTTGTATACATAGAATTCTTTGATGCTAAGTCAACTGCAAACCCAGTCTGATGTTCTGAATATCCAGGCTTTGCTGAAAAAGAATCAGCCATCTTTTGACCATTAGTTGTTACATAATTATTATATAACTTTTGTTGATAATTATAACTCCTATATGGTGAAGTTATAAAAAGAGCCATTCCTTCTTTTTCTATATCATTATACATCTCTATAAATGCATTATAGACAGTTTTATCAAGCATCCTTTCATAACCATACTTTTTATCTATTTTAACTAAGGTACTAGGTACATAATCATTTTCTAATTTATAAAACTTATTAACAAGCAATAAATGACCTTTACTAAAATCTACTTTATTATCCACTTTATAATATTCATAATCCAAGTTACAGTTAACATTTTCAACAATTTGTCTTGATGTTAAGCTATTATTCTTTTTGTAGTAATTTATATACCTCGTTCCTAATTTCTCTTTAAAATATTTTTCGTTTACTATATCAACTACTTTAACATCATATTTGCCCAATTCTTTAGATAGTTTTAAGTAGTTATCCAAGTTGTTAAGTTTAAATGCCTTATTAGCAATAATTTTGCCTAAATCATTATGATATTCTTGCTTTGTAATAGAATTTACAACATTTTTAGGTAAACTATCTTCTATTTGGCTTATTTCTTCTTTATTATAGCCAATCTTACCTAACTTATAGCTGTTTGTATTTACTCTAAAAGCAAAAGCAATAGCTATAATAAATACCACAACTATTAATATACGTCCTTTTCTTAATTTCATTTTTTTGGTCATATATCATCACCTATCTATATTATATCACTTTTTTTATTTTTGAACAAAAAAACCAACTATTTCTAGTTAGTTTAATATCAAAATGGTGTCCCGTTGGAGATTCGAACTCCAGACCCTTTGATTAAAAGTCAAATGCTCTACCGACTGAGCTAACGGAACATATGGCTGCCTCGGCTAGATTCGAACTAGCGCATGCGAGAGTCAAAGTCTCGTGCCTTACCGCTTGGCTACGAGGCAAAAAAACGTGGTGGAGAGAGATGGATTCGAACCATCGAACCAAATGGAACAGATTTACAGTCTGCCGCGTTTAGCCACTTCGCTACCTCTCCATAAAAATGGTGCCGAAAACAGGACTTGAACCCGTAACCTACTGATTACAAGTCAGTTGCTCTACCAATTGAGCTATTTCGGCACTATGGTGGGCGATATAGGACTCGAACCTATGACCCCCTGCTTGTAAGGCAGGTGCTCTAACCAACTGAGCTAATCGCCCAAATAACCAAGTTGACGTTTATAAATATACCATCTACCAATGCTCTTTGTCAACATATTTTGTTAATTTTTTTTAATTTATTTTTTTTCTTCTATCCACTTATCCAAATTTTCTTTTAATAGATAAAAACCTGTGCCTGTTTCAACAATTTTATTTCTTTTTCTATTGCCTATTCTATAATTAAAATCTTTAATACTTAATTTTAAATGACAATTTTCTTCATCAACCTCTAATATTTTCACTTTTATTGTTTCACCAATGTTAACATAATCATTTACGTTTTTAACAAAACCATTAGAAATTTCTGAAATATGGATCAATCCACTGTAATATTCATCTAAACTAACAAAGATTCCATAGTTTTCTATCCCAGTAACACATCCTTTTACAATTTTTCCGCCTTCATATTTCATTATTAACACCTTCACGGTTAATTATACCAAAACATCAATATTTTAGCAAATTTCTTTGCTATTTAGTAAATATGATTGTATAATTGTGTTTGGTGATATTATGGATGTAATAGAAAAAATCAAAAAAGTTATTGATGATTTAAGACCTTTCTTGATAAATGATGGTGGAAATATTGAATATGTAGATTTTAAAGATGGTGTTGTATATATAAGAATGCTTGGTGCTTGTAGTAATTGTAGTATGATAGATTATACAATAAAAGAAGGAATAGAAGCTATGCTAGTTAATGAAGTACCTGAAGTAAAAGAAGTAATCCAAGTTGATTAAATATTTAACCATATAATGCTAGGAATATTTATATTCTTAGTTTTTTTTATACAATTATATATCATATTAATAAATCTCTCATAAGAAATTGTATAATCATATAATTTTAGAATATCATTAGAATTAAAATCATCTTTTGGCATATTATCAAAAAAGAATGTAGGAAACATTACTCTGCCTAAAAGGAACATATAACCACTTTTAGAAAGTGTTGTTTTTTTTATAATTTCACATATTTTATTATAGTCATATTCTGCATTAATAAATAAGGATTTTAAGTATTCCGCAATATCTCTTGATTCATGATCAACAATTAAATTAAAAGGATTAAATAAATCTATTGATGTATAATCTAAGTTCAATCTTCTATGACACAGACGTAAATACTTATTATTTCTAAAGTCACTATCTAATTCATATGCTTTCTTTATATAATTAATAGCATTTTCACCTATTCCAATAAAGTAATTAAAAATTATTTTAATTTCATCCTTAACATTATCTTTTTCATTCATATAATATTCTAAAAAATCTATTTTTCTAGACCACATATTAACCCAATCAAATTTATTAAGATCTTTAGGATAGTTATCAATATTTGTTCTTATCAAAAATTCATTAATATTATCAAAACTAATAATAGAATTATATTTAATATTTAATTTTAATAGTATATAGTTTCCAGTTCCAGAAAAAGTAATTATTTTTTTATCTCGATTAGGAATAAATTCATGAAGTAATATATTATTCTTAAATGTATTATATATTTTTAATGCATAGTTAATATCTGTATCTTCTTCAACATAATAAAACAAATATGTTTTATTATTAAATTCAAATATAAAATTGTTATTATATTTTCGTAAATTTATAATATCAAAATTATAATAGTAATTAATAACATTCTTCATAATATCCCCTCTATTAATTATATGTAGATAAAAAAAAAGAAGACTAACGTCTTCTTGGTCCATCTAATTCAGCATCCAATGCGCTTAACTCTTCAAGTATTGCTGCCCTTCTTCTTTCTTTCTCTTCTCTTTCTTCTTGAGCTCGTTTAATTTCTTCTTCTTTTTTTACTATTGCAGCATTATAAGCAGCATCTAATTTTGCTCTTTCTGCTTTTAATTGAGATAAGCTCATATTATCTGGATCAACGACACGTGCAACAACATCTTGTACGCTTTCATCTATAGCAACTGGTCTTAACTTAATAGTAGGTTTTACAACTGGTTTTTCTTGCTTTTCTTGACCATATTTATGCATTCTATGGCTTATAAATTCTCCTTCAGAATTAACATGTGGATTATTTCTTCTTACTTCGCTCAATCTAGATATTTGTTCATTTATTTTGTCATCTGAAACAGGAGTATTCTCTCTTGTTATAGTATCTTTTTTATCTACTATTATAGGTTCAACTACGGAAGCTTCATTTTCACTTATTAACCCTTCCTTCTTATCTTCTAAAGAGACATCTACAGTAGGAAGTTGTGCTCCTTCATTTTCTTTTGTTAAAGAATCCCTAGTTTCTATTGCTTTTTGAGAACCACTTAAGTAATTTTCTAACAAAGCTTCTTTTTCTGCCGAATCTTGATCTTTTACCTCATCATTATATCTAGTAATTATTGATTTTGCATTAATGTCTTCTACTTCAGGTGTAACAACTGGTTTCTCAGCAAAAGGTTTTGGTATAAATCCCGAAAGAATTGAACTGGCATTTGGATCAATTTCAACTGGTTTAGTTTCATTAACATTAAAATTATTAGTTGTTTCTACAGGAGTTTTAGTAGATGCGAATCCTGAAAGAATTGAACCAACATTTGAATCAACTTCAACAGGTTTAACTTCATCAACTGCTACAGAAGGATTTTTTAATGAATTTAAACTCAATCCTGCATCAAGAGTAGTAGCAGCAATATCAGCATCTTTTCTAACTGGTTCTACAGAAATAGGACTTGTTTCATGTTGTTTATTAAGACTAGAAACAAAATTACTATAATCACCCAATCTGCTAGCCTCATTATTTTTTTCTTGTTCATTACCAAATCTTAAATTATAAAAAGCATCATCAAAATTTTCTCTAGCAACTGTCTTAGTTGCTTCTCTTAATACTTTGTTATCAATAAATTTTTTCGCTCTTTGATAAATTCTACTTAATGTCGAACCTTTAAGTTTAACCTTCTTAGATTCTGATTCTAATTTAACTCTTTTATCAAAATCCATGGCTATGAGTTTAACGCCTATTCTTTTCAAGTAATCTAGTCCATAACTGATCTCTTCTTCCAATCCTTTATCATCTTTTTTAATCATTTTTTGGACTTTATCATACATTTCATTATAGTTTGTTTCTAATTTAGTCCTTTTATTTTTACGTTCAACAGCACGCTTAAAAGACTCTAAACTTCTAGATGCAAATTTAATAGCTCTATGATTTTTACCTTCTGACTTTGCTTTTTCTGGCTCTTGTTTAAATGTTATCATTTCTTCTGGCATAACAAAACCTCCTTAAACTATTCTTGTCCTTCTTTTGATAAACTCTTCAATACTTCCTTAATTCTTGTCCATTCTTCATCAGTATCAATTCCACCAAGTTTAGTACCTTCTTGATCATTACTCATAACTGATGCTGCATAAACAGTTACATTACCATTATCATCAGTTTCATTTTTTGTATATATTACATAAGCTTTCTTAGTATCTGTAAATTCAAAAGTAACTAAAACCTCTACTTCGTCTATAGATCCATCTTCTTGAATTATTGACATTATCTTTTTTTCTTCATTCATATACTAGTCCTCCCTTTACTATCTAATTACAATTTTATTATATTTATATTGTTTTTTCAAGACTTTATTTGCTTTTTTATTAAAAAATATGGGCATTCATTCGCACAAAAATCTTCTAAATAATTTTTATATTTATCTACATTATTATATTCTTGTACTTTTTTATTATCTGCTTTATAAAATCCTTTTAACCTAAGTTTATTATATGAGTAATCTCCTAACACATAATCAAAAGTATAAAAATAATCAGTAAAAATATTTTTTAGTTCTTCTTCATCTAAAGCATTTTTAAATTCATCAACCACTTCATAATCTAAATTATCTATATGTATTATCTTCATATTATCTACCTCTACAACATTATAACACAAATTTATGTAGTTTTACTACTCGTTGTTTTAGAGCCATCAAAATAATAATCCGGAATAAGTCCTTGAACCATTTTTATAGCTATTGGTATCGAACTCGTTATTACAACCTTTTTAGATATAAGTGGTAAAATAATTTGTTCACTAACTCTTAATTTAATATATATTTTCAATATAGCATTATTAATACCATAGCTTTCTATACTTGTCTGTATTTCAGAATCAATATCACCATTTAATGATACTTTAACGGGAATTTTAGGTCCTAAATTAGATAAAAAGCTATTGTTCATCATCACACCCATAGGTATTTCAAAAACTATTCCTTTTTTATTACTTATTATGTTTGTATTAGTAATTAGATTTTGTTTTGTATTTATAATAGAACTATTACCTGTTTCTAACTCTTTAAAATACTTATAAACGTTTTTATTAATACTACTTATAATATCATTAAAAACATTAGAATCGAAATCTATCATTTGAATATTACCATTACTATTTTTTTCTATAATAAATAAATCATTTATATTTATTTTTTTAGCTATTTCTTCTGTTACTGCTTCATTAACTATTATTTTAGATATTTTTGTAACTTCTATTTCTGAATATTTTAAAATTTTCTTATTTATTCTTTTACCTAGTTTTAAGGACAATACTAAAGCCATAACCATAATAGTAGAAATTGTAATTATTAATATTTTCTTTTTAGTAAACTTCTTATGCTTCTTTAATTTTAATTTTTTCATATTATCACTTATTAATTATATGTAAAAAAAAAGAATTATATAAATCTATAAAATTCCTTTCTTTTTAAGTACTAAAAATAAAACTACACCAATTATAACTATTATTATTGAAACAACTATTGCTATTTTAATTTTGGTTTTTCGTTCTCTTTCTAATTCTTCACTAAATTCAAAGTCTTGTTCTGATAAATCCATCGATTGTGTATAGAAAGATTTATCTATGTCTTCATCAGAATCCGTTGCGTATTCTTTAGCTATTCCATCTTCTAAATTTAAATCAACGTTAGTTGCGACTAAATCAGATAATATATCATCATTACCATCTTCTTCTTTGCTTGCCTTTTCTATTTCACTTAGTAAATTATGAGATGTAATCGTATTAATCAAGTTAGTTAATTCTTCTTCATCTATATCATTTTCTTTTTTTGGTTGTTCTACTTTTTCATCAGGGTTTGCTAAAGTAACATAGTTATTCTCTCTTAGTTTTCTTTTTCTTTCTAATTCATCATATTTAATTCTATTTTTTTTAGCTTCTTCTAACACACTATTAATATCATAAATTCTAGGTTCTTCTTCTGTCTCTTCTATTTTTTCTTCTTCAACTTTATCAATTAAATTTTGATAATCTTTTACAACCTGATATTGTTCTCTAGTTGCTTTGTTTGAAGATAACTGTGATAAGTCAATTCTTGTTTGCGTATCTAAATTAACAATATCATCATATCCAATTTTATTATTTATTTCATCATAAAGATATTGATTTTTACCAAGTCTTGTCTTTCTTATTGGTTTTTCTACAGTATCACTAGTATACCTTTGTGTTCTTTTTTCCATAAAACACCTCTATTCTATATATAAATATATTATCATATTTTACAAAAAAACAAAAGTTTGTGTCTAATATAAGTGTAAATTTTTGTATATTTTTTGTACATTTATTAAATTTATTATATAATAGTTTAAAGAAGGAGTGAATTTATGAAAGCAAAAATAGAAAAGGATGCATGTATTGGATGTGGTGCATGTCAAGCTATATGTGATGCATTTGATATTGGAGATGATGGATTTGCATATGTTAAGGATGAAATAACTGAAGAAAATAAAGAAGATGCAATAGAAGCTAGTGAAAATTGTCCTACTGGCGCTATTAGTATAGTAGATGAAAAATAAAAATATAGGGAGTCTGTTCCTATATTTTTATTTTTGAGAAAGTGCATATAACTGATTAACTTCTTTAGAGTTAAGCATTCTATACTCTCCTGAATTTAATCCTTTTAAAGTTAAGAACGCTATTTTTTCTCTTTTTAATTTTAAAACTTTATAACCAAGTGATTCAAACATTTTCTTTACTTGATGATTTTTACCTTCGTGTATAGTTATTTCCACTATCGAATTGTTATTCTTATTATCTATTTTTCTTACTTTGACCCTAGCTTTTGAAGTCTTATACTGATCTATCACTACACCCTTTTTTAATGCCATAATATCAGATATGCTTAATATTCCATTTATTTTAGCTACATATGTTTTATCAATTTTATTTTTTGGATGAGTAATATTATTAGTAAATTCACCATCATTAGTTAATAAGATAAGACCAGTTGTATCATAATCCAATCTCCCAACTGGATAAATTCTTTTATCAGTTTCAATTAAATCAATTACTGTTTTTCTATTATGCTCATCATGAGATGTTGTAACAACTCCTCTTGGTTTATTTAATAATATATAAATCTTTTCTTCATTCGATATTTTTACATTGTCAACTTCTATGATATCGTTTTTTGAAACTTTACTTCCCAATTCAAATACAATTTGACCATTTACTTTTACTCTTCCAGCTTTTATTAATTCCTCAGATTTTCTACGTGATGCTATACCACTATTAGCCATAACTTTTTGTAAACGTTCCATTAAAATCACCTAGAAGAATTATACCATTATATATTAAATTAGTCTATTTTATTATTTAAAGATTTTCTTAAAAAATATTTTTATTTTATTTAATATATTTTTTTTACTATGACTATCTTTTTTCACATAAACATCTGTTTTAAATATTTCTTTGTCTTTTAATTTTACTATAACATCGCCTACTTTATCATTATCAGAATAATTTTTGTTCTTATATAAGCTAACTATCACTTTAACACTATTTTCTTCATTTTTAGTAAGTGGATATGTAAATGATTTCTTTATATACAATTTATCTTTATAAAAATTATCATAACTATCAAAGTTATTCCTATCGACAATTAAAAAATTATTATATTTATCAAAATAATAATCATATAAAGATTTATGCGTTATATATTCATTTCCATCATTAAGTGTTACAACAGTTAGATTCATATTATTTTTAGTCGCAGTTGTAACTAAAGTTCTACCAGCACTTGGAGTATATCCTGTTTTTCCACCGGTTGTATATTTATAAGAATATAATAATTTATTACGATTATGCCATACATATGTCTTGTTATTTGATTGTACTGTCCATTTTTTAGTTGAGACAATTTCCTTATATGTCTTGTTTTTATTAGCATAACTAGAAAGTATTGCCATATCATACGCTGTTGAATGATTTTTTGTCTTTTCATCAAGTCCATGGCAATTTTTATAGTTAGTATTTTTCATACCTATTTCATGTGCTTTTTTATTCATTAATTCTACAAACTTCTCTTCACTACCCGCTATATGTTTTGCTATTACAACTGCTGCATCATTACCACTTCTAAGCATAAGTCCATATAATAAATTCCTTAAGGTCATTTTCTCACCTAATTCGATATAAATATTAGATCCATACATGCTTAAAACTTCTTCTCCTACAGTCACTTCTTCATCTAAACTTCCTTCTTCTATTGCAACAACAGCAGTCATAATTTTAGTAATTGACGCAATAAGTCTAGGTTCATTTGCATTCTTCTCATACAAAATTCTTTTACTATCCATATCCATTACTATAGTTGACCTTGCAGTATCTGTAATAGCGTATGTATTAAAAGGAATCATTACTAGAATTAAAAATAATAATAGTTTTTTCATTTTATCACCTAAAGAATTATATGTAAGAAATAAGTAGTTATTTATCAAAAATTAAACATAAAAAAAATGATTTCTCAATCATTTTTTAAGATACTATAATTTTTTTCACTCATAAAGTTATCAAGATTAAATAAAGTATTTATATTAGCAACAATAATATCAATATTATTTTTTTGGCATATTTTAATAGATTCAATATCCATAACTTTCAAGTTTTTCTTAATTACTTCTTCAAAAGTTATTTTATCATATTTAGTTGCATCAGAGTAGACATTAGGATCTTTGTTATAAATACCATCAACATTGGTTAATTTAATTATTGCATCAGCATTCATTTGAACTGCCATATTAGCTGATGCTGTATCAGTTGAACACCCAACATAGCCAGTTCCTCCTCCAAATATCAATATATTTTCTTCTAACTTTTTTACCAATGCTTCTTTAGGTGGAATTTTTTCTATTAATCCTTCTGCTTTGAAAGAATTAAAAAGGAAAGCACTAACTCCTAATTTGTCAAATGCTGCTTTTAATATAAGAGCATTAATACTAGTACCAAATATTCCTATTGTATCCGAGGTATTGCTATCAATATAAGTATTTTGTCTACCCCTCCAGATATTGCCTCCACCTACTACTATACCGATTTTTACATTTTCTCCTAAGTTCGAAATTGCCCTACATAAATTTAAAACATAATCAAAATCAACGATTCCTTTTTCTATATTTCCTTTTAAAGCTTCGCCACTTAGTTTCAACAAAATTCTTTTATATTTCATGGTTATCCTCCTAAAGTAAGGATAACAAAAAAACAACTATTCTTCAATATATAGTTGCTTTTAATTAGGAATTATATAATCCATGAATTTTTTGACGATCGGCTTCTGTTAAATCATTTAAAATCCACTTCTTATCACTCTTAGTAAGAGTCAAATTTAAAGTATATTTGATTTTATCATTAACATTTTTTAATTGCTCTATTTTATAGTCCATATACTTTGAAGCATCCAATTCGCCCTCTTGATTTTTAAATTTATCAGCATTTGCTTTATAATAATTTTCAGCTTCTACCAATGCTTTATTATAATCATATACTTCTATTTCAACAGTAACAGTAGCATTATTACCATCAATAGTTTCTTCTTTAATAGTATAAGTTAAATCTTTATATTGTTTTTTTATAAGATCTTTATAACTATTCATCTGATCAGTTGTAAACTCATATTCAGCTTCTGTTTCTTTCACTACATTATCAAGTTGATTTAATACTTCACTATCATGTCTTTGATACTTATTTAAAAATTCTTCTACTCTTTTAGTTGGCGTATTCATCATACTATCACAACCACAAGTAAACAATAAAACTGCCACTATCATTAAAATATATTTTTTCATATTTCCCTCCTAATAATATTGTTGGCAGTATTAATTTTTTTATACAATAATATTTATTTTTTTCTAGAGACTGGTTCTTCTGTTTGACAAATTTCACGTACAGTTTTTTTAATTGATGATTTTGTGAAAACACTGGTTATTAATTGTGTTGAACATCCAAACACCTTAGCTATTTCAGATTTTGTATAACCTTGGGCAAGCATATAAATTACTTTTTTATAGGCATTATTAATATCACTTCTACCTACTTGATCGAATATTTCTCTAAGATTATTAGCTTCTTCTGGATTTTTATGTATTTCGCGAGTTCTTTCGAATAAACTATCTGATTCCTTCATTCTTTCGATAGCTTTTGGGAAACACGATTCTAAATAAGCATTAGTTACCATAGATAAATGAAGATTCGAATCATTTTCTACGTAGTTATTAACAGCTTTTGATAAAAGTAAATATCCAATTTGATATACATCATCTGTAGGTTCAAATCCAAATTTTTTAATTTTATCATCTACTAAATACATATATTTTTCAATTAGTTTTGCTTTAGCTTCACTATCATTATTTCTAGCTCTACATACTAAATCTTTAATTTCTCCTCGCGGAGATTTCTCATTTACCATATTATCACCCTTTTTTAAATTCTTTTATAAGTTCTCTAGAACGAATTGTTCTTTGATGAGCTCGTGCTCTACTAACATTCAATGCTCTAGCAATTTCTTCTAGTGTTTCATCATTTAAACGTCTTAATAATGCTTCTTTATCTTTGTCATTACGTACTTCTCTCTTTATAAAATCTTCTAATTCAAATTTTTCAAACAAAAATTCTTGTGTTTCTGATTCAGTTACAATTGCTTCATCCATTTTTTCTTTAACTATATAGAAATTATTTTCTTTTTGATTAAATTTTTTGATACTATAAGGAAAACAAACATCAATATAATGATATACCACAGTAGAAATTGGTATATTTGTATCCAAACTCAAATAATTATTGATACATCTTAACAGAACAATATAACCTTCTTGTCTTATGTCATCTGATATAGCTATATTCTGTTTTTTTAAATAAGAATCAACTATATACATATATTTTTCTATTAACATTGCTCTGGCAGTTAAATCTCCTTCTCTTGCTCTTGTAACAAGAACAGATACAGTATTATTTTTTGAATATTTCATAAAAGTTTCTCCTATCTTTTTTTAGCTTTTTTAAGTTGCTTTGGAGGTTCAAAACTATCATTATACATTTGATTTAATTTGTTTCTTGCTTTTATTACATGAGAAGAAATACTACTACTAGTAACACCCAATTCTTGAGCAATATCAGATTGATTATATCCATTAAATATATCAAGCATCAAATTTTTTTCTTTTTCATCATCTAATCTGTTAATACAATCTAAAATTTCTGATTTTTCAATTTCCAATTCATAAGTTACTTCTTCTGGAACTAATTTCTTTTTCAATAAATTCTTTGTATTAATATAATTTTCCTCATCAGATTTCATTTTTTTAACTGCAGAAAAATAATTTCTATTAAAATATCCGTGAACATGTGATACTATATCATTTTCAACATTATTATCTAAATAATCATTTATAGTTTGTGTCAATACTAAATATCCTATTTGACGAATTTCTTCATTATTATCAAAACCAAATTCTTGTATTTTTGTATCAACTATATACATATATCTTTCGATAAGTTCTTTTTTAGCGTTTATATCTCCATTTCTGGCTTTAATTATAAGTCTTTGTACAGAACCCGTTTTGCGCTGATTCCACCAAGAATTTTTAGCTATTGTGGTTAATCTACATCTCATAAAATCTTGAAGTAAATAATTACAACTATTATTATTTTCAAAAAATTCATCAAGTAATCTCTCAATTACAATTGGATATAATGTTTCTACTTCATCAACACCTATAATACTAGTATCACATTCATCTACCAAATACAAGTATTTTTCAGTAAAAAAATTCAACAAATCTTGTCTATATTGCCTTGCTATATCAATTTCAATATCATTGGGCATAGCTTTTTCATAAAACTCTCTAATATATCTAACACAAACACTAACAATCATTTTAGTAACCCCTTTTAAAGATTAATCGGCACATATTATATCAAAAACATTGAAAATTGTCAATTATATGTTAAAATTAAGTTGGAGTGTGATTTTATATGAAAACAATTTTAACAGGTATTAGACCAACTGGTAACCTACATATTGGTCATTATTTTGGGGCTTCTAGAAATTGGGTTAAACTTCAAGATGAATATAATACTTTTATTGAAATTGCTGATGTACAAGCACTTACAGATAATTTTAATAATCCTGAAAAAGTTAGACAAAATGTTTTTGAATTAACGTTAGATTTACTATCTATAGGAATAGATCCTAAAAAAGCTACTATATTTATTCAATCTCAAATACCAGAAATTGCTGAATTAACAGTTTTTTATTCTAATTTAGTAACTATGGCAAGACTATATAGAAACCCTACTGTCAAAACAGAAATTGCTCAAAAAAAAGCTGTATTTGGAAATAATGGAGAAAGTGTTACTTATGGTTTTGTAGGATATCCAGTTAGCCAAGCAGCTGATATAACAGCATTTAATGGAGAATTAATACCAGTTGGAGAAGATCAATTACCTCTAATTGAACAATGCCGTGAAATAGTCAGAAAATTCAATAGTATTTATGGATTAACTTTGATAGAACCAGAACCACTATTAAGTCCCTATCCTAGAATAAAAGGACTTGATGGCAATGAAAAAATGGGCAAAAGCTTAGGGAACGCTATTTATCTTGCTGATGATGATGAGGCTATAACTAAAAAAATAATGGGTGCTGTTACTGATACTAACAAGATAAGAAAAGATGATCCTGCCAATCCAGATAAATGTATGGTTTACTATTATCACAAATTAATACAAAATCCTAATTTAGATACTGTTTGTAGTGAATGTAAGGCTGGAAAAAGAGGCTGTGTTCAATGTAAAAGAGAATTAATTAACCACATGAATGAGTTTTTAAAACCCATTAGAGAAAAAAGAAAGTATTATGAATCGCATCCAGAAGAAGTAGAAAAAATATTAAAAGATGGAACAAAAGTTGCAAAAGAAAAAGCTGAGTCTACAATCAAAAATGTAAAATCAGCTATGAAAATAAATTATTAGGATCTTATGATCCTTTTTTTATGCCTAAACCGTTTTTCTTTTCTAAATCTAATTTAATTAATACTTCATCTGATGAATCATATATCTCATGATTAATATTTTTTCTTTTTAAAATATCTTTAATTACCATTCCTACAGTAGGATTTTCATCAACATCTAAATTAAAATATTGTTTAAATGAATTGTTCATATTTTTACATATTTCATTATTTATAATACTAACCAATAAATTACATTCATTTAAAAATGAGTTCAAATTTTGTCTTTGATAAAGTTCAATCTGTTTACCAAACTCTATTTGCATTGTCTTTAACTTTTCAATTAATATATCCGTTTTTGAAGTATCAAGTTCCAAATCACATGTTTTCTTTATATAATCAAAGTAATATCCTACTCTATCTCTTACTGTTTTATAGCCATTACAACAATGAAGATAGTCAAGTTCATCTAATCTTTTATTACCAGCATTTTTAGGTAGAATCAAATAACCTATATCATTTGGTGCAATTTGATCAAATACAAAAGATTCATCACTATATAGTCCCGACTTAATAGGAAATCCTTCTGATAATGCTTTTGATTTGTTTTTTTCACCATCATGATATCCACTAACAAAAGAATAAAAGCAAATATTATTATTAGCGAATTCTTGATATGCTTCTGCTTCTAAAGAAACATTTTTACTATCAACTACGGATATCCACATATTTGAATTATTTCCTTCAAAGTTTCTTGAAATAACTACATCCTGATTATTAGCTGCATAATTAGATAAAATACCATTATCTAAAATGCTTTCTAATTTACCAAAATCCCAACCAATTCCATGTAAGCAAGCTTTTTCTTTTTCTTCACTTCTATATTTTTCCCTATAACTACTATAATGAATATTATCTAAGTATCTTGAAAAACTTTTATTTAAATAAAAGGCAAACTCAACTATACTTTTTGAATAATCTAATCTTAAAAATTCTTCTTTAATTGATTCTGGGGCACTTTTAGGAAATCTAGCTCTATCTAATGCATCAGCGTCTTTTAAAATTTTATATAATTTATCATATCTATCATATAAGGATAGATCTATATCAGAATTATCAAAAGTGTTTTTTTTATCTTTATTTGATCTACTATGACCATCACAAATTGCTTTTAATAATTTTAAATTATTTTCATCATTATAAAATTCATCATTTTTAAATAGTCTATCAAATTTTAATGCAGATGAATATCCATGCGTAGTATCTTCAAAATCATTTTCACGACCAATATCATGGTAAACTGCCGCATCAAGAATAATCTTCATATCTTCATCCGATAAATTGACTTTTTTACCTATAAGATATGCAAAAAGCATAACTCTTTGTGAATGAAAAAGGCCATGAAACTTATATGGATATAATTCGTTTATTCTAATGTCAGAATTAATCTTTTTAATTTGTTCTATATCGGATGGATTAAGTTCATTTAAAGGATAAAGTTCTACACTATCATCTATTACATAATCTAATATTTTGAATTCACTCACAAATATTCCTACTTTCTTTTTTGTTTTGTTTTAGCAAAAAGTTGTTCACTCGACTCCATGGTATGAGTTTTTAAAAATTCTTCATAACTTAACGCAAAATACCTATTGTCTTTTGTTAATCTTTCTTTTTCGGGATCAAAATATCTCCACTCACTACCTATTTTTGCTTTTATAGCTACATGATTTAATTTCAAAGATAAATCTTCATTAAAGGAACAAAGAACTTTTTTTGTTTTTATATCATATCTATCTAATAAAATTCTCATCATATTAACATAACCATCACATACTGATTTTTTATTCATTAGAGCATTATAACTTGAATTTATTGATAGTGCTCTACGTTTAATATATGAATTTTTTAAATCACTTAAATTAATATTACTCTCATATACAGAATCTCTATAATCAAGACCATCATAATCATATTTTACATTATTAACAATATAATTATACACTTTAAATGCTATAGACATTTCACTTTCATGTTTGTCTATATCAAGACCATTTATAATACTATTAATTTTTTTACTCATTTCTTTCATTTGATAATACTCAATATTATAACACTCATTGTTAAATTCAAGCATTTCACCAAATTTAATATTTGACATATTTTCATTTACTTTTTCTTCTAAATAATATTCGTCTTCTCTTCTTTTAGCAAACGTATTATTATAAATTAAGACATCCAAAACGTTTGTTTGGGTATTGCTAGTATTTCTAATATATTTTCTAATATTAGGTATATAATCAATAGAATTTCCACATATAACTACCGTTTCCAAATTAGTTAACCTATCTAAACCAGTTATTGAAGTTAAATATTCATTATTAACAATAATTAGTTTTTTTAACTTTCTTAACCTACTAACGTCTATATTAGTTATTTGATCAACATTAACTATAGATAGTTCTTCTAATTCATTAAGTCTACTTATATTATCAAAATGGTGTTTCTCAGTATCTTCACTGGAGACAGTACCAACAATATGAAGTGCCTTTAAATTTTTTAATTTTTCTAAATCTAAACAAGAATTATTTGAAGTAATAGAAATATGGTCAATACTATCCAATTCTTCTTCTGTAAAATTAGTATCAAACGGAAAAATGCTGCTTCTTTTTCCATCAGTAACTAATTTTTTAACTATTGTGTATGCCAGATCATAATTATTAATACTAATCATATTATCACCCCTGTTTATATAAATAGTACACTTCTTAAATTGTCTCGTATTTTACCACAATTATTTGATTTTGTCCAGTTTTTCTATACTTGTAAAAGACTTAAGCTTACTTTTTCCTTTTCTTTATTTATATCTATAACATAACAATCTACTATATCACCAACACTAACTACTTCACTTGGGTGTTTTATATATTTATTAGTTAGTTTTGAAATATGTGCAAGTCCATCATTGTGAAGACCAATATCAATGAATACTCCAAAGTCAACTACGTTTCTTACTGTTCCTTGAAGTTTATCACCAATGTGTAAATCATCTAGTGTTAAAACGTCACTTTTTAATATTGGTTTTGGCATATTATCACGTAGATCTCTTCCTGGTTTTTCTAAGTCATCTATTATATCTTTTAGTGTATACTTATCTGTATTTATATCAAGACATACCTTATCTATGTCAATATTATCTAGTTTTTCTTTTAATTTATCTGTACCAATATCATTAAGATTCATTCCTATACTTTCAAGTAATTTTTTTGTAACTTCATAGCTTTCTGGATGAATTGATGTTTTGTCGAGTGGATTAACTCCATCAGGTATTCTAATAAAACCAATTGCTTGTTCATATACTTTAGGAGTTATTCCTTTTAGTTTTTTAATTTCTTCACGTGAAGTAAATTTTCCTTTTAAATCTCTTTCATTTAAAATAGCTTCTATTGATTTTTTAGTCATTCCTGAAACATAACTTAAAAGTGAAGATGATGCAGTATTTACGTTAACTCCTACTTGGTTAACAACTTTTGTGACTACAAAGTTTAGGGATTCATCTAATTTCTTAGGAGTTACATCATGTTGGTATAGTCCTACTCCAATACTTTTAGGATCTATTTTTACAAGTTCTGATAATGAGTCTTGTAGTCTTCTACCAATTGATATAGCGCTTCTTTTTTCTACTGTTAAATCAGGGAATTCACTGATTGCTAGTTTTGATGCTGAATACACACTTGCACCTGCTTCGCTAACTATTATGTACTCAACTTTTCTTTTGGCATCTTTTATACAATCTGCGATAAAGGCTTCTGACTCACGAGATGCAGTTCCATTTCCTATCGCAATTATATCTATATTATATTTATCTATCAAATCAAGTACAATTTTTTTACTTTCTTCTATTTTATTATGTGGCTCAGTTGGATATATAACTTCTATTTTTAGAGGCTTACCAGTTGAATCTAATACGGCTAATTTACATCCTGTACGGAATGCTGGGTCATATCCTAGTACTGTTTTTCCTTTCATAGGTGGTGTAAGTAATAGATTTTCTACATTTTTTGAAAAGTTATCAATCGCAGTTATTTCTGCAGTTTCTTTTAATTCACTTCTTATTTCTCTTTCTACACTAGGAAATATTAATCTTTTATAACTATCTAATATGGCTTCTTTTACATAAATTTCTTCACTAGTATTTGATTTTTTTATTACTTTCTTTTCTAAATAATTAATTATATATGAAGAGTCTACATCAATATTAATTGATAAAAATCCTTCTTTTTCTCCTCTATTGATTGCCAAAACTCTATGTGGTTTTATAGATTTTATAGCTTCACTATAATCATAATACATTTCATATGTTTTAGCTTGGTCTAATTCTTGAGCTTTCTTCTTTACTTTACTTGTAATAATTCCAAACTTAATAATATTTTCTCTTATATATTTTCTATATTCTGCATTGTCACTAATTGCTTCTGCAATTATATATTTCGCACCTTCTATCGCTTCTTCTGTTGATTTTACTTTATCATTTAAAAAGCTTTTTGCTTCTTTTTTGATATCTCTATTTTTAAATTCCATAATCATATTAGCAAGTGGCTCTAATCCATTTTTTATTGCTTCTGTAGCTTTTGTTTTTTTCTTTTCTTTAAATGGTCTATATAGATCTTCTACTTCAACTAATTTTTGGCATTTTAATATTTCTTCTTTTAGTTCATCAGTAAGCATACCTTTTTCATCAATTAATCTTATTACATCTTCTTTTCTTTTTAATAAGTTTACTTGATATTCATATACTTCATTAATGCTTCTTATTACTTCTTCATCTAATGAACCTGTTGCTTCTTTTCTATATCTTGCGATAAATGGAACTGTATTTCCTTCCTTTAATAAGTTTAATACAACTTCAACTTGTCTTTCTTTAATATTTAAATCTTTTCCTATTTGTTTAATTATATCTGTATTCATACTATCCTCCAATGTTATTATATCATGTCTTGCTTTTTATAGAAAAGAAAAAAGTTGCACTTAGCAACTTTATATTAGTAGTTATTAGCTTTTCTTTCAAAGAAACTTTGAGGATGAGCACATACTGGACATACTTTTGGAGCATTTTTTCCAATTACAACATGTCCACAATTTCTACATACCCAAATTGTGTCTCCATCATTTGAGAATACAACTTCATCTTCAATATTTTTAAGTAATTTTTTATATCTTTCTTCATGTTCTTTCTCTATTGTCGCTACACCTTCAAATAACTTTGCAATTCTATCAAAGCCTTCTTCTTTAGCAACTTTAGCAAATTGAGCATACATATCTGTCCATTCATAATTTTCTCCTTCTGCTGCTGCTTGCAAATTTTCAATTGTTGAAGGTATTGCACCACCATTCAATTCTTTAAACCACATTTTAGCATGTTCTTTTTCATTATTCGCAGTTTCTTCAAATATTGCTGCTATTTGTTCATAACCATCTTTTCTAGCTTTACTTGCGAAATAAGTATATTTATTTCTAGCTTGTGATTCTCCTGCAAATGCAGTCATTAAGTTTTGTTCTGTTTTTGTTCCTTTTAAATCCATAATAAACCTCTTTCTAATTTTTTTTCATACAATTTTGACATTTACCATTAATTAATATTTCAATATCACCAACTTCACAATTAATGCTTTTTTTAATAATATCAAATATATCAGGTATTTCAAATATATCAAACATTTTTTGACAATCAGTACAATAAAGATGAATATGATTATTTATATTACCGTCATATCTAATTTGATTATCAGCATCATTCACTATCTTTTTTATAAGTCCCATATTAGACAATTTATTGACATTTCGATACACTGTTGCTTGTCCTATATTAGGATCCACCTTCTTTGTAAGTAAATAAATTTCACTAATAGTAGGATGTATTTTATTTTCTAATATAACATTATATATAATTTCTTGTTGTTTTGTAAAACGGTACTTTTTCATAATATCTTCCTTATTGATAATCATTATCAATAATAATATATCATAAAAATATAAAAAAAGAAATAAAATAATTAATTTTATTTCAAATAACTTATAAAAGTTTCAATTTTATCATAAGAGAATATTGTTTTTCTAGGTATTATCATTCTATTAGTTTTTTTATTTGAATACCCATTAGTATTATATTGACCAACAAATGCAAGTTTAAAGCCTGCCTCTTTTAATACTTTAATTGCATTATTATTAAAATCAAAGAAAGGATAAGCAATTGCTGTAGCTCCTCCAAGTTCTTTTTGACTAGTCTTTAAATCATTTAATATTTTTTCTCTACTAGAGCATAACAACTCTCCACCTTGGTTTCCACCACTACATTTATAATTATTGTGTAAATTATGGGTATGTGATTCAAAATTCATATAAGTTGTTTCTATATCTTTAACATTATATCTACTAGTTATAATAAAATATGTTGCATTAACCTTATATTTTTCGACAATCTTTACAGCGTTAATAGCATATTTTCCATCGTCTAATGTAATTACAATGCTTTTTTTAGGAATTTGAATCTTTCCATCTAAGAACATTTCTAACTCATCCATTGTTAAAGTAAAATAATTATTTTCACTTAAATATTTCATATGTGAATCAAATTGTTCTATTGGGTGACATATAACCGTATTACTGCACTGTTCTGTTTTAGTGTTATAAATTGTATGATATGTCAAAGTTCTAATATTATCTCTTGGAACTTCTTTAGTGTTTATCTTTTTTTCGGTTTTACTAACATTACTAGCTTTTATTTCTAATAATCTATTATTGAATTCAACATAGTACTTATCTGTATCTTTAATAATAATTGGAAATTCAAAAGATTTATTAAGCTCATATACTTTTTTATCACCATCATAAAATGCTGTTGGACTAGTTGTATAAATGTTTTCATTGAAAACAATATAATTTTTATATCTATTATTAACATCAGATAATTTTTCTATTCTTTGAACATCTTTATAACTAATGTAATAGCCTAGTGATTTTATTTTAAAGTATTTAGTATTAAGATTTATTTCTGTATTTTCAAGTTCTAACTCTTCATTCTGACTAACTGTTCCTACTACTTCATATTTGTTATCTACATAATCATAGAGTTTAGCTTCCTTATTTGTCTTTACATATTGATTAAATGATGTTTTAATTTGCTCTAACAAAATTTTTTCTTGTTCTTTTTTTATTTCTATTGCTTTTTCTTCAGCTTTTAACTTATCTTGTTTCTCCTTATTGCTTAAGAATATTCCACCACCTATAAGAAAAACACTTAATATAAGGAAAACAATTGCTACTTTCTTACGCATGTTAATAGTTCCTTTCTTTACATATCATTTACAAATATCTTATGTCAACCTTGACAATAAAAATCTAGTACGGAAACATTATAAACATCATTATTTTTTACTATTTTAATTGAGTTACTACTGTATTTAGCATAATCAGAATTCAAATAACCTTTACCAGTCAAAATAGAAACTGTTAATTCATCTCCTACATAGTAACTAATCTTCTTGTTTGTAGCACAATTGTTTTTTGATATACAGTCATTAATAAATGTCTTAGTAGCATCTATGATAGCTAATCTGTCAGCTTCACACTTCTTTTCTTTAGCTTTTTTTATATAGTTATTATATGATGGTATTGCAATCATACATATAACACCTAATATAGTTATTACTGCGATCAATTCTACCAAGGTAAATCCTTTTTTATTCTTTATCATATAATAGTCACCTCTATTTTACAAAATAATAATATCATAAAAAAAACTTCTTGTGAAGTTAACTTTTATTTACTATAAGATGTAATAATTCATACAAATTTTGATGGCTTTTAGTAATTTCTTTATTTAGACTTGTAACTAATTCATTATACATATCATAAATATTATCTTTAACCTTCCCAAAGCATTCTGTATATAAATATTTTAATTTATCAGAATCCTTTTGTTTATAACAATCATTAATTTCTTTTAATAAAAAGTCTTTTATTTTTACTTCTTTTCTTGTTAAAAAACTAACATCATCTGTTTTTTCTTTAATTTCATATTGTATATCATAAACTTTTAATCTTGATGTAAAACATAATATTTCTTCTTCTTCATCTATTATAAATTTACTCTTTTCAATTACTTTTCCCGATTTATCACATTTTAGTGCCAAAGCAGTTGATCCATCAGTTATAACAAAAGCATAAGGAACTTTATTTACTTTTTTTAATGAGTATGACTCTGTTGCATTATAAATATTATCCAAGACTTCTCCTTTAATAATTATATTATTATAGTAAAAATTAGGAATTACTCCCTTGTTCACTCTAATTAAAGGTATTTTCTTTATATGTTCTAACTTATCTGTTTTTTCCCATTCATAAAAGTCATATAATTTGTTTTTATTCCAATTTAATAAAATATCATATATATATATCATTATTTTTTTCTCCTTTGTAAAATATAGTTACAGTTAAAATAATAAATCCTATAAATCCAATAATACATTCTATTCTAGAAAGCAAAAATTTTAAGTACTCAAGCCAAGTATACCCTATTGGTAAAAGATTTAAATATAAAATCATATACATAAGACCAACAACACTAAATCCAAATCCTAATAAGAAGAAAAATAGTCTTATCATTTTCTTCACCTACTAAAATTTATGTTTGTATGTCTAATAATATTATGTATTTATAGTAGCTTTTTATACAAAAAAAGAAAGCTCAACGCTCTCTAATCATTAGACTTTCCAAATAATCTAAGTAAATCTAAGAATAAGTTAATAAAATCAAGATATAATTGAAATGCTCCATATATAACTAATTTATCTTCTTCTATATCATATAATTTTCTTTTTAACACATTAACATCATACATGATAAATCCCATAAATACTAACATACTTACAACAGTTAGTAATAAATCAAAATTAGGATTTTTTATAAAGAACATATTAATAAATGTCAGTAATACAATACCAAAAAGAGTAGCGATTAATAAAGGGCTTAGTTTAGTTATATCTTTATCTGTTTTATATCCATATAAAGCTAATCCTGCAAAAATAATGGATGTTACTAAGAATACAGATATAATTGATGACAATTCATAAACTAAAAATATAGAAGCTAAACTTAAACCAGTAATTGCTGAATAAGCAATATATAAAATTGTTAGCACACCTTTAGATAATTTTTTGACAAAAAGACTTAAAACGAAAGCAAGAGCAAGTTCCATTACTAAGAGTAATATATAATAATTTGCAAAGATGTTATAAATCAAATTTTCACTTTTTGATACACCAAAGGCAACTCCAAAAGAAATTAATAAGCCTATAGCTAAATACATAAATATTTTTGAAAATGTTCTATTCATTTTTAAATTCATCTCCTTCATTTAATTTTTCTACTTCAACACCACTTATCATGTCAAACTTCTTTGAAATTTTCTCAGTAGTTATATAGACACTTTCAACATCTTTATTAACTGTTTGAATACTTTTAGCAAGCTTATCCCAACGATCCTTATATCTAGAAAATTCAACACCTAATTTATTTAATTCTTCATGAATAATTGAAGTGTATTTATCTCTTTCAATATTTTTAACAATCATCTGAATAACAGTTAAAGTAGAAATTAAAGTTGTTGGAGATGTTATCCAAACTTTCTTTTTATAGGCATATTCTATAATATCAGGATGGTATGCATTTACTTCTGCGAAAATAGCTTCTGCGGGTAAGAACATTATAGCTTGATTAGATGTTACTCCTTCTATTATATACTTACTGCTAATAGCATCAATATGTTTTTTAACATCCACTTTAAATTGCTTTTCATATCTCTCTCTAATCTCCATTGGAGTTTTTTTATCAACCATCATTCTGTAATTTTCAAGCGGAAATTTAGAATCTATAGCAATCACACCTAATGGCATTGGTGCAAACAAGACACAATCCGCAATAGTTCCGTTTGGTAATGTATACTGTAAAGAATACAATTTATCATTTTTCTCTCCAAAGACACTGACCAAAATATGTTTTAAATTTACCTCACCAAAAATACCACGACTTTTTTTATCAGTCAAAATACTTTGAAGCGATACTATATCGTTTGATAAACTATCAATTTTTCTTTGAGCCTCATCTATCTTAGTCAATCTTTCTAGTATGTTAGTAAAAGTCTTATTAGTTTTTTCAAAGTTTTGATCAAGACGTTCATTAACTTTATCATTTATAATATTTAATCTATGTTCAATTTTATCATTTAACTTTTCAAAATCAGAATTCAAATTTTTACTCAAATCATTCTTAAAATCATTTATTTCCTTATTAATATTAACTTCGAAGCGTCCAAGTCTTTCAGTCATGTTTGCTTCATTACTATTATTTGAATTTATTTTTGCTAATACCACAATCAACAAAATTATAAGTAATACTAACAGTGCCACAACAACATAATTCATAACTACCTCCATAATAATATTATTATATCATTAAACAGAAAATTCTACCCTATTTTTAACTTTTTATTAACAATTTTAGATAGTAAATAACAAATAAGTAACAATACTAAAATTGTAATAACTGTTTTTAAATCAGTGATACTTTCAAGCAAACTTTTAGAAATAAATCCCCAAAAGTATACTATTGATATTTTTCCAATAAGCAGTGCCGCTATAAATTTTTTAAAGTCTGTCTTAGCTAGTCCACAGGCAATATTTATTAAAAAAGCTGGAGAAAATGGTAAAGCAATGATTAAAACTAAATTACTAAAACTAATTTTTTTGACAACTTTCATAATCTTTTGAAATTGCTCATTTTGATTTAGTCTTTTACCTATTTTTTTTGATGAAATATTCTTAAAAAGAAAATAAGACATCACACATCCAGTTATTGTAGCTATCCAAGATAAAATAAATCCTATAATATTACCAAAAGCCATCATATTAAAGGCAATAAAAACACCTAGTGGTAAAGCAGGAATTACCGATTCTAATATTATTAATAAAAAACCAAATGGCACACCTAAAACTTGTAAATATGAAATAATATAGTTAGTTACTGTGTTTATTAATTCTTGCATATTATCACCAGTATTATTATAGTACAATTTAATTACTTTTTAAACATATTAAAAACAATATTAGGCATAATATAAATAATATTGAGAGGATGATTTTATGAATATACCACTAATATTGTTATGTGTAAAAGTATTCTTTGTAAGAATAATAGATGTATCCTTAGGAACCTTTAGAACCATAATAACGGTTAAAGGAAAAGCTTTTTATGCAAGTGTTATAGGTTTTATTGAAGTCTTTGTATGGTTTGTTGTTGTAAAAGAAGCGTTAAATACTGATATTAATAGTATTTGGATAGCTATATCATACTCTTTAGGTTTCGCAACAGGAACATATATTGGAGCAATATTATCTAATCATTTTATTGAAGGAAATTTAAACATTCAAATTATAACTACACAATATAATTTAGTACAAGTAATAAGAGAAAATGGTTATGGTGTTTCTGTTATAAAAGTAAATGGAAAAGATGAAAGTGATAAATATATGCTTTTCATAGAAATAAAAAATAAATCTCTTAAACATTTAAGAGATTTAGCAATTTCAGTAGATAAAGATTCTTTCTTTATAGTTACTGAAACCAAATATGTACAAAATGGTTACATAAAGTAACATTTTATTTAAAAACATTTAAAACAATATAATTTAGCAAGATAGATAAAATTGATATAATTACCATTTCAATAACGAATTTAACAAATGGTTTTTTATTAGTTCCTTTAAATAAATCATCAAACATATCAGAATATAATTTTGCAATTACAATGTATGTCAATAAACTACATATAATTTTTACTATATACATTTCTTTAAACAGATACACAGTTGTAAAGAATAAACTTCCTACTGCGATTCCAAATACCCATTGAATCAAATAAATACATAAGACACTTAAGCAAGCAATAACAACTTTTATTATAAGAACTGAAATTATCATTTTTTTCTTAGCTGATTCCATCTCTTCACTAGCAATTATATATTTTTTATGTATATCATCCGCAGTCCACGAAAAAATAAAATACGTAGAAAATAATGAGATTGCTACAGAAATCAATCCAGAACCTCCTCCAAAAAATGAAAAGATAAAAGTATATAGAAAATATTTCTTGATAAACATTTTTATAAAATCTTTTGAATTTATAATAGTTTTAGCTGATTGTTCTGCTTGATTATCCATAAAATCACACCATCTCTAATAATGATTTATTAACATGTATTAGATTATCTTTCTTTAATATTTTTCTCTTTTCAACTACCCTCTCTTTTATATATTATAACAAATAATTATTCATAAAACTTAATATTTTGAAAATAATAGTTATTATTTACTTTTTAAATGTATATTTGTAAGTATTATATAAATCCCAGTTAGGAAGATCTTTTGTTTCTGTAATTTGCAAAGTTTTTTTCCATAAGATTATTTCTTGAATAATCTTTATAATAATTTATAGTAGGTTGATCTGCATTTATATCATTGTATTTAGCAAAAGCAACTTTTTCGTAGATATATAAATAATCTTCCTTGGTTTCAGCTTTAACTATATTTTTTTCAGAATAATCTTCGAAAGATATTTCATCACCACACGCACCTTCTATTAATATTCCATCATTTTCAACAGTATATCCACCTGTTTTAACACTTTTTACGTCTTCTAATGTTATTTTTTTATCTAAAACATTATTTTTCTAATAAAGAGTTTAAAGTATTGATTGAAACTACTTTTCCTTTTGAAGAGTTATCACACTCTTTTATATACTCTTTACCTAAATCATATATTGCATTACTAGCAGTAGCAACAAGTTGTTCTTTAGTCATATTAGATATATCAAATTCTCCTGTCTTATAAATATCCTCATCAAGTAAACTCAAATGATCAAAAGAATTCATTGCATTTGTTACAATGTCTGATTTTATGTCAACTTCTTTAACTGCTGTTTTTTCTTTCTCAACAGGTGATGTCGTAATTTGATTATCCAATTTTTTCTCATACAATATAAATCCTAATAATCCTACTATTATCATGCACAAAATTATTATTATTGTTTTAATTTTACTTCCTTTTACTTCCATTTTATCCCTTCTTTCTTTATTTTATATATTATATTATACCCCCCCCCCGAAGCATTTTGTCAAAGGAAGTATAATATATTAAAGAGACTTATAGTCTCTTATATTCATTATATCCACCAATAATATCAATTACGCTATATCCCTTAGCCTTTAATTTTCTACAGGCACTACTACTGGTTTTACCATATTCACAATAGATATAATAAGTATCATAATGATTCAAATAAAGTTCAGTATTTGTTAACAAAAAATTCATTGGAACATTCTTGGCAGTAGGAATACTGCCTAAATTATATTGATAATTATCCCTAATGTCAATTATTTTAACATTAGGTATTAATCTTCTTAATTGTGATACTGTAATACCATTCATTTATAATACCTCCACTTTATTATATGAAAAAATAAAGTAGGCATTAATTAATTAATCTATAAAGATGATATTCCTTCTATAACTTTAATATTATCAAATATATTAGTATAGTCATCTACGTTCTTTGAAGTATATATTACAATATATGGATGTCCTTGTTTTATCTCTCCTAATTTTATAGCAACAGAGTACTCTTTTTCATTGCTTGATTCAAGTAAAACTAAGTCCTTATTTTTCACAACTTCTATTAAATTTATTCCTTTATTTTTGGCTACTCTTTTAGCTTCATTAATATGATAATCAATTAAATAATCATAATCCGTTCTGCCCTCATAGTCTAAAATACCTATTGATTTGTCGTCAATAGTATCTTTGCAATAAAAACTATAGCCACTCATATTGTCAATATCGCAAAACCATTCACTACTCAAACTAACAGAAAAAACTCCATCCTTTGTTGTTATTTCAATAGATTTAAATGTTGAGAATAAAATTCCAATAAAGGCAATTAAAAAAGTAAAAGCAATAATTAAAAAGTTCAATATACCATTTGCAATTCCTATCCATTTTTTTCTTTTCATAACATACCCAATATAATAATATGGAATATAGAATATATTTAAAATGGCAAGTAACAATATTATATATTTTCTCTGAGCATTAGTAATTTCCTTATTGTTAGCAGCATGAATAATTAAATAGAAATAAGAATACATAAATGATATCCATCCTAGTATTATCAAAAGTAAAAATATAACAATAAATAATGATGATATGTTATCTCTAAATACCAAAGACAATAAAAATATTATGATTGATACAATAAATAAATTAGTACCACCTAGTACCACAATGTCTCTAAATTTATTTTTCATTATAACCACCTAATTACCTTTTTTAAATTCTAAATATTCATCATAAGTCATCTTTCTATCAATAATTCCATTATCTGTGATCTCGATAACACGATTAGCAACTGTTTGATTCAATTGATGATCATGAGTAGAAAACAATATTTCTCCAGTAAATCTTTCAAGTCCATTATTTAAAGAAGTTATACTCTCTAAATCAAGATGATTTGTTGGCTCATCCAAAATTAAAAAGTTAGGATTTTCAAGCATACACTTTGATAACATGCATCTTGCTTTTTCACCACCAGATAAAACTGGTACTTTTTTAAAAACATCATCACCAGAAAATAACATTCTACCTAAAAATCCTCTTAAAACTGTTTCATCATCTATGTTGTAATAATTACCAATCCAATCGATTATAGTATCATCAGTTTGAAAGTATTTACTATTATCCTGTGGAAAATACGAAGGATTAATGGTTTTTCCAAATATAACTTCACCAGAATCAGGTTTATCTTCTCCCATAATTATTTTAAAAAGTGCTGTTTTAGCAATATTATTTGTACCTACAAAAGCTATTTTATCACCTTTTAGAACAGTAAAACTAACATTGTTAAGTACTTTTTTACCATCTATTTCTTTTGATACATTTTTTACTGTTAATATTTCTTTTCCAGCTGGTTTTTCTATCTTAAAATCTATATAAGGATATTTTCTTGATGAAGGTACTATTTCATCTAACTCAATTTTTTCTAACATCTTTTTTCTAGATGTTGCTTGTTTTGATTTTGAAGCATTAGCAGAAAATCTTGCAATAAAAGATTGTAATTCTTTAATCTTTTCTTCTTTCTTTTTATTAGCTTCTTTCATTTGCTTTAATGCAAGCTGACTTGATTCATACCAAAAATCATAGTTTCCAATATACAATTTAATCTTATTATAATCAATATCAGCAATATGAGTACAAACTTTATTTAAAAAATGACGATCATGTGAAACAACTATAACAGTATTATTAAAATTAATTAAAAACTCTTCTAGCCAATTAATAGCTTCTATATCAAGATTATTAGTTGGTTCATCTAAAAGTAATATATCAGGATTTCCAAATAAAGCTTGTGCAAGTAGTACTTTTACCTTTTTATTGTTTGGTAGTTCTCTCATTAAATTATAATGTAGATCAACTTCAACTCCTAAGTTATTTAAAAGTTCACTTGCTTCGCTTTCTGCTTCCCATCCATTCATCTCAGCAAATTCTGCTTCTAATTCACCTAATTTAATACCATCTTCATCAGTAAACTCTGTATGTGAATATAGTTCTTCTTTTTCTTTCATAATAGAATAAAGTTTTGTATTTCCCATAATAACAGTATCAATAACTTTTTCATCATCATATTTATAGTGATCTTGCCTTAATACTGCAATTCTCTCTCCTTTAGAAATCGTTATACTACCGTGTGTAGTTTCTATTTCTCCCGATAAAAGTTTTAAAAAAGTTGACTTTCCAGCACCATTTGCACCAATAAGTCCATAACAGTTTCCTGCCGTAAATTTTATATTGACATTCTCAAATAAAGTTCTTTTCCCAAATCTTAGTGTTACATCTGTCAATTGTATCATTTTATCACCTCAAAGCTATTTAAATTTTACTATATAAACCATTTTTCTTCAAGAAAAAAAGTTGACACTCCGTCAACTTAATTATCTATTATTCTCTCTAAATATTTCATACCAGCTTTTTAAACTATTCAATCCCGATCTAGCAATAACTTTGAAGAAGTCTACTGTTAAACCAAAGTTTTGTTTCATAGTTTGAAAATCTTCTTTAGCTTGATTACAAGCAACATCACCCATTCTAGTACAAATATTATTTGATATTTCTAAATACTTAACAGTTATCTTATTTTTTAAATTTGTAAGATTAGTATTTATTTCTTCTTTATATCCAGGATGATATGCTTCTATTTTAGCATCAACTCTAACTACTATATCCATTACATAAAGTTTTGCTTGTTCTGTTAACTCATTAAATGTATGACCATTTATCTCTGTTCCATAAAATATAAAATCTGTAATAGTAATAAATGAAGTCTTTACACTTTTAGTAAACTTAGCTATATTTTCATCTGTAAATACTTTATTATCTAATTTTTCAAAATAATTAATGATATTTTCTGATGTATCATCAACTGCTTCTTGACTTTTAATTATGTCATTACTAACTTTTGGTACTTCAACACTCTTTTTTACTGTTGTAGACTGAGAAGATGTATTCTTTTTAGGTGTTTGTTTTTGTACTTGATTAGTATTAGTATTAGTATTATTTTCTTTTTTTTCTGATACTTCTACTTTTTCTTCTTTCTTTACTGTTTCATTATTACTTGAATTTTTTTCAGCAATAACTTCTTTATTATTTGAAGAGTTAACATTTATTTGTTCAGTCTTATCAATTAATTTAACTTTTGAAATTGTAAAACAAATTACAACTCCCATTAAAACCATTCCTAATAATGTTCCACCTAAGAACATAATATACTTTTTCTTATCATTCATCATAACCACTCTCTTTCTTATTTTTTACTATTATTAAATATTAAGTATTTACCTTTTTGCCAATTGCTATTTGACTTTTCATTGCTAGTCAATGATGTTGAAACACTTCCATTATAACTATCTTTACTATATGTGCCATACAATTGATTGTTTTTTAATCGATATTTTATCCATTCACTACTTGAATAGTTTTTATCACCAAAAGTTACTGCATATTCCCAAAGTGCATATATTGCTTGATTCTGTAAATGATCTACTATATTGGAATTATATTGTGATTTTTGACTTATCGCTACATAGTTACTAGCTATAGCTTTATAAATTTCTGCATAATCACTATACTTTGTTTTTATTACACGTGACTCTTCTCTATAAATTCCATCACACACTTTAATTCTATCTGTTCTATATAAATAAAGTCCTATGTTTGTATTATCGTAATCAATATTTGACTCCTCTTGCCTTATTAAAAATAAGCTTTGTAAATTATGTTCTGACTTACCATCAATAGGTACAGGATTTTCAATAAGTTCATAACCAAAAAGACTATTACTTACTATATAACCAACTGCATCTTTATAAGATAATTTAAATATTTTCGATAATTTTGCAACATTTTCTCTAACTAATAGTTTATGAACACTAATAACATTTCTTGGTGTTATTTCACTAACAAGTTCTTTTTCTTTAATATTATCATTAATAAAAGCAATTTGTTCATCATTAAATAATTCTTTTACAGATGGATATGTTTCTAAAAGTTTTCTATAGTAATCAGATATAATTCTTTTTTGCTCAATATCCAACTAACATTCCCCCTTCTTTTTTATTGCCGAATATCATACCACATTTTGCGTTTTTTGTCAATTTGACCTAACTTTATGATTATGATAAAATGAAATAGTCTTGTAAAGAAGATATATAAATGAGGTGAGGATTTGAAAACTATCCTGAAAAGACTATTTATAACAATGGGCTTCCTAACGGCTATATTTATAGTTATATTATCAAAGCCTGTCAAAAAAGACATTTCAATTTACGAAGGATATATAACACAAAGTGTCGCAACTAATTTTGTTGGTGCCTATAGTGATATCAATAATTTTAATGTTGCTAACAAGAAAGAAGAAGAAAGAAAAAAATCCTTAGTATATGAAGATATGAATTCAAGTCAATTAATTAGTATGTTGAATAAATCTTTAAATTCAAACTTATCCAATAAAGGAGAATTGATTGCAAACTATTCATTAAAAAAAGGTGTTGATCCGGTTGTTGCAACTGCAATAATGCTTCAAGAAACTGGATGTAAATGGTCTTGTAGTGCTTTAGTTAGAAAATGTAATAATGTTGGTGGTGTAAAAGGCTCTCCTAATTGTAGTGGTGGTTATAGAAGATATGCATCATTAGACGATGGAATCAAAAAATTCATTGACAACTTAGCAGATAATTATTATTCATATGGACTTAATACTCCTGAAAAGATGAACAAAAAATATGCTGCTAGTAGTACATGGGCAACTAAAGTAAATAGATATGTTAAAGAAATAAAAGAAAAATAATCGAGAATGATTATTTTTTTAATTGAACAAATTTATAAAAGAATTAGGAAGATCACTTTCAAAAACCATTTCCTTATTAGTTAATGGATTTATTAAAACAAGTTTATTAGCGTGAAGTCCAAGTCTCCTAATAGGATTAGTTTTCGCATTATATTTTTTATCCCCAATGATAGGAGAATTAATATCCGACATGTGAACTCTTATTTGATTTTTTCTTCCTGTTTTGATTTCTATCTCTAAAAGTGAATATTTTCCTTTAGTAGCAACCAATCTATAATTAGTAATTGCAAATTTTCCATCACCTTTTTTATTAGATGAGTAAACATATAACTCTTTATTTTCCCTTAAATATGACTTAATAGTACCTGATGGCTGAGGATGACCTTCTACTATAGCTACATATTGTCTTTTCACTGCTAATTTGTCCCAATTGTTCTGAAGCAATTGTTTTATTTTTTGATTTTTAGCAAACACCACTATTCCACTGGTATTTTTATCTAAACGATGTACAATAAATATTTTATTGTTTTTATTTTTTTTCTTTTCATACTCTATAACTTTATGAAATAACGTTTTATCTCTTTCCTTTTCTGTTGCTATAGTAAGCATATTGGCTGGTTTATCAACAACAATAATATTTTTATCTTCATAAATTATATTTAATTTTTCAAATTTAGACAAAATTACACACCTCTTTTATCAAAATTAGGAATAAAGCTTTCGTTTATCGCATCACTTTCTTGAACAAAAGCATTAACAACACCTAAATCACAAGCATAGTCAACCAAATCATCATAATCCTCTTGCCTAACTTTTTGATTTAATTCAACATATTTAGTTTTCCTAACTGGAGTATATTGATTCATTAAACTGATATATATATGATCTTTATATTTGGAATATAAATATTTAACTAACTTTTTAGCATCTTCCAATAATCCAGGTAATAATAATATTCTTACAATTACACCTTTTGTTATTATTTCATTTTCTATTATAGGATCTCCTACTTGATTATACATCTCCTCTATTGCCCTACTGGCAACTTTAAAATATTCTCTAGCATTGGAATATTTTATAGCATAACTATCATCATAATATTTCAAATCTGCTAAATAAACATCAATAGTTCCTTTCAATAAATTTATCGTATCTACATTTTCATAACTACTAGTATTATAAACAACTGGTATTTTTAATCCCTTTTTTCTAGCCAATTTAATTCCTTTCACTATTTGAGGAACATAATGAGTTGGTGTAACTAAATTAATATTATTAACCATTTTATTTTGCAACTCTATACAAATATCACTAAATCTATCTATAGATATATATTTTCCAAAACCCTCACTAATTTTATAATTTTGACAGTAAACACACTTTAAATTACAATTTGAAAAAAATATTGTACCACTGCCATTATTTCCTGATACAATAGGTTCTTCCCACATGTGAACACTAGCTAAAGCAACCTTGATTTTTTCATTTGCTTTACAATATCCTACTTTTTCATAACGATTAACAGTACAATTTCTAGGACATAACTTACATGATTTTAATATATTTTCCATGTTAAATCCTAATCAAAGAAATAATCCTTGTCATCATCATCATTATTATTTAAATCAAGATTAAAGTCCACTTTTTCATGAGAAATATTACCATCATCAACAGGAACTTTATTGGGATTTAATATATCCATATATTTATTAATAAGTTTATTTTGATCTAAGTCTTGATAATTATCATGTTTTGGTATTTCTTTAGTAGTTCTATCTATTACATCATCTTTTTTCTCATTAGAATAATTCCAAGAAACGCCTATTTGTTTTTCTTCATTTATAATATCTTTAAATTGATTTAAAAATTTTGGAAGTTCTTTTTTTATAACATCAGGATATACATTCTTACTATTTTCTATAGCTTTTTGAACATGAAATATATTAACTTCCTTCAAATTATCAAACATTGCATATGAAAAAGCCTGTTTTAGTAATGTTAATGAAATATCTGGATATCTTGATCCAATCTCAAATACTCTTTTATATTCACTAGTTAAATCAACTAGAAAAGTCATTATTTGTTCTTGAATAAAATGAGTATACTTCATCTTTAAGCCAGTTGTCTTTTCTATTTTTGGTAATGTTCCCATCATAATTTCAACAGTTTCATCCCTTGTTGGTTCAGGAACTTCTATTTTTTGAAAACGACGAGTAAAAGCCTTATCTCTTAATATATATCTTTCATATTCTTCAGTTGTAGTAGCACCGATAACTTTAATGCTTCCACGTCCAAGACCTTCCTTAAAAATATTAGCAAAATCAAGAGAAGAAGAATCAGTTGAACCTATTAACATATGAATTTCATCAATAAAAAGAATGATTTTTTCTCTTTCTTTTAACTCATCAATCATAACTTGAACTTTACTTTCACCATTAGGCATAGTGCCAAGAAGTGAAGCTGTTTTTATATTGATAATTGTATAACCCTTTAGTATATCAGGAACATCATTTTTTTCTATTCTATATGCGAGGCCTTCTACTATTGCAGTTTTACCTACACCAGGTTTACCTATTAATACAGCTGATTTTTCAGGAGTTAATAATACTAATAATAATTCCTTAATTTGCTTATCACGACCTATTGCAGGGTTTGTAATATATTCTTTTTCAGTATAATTTTCTCCATATCTTTCTAGAATACTAAATTTTTCTTCATTCATAGGCAACCTCCAGATTATATTCAAATTATAACACAAAAATTTATCTATATAAATATATTTTCTCCAAAAATAAAGGATCTATTATAGACCCTTGTTAATATCTAAAAATCCATTTATTTTTTTCATAAATTTATCTTTGGTATAGTCTTTTGACAATGCTAAGTATCCTGCAGTAATCAAATCTTTTTCTTTATCTTTGTTATCTGTTAAAATGATAACTTTATTATTTTGGATTTTTAACTTTTTTAATTTATTTATTATTTGATAAGCCTCTAATTTCTTTAATTTTTCATTAATAAGAATTAAATCATAGTTTTCCCCACTTCTTATTTTATTTAAACAAACCTCTCCATTTTCAGCAATTTCTAAAATTACATTTTTACTGAAAAATCTATTATATATTTCTTTATCCTTCTCATTATCAGTAACAATCATTATTTTCTTCTTATTATTTAAATTCTTATATTCATCTACTATATCTTTTATCTTATTTTCTTCTGTCTTTATCTTTTGATCTACTATTATTGTAAACTCTGATCCTCTTCCTTTTTCACTTCTTACTGTTATTGTTCCTCCTATTAGATTTATCATCTTTTTTGCTACTTCTAATGTTATATCTGAACCTTCTACTTTATCTAATTCTATATCTTCCTTGCTTTGGAACAATTTATTTATTTTATCTGCATTTACTCCTATCCCTGAATCTTTTACTGATATTATTAATCTACATATATCAAAGCTTACTATTGAATTTACATCTAATTCTACAAATCCTTTATCTGTATATTTTATTGCATTCGATACTATTCCATTTATTATTTGTTTTAAGCGGATTGAATCTCCATATAACTCCTCTGGCATCCCTTCATCTATACTTGTTCTAAATTCTAATCCTTTCTTTTCTGCTTCTTTCTTGGCTCTTATTTTTATTTCTGTTAATATATTCCCTATCTTATATTGATTATTTACTATCTTTATATTTTTTGCATCTATTGTTGATACATCCATTATTCCTCTTAATATATATGATATCCTTTGTTCACATGTCCTTATATCTAATACCTTCTCTTTTACTTCTTCTTCTAAATTATAATCTAATATTTGTTCTGTTTTTTGTTCTATCATGTTTAATGGATTCCTTATTTGTTGTGTTGTATTAAATATAAATATTGATTTATCGTTATTATTTTTCTCTACTAATGTCTTAGCTTTTGTTAATTCATCTATCATTTTTATATCTGGATTCTCTATTGTAAAATACATTAAAAATGTTACAAATGTTTCCATAGCAGTCATTAATAATAATCCTGGATTTAGTTTTTGAATTATCATAACTACTGTTCCAATAGAAATAAATGAAAACAGAGGTAAATACTTTTTACTTTTTAAATGCTGATATTGTCTAAGCATAAATATAATCCAGACAAATATATATATTAATGAAATCAAATATACAACATTAGCGCTAGGCCCATACGTATATACCACATTTCCTTTATGATAGAAATAAATTGGTAAAACTATTATTATAAAGGAAAATATTAAAAGCAGTATAAATACTATATTAAAACATTTATCAAAATAGTTACTTTTCTCTTCTTTTAGCTTATTTGATGAAATTAGTAAGACATATAAGGTCAATATTGAAATATAAGATAATAAATATATTAAATACCCCTTTGCGATAATAATATTAATAATTGGAAGTTCATCAACTCTCAAAATCAAAAAATAACTACTAATAGCCAATATAATTCCTATTAAATTTGCAATTATTGCCCATGAATAAACTTTGTTTTCTAATGTTATAAGTCTTTCTTTTGAGAAAAAGATTATTGTTAATAATATACTATAAAATAAACTTACTACCGAAAATGTAAATCCTACGTTCATATATTACCTCCATATTTTCTATTTATAATTATATCACAAATAAGAATATAATGATATTTAAATTAAAAAAAGTACAAAAATGTACTTTTATCTTTTAAATATTTTTTTTAATTTTTTTTCTTTTGATGCACCAATAATTATATTAGCATCTCTTTGTAATGTAGTAACATCTGGAACAAGGATACCATTGTCACTATTAGATATTGCTTCTCCTTCGTTAATGTAAACAAGTTGCTTTTCATAATATCTAAAATCGACTTTTCCATTATCTGTAAGTTTAAATCCATCCTCTTTTTTTACAACTGTATAGAAAAATGGCACATCTTCTTTTCCTAACTCTCTTAAACAAAATTCACTAATTTCATTAATCTTTTCTTGAACATCAGAAGTATCTTCTTGATTCAAAATTATATATGAATGTGGCCAACTTCCTTGGAAATCATTAGAGCCTTTCTCTATAGTATTATAAGTGTTAGGTTGCGCTACTGTAACAGCATCTTCAATATCTGGATGTTTTAATAACACCTCATTTATATTATCTGGAGAAAATTTATGACCAGTAAATAATGCTGCACGTGGTTTAATTCTTCCTATTACACTTAGTTCACCATTTTTATGAATAACTCCTAAATCACCAGTAACAAAATAAGTGTTTCCATCCTTATCACGAGCAAAAACTTGATTAGTTTTCTCTTCGTTATTGAAGTATTCTAACATCATTGTATCTGTCTGCATACATAAAAGTCCTTCTTGTTCATAAGGTAATTCTTCATATGTTTTAGGATCAACTACAATAGCCTTAGATCCATATAAAGGTAAACCAACTGTACTTACTGCATTATGATTAGCCGTTTGAGTAGCAGATGATCCCCCTAACTCAGTTGCACCATAACCAATAAATACAGTATTCATACCAAGTTCTCTCAATTGTTCTTTTAATTTTGTCTCAACTTGCTTATTTACTTTATCTCCACCACAACCATAATATTTAGCAAAACTTAAATCATCAGCATCTAAAAGTTGATAAAAATGAGAAATAGAACCTATAAAATATTCTGGTTTATATTTATTTACTGCTTTTAAAAGCTTTTCTTTATTTGATTGTGGAAGTATAACTAAAGTAACATTATTAGTTAAGGCTGTTTGAAAAGTAAGTGGTACAGCATACATAAGGAATGGAGGCATAATTGTAAGCATTCTTTCTCCAACTTTAGCATCAAATGTACCTGTTTTATAATATTTTTGTGGCATAGAGTTTACTGTTTCCGCAGCATGAATAACAGCTTTAGGAGCACCCGATGTACCACTAGTTAAAATCATAAGTCCTGGTTTGTTTTTTTCATATGGTGCCTCTATATCTTCTTCCTTAGCAAATAAGGCATCACCTTTTTTAATAAACTTATCCCAACTACTAATTCCTAAAGATTTAGATTCATTATTAATTTCTATTTTTTCTGATTTTTTAGAAGAATTTTTTGATCCTATTACAGATTTTAAAATTTCAGATAATTTCATATCCTTGATGAATGGAAGCTCAACTGCATTTTCAACCATAGTATTAGGCATGATTTTCTTTAATTTTTTCAAAATGAAATCGGCTACAACAATTGTTTTAGCATCGACTGCGTTTAATTGTTTTATATATTCACTTGGACCTTTTCTTATATCAAACATAAGTGGAATTGCTCCAATTTTATTTAAAGCATAAAAAGAATAAATAACTTCAGGCGTAGTAAGAGATATAACTGGTACAATATCACCAGCCTTAATATTTAACATTTTAAATGATTTAGCTGCCTTATCAATGTTCTCTTTTACCTTTGCAAAAGTTACATTTTCTTCCTTACCTTTTCTATTATAAACAAGTGCTATACTATTTGGGTTGTTTTTAGTTGATTCAACTAAATATCTATACATTGACATGTATTTAGATGGCATTTCCTTATCCAAAATAGGATATTGATTATTCCAAGGTTCATCGAATGATGCATAACCTTTCCCTTTCAATTTTAAAGTTATACCTGGTTTTAAATTTTGATATCTTATTTTTAAATTTTCTATACTATCTCTTTCCAAAATAATTCCCTCTTTTTTACTATCATTTTACTACTCAACATTACGTTTGCATATTATACCATTTTTTTACATTTTTGTCAAATTAGAAACGGCCTCCACCGCTTCCTCCACCGAAGCTTCCTCCACCAAAAGACGATCCACCACCAGATCCTGTTGAAGATGACTCTTGAGCATAAATCACTCCTCTTGCAGAAGATATACTACTATCTATAGAATTAAAAATAGAATCAGTAACTCCAAAATCAAAGCCATATAAATATGTGAATTCTATACCATCGTTATAATTAAATTTATCCAAATTAATTTTCATACTTTTTTGAACCTTTGTGGCAATTCCAAATACAGTAGCATACACTAAATATTTTTCCCACAACTTAATCTCAGGTAAATCTTTTTCATCTAATCTGCCAAAATCATTTAGAAAGTTTTTTAATCCTTTCCATTTAAAATATTCTTCACTTCCTAATTTTGTTCTTTTTGAAGAACAAATGAAATAAATTATAGCCATTATTCCAAATATGTTAAAGGCAAAACTTATGAGAGAAGCCACGCCTAATACTACACTTATAATAAAAATCCACATTATTAATAAAGAATAAACAATTGCTTTTATTTTATCTTTACTTATATCCTCATAAAATTCTTCACTTTTAGCCTCATTCAAACTCTTATAATGCCAAGAGTCATATTTTACCATAAACTTTTTAGCATTATCATAAATCTTTGTATAATTATTTAATTTATCTAATGTTACATATTCACCATTACCCGCTACATCTATTAATAACTCATATATTATCTTTTCACTATCTTTAAGCTCTTCTAAATTAAATGTTGGATTTTTAGAAAGCTTGTATGTCTTTGAAATATTTTTCTTATTAATTCCATTTTTCATAACTTCTTCTAAAACAATTGCTTTTTTCCTAATAAGTTCAAGTATTTCAGCTTTAAAACTCAATTTACCAACTCTTTTATTCATTAAATAATCTACTGTTGATGGTATATAATCACTAGGAAAATCTCTAAAGTATTTATTATCTATTTCAGCACCATATTTTTGCCTTGTTTTTTTGCTAAACCTATATACAACTAAAACAAGCCCAAGAAACCATACTCCTGATATAATAGCAAAAATATTCTTTTTTCTTTTCATTTCTTTTTCAATCTTTAATATATTTTGTCTTTCTTGATTAGCAATATCAGCTCTTTCTTTTTCGATTTTTAAAATATTTTCCATTCCATCTACATTAGATTTCTTAATTGCATTTGGTACTATTTCTTTATCAAAAACTACTCTTCCATCCACAGCATTATTTCTAATTAAAAAATCATATGTTATTTCTACTTCTTGATTATTTATTATTCTATTACTTCCATCTAAAGGTCCATGTGAAAATATTTTTAATTCTTTACTCTCTTTAGGTAATTTTATCCTAATTATTAAATCTTTAATATTTTCTTCATAATCGTTCCCAATAAAATTATGAGCCATTTCAGCTATATCATTATGAACTACCACCAGATTTTTTAATGTATAGGTAACAAGTGATGCTCTTTTATAAGATGATGGTAAATATACTAATAAATTAAATCCCTCATCAGTCACTTTTTTAGTATAAACTTTATAATCACCTTTTTTAGCGCTACTCACAAGACTAAATTCATTAATTTTATTATTTATAACTGAAAAATCATCACTATTAAATTTAACATCATAAACTTTTAAATTAGTTATACCTGTTGCATTATATATGTCACTTTCAGAAAAGTCATCTAATTTTCCAGTAAACTTATCAAGACCATCACTTTTATATCTAATATTTGTTTTATATCCATTATAGATACCATCCATTAATTTTAACTCTTTAACATTAGCATCCCCATTGTCTAGAATATCAACCTCTATATAATATTTTGTAGTTTGATCTGCATATACAAAGTTGGGAAACATTACAAGTAATAATCCTATAATTATTAAATATACTTTTTTCATAAGTTCCTCCTTAAAATAAAAGACTTACAAAAAGTAAGTCTTAAAATCTAACTTTTGGTACTTCTTTTTCTTCTTTATTTTCAACTTTGAAAAATTCATATTGCTTAAAACCAAACATATTAGCAATAATATTAGTAGGGAACATTTCTACTTTGTTATTATAAGATAAAACTGTATCATTATAAAATTGTCTAGCATAAGAAATCTTTTCCTCTGTATCTTTTAGATCGGCTTGTAAAGCTAAGAAATTTTCATTAGCTTTTAGATCTGGATATGCTTCTGATAAGGCAAATAGTTTATTTAAAGCTCCTGTTATTTTATTATTTGCATCAATTTCATCATCAACAGTACTAGCACTAGATAAAGCATTTCTAGCTTTTACTACCTCTTCTAAAGTACCTTTTTCATGTTTTGCATATCCTTTAACTGTTTCAACTAAATTAGGAATTAAATCAGCTCTTCTTTTTAATTGTACATCAATTTGAGCCCATTCATCTTTGACCCTATTTCTTAAAGTAACTAATCCATTATAGGTTGTAATAAAATATAAAAGTAAAATTAGTATTATTACACCTATTACTACTAAAGTCGTTATCATTATTTTCACCTCACTGTAATTATAATATATTGTTAAATATTATTCAAATATTTTTGAATAAGGAACTTCAACTACAAAACTCCCTGAACTATATGAAGATATTTGATATGGTTGGAAAAAAACTAAAAAACTCTTTTTACCAAAAGCAAACTTTGTAAAATTTTCTTTAACTGTCTTGGTTCCTTCTAAAAGCATAGATGTATTAGATACTTTAGCATTACTCAATAATTCTTTTCTAATAATAGTAGATAATTTTTCTAAAAAGTCAGGATTCTTTTTAATCAAATCATCTATAGTAATTATATTTTCGTTTTTAATATCATAAGAGATTGTCCATATTCTTCTGTTAGGATGAGCTCCACCTATATAGTCGTCAATATAGAATACATATGATAAATAATTATTATATTTATATTCATCATAAGTAATATCTAAAGTATAATACTGATTTTTTTGGGCATCTATATTCTTAATATTCTTTTTAAATTCATCTACATATTTTTTTATATTAATAGATATTTCTTTATTTAATATTTTATATTTACTATTTGGATAATAAACTAGAACTTTATATGAATGTTCATCATTTAATTCTAATTTTTTTTCATCATTTTTAGTTAAAACAACATTATCCGTTAATAAATAATTTTCCTGATTTTTTAAAACAACACATAAATTGAAAAGGATTAATAACATAATTATGACTTGATACTTATACTTAAAAATTACTCTATTCATTAATATCACCATTAAATGATATGTATAGTTATAATTTTTATTTACTAATTACATATAATTAAATTGAAGATTTATAAAGGAGATGTTTATGCTAGACAATAATGAATTTGTTCAAGATTCTATAGGTATTAATTTATATTATTTAAGAACAGTTAGACTTTTTTGTTTAAATGTTGAACTTGGTCTACCAGACAATTATAACGAATATAAAATTCGTTTAGGTAGTATAGGAGAAAAATGTGAAAATTTAGGAAGAAGGATTGTTAATGTTTCAAATGGAATATTATCAAGAGATTCATTAACATCAAATATTTTTGTAACTCCATATACTCTTCCGTTAGAATCATTAACCGAAAAATTGTTTAATGTTTCTATCGCGACCGATATAACACAAGAAGAATTAGAGTTATCTTCCGGTACTCCTACTAAAGTTACTGATGAATTTGTTAAAGATATTGAAAACTTTAATAATGAAGCTTTAATGTTAGTTGAAAAATTTTCTAATTTAATTGAAGAAATTCTAAATAAAGTTAATAATCAAGATATGTTTTCATATATTTTCCCTTCTTATTTAAATTTCATGATATATGAAACATCATTATTTATCAACCAATTAAATAGAATTAATCAAAGGCAAAGATATAATCCAACATTCGTTATAACTTCCGAATTATCATTAAATAACTCAATGCTTACAATTGCTGTTTTAATAAATAAATTGGTTGATCCAGGGGATGAAGTCATTGCTGATGAGTCAGAAAGGTTTGTGATTGCTTTCCGCGAATCAGAAGACTTGTATGTTAAAACACCTATAACGCCTGATAATCAAACTATGCTTACTTCAAGAGCAATTAATTTAGTAACTGACTTTAGTAATTTTATTAGAGAATGCATTGAAAAATTATTAAATAAAAATACATATTTTATTATTGAACCAACATTTTTAGATAATATGTATACTTCAGTTAATTACTTCCTATATATGTTAAGATATACTCCACAATATTAAAATAAGGGATTGAAATCTTCAATCTCTTATTTAATTATTTTTTTTAGTTCACTAGAACTTATATTATTTAAAATAGTATCATATCCATGCATATTTAGCTTTTTACTTGTTTCTACACTATCTGTCATAATTATAACTTTTGTACTAAATCCTTTTATATCATTAAGTTTAGTTATTGTTTTTAAGGCATCTAACTTATCCATTTTTTCTTTAATAATTATTAAGTCAAAATTTTCTTTATTACGAATTTTTTCTAAACATTCTTGACCAGACATAGCAAATACTAAATTTACATCATCGCCTATTTTCTTTATAAATGAAGCTCTATCAGCATCATTATCAGTAACAATCATTATTTTCTTCTTATTATTTAAATTCTTATATTCATCTACTATATCTTTTATCTTATTTTCTTCTGTCTTTATCTTTTGATCTACTATTATTGTAAACTCTGATCCTCTTCCTTTTTCACTTCTTACTGTTATTGTTCCTCCTATTAGATTTATCATCTTTTTTGCTACTTCTAATGTTATATCTGAACCTTCTACTTTATCTAATTCTATATCTTCCTTGCTTTGGAACAATTTATTTATTTTATCTGCATTTACTCCTATCCCTGAATCTTTTACTGATATTATTAATCTACATATATCAAAGCTTACTATTGAATTTACATCTAATTCTACAAATCCTTTATCTGTATATTTTATTGCATTCGATACTATTCCATTTATTATTTGTTTTAAGCGGATTGAATCTCCATATAACTCCTCTGGCATCCCTTCATCTATACTTGTTCTAAATTCTAATCCTTTCTTTTCTGCTTCTTTCTTGGCTCTTATTTTTATTTCTGTTAATATATTCCCTATCTTATATTGATTATTTACTATCTTTATATTTTTTGCATCTATTGTTGATACATCCATTATTCCTCTTAATATATATGATATCCTTTGTTCACATGTCCTTATATCTAATACCTTCTCTTTTACTTCTTCTTCTAAATTATAATCTAATATTTGTTCTGTTTTTTGTTCTATCATGTTTAATGGATTCCTTATTTGTTGTGTTGTATTAAATATAAATATTGATTTATCGTTATTATTTTTCTCTACTAATGTCTTAGCTTTTGTTAATTCATCTATCATTTTTATATCTGGATTCTCTATTGTAAAATACATTAGATAATTAGCAAAAGCAATAATTATTGAAATAACCATAATATATGGGTTGTTTCTAAAAATAAATATTAGGAAAGTGAACATAAATATAGCACTCATAATTGGAATATGTCTTCTAGTTAACCTTTTGATATTTATAATTGCCATTAACATGGAAATAATTAAATATAGTCCACCCAAAACATAAGTTATTACAATAGCGGAACCACTTACACTTATAATATTATTATAAGTTATTAAATGTACATCAGAAAATAATATAATCAAATACACAATGGCATCTAATAAGAAAGTAGACTTTATCCATTTATTGATATTTGGTTTTACTTTAGGATATGTAATTAACAATGTATATAAAAATGCACAAGTAGTAAGAATTATCAATACAAGGAAATCAAGTTTATTTGTTATTTGAAGAACTAAATAAATAGTAGGGGTTACATCATTTATATTTCCACTAATTACTAATATTCTTTCTAAAATTATAATAATACTATCTAATAGTCCAGTAACAATCATTACCGAATATAATTTGTTTTCAATTAAATTTAACCTTTCCTTTGAAAAAAATACTATACATAAAAGTGCCGAGAAGAAAAATGCACATAATGGAAGTTGTAATTCATTCATATTATCACCTATCATAATTTTATCATAAAAAAAGAATAGATAAAATATTTTTCTATTCTTCAAAATAATTTTTATTTTTATTTTTAACTGGTAACGTTTTTACAAGTATTTTCATATTATTTTTATTTAATGGTAACATGTTAGTTGTTTCAAAAACATAAAATTCACTAATCTTATCTTCTCTTCTAAAGTCTGCACTATTTTCTATCTCATAATCATAAGCTCTCGAATCAACTTTTTTTATTGTTCCATCTTCATTTATTATAGTACAGTCTTTAACCATATGTGCAGTTGATATTAACTCACTTACATAGTTATCCCAATACTCTTCACTATTATATCCAAGGTTATCCCTAAAGTCAGTTGAGTAATTTTCAGTTAAATTATATTTGCCTGTTGCTAATGCATCTCTAACATTAGTCACAGCTTCTTCAACAGTCATATTTGATACATCAATAGGTTTCCCAATAGATGAATAACAAATTCCTTTTTTACCCTTTGAAACATCATTATCTATTTTCATATCTTTATTTAAATTTGATATAGGGACTATTAAAGCATCATTTGCTTTTCCCGCTAATACTGCTCCCTTCCACAAATCAAGCACCATTTCATTAGGATTTTTATTCCAAACTCCTTCAGGAAATATTATAATTCTTTTTAAGCCCTGACTAAATGCATAATTAATCTTAGGTAAAACCGCATTTTTACTTTCCTTATCTTTCCTATCCATAAGGATAACACCATTAGCCCACAAAGCATATCCATCAATTGTATAAAAGAAATCCGGTATACTAGCAAACACTGGATAAGCATGATGTTTAGCGCTCATCAAAGTTAAAGCAACATCATCTTTAAAGCCATGATTAGCAACAAATATTATTTTTTTATCTTTAGGTATTTTTCCACTGTATTCATTATCCTTTACTATTTTTAATTTATTTTTCGATGTAAGTGGCAATAATTTAACAAAAACAGGATGAATTATTTTCCTTATCCTTATTCCTTTCTTTGAAATTACATCTTCAGGATTATTACTCATTAAATATTCAAGTGGTTTATTATATTTTTTTGGATTACCATAAACTTTATTTCCATCTTTGTCAATCCAATATTTCAAATTTTCTAAGTTCATACTATACTGCTCCCCCTAAAAATTCTATATATTTACTACTACGTTGGCATATGATACCATATTTTACATTTTTTGTCAATGTGACAACATTACGATCCAACGCTAGTATATCTTTTTATTCCTTTATTAAATATAATAAAACATGGAATTAAATATAAAAACACAAGCAAAGGAAAAATTCCATAATAAGTATTATTACTCTTACCAATGAAATATAATAACGGATAATAGTTTACAAACGCATAAGGTATAATAAAAGTAAAAAATAAAACCCAGCTTTTATTAAATATTCCAATAGGATACTGTGCCATATATTTACCACCATCAGTAAATACGTTTCTTACTTCTAAACCTTGTACCGTAATAAAACAGTAAGCAGCAGCAAGTAAAAAAATACCAAAGAATATTGCTATCGCACTAGACATCATTAATATTAAAGTTATAACTTTGATAATACTCCACTTAATATTAAGATTTATAAGCGCTATTACCATAACTATTAATGCTTGGATTAATCTTGATAATTTTACAAAATCAGCATCATTACATAAAACTTGCAAAATAATATTTTTAGGTCTTAATAATAATCTATCAAAATCTCCATTTATAATAATCGTATCAAATTTATCTATTCCTCTCGCAAAGCATTCACAAAAAGCATAACCAAATTGAATTATTGAAAAGCAAAGCAACACCTCATATAAAGTAAAGCCTTTAATATTATCGAACTTGTCAAATAAAGAAAGAATAATGAAATAATATGAGAAGAACACTATTATTTGTGATAAGAAAGAAATAATAAAAGATCCTCTATACTCTAACATAGATTTAAAATGTAATTTAAATGCTTTAAAATATAACTTCATCCTAACCTCCTTGTACCACTACTTTTTTAAGTGATTTATTAGTAAGGATATATCCAGCAATAGTAATTATAATTATCCATATTACTTGAACTAATATTCCTATTAAACCTTCACTAATACCAATGTTTCCTGAATATATTCTAAAAGGTAAATCACTTATATATCTAAATGGTAAGTAATCAGAAATAATTTGTAAAAACTTAGGAAACAAAGGAATTGGTACTACTAAACCTGATAATAAATCTGCTACAGCAATAAAGATATTAGTTACTCCTTTTTCATTTAATGTACTTAGTGTTATTACATGATATAGTGTTATAATAGAAGTCATTAATAATGTTCCAATAATTAAAGTTACAAAAAAAAGAATAAAGCTAAAAACACTTACTGGCAAAGATAAATTATAAGGTTTAGGTAACAATAATGAAATAATTATAACTGGCATACATCTTAAAGAAACCATTGCTAGTCTCTGACCTATTATTTTAGAAAACCAAACAAAATATAATTTTTTAGGTCTTATTAATTCATAAGCAATGTCGCCTTTCTTTATCATGTCAAATATTTCATTATCTTTATAAAACATATTAACTAACGAGAAAAAACATTGACCTAACCACACATAAGTTACAGCTTGTTGAAGATTAAATGATAAATCTAAAGAATTAGATGAATAAAAAGCAACATATACCATAATAAATATAAGTCCAAAAAATATTTGAGTAGAAACACCTGCTATCGCAGCAGTTCTATACTGAAGTCCTGATATAAACTTTAGTTTAAAGTAAGAGTAATAAAATTTCATATATGGTACTCCTCATATAATCTAACAATAATATTATCTATATTTTCATTATCTATTTCTACATCATCTATATTGACCTTATTAGATATAATATTTAAAAAATCAGAAATATTAATAATATCTGAATCTATTACAAAATGATACCCCTCAATATCTTTAACGGATGAAATTACTCCTTTATGTTTAAGACTTAATTTATCTTTAGTAACAATAGTTAAATATTTATTATTACCATACTTATGTTTTAAGCTTTTCAAAGAACCATCATATAAAACATTACCTTTTCCTATTAAGATAATTCTCTTAGCAAGTGACTCAATATCACTCATATCATGAGTAGTAAGTATAATGGTTACTTGTTTTTCTTTATTTATTTTCTTAATAAAGTCACGTAATATTTGTTTTGATACAGCATCTAATCCAATAGTAGGTTCATCTAAAAACAGTATTTCTGGATTATGTAGTAGGGATGCTGCTATTTCACAACGCATTCTCTGTCCTAGGCTCAACTGCCTTACCGGAACATCTATAATATCTTTCAAGTTCAAGGCGTCAATTAATTCAGTTTTGTTTTTTTCAAACTCATCATCTGAAATATTATAGATATCTTTTAATAAATCAAAAGTATCAGAACTAGGTATATCCCACCATAATTGACTTCTTTGTCCAAACACAACACCAATTCTTTTTACATACTTTTCTCTATCTTTCCAAGGTGTCATACCATCAATTATACAAGTACCATCGTCTGGTGTTAGTATTCCACTTAATATTTTTATAGTAGTAGATTTACCAGCACCATTTGGTCCAATATAACCAACGATTTCACCTTTTTCAATAGAAAAAGATACATCTGAAATAGCATTAACTATTTTGTACTTTCGTCTAAAGAAGGACTTTAGTGCCTCTTTGGCGCCTTTTCCTCTTTTGACGACTTTAAAAGTTTTACTTATGTGCTCTACTTCGATGAATGACATTTTATCACACTCCTTTTCTAGAACGCAAAAAACTACATTTTTATATGTAGTAGATATAAAAAATATAATTTTTTTGCAAACGTCACAACAAGAATAACATAGTATTATAATTACAGCAAGAAAAATAAGGCAATTTTAAAAAAACAGGAGTAAAATCCTGTTTATTCAATACTTTCGAATTGTGAATTATATAATTTAGCATAGAAACCATCTTTTTGTATTAATTCATCATGAGTTCCTTGTTCAATAATATTACCTTGATCCATAACTAAAATCAAATCTGCATTTTTAATTGTAGATAACCTATGAGCAATAATAAATGAAGTTTTACCCTTAGCTAAATTATCCATTGCCTTTTGAACTAATTCTTCTGTTCTAGTATCAACATTAGATGTTGCCTCATCAAGAATTAAAAATGGTGCATTTTTAACCATTCCTCTTGCGATTGTAAGTAATTGCTTTTGTCCTTGACTAATTGAATCTCCATCATCTATTTTAGAATCTAATCCTCCTGGTAAAGTCTTAATGAAATGATCAATTCCAACTTTTTTACATACATTCCAAAGTTCTTCATCTGATATATCGTTATTATTAAACTTCAAATTATCTCTAACACTTCCTTCAAATAGCCATGTATCTTGAAGTACCATAACAAACAAATCGTGAATATTTTCTCTTGTTAATTCCGTTGTTGAAACATCATCAATTGTAATATTACCATCATTTATCTCATAAAATTTCATAAGTAAATTTACCATTGTAGTTTTTCCAGCACCAGTTGGACCTACTATAGCAATTTTTTGACCAGGTTTTACATTAACACTAAAATCTTTAATTATAATTCTATTTTCATCATATCCAAATTTAACCTTGTCAAATTCTATTTCACCTTTTACTTTATCCTTATCTAAGTGACCTTTTATCTTTTTTTGACTTGCCATTTCTTCTTCATCTAAAAATTCAAATACGCGTTCACTAGCTGCCGCTGTTGACTGCAAACTAGTCATGCCTTGTGCAAATTCTATAAGTGGATTAGTAAATAATCTGACATAAATCATAAATGCTACTATTACACCAAAGGAAATAGTATTGTTAATAACTAAAAGAGCACCTACTATACAAACCGCAACATATCCAAAATTGCCAATAAAGGACATAAATGGTTGCATAAGTCCAGATAAAAATTGACTTTTTCTACTACATTCAGCCAATGATTTATTCAATTTTCTAAAATCATCATTAGCTTTTTTAGTACCATTATAAGTAGTTACAACATTATGACCACTATATATTTCTTCAACATATCCACTTAAGTCTCCTAATCTAGATTGTCTTTGCACAAAATATTTTTGACTCTTACTAAGAATTGTTCCCATAAATAAGAAGCCAAATAAACTAGCTAGGATAGCAGTTATTGCCATTATCCAATTAGTAACAAACATCATTATAATAGAGCCAATAAATAATGTCATACTAGCTACTAAAGATGAAAGGCTCTGATTCATGTTTTGAGCCATAGTATCAACATCATTAGTAATTCTTGATAAAATATCACCCGTTTCATGTGAATCAAAATATTTAAGTGGTAATTTATTAATTTTTGTACTTATACTTTTTCTCAAGGTTTTAGCAAAATTATTTGAAACAGTTGCCATTAAAAATCCTTGAATATAATTAAAAGCTGAACTAGCTATATATAAACATGCTAGAAATATTGCTATTTTCTTAACACGTGTCATATTTATTTTAGGTTCAATTACCTTTTTTATTGAATCTGGAAAATTATCAATTGCTTTTAACTTTTCTTCATTAGTTGAATCTTTATCCATACTAGATAATTCTTGTTGAAACTTTATTTTGTCTTCCATTGGGATTTTATCATCAGCCATAATATCTTTTATTATATTTTCACTAATTTTAGGCTGAATACCAATTGTTATCTCATCAGTTAAATCAGAAAGTTTATTTGGCGCTACTAAAGCAAATACTGCACTTACCATAGAAAGAATTAAAACAATTCCAAGTAATACATGCCATTTTTTTAATGAAGTGAATAATCTTTTCATAGCTCCTTTAAAATCTTTTGATTTTTCAAATCTATTTCCAGGCCTAGGCATTTTCCAACTCCTCCTTTGACAATTGTGAAAGAGCAATTTCTTTATAAACATCACAATTTTTTAATAATTCTTTATGAGTACCCATACCCACACATTTTCCTTTATCAAGTACAATAATTTTATCCGCATGAATAATAGTACCAATTCTTTGAGCTACTATCATACTAGTTGCATCCTTAGTATGCTTTTTTAGCTCTTTACGAAGAGTAGCGTCAGTTTTATAATCCAAAGCACTAAATGAGTCATCAAATATATATATTTCAGGATTTCTAGCTATGGCACGAGCTATTGCTAGTCTTTGTTTTTGTCCTCCTGATACATTAGTTCCACCCCTTGCTATATGTGAATCATATTGTTTATCCATCTTTTCAACAAAATCAGTTCCTTGTGCTATTCTTATTGCTTCTCTTGCTTCCTCTTTTGTTGCTTTTTTACCGTTTTTATTACCATACAATACATTGTCATAAACACTTCCTGTAAACATCACAGCCTTCTGTGGAACGTATCCAATTTTATCATGAAGTGCTTCTAGGCTATAATCTTTAACATTTATACCATCTATTAATATCTCACCATCAGTAGCATCGTAAAATCTGGGAACTAAATTAATTAAAGTTGATTTTCCACTACCAGTAGAGCCAATAAATGCAACTGTTTCTCCTTTGTTAGCAATAAATGATATATTTCTAAGTAAATATTCATCTGCATCAGGGTATTTAAATGATACATTCTTAAATTCAACTGTTCCTACTAAATCAGAATCTGTTTTTTTGATATTTCCATCTTTTATACTTTCTTCTTCATCTAGCACTTCATTAATACGTCTTATTGATACTTGAGCTCTAGGCAATATCATAAATGTTAGTGCAAGCATTAAAAATGCCATTATTACTTGCATACCATAACTCGAAAAGACTACCATATCACTAAACAAATTTATTTTTGATACCATTGCAGCATCATTGATTAAAATAGCTCCAATAAAGTAAATCCCTAATGTTAAAAAGTGCATAACAAAATTCATTACTGGATTTAATACTGCAAAACATCTTTGATTAAATAATTGAGTACTAGTTAAGTTTTGATTAACATTCCCAAATCTGTTTTCTTGAAATTTTTCAGCATTAAATGCTCTAATTACTCTAATACCTGTTAAATTCTCACGTGTAACACCATTAACTTTATCAATAAGTTTTTGAACTTTTTCAAATCTAGGTAAAACAATTATCATTAATGTAATTATAGTTGTCATTAATATTACTACTCCTACACCAGTTAATATACTCCATTCAATACTTTTATTAAGTATTTTAGTAACAGCCCATACTACCATAATAGGGGCCTTAATAAGCATTTGAAGTCCCATTGATAAAAGCATTTCTACTTGAGAAACATCATTAGTAGTTCTTGTAATTAAGCTGCTTGTTGAGAATTTTTTAATTTCCGCAGTAGAAAATTTCCCGATTTTTTCAAATATTTTTTCTCTTAAACCAAAAGAAAAATCTGTTGCTATCCCAGAAGCAAAATATCCTACTACTACAGCTGATAACAAACTACCGAATGCACACAAAAGCATATATGCACCTTGCAAAGCAATGTCTTTTACACTACTTCCATCAGTTTGTATTAGTTTTGTAATTTCACTCATATAATCAGGCAATCTAAGATCTAGCCAAACTTGCATTACAATTAAGCCTAATATTATTACTATAAAAAAGAAATCTCTTCTTTTTAAATCTTTAAACAGTTTAAACATATTTCCTCCTTACTAAATATAAATATACGATTAAGCATATTATTTTACTAAATTATTTTTCATTTTTTCTGCAATTTTTAAAAATATTTCTAATTCTTCATCACTAATTCCTTCTGTCATTTTACTACTTAATAAATCAAAATCCCTCTTACGGCTTTGAAAAGCCTCCAGAGTATTTGATGTTAATACTACCTTTTTGGTTCTCGTATCACAAGAATTAGTTTCTCTCAATATTAAATTATTTTTTTCCATAGTATGTAAAATACTTGATACTGTAGCTCTAGTTGAGCCCAGAACTTCTTCTAAATCTTTTTGATATACATTTTCATTCTTATGTTCTAATATATACTCAATTATACGCATTTGACTGATTGTTGGAACTTGTGAAGAATTTAAAACATCTTTATGAAATGGAATTTTTTTCAATATTAATATATCAAGATTTTTTAACTCTTTTAATATATCAGCCTTATTCAAAATTATCACCACTCATTCACTTTGTAAGTTGCCTTACAAAATAATTATACTCATTATATTTACTTTGTCAACGCAATAAAAAAAGATAAATAATTATCTAAGTTTACAAATAAATGAATATATAAGTACATAAGCATAATTCCAAGCTCTTCTAGTTGACAAATTTCTAAAAATATAACTAGAAACTTCACTAATAGCACAATATTTATCAACAAATGTTAGTATAAATGCTTCACGTGATCTAGGAATCTCAAAAGAAACTGGCCACATATGCTTAATTATAATATCTTTTTCTTTTTCATTAAGCAAAAATAATTCAGATGCATTTTCATATGCAACTTTTCCATGAACAAAGGCATGAAAAGATTTATATTTTCTAGTCTTTCTACTAGTTCTCCAATCGTATAAAAAAAAGTCATGTAACATAGCTGCCCTAGTAGCCGATTTATAATCTAAATTAAGTTTTTTACAAATTTTATAACAGTACTTAGCTGCATTATAACAATGATCATATGTATTGGTATCGCAATGTTGACGATAATTTTTCATCTTTAAGACTTGTTTATTAGTAATAATATCATTTATAATCATTTCAAATTCATTAAAATCTGCATTATTCATTAACATCCCTCATTTATATAACTCATTTATTATTACTGTTAAAGTATACCATAAATAATAAATAAATATATCTTTTTATAAAAATTTCTTTTATTTTTTTATAAAAAAACAGGCATCAGCCTGTCTAGTTTCATTTTTTAAATGATTTCAAAACATTCATTGCACTAGTAGTTCCATTAACGCTTCTATTATTAGAACCATCCATCATAGGATTTCTAAGACCTGTTTCGTGCCTTACAAAATTATCATTTTCTTTAAGGTTGGACATGTTAGTTTTAGTCTCTGTTTCGTGATTATGTCTAGCTCCACTATTTCTATATTTACTATATATTATGAAGAAATATACAAAACCACTTGCTAAAAATAACCATGGCCAATTGCTATCATCACTATATGTGAATATCATAGCAATAACTCCTAAAATTTCTACTAGAAATGATATAAACAAAAGTTTAGGCATATGTATTGGAACACTACCCATAGTTTCTTTTGTTCTAGCATTAACTGCTACATAGTGTAATAATTTTTTATCCCCATTAACCTGTTGATAACTATATAACCATATTGGTAAATATGCTGACTTCCATTGCTGTCCTTTTATTGTTACATTTTGACTATCCCATCTAACTCCACGATCATATTGTTCTAATGTTTTATTAGCAGCAAATCTCACTACGTCCTTAGTTTGTTCTTTAACTAAATCCTTAAGATCTTCAACATTAGTATCCCTTTTTTCAGATGTATATCCTTTTATATAATTAGCATTCCATTTTACACAGTTTTCAGTATCAAATGGCATAATTGCATTTATTATATTAGTTGTTCTATCTTTAGAATTGGTATCAAGTTTGTCTTTACTTGACTCTACCGTTAAACCTTCAACAGTTAAATCAAAATCTCTTTCAACATTATATAAATCAGCATCATAATATGTTTCAGAATGTTCTCCATTTTTAACAACATAACTTCTTGTTTGATGTTCACCTTGACCAGATAAATTTGCATGAGTATTAGCGTCTACAATCATATAAGGTAAATAAACACCCATTATGTTTTCTGTTGTAAATTCTTTTCTAAATTGAGGATGTGCATAAAATTTTCGCTTTCCAACAAATTTTTCTATTTCTGTTTTAGCATCCTGTTTTGTAACTTTAAATGGTAAAACAGTATCAGGAATAGCTCCATTAGGAATCTGTTGGTTAACTGATAAAATATTTCTGCACCAATGACATCTAGCTTGAGCAGATGAAGCCGTATCGACTACAACTTCAGCTCCACAACTACTACATTTAAACGTAACCATATCGCTTACATCTGCGATTATGTTTGTTGCACCAGATCCAATTACTTCTCCTTCTAATTGGCTTATATCTTTTTGCATTGAATCAAAAGACTCTGGTTCAAACTCATGTCTACAAAAATTACATCTTAATTTACCATTCTTAACATTTAATGAAATATCAGTAGCGCCACATTTTGGACACTTATTTTGACCATCTTTTGCATCAACATCAGTTTTTACAACAGTTGGCGTATTTTCAGAAACTTCATTACTTAACTCTTCTTTTAAACTTTCGTTTTCCATAAATTTATATACCTAGTAAACTTTTTTTCTTTGCATCGAAATCTTCTTGTGAAATGATTCCAGCATCCAATAACTCTTTAGCTTTTTTTAATTCTTCATAAGGATCTGCTTGAGTTTGTGGTTGTTGTGCTGGTGCTTGTTGTTGTACTCCAGTATTTATAAATGGGTTTTGTGCAGCTTGTTGTGGTTGTTGCATACCTTGCATCATACCTCCTGCTGCATTCATACCCATTCCCATAAATGCCATTGCAGTACCACCACCATTTGGATTTTCGCCTGCTGCTTGCATTCCACGTGCAACTGATTGTTGCATGAATGAATTTCCTCTTGCACCAGATAATGCGTCAGCCTTCTTAACATCTTTCATTAATTCTTTAGTATCTTCATCATATTCAATAGCAAGGATAGCTGTCTTAGCAATTTCTAGACCTCTACTACTCTTCCATTGATATGCTTCTTCTACTGCTTGACTCATTGCTTGAGCAAATCCAATTTGATCTCCTTGAATTTTTGCAATACGATTTCCTTTACTTGGATCATTTGTATAATTAGAGAATGCTGCAGACAAAGTTCCAACTACTTCATTAAATAATTGAGTTCCTGCATCATTTTCATCATCTGCAAAATCAAATACAGGGGCATTAGGTTGTAAGTACATTTGTGGTACAAAATTCTTAACAAATAATAGTGGATCTACTATTTTTAATGTATATGTACCTCTTGTTACTGCTCCAACCTGTGTATTTAAATATGCATCATCCCAATAAATTTCTGATTGAGTACCAAATCTATTATTTGGAATTTCTTTTAAATTAACATAGAATGCTAATTGTTGAGTTCCTGGTTGACCACCAAATTTTACTCTGTCCCATGTTGTTCCAATAGTAGATGATAAAATTCCATCTCCACTGAAAACTGATTTTGAATTAGGATCATCACTTCTGAATTCAAATCCACCTGGTTCCGCAACTAAACCTGTTATTTGTCCATCTTGAATAGTTATTAATGCTGTACCTTCTGGGACAATAATCTTACTACCATTAGTGATTATATTTTCAGAACCTTTAGTATTTTCTCCCCTTCCTGCATTAGTACCTTGTGGTACTGCGCGAAATAATGCTGCTGTTGCTGGAACACCTTGCATAGGTACATAAAAATCTTTCCATTGATCGGCAAATGTACCACTTAGTGCTCCTGAAAATGCTTTAATAAATCCCATTTTCTTCCCTCTCCTTCGTTTAATATTGAATAGACTACATATTGAATGCCAATAATACACTCAAAACACACTACTACTCTAAGGTTAGTATAACATACATAATTATGAAAGTTAAGTAAAAATTAACTAATCTTAGTTAAGCATTCATATATAAATATGTATTTTAAAACCAATTTATAACTAAAAAAGGAAATTCACTTTACTTTGAATTTCCTAATCCTTTTTCTATTTCTATTTCGTTTCCTATAGCATTAGCATCATTGAATACTTCTAATTGATTTTCCGTTAATTTAGATATATCTATTTTTTTATCTTTACTTATTTGATCTAAAGCTAATTTGATTTGCATTACTAAAACTTTATCATCACCAAGCTTATTATTGTATAACAAATCACCAATTTTTAAATTATCATCTTCACAAGCATAAATAATTGCAAAATTAGGATTCATAACTATTTTAGTACTTGATGGATCTAAATTATAGTTTTCAGCAATTGAACTAACTATGTTAGAATTATCTGCTACAACATCTGTTTCTAAATCACTATATTTGTTTTTAGTTAACATTTCTAATTTATTAAGAGTTAGTAGCAGTTTAGGGTTAAAATTGCTATCATCATATTCCTGATATTCATCACTATAAATAGGCAATGTATCTCCAGAATAATTAAATTCATCTTTATTCTCATTCAATATAAATTGAGTTGTTGAATCATTTGCATATAATTGATTCTTTAATTTCACAGGAGCATCAAAAGGAAGTGGCCTTGTTATATGATCTTTTTCCAATTTTGCATTCTTTTTTATGGTATTAGCAATATCATTGTAGCCAAGTCCAACTGTAACTTTACTCAAATGTAATCCATCATATTGTTCTTTACTAATGAATCCTTCAGAAAGCAATTTAGCATATTTTTCTTCATCTTTATTCATAAGTTCTATTGCTGCTTGCTTATATACATCATATACTTCTTGTGAAAATAAGTCTCTATGTTCACTTCTTAGTTTTAATGCTCTATTAAAGGCTTTGCTAGGAATTTCAATGTTGTCAAAACATAATACACTTTTATTTCTCCATACCCAACTTTGAGCTACTATATTATTATCACTATCTTTAATTACAAAAACACGACCATTTTTATCAACCATACTATGCTCCATACACATTTCAGCAACGTCTCCTAACTCTTGGCAACAATCAGTAAAAGCACCAATTGCCATTGCAAGAGCATCATCTAGTCTTAACATTTCGTATTTATAATCATCTTTTTGTCCCTCTATTCTAGGAATACTACTAAACGTTCTTTGTTTACCATAATTATATATTTCTTGTAAAACATCAAAGTCAGTTTGACTATAACCAGCCGTTGCTGATATATCTGCTGCCAACTCATTTCCTGGTTGAATACCAATATACTTATTACTTATAACATAATTTTTTGCTAACTCTAGCGTTAACTTTCTATTACTATTTATAGCCTTTATTTCTGAAAATTGTCTTTGTATTTTTGACAAATAAGTTGTATATTCTGGACTAGATAAAATCTCATCTATATTATTAACAAGGAAATCTCTAAAATCTTTATCATATTTCATACTAAAGCCACTAAACAAGCTATGAACCTTAAGATAATGTAATACTGGTAAATCTTCATACTGTGCCATTAGGTTACGAATTAAACCAGTAGTTTTTGGACAGTTTTGTTGGTTAATCGTTAAAGTATATGAATTATCATCATTTTTTCTATAAATTTGATCAAGCAAAGGTTCATCAGAATTAACTTGTACATTTTCTTCTTCTATTGCTTTATTTAAAAAAGATTTAAATAAAACATCATTGTTTGCTTGATTTATGAGTTTTTTCATTGTAGAACTATAATTAGGATTTAATTTTCTAGGTATTCGAGTCAAAATATCAACAGTCGATTTTAATCCTTTTTCATCCCCATCGAAGACTCCAAAAGAATAAGCTAATTTTAATACACCATCTTTTGTTTCGTAATCAACAGAATAATTATTTAGTTGCATCAATTTAGTCCAATTAGAACCAAATCTAAAAAATTTATCAGCTTCAGCTAAATCAAAATTATTTATTATAGCAGCATCAGGTAAAAATCTTTGACCTGTTCTATCGTACCATTTTTTCATCAATTCTACATTATCAAATTGTAACATAGGTAATACTGTTTCATATTTATTTATTCCAAGTTTTAATGCTTTTTCATTACCAAACAAATCAAAATATTTTTTTAATATCTCAGGATCACGACAGCTTTTAAGTAACGCTGTTATAACAGATTTTCCTTCTAAGTAGGGTAACCACTCTTTATGAGCACGTAAGTCAGGAAAAGTAAGTTTTTGATTAGCTATATTATAAAATCTATTTTTTAATTCATCAGGAGCAGAAGAATCCAAATATAATTCAGGATATTTTTCTTTTATTACTTCTGGAGAATCCTCATTATAAAAATATTTACCATTTTTGTATTCATCAACAATAGTTTTTTCTATTTTATTTTCAATATCTTCATAAGATAGATTTTCTAGTTCACTATCATAGTTTTCGGATATTATTTTAAATGCATAATTAAAAGACTTTCCATATTTTGCTATTAAGTTCAATATTTCATCTTCATTTAATTTTTTCAATAGATGAATCGTGTTGCTAATACTTAATACTGTAGTTAAATCTTTACCTTTTAATAAAGATACAAGTTCTGGATAATGCATAACATCATTGGCAGTTAAATAGTTATATGAAATCTTTTCCTTCAATAATTCATAATCGTTATTAGGAATATTTAAATTTGACAATGCTTCTAGATCAATAACTACATTTGGATGTTCATTTCTAAAATCATTGTTAGCAAGAATAGTTTTTCTAGTCGTATCTGGTAAATCATCGTTTTGGCATAATTTGTCATATAGAATATCACGTAAGTATTTTTCAAAACCTTCTTTACTCTTAAAATCAAAATCTGATTTTTCAGAATTTAAAATCTTTAAGTCTGTAATATTATATTTTTTTACCAAACTTATAAATTTACTATTACCAAATTTTCTAGTATAATCATAAACAAATTTTTCACTTGATTTATTGGAAGAAAAATTAAACAATTTAGAAAGATTTTTTGTTTTAATGTATGGTATGTATTCATGATTAAGTAGACAATTAAAAGTTAGTTTTCCTTCATAAAATTCTTTCTTTAATTTATCTGGTGCTTTATCATCAATAAAAATATCTGGAAAATCCTGTCTAAATTTTCCAAAAATAAAACTATAACTATTATCTTTAGTTACCATTTTTTCTAAATCATAATCATATTCCTTACTTATTTTATATCTTCCTACTAGTCGCGCTTTATTAAGTAAATCGGCAAATGCATCTCTAAATTCTTCATAAGATAGATTACCATTTTGGAAATTTTCAAGATCATCTTCATCAAAACTCAAATTTTTGCATATAGAAAATATTTTTGTTTCATTTTCGAGTTTTAAAACATTATCAATTCCAAAAGCATTTATTAATTCATCATCTAAATTAAATTTTTTAATATATTCCTCTAAAAACATCTTAGGGAGCATCTCTAAATCAATACCTTCATAATCATCTTTGCTTAAATATTGTTTTAACTTTGTAAATAATACATTTTTTATTCTAGTTGCCTGAGTGTTTTTTAGTTCATCAACAATATTTTTATCTTCTTCATATAATATAGAAGCGTAATTATTGTAAATAGAATTGATTGCATCATAATCATTTTTAGAAGTTTTATATATTTTTAGAATTTTTTCTATTCCTAGTGTTTCAAGTAATTGAATGTTAATTTCCGCTGATCCTACATAGTGAGGAATATTTTTGACTTTTAATTCGTTTATTTGTGCATCATTTAATAAAGACAAATCATCCATTGTTATCATTCTAGAATAATATTTGTCTTTGAATTCATCTGAAAAAAGATTTGATAAAAACAATTCTTTATTATCTTTCATAGCTTTTTCATCAAAATTTGAATGGTTAAGATATCCGGGAAAGTTTTCTAAATGAGTGATATTACAATTCTTAAAATTACCATTTCCTAAATATTTAAATATATTAAAATCAATATTAGCTTTTGTTTTAGAGAAATCGATCATATTACCATCTGTCATAAGGGTTACTTTTCCCCACTCTGTAGATGGAATATTACTTAGATCAGATAACAATAATTTTTCTTGAAAAGATAATTTTTCATCGATAGAATAAGACTCATCATTTAGTTTTTTTATTATAGAATTAAATTCATCTAATGTTAACTTTTCACTCATTTTATCACCACTTATCTTTGTAAGTATAACACATTTATTAATCTATTTTAATTTAAAAATATCACTAACTATGAAATCAATCAAAAATAACGTACATGGAAATACACTAATAAAAGAGAATTTTTTAAATGATAACTTTGTTTTTAAATTGGTAATTAAAGGCAATACACACCTCATCAAGAAAAGACCAGATATGCCAAAGAAAACTACAGATCTTAAGCAAACATATCCACCTATGTTACCAGAATTTAAAATTTCATTATTGTAGTCCCATAATCTTATTCCTTCTATGTGATATAACAAATATCCTGTCATAAATTCTAAAAGGCCACATACTAACAAGCTTATTAAAAAGGTTAAGCTTACTTTATCTTTATGTTTATAAGTTGTAATAAATATAAATAATCCTCCAAATCCATATATTGGTATCCAAGGTCCATATACCGTGCCTCTTTTTACAAAGTATCCCAATTCTATTTTGTAAAATAAGACCTCATATATAAATCCAAAAACGCCACTAATAACCATTATTATTGACATTACTAATATCTTATCAATTATTTCTTTTGTACATAATTTTTTCATCTTACTACCATACCTCTATTATAGTAATAATATATCACAGACATGGTTCAGCAAACAATACATTTATTTATTTTGTATATCATCAAAATTCCAAAGGTTTAATCGTCCCTTTGCAGATATTGGATAAATAGGTTCTACATCTTCTATAATCCATGCATACCTTCCTAGTTTATATTCGCCTAGATTATATTCTATTTGATTTTGCTTTATATAATTTAAAAATTGTTCATCCATATAGATGCAGTCAACTAAATTACATTTACAAATAATATTACCATAATTCATGTCCATATTTTTTATTAAATCTAATACAAAATCATTTTTAATAAATTCTTTGGCAAGTTGCTTTCCACTAGCATGTATAAATAATTCACCACGATAATTAGTTTTCCAACTTCTTGTTTCTATTTTTTTAATACCGTTAGCTATCAAAGTTGCAAATGGTTCTTTAATACTTATTACTTTCATTTGGAACCTCCTAATATATAAACATTATAACATAAATATTAAAAAGTTATTCGTCTTAGTTTACAGCAAACAAAAATGGAGTCTTTCGGCTCCTTCAGGGGGAAATATTAATATCAGTTCGTAATAATTTAATATTTAGTTAAAGTCTTATAAATTAAGGCTTTTTCTTTTATCATAATTTACCAAAGTTTATAAGAATAACTTTATTTTTGAGATTTAGTATCTAGTTTTAGTATCTAGAATTCTACAATGCTTGTAATTCTTCATACATTTCTCGTAATGATTTGAAACTATACACAAAAATTGGTGGAACAACTCTTGATGAAGAATGATTAAACGAATTAATTATGTATTTATATAAATTATAATAATCATACAATGGAGTATTTGGTATTTTTTCAATTAAATCCCACACTTCAGTGTAGTCTTCTTGTACAATATCATAAACCTTCTTTTCTAATAATCTTCTAATTTTCAAACCAAATAATATTTTATAAATTAATATATAACAAATATCATTTTTAGGAACCGATACAACATTTCCAGAACCAGTTTTTGCTTTTATATCTATATCAACATAATCTTTTGAAATATCATCAAATAAAGATGACACATTCTGTATTTCGTTATCGTTTAAGCCAAAATAAAATATTTCATTAATAATGTTATTTAATTCAATTATTGATATTTCCTGCCTCACATGATCGATTGATTCTGATATTTTATTATATAGTTCTTCTACTTTATTTTTCACATCAGAAAGTTCACCATTGCTATTATTTTTAAATAACAAACGCTCTACATTTATTTCATTTCTTAAAAGTGCAGCAAATGCAATCAATGAATATTTATCAACCATTTTATCGCTAATCTTCAATATAATTCCATAATCGTAAGGATTTATATCTATTTTTTCAAACAAAAGATAGCCATCTTCAAATATATTTATTTCTTTTGTTAAACCAATTTGATCCATCCAGTAAATATTAAATTTATTATATATTTTTTTCAATGAATCATATAAATCAAGAATATACATACTGTGAGAAAAAATATCAATTGTATCAATATCTTCAATATGTTCATTTATTAATTTTGTTATTATTGCTATTGAATCTTGGACATAAATATCATCATAACTATCAAATGGATCATCAATAATTATATGCAATTTTCCTTCTAAAATCTTTTGATGAACTAAAATATCAAAATAAAGAAATTTAAAATAATTTTGTTCCGATTTAGACATTTTGTCATATTCAACTTGACTATTTAAAACTTTTAACTTTCCATCACTAATTTTTATTTCTATATCTGTATTTTTATAAACCGTATGATTCTTTAATTTATTTTTTATATAATTACTTAATTCAATATTTTCAGTTATTTTAAAATCCTTTGTTTTATTTAATATTTCTTCAACTTTTGTTTTATTTTCTTTATAATTTATAACATCCTTTTTATCATACTGATTACTTAAATAAGAAATAATAGATTTTTCAACATCCAACTTAAAATCTTTTTCAAATGATTCATATGATTCGCACAATAATATCTCAGACATTTTATTCCTTAAAATATCACTTTTATTGTCTAAATAGAATAATATTGATAATTGCAATTCTTTTTCGATTGAACCATTTTCAATGCTTTCTCTTATCTTATCTAAATTTTCTTGACAAATAGGTGAAAAACAAACAGGACAATTCTTGTATTTATCTGGGTCTTGATTTATTTTCAATTGAATACTATATATATCATGCTCAACAATTTTCTTAACATTATCTGGTATTATTTTGATATTATCTTTTTTCAGATTATCAATTATTTCAAAAATATTCATATTTACCTTTTTTGGCTTATACATATCCTTGATATCATCTTGACTATAAAATGGTAATAAATCATCACCATTATAAGAATAAGTATTATCATCATTAATATACTCACTTATTTTTTCAAACCCTTGAAATGCCTTTTTTGTATTAACTAAGCATAAATCCTTTAAACTATTTTTCATTGATAATTTTTCTTTACTTTTTTGCATATTATTATAGTATTTATTATACTCTTGTGCCATAGGCATTACTTCAAAAGAATTAATATCTTCACTACTTTGAATAATCATATCACTTAAAATATTTTCATTAAACAAAAGAACTTTTTCACTTATTTCTTCATAATATTTTTTCATCGAACGAGATATCTGAGTTTTACCTATTTTATTTGGTCCATAATATATATTATGCTTTCCTTTTGAAGGTAAAGTAACAGTATATCCATTTTCTAAATTTAAATTCATTTTATCACTTCCTTACTACGAAAAAAACGCCAATACAAAAACTTATAAACATAAGCCTGTACTAGCGCTTCTTTTTATATATACTATTATATCACATATTTCATTATTTTTATTATTAAATGACACAATGACATATTGTTTGTGAGTACCCTACTCTCATTTATAATGTCATAGTGTCATTATTCAGTATTGATTTTTTTTTAATAACACAACCTGTTTTATCAACTTTAAAATTATGATTAAACATTATACTAACTGTTATAAATTGATAAACTGATGAACATACTTGTCCTATTCCTGTACAAAATGGCGTTTTTAATAATGACATGACCATTCTAAGTATTGATGCTATTATCTTATTTGATGTAATTTTAAAAGCTGAATATTCTAATTGCAAATAACAAGTTTTAATTCTATATATTGGATATATTAAGAAATTTACTATTTCAAAAGAAAAATATATCATAGTAATTTTAAAATCTAAATCATAAAATCCAAATAAGAATGAAAACATCATTAAACTTGTTCCAAATAGTATTCCTAATAATTTATAAGCATTATTTCTATGTTGTATATAATTAAACTTTCTTTTACTAATATCTATTGTTGCTGCTTCTTTTATAGCATCAAATGTATCCCATTGTGTATCAGTTATTAATGCTATAAAAGTCAAAGCAGTTGCATACATTTCTCCATATTCTAAGACATTAGATAATCCAAATAAGAATATTAAAAAGAATGCAATATTATTGAATAACTCAACTGAACCATATTTTATACACTTTAATACATTAATATTAAATTTAAACTTATTACCGTTTTTAATATAAATATACAAAGTATATATCGCTAATGGAATTAATGTTGTTGAAATTATAATAATTTGATTTTTTGTTATTAAAGATGTTCCAATTAATAATATAAAATTTAATAAATTAAATACTAATGAATGCTTATTTGCTAATTTATTTTTTTTCATAATATAACTTATCTTGCATCATTGCAAATTCTAAACAAATAAATAGTTGTAATATTGAATATATAGTAAAGTTTTTATATGTACTTATATCCATATTCATAAAACTAATATAATTATCAACATTTAATAGAATTACAGTAAAAATAATTATAGAAACAATTGTTCCTAATATTAAGCCAGACATTACCGCATCTTTATTTTTATCTTTTTCTTTACTTATATTAGCCCCAGTAGAAAATATAGATTTAATTATATAATATATAAATTGTAATGGATAAGTTAAAGTAAATATATTAATTAAATTCTTATCAACTATTATCCCAAGTAGAAATCAATATATTATTGGTATAAACGATAACAATGATAAATCAAAACCAATCCTTAATAATCTTTTCACAATAACACCTCATTACTACATTTTAAAAAGTGATAATACCATTTTTTTCTCTTCTTCATCAACTTTAATATAGTTTGATACAAATTTTTTAATTGCCTCTCTAACAGTTAAATCCTTATCAAAATATTTTTGATAAATACCAGCATCATATATTAAACCATCTTTTTTTCTTTCAATTTCAAAAAACTCTATTATTTTTCTTAATAAATAAAAATCAATATCACTATTATTCATAAATAATAATTCATGCATTAACTTATTAAGTTGATTATAATTCCAATTTATAATAAGATTTTGTTTTTCTTCTTCAGTTATCTCTTTATTTTGATAATATATTAATAAATCATTTACATCATTAATATAATAATTACCTGGATCAATCAAATATAATTTACCGTTATAAACAATATTAGATTTATTTATATCTATTAACCTTACACATAATTTATTAAGAATATCAATATCTTGTTTTATAATCGTTAATTCATTTAATAAATTTGCCATTGTATCATTATGTATATCTTTTTCATTTTTTATATAAATCATGGTATAACCAATTAATTCATCATTGTTAAATATTAGTGATTCAGGCATCAAAATTCTTGATGTTTTTATAGATGATAGATAATTTAATTCTTCAATACTTTTATGTCCAAGTTTATAATCTTTTTTAAATATTTTATAAACAAAATTTTCATCATTATATACAGTCATTTCTGAACCTTTTTCACTTAATAATTCTAAAAGTTCAATATCTATTATTTTTTTATTTTCATTATTAATAACTTCCATCTATATCCCTCAACAAATGTTATTTAATACTATTTATTTTACTGTATATATCATACCAACTATAACATCTGAAAATATTGTTACCTTTACAATTTTTGTTATATCCTGCATGAAAACATATAACTGGAATCCTTGTTGATATTTTGTTTATATTGTCAACTTTATCTTCTATCATTACATCAATATTATTTTCTAAACATATACTAAGTTTATCTTCTGGGCTAAATATTATTTTGTCATATTCAATTTCATTTTTTCTAAGCCATTCTAAAACAATGTTTTTATTTTCTTCAAAAAGCATTACATTTGCAGAATGTGATAAAAAGCTACCTCTTGCGGTAATAATATAAATTTCATTACCATCTTGTTTTAGTTTTTTAATTACTTCACTAGCCAATTTTCTAACATCGACATTTATCGAATAATCTTTAAAATACTCAGTCCAAAACTCATCATCTAATTTACTATCAACTTTAAATATTTCTGTTGTTTCATATCCTTCGTTATTTTGTATTTCTTTACCATATTTTTCAAAATAAAACTTACTTCCATAATCTAACTGCCATTGTTCTATGTCGGTTAATACGCCATCTATATCTATTCCTATTCGCATAATATCACCTACAAATTTTCTTTTATTTCAGGAAATAAATCATAGAGATTATATCCTAATAAACTATCAAAATATTCTTTCAGTTTGTAAGTTTCTTTAATATGATATTGTGTATTTGAATAAGCTCCTCTTCTAATCATAATATCAATTAATCTTTTATCAATTGTAAATACTTCGTTCCCTTGTGGACACATCAAATCACATAAATTTATTAATTTTTCTTCTATAGTATATTCATGATTTTTTATAAAATCTGTTAAAAAAGGATTATCATTTGGATTAGGGACTCCCCCAGCAGTACACACTATATCATTATTTAAATAAGAATGTGTTAAACATATATTACAATATTCATCATCATATCCTCTTTCTTTTAAATATTCATATCCTCTCATAACATGTCCATGTGATTCTCCATTATACTTACCAATATCGTGTAAATAACCTAGAGTAATTGTCTTATCTATATCTATATTATAACCTTTTTCATTTAATGCTTCTGCTATTTTACCTGCAGCATTACCAACACATAAGCAATGTTCTATCCATCTATCATCATTTGATTTTTTTCTTTCTTCTTCTAATAGATTCCTTGCATCTTTGCTTGTTAATCTCATAATTCATACTCCTAACTTTCTAAATAAATCTTCATATATTCTATCTCTATCTAATTTAGTTATAAAAGTTATACTATGTCTATTATCAGTTAATTCATAAGAACTATCTTCCTTGATATTGGGACAACTAATTTTTTCTGTTTCAAACCAATTTTTATTTATCATATATGCTATTACTGATATATCCCATATTACTCTTGTTTCTTGTATTCCATGATATCCATCATTATAAAATCTCTCAATTAAATATTTATTTAATTCTTTCCTATTATCTAATTTACTTTTTAATTCAGCTATATCTATTCTTAAATCTGATACTACATTTTTGCAAGGTAGTATAGTCATTTTCACTGTAGAATCAAACACTATTTTTACAGCCTCTATATCTTGTTTGAAATTATATTCTAAATTATCTTTATATTCTATTTCATTTCCACCTAACCAAATGATTTCTATTCTATCAATTATCTTAGGTTCTTTTTTTATTGCTAAAGCAATATTAGTTATAGCTCCAATTCCTAATATATAAGTTTTATCGTTTTTAAGCGCCACTTCAATTATTTTATTTACTGCATCATTATTTTCATCATATCCATTTTGAATATAGTCCATTGATCCTTTAAATACTTTATCAATGGTATCAAAATTTAACCAATTACATATTTTTAAAATTTCATTATAACTCAACTCTTGTCCATCTATTACTTTTACATCTCTTTTTGTATGAGAATATGGTGCTACTGTAATTGCCTCAATATTAAACATATCTTGTGACTTAATTAAATATGATAATGCAAATTGGTCATCACATTCATTATAAGTATCTGTATCAAGTATCACATTAATTTTTTTATTAGATAATTTGTTATAAATTTCTTTCCATGAATTAACTCTTTCAAATTCATTTGTATCTCTATTATATGGTGTATCCATAAGTAATGCTCTAATACCATTATCCTTTATGTCCTTACACATTCTTTTAGAATCATCTATCATTACATCAATATTGTATTCTAAACATATTTCTGTTTTTGAATGACTATTATAAGCATCTACTAAAAATAATTTATCATAAACAATATCATATTTTTTTAACCAATCAATGGTCATTTTATATGGGTTAGAATATTCACCATTGTCTCGACCACTAATGATATAAATTGTATTTCCTTCTTCTTTTAATAATTTTACATATTTAGAACATTCTTCAATCGGTTCAAATAGGCTTGCAAAATACTCAATATTTTCTTTGTAAAATTTTTCTTCATATTCTTTATCCCAATTAAACATATCTCTAATATACACATCTTGATTAACTATACCTTTTCCATTAATACTTTTATCATGCTCAATATATTTATTTAATAATATCTCATTGAAATTCGATAAAACATTATCTATATCTATACCTATATGCATACTATCACCTACTTCAATTTAATATTATAAACATTAAAAATTTTACTTATTATAAATTTTAATATTTTGGAACTTGTCATCATTGTATATCTTTTTTCTAATTTTTCTTTAGTTATATTTAAATTACTATTATTACACAATAATTCATATTCAACATTATTATCAACAATATACTTATTAGTACCAACAAATCCATTTCTTAAATAAAATTGTTTTCTTTTATATTTAATATCGGATATTTGTTCATTTGATTTTTCAATACACAATAAAACATTTTTATAACTTCTATTTAACTTTTTTAACATTTCTGAACCATAGCCATTATTTCTTTGATTTTTTTCAATGGCAAAATACATTAAATAAGCAATATTATCATACTCAATAATGTATTGAAAACCAATTACTTTATCTTTGCTATATATTACATTAAACTTTACACTCTTTTCTTTAGAACACTTTTTTAGTAACCAAAATGGAAATCTTTCCTCTTTATCGAATGATTCATAATACAATTTTTTTATAGATTTTTTATCACTGGATGATAGAAAATCAACATAATTAAAATCCATATTAATACCTACAGTTCATACATCTTTATTTCACAATTTTTAAGTCCTCTATTTAAAAACTTACCATCTTGTATTCCTTCAAAATATCCACTGAATGCCTTTGATACTCCACTATGTGCCACTATTAATACACTTTCATAATCTTTTTGTTTTAGTTCGTCTAAAAAGTTATATACTCTTTTAAAAAACTCTTGAATATTTTCACTTGTCCCATATTGCATTTCTGTATAATAATTCCAATATTCTTCTCTATTTGTACACTCATTTGGTTTACCACTTAAATCTCCACAACCCCTTTCACTTAACCTATCATCAGTTATAATACTATCATCATAATATGTTAGTATGTTTTCAGTATGTATTGTTCTTAAAAGTGGAGATGAAATAACCATATCGAACTTTATATCTTTAATTTTATCTCTTAATTCTAATGCCTGCATAATCCCATTATCTGTTAAATCTTCATTTACATTATTATACATTTTTAACACATTATGAGGTACTTCACCATGTCTAACTATATATAATTTCACTTATAATCCTACTTTCTTACAATTTAATTTTTCTTTGGTAATTTACTATAATCATATTTATCCATAATTGGATTAAGTAATTCTTGTGCTTTATTTAATTCTTCTACTGCTTGTTCTAAAGTGTATTTACTTTTATTATCCTTAAGTAATTTTAAATGTTCTGCTACATCAAAAATTATAAATCCTACTTCTCTTGCTTTTTCTATTTTATTAAAATCAAATTGTAATAAATCAGTTTCTGATTCTTTATATTGTTCAATTAAGTCTTTTAAATCTTTACTGGATTTATTTGCATATTTATCTTTAGAAAAATAGAAAAGCATTTCTTCATTTTTTACTATTAATTATACTTTAATTCTACCATTTTCCAAAAAAATTGTCCACTTTACAATATTAAAATATAAGTTTATCAAAAAAATACCATATTATTGGTATCTAAATATAATGTTTAATATCTAGTATGGTATCTAGATAAATCAAAAATAGTTAAAAATTCCTTATAAACAAAAGTATTCCCCTCTCTCGAGGGGAATTTCAGGGGGTTTTGGTTGAATTCACACTCACATTATATCATCGTAAGTGTGCTCAATGCATGATGATTACCACCACGCATTTTAATAATAATATTAATTTTTTAAAAAGTCAATTTATATCTTTAAATATTTAATAATTATTTTTTTACTTTACACTAGTCATTTTCGATTGACATTATTAATCGTTTCTTAATTTCATCATCAGAATCATTATTTAAGTACTCTTGCGAGTCTTTTTTTGCTTGAATTAATATTTTATAATCTGATCTCAAATTAGCAATTTTAAAATACATGTCACCACTTTGCTTTACACCAAACAAGTCTCCAGATCCTCTAAGTTTGAAATCTTTTTCACTAATTTCAAAGCCATCATAGACACTTTCCATTATTTTTAATCTTTCAGTATCTGAATTACTTATTAAAATACATTTTGATTCTAAATCATTTCTTCCTACTCTTCCTCTCAATTGGTGAAGTGTGGAAAGTCCAAAACGATCTGCATCAAAAATAACAATCATTGTAGCATTTTTTACATCAACACCAACTTCTATTACTGTAGTACTTATTAAAATATTAATCTTACCTTGTTTAAATTCACCCATGATTAAATCTTTTGCTTCAGATTTCATTTTTCCATGTACTATATCAGTATTATATTTACTACCAAATGCTAAATTCATTTTATCACGTAAATTATAAACATCTGTCAAATCAGTGTTCTCTGTTTGTTCAATTAATGGTGCAATAACATATATCTGATGGTTTTTCTTTAATTCATTATACATAAGATTTAAAACATCTTTTATCTCTGAATCTTTTTTTACAAAGGTTTCTACTTTTTTTCTTCCGCTTGGTAATTGTTTTATAGTAGAAATATCCATATCACCATAAATTGTTAAAGCATATGTTCTAGGTATAGGAGTTGCACTCATATATAAAACATCAACTGCAATTCCTTTATTTTTTAAATTTGCTCTTTGATTTACACCAAATCTATGTTGTTCGTCAGTAACAACTAACCCTAGATTACTATATTTAACTTCCTCCTGTATTAGTGCATGAGTACCAATTATTATATCTATTTGTCCATTTTCTAATTTTTTATATATTTCATTTTTTTCCTTTTTTGTAATTGATCCAGTAAGAAGTGCTATTTCAACATCATCATCTTTTAATAGTTCCTTAATATTATTATAATGTTGAATAGCTAATATTTCAGTTGGAGCCATTAATGCACTTTGATACCCACAAATAGCATTGTAATACATTGCAAGAAATGCTACTATCGTTTTGCCACTTCCAACATCGCCTTGTAAAAGCCTATTCATTTTACTGTTGCTTTTTAAATCATCAAGAATTTCAGTTAAAGCATTCTTTTGATCTTCTGTTAAACTAAAAGGTAATTTTGAGATTACTTTTTCTATTTTTTTATAATCACAATTTCTACTTATACCAAGATTTACTCCTTTATTTTTTTTCTTCAAATAATTAATTTTAAACATAAACTCAAAAAGTTCTTCATATTTTAATCTAATGCTAGCTTCTTTAAGTTTTTCAAAAGTTGGTGGATTATGTACAATATTCAATGCTGTTTTCTTATTACTAAAATTATACTTATCCATTAAATATCCTGGAATATTATCACTAATATTCGATGAATATTTAAGTAATGATGTATTTATATATCCTGATAAGACTTTTCCTGTTAAGCCACTAGTAGTATGATATACAGGTTCAATTGTTTCCTTATCACTTAACGATCCAAACTTTATTTCATTTGCTGTAATAATATTTCGTTTTTTATCATATTTTCCTATTGCTATTATATTAGTTCCTGGTTTTAAATTAGGCTTCAAAAAAGCTCTATTGAATACTGAAACCCCTACAGGACCATTTTTAGTGGCTAACCTAATATTTAATTTATTTAATCCTGCTTTAAATCTAACTAATATTGGAATATTTTCAACTTTGCCATCAATTATTACTTTTTCATCAGGCAAAGAGTTAGATAAATCACTTCTTTTTAATATTTCATACCTAAATGGATAATGAGTTACCAAATCATCCAAATTGTATATTCCTAATTTATTTAATAACATTTCTGTTTTAGGTCCAATACCTTTTATTTCAGACAATTTCATATAACCACTTCCTGTTGCATATTATATCACATTTGCTTAATTAACTTCAAATAAAATATTTATTATTTTTATCAATTTTTTATTGACAAAACGACCATCTTCGATTATTATAAAAATCACCAATTCACAAATGGCGAATTGGTCGCTAGTATCACACTAGCCAACCCCTTTTTATTCTTTTTTATGAAGCTGTTCTCAGGGGGACAGCTTCTTTTTTGTGAAAAAAAGTAGAATATTTTTTTATTCTACTTTTTTTAATTTATCACTAAGTTCTTTATAATAGTTAAATCTATCAATTGCTTCTTTCTTATTGTTTTCTAATAAATCTTTGTATTCTTTTGGATTTACTTTTTTTAATACTCTATATCTATCTTCACCAAGTATAAATTCAAAATATTTATTAAAATCAGGATTTTTACTATCAAGAGTAAATACCTTTTCAACAGGGTTATATCTTACTAATGGAAAATATCCACAATCAACTGCTCTTTTTTCCTCATTAATACTATCGGTCACACCAGTTAATATACCATGTGCTATGCAAGGAGAATAAGCAATTATTATTGAAGGGCCATTATATTGTTTTGCTTCAGTCATTGCCTTAATTAATTGATTCATATTAGCTCCCAAACATACCGTTGCTACATAAACATGAGGATATGATAAAGCAATTTTTACTAAATCTTTTTTTTCTGTTTTTTTACCACTAGATGCAAATTTAGCTACGCTAGCACTTCTACTAGATTTGGACATTTGTCCTCCTGTATTTGAATAAACTTCTGTATCAAGCACCAAAATATTTACATTTTCTTTGCTTGCCAAAACATGATCTAATCCACCAAATCCAATATCGTATGCCCAACCATCTCCACCAACAATCCAAAAAGATTTAGTTTTGATATAATCTTTCATCGCTAACAAATCTTTATTTTTACTTTTATTTACTACCTCATATAATAAACAGCTTGAAGCATAATCACCTCTTTTATAATAGCTTGCATAAATTTCTTTTTCTTGTTCAGAAACTTTGTCAATGTCTTTATAAAGATTTCTTTTTATTTTTTCTTTATTCAAGCGATCAGATACAGCAAGTCCAAATCCAAATTCAGCATTATCTTCAAATAAAGAGTTGGCCCATGGAACACTATATGGTGTTTTTGGAATACTTCCACCATATATTGAAGAACATCCAGTTGCATTAGCAATTACTAATTCATTACCAAATAATTGGGTTAAAAGTTTTAAATAAGGAGTTTGTCCACATCCAGCACAAGCACCAGAAAATTCAAATTTTGGTTTTACAAACTGACTACCTTTAACTGTAGTAATTGGCATACATACATGTTCTTTTACTTTTTCAAATAAATACTTATTCGATTCTATATTAGTATAGTTTTTGACTTCATTAGTTGGTTGCATAGTTAATGCTTTAACGCCTTTTTTACCAGGACAAATTTTACTGCATAATCCACATCCTGTACAGTTAGTAAAATCAACACCTATTGTATACTTTAAATTTTGATCTTTTATAAGTGAATCTTTTAAGTCATCCTTTACACTATCAGGTGCATGACGTTGTTCTATTTCATCTAATAAGAATGGTCTGATAACGCCATGAGGACAAACAAATGAACACTGTCCACACATTATACAGTTCTCACTATTATAACACGGTAATTCTTCAGCAATATTTTTCTTTTCATATTTAGAAAGTCCACCTGGAAAGCTACCATCAATAAACTCACTTAACTCACTTACTGATAACTTATTACCTTCTTTTCTATCTATTAAATCAAATACATTATGTAAATTCATTTCCTCTTTCACTTCAGATATAGATAATTCGACATATTTTAAATTATCAATAGCTTCATCAATTGCTTGTTTATTCTTTTCTATTAAATCTTGTCCTTTATTCGTTAAAATTATTTCTAGGGACTTTTCAAGTTCCTTAATGGCAAAATCAAATGGAATAATATTTCCTATTTTAAATATAGCAGTTGCCATTATCATATTTATTTTATTTCCTATGTCGTTTTTTAGAGAAATTTTACTAGCATCAATTGTATATAGTTTTATATTTCTCTCTTTAATAATTTTTTTATCATGTGGAGTGATAACACTTTCTAATTCTTTATCACTTTTCTCAGTATTTAAGATTAAAATACCATCATTCTTAATATTATCAAGCATATTATATTTTTCTAAGTAATCATCTTTAGTACATACAACTATCTTAGGATTTTCTACATAATAAGTTGCTCTTATTGGTTCCTTACCAAATCTTAAATGACATCTTGTTAAACCGCCTGATTTTTTAGAGTCATATTCAAAATATCCTTGAGTATATGCATTAGTATTATTTCCAATAATTTTAATAATGTCTTTTGAGGCACTAACCATACCATCAGAGCCATATCCATAGACTAAAATTTCATGATTTTGGTTATCAAGCTCAAAATATTCATCTTCTAAGCTTAAATTAGTAACATCATCTTTTATCCCTATAGTAAATTCTTTTTCTTCTTCGCTATCTAAATATGAATATACTGCTTTAATTTGATATGGCGTCGTATTTTTACTTGAAAGGCCATATCTACCACCAACAACTTTTATAGATTTATTATAGCTTGCTAAAACATTTTTTACATCCAAATAAAGTGGACAACTAGCCCCAGGTTCTTTAGTTCTATCTAAAACAGCAACCTTCTTAACAGTTTTAGGTAATGATTCCAAAAAGTATTTAGTACTAAACGGTCTATATAAATGAACTTCTATTAATCCTACCTTTTCACCATTTTTATTTAAATAATCAATAGTGTCTTTTATTGTTTCACAAACAGATCCCATTGCCACTATTACTTTATTTGCTTTTGGATCACCATAATAATCGAATATTTTATATGTTCTTCCGGTAATTTTAGAGATTTCATCCATATAATTATTTACTATATCTGGTAAGGCATCATAATATTTATTTCTTGCTTCAGCTATCTGAAAATAAATATCATCATTTTGATTAGTTCCTCTTGTAACATTATTTATACTTAAAGCATGTTTTTTAAATTCTTTTAATTTTTTCTTATCAATTAAATTTTTTAATTTATTGTTATCAATAAGTTCTACTTTCTGTAATTCATGACTAGTTCTAAAGCCATCAAAAAAGTTAATAAAAGGAATAGAACCCTTTATAGTTGATAAATAAGGAACTGCGGTTAAATCAATTATTTGTTGAGCATTTGATGTTGCAAAAATAGCAAAACCTGTAGGCCTTGTTGCATATATATCTTGGTGATCTCCTAAAATAGATAATGAATGCGTTGCAATACTTCTTGCCGCTACATTGATAACGCATGGTAACATTTCACCAGCAATTTTATACATATTAGGAATCATTAGTAATAATCCTTGTGACGCTGTATATGTTGTAGCTAATGTTCCATTTTGCAATGCACCATGAACCATTGCAATGGCTCCAGCTTCACTTTGCATTTCAACTACTGATACAGGATCTCCCCAAAAATTAAGAGCTCCAGCAGATGATGCTTTATCTACATATTCTGCCATAGGTGATGCTGGTGTTATAGGATAAATTCCTGCAAGTTCAGTAAATTTATATGAAACATAGCTACAAGCTTCATTACCATCCATTATTTTATATTTCATTTTATCAACTCTTTTCTATTCATAATTATATAACAAAACCAGTAAAAAAAATAGATTTTTAAGAAAAAAAAGAAGCTATGCTTCCTTTGTATAAATAGTTTTAATGTTTTTGTCGAGATTCCTTACAATTCCCATATATTTATTAAATAAGGTATCTTTATTTGGTAATATTTTATTATTTAATTTATTATAAGGATAAACCTTAAAATGACCACACTGTTTAGCTTTACATGTGTATACCAAATCCGCTCTTGGCTCCTCAACATTTATATATACTTTATCATCGATTGTTGTCTTTGAGATATTAACATCAACTACTAAGCCTGTTAACTTTTCTACTCCTATTTGCGCAGATATAAAATTCCCCAAAGAATAAACTACTAAAGTATTTCCAACGAATTCTACAGGTTCAACAACATGAGGATGAGTTCCAATTACAACATTTACACCTAGATCAGATAAATATTTAGCAATTTCTTTTTGTTCTGCTGAAACAGAATGAGAATATTCAACACCCCAATGCATTGAAACAATTATTAAATCAGCTTTTTCTTTTAATTTTTCAACATCTTTTTTAACAAGTTCTTTATCAAAAACATTTAAAGAATATTCTTTTCCCTTATCTCTTACTAATCCATTAGTTAATGTTGTATATGCTAAAAGTCCATATTTAATACCATTTTTTTCTTTTACTATTACTTCATCTTTTTCTTCCTGAGTTGCATAAGAACCAGCTGCTATCACTGAATCTTTCTTTGTATTCCAATATTTTCTAGAATTTTCTATAGCCTTAAATCCTCTATCAAGAGTATGATTAGTTGCTAAACTAACTAAATTAAATCCCATATCTAAAAAGGCATCCCCAACTTCGTATGGTGAATTAAATCTAGGATATGTTGAAATACCTATTTCAGATCCTCCTAAAACTGTTTCTTGATTATAAAAAGCCAAATCATATCCTTTAAATACATCTCTAACTTCAGTAAACATAGGTAAGAAATTATACTTATTAGCACTTGTTTTAGCATCAGCATAAACTGCCCCATGTATAAGAGCATCGCCTACCATAATTAAAGAAAGTTTATTTTCTTTTACAACTGGATAAGGAATATCATCATATATTTTCTTAATAGGAGTTTTAGAATAATCTTTAAAATAAATTCCACCAGCAATACATGATATACCTAATATTGTCAGAAGCAATATAACAAAAATTTTACTTTTTTTCATCACATCACCTACTTAATAAGTCCAAAACCACTTACTACACGTCTACCATCGGTTACTTTTTTACCATAAACAGTAAGAGGATTATTGATAAGTTTATCTTTTATAACTAATTGAGCTGAAGTTCCACCATCTAAGTTAGCAGCATTGTATGCTCCATATTTTTCTAATAATTCTATAACTTCAACCAAAGTTGGCCCATTAGTATGGACTCCTTCAGTAACTAGGAATAATACTACTCCATCTTTTCTTTGTGCTATTGCTACACGTGCTGCTCTATCATATCCACCAGCTTTTGATTCATATTGTAATTTTTTACCATTTACAATCAAGAATGGTCCAAATTCAAGGGCATCTCTAAGTCCCATAGCTATAGCATCATCTGCAGTTTTCTTTGTTAAAACTAATTTATCCTCTTTATTAAATCCTATTAAATTAGTAGCTTTTTTAGTATCAGACCATATAACCTTACTATCTTTTATAAGAGTGCCTTTTGGAATATCGCTACCATATCCTGTTGTATCGTTAAATCTACCACCATTAATACAAACTATACCATTAGATCTTTTACACATATCTTTTATACGTTCTTGCCCATGACCTGTATTAAATGTTTTTGAGGCAATCAATTTAACTTTTGATGGATCATATATTGCAACTAAATGTCCATCATATTTACCGCCGACTTTTACTTTTATATATTTATAATCTTCATTATTTGGATCTCTTGTTAAAATTTCTTCATCATACTTATTATCATAACTATCTCTCTCGGCTGTATTAATAACTATATCATCAAGTTTAACATTATCTGTAAGTGGAATATATTTATTTTGAGAAGTTACTTCACTAATAGTTTCTTCGCTATAAAATACATAGGCAATATATTGATGTGTTTTAGTAATCATTGCCGTTGATATTATTTTATTTCTTAATCCTGGAAAGGCATAAACAACAACAAAGCAAGTTGCAACTATAACATCTATTATAATCATCACAATTGTAAACTTTTTCATATTATCCCTCCAATACATAAGGATCTTCTAAAGTTCCTTGTCCTTGTTTTAACTTTCCTTTTTTAATACAAATAGATGGCTTTATTGCTCTTGATAATGTAGGTTTTGACTCTATTAATGTATCACCATATAAATATATCCTATTTTCTTTTGTACCATTCAACAAATAGTAATTTTGAACATTATCAAATTTTAGATCTGTAACACTACTTAATCCTACTTTAGCATTTATTTGACTACTATATATATCTTTATAGCTGTTATTATATTCACCAGTATACCATACTGTATCTAGTAATAAATTTTTATAACTCAAACTGTTATAAAAATCATTATTTAAGTATTTAGCTAAAGATGATGTGTTTTCAACATTATACTTATTCTCCTTTAAATCAAAGCGATATGTTTTTGTTCCTTTTTTATATAAATTAGTAAGAGATAAATATATTTTTTCATCTTTTAAAGAATAAACTGTCCATATATCATTATCTAATTTAATATGACTACCAACTGTTATTTCATTTTTATTATTACCAACAACATATGGATTGTCTTTACTTCCATCTCCACTAGTTATTTGATTAGAGTTTTTTAATGTAATAACAGGTTTTACGCTATAAGTATTTGTTGTTTCGCTATATGATAAACTATTATTATTTGTTGTCCATGCTCTAGTATTTCCTCTTGTTGTTAACCAAATATTATTTGTGTTAGAAATAAATGAACTATCCGTTGCTTTACTATTTAAGAATTCATCTATATTTAATAATCTAACATAATTAGAAGTATCTATATCTTTACAACTTATTTTGGAAACATCATCAACTTTATCTTTACATACTGCGGTTGTAGAAAGCATATTTTTATCAAGTATTTTCAAAAATTCATCATTTAAATATTTATTAATATCAGACTTTGAATAATCAGTAACATTATTGTTCCACATTAAATTATTAATAGGTTGATCTAATATAACATCTAATGATTTATCTTCATTAATTTTTATAATACGCCATATTAAATTAGAAAATTTAACATAATTATTTACTTTTTCACCCTTATACAAATAATTTCCATTAACTAAATATAATCCTTCACCTTCATAAACAATTGATGAAGTACTTATAATATGATTACCCATCAATGAAATGGCTTTTCCACTCTCATCTTTGGGATTATATATTTTGTAATACTTTACTAACCTAGATCCATAAAAAACACAACAAACCAATATAAAAATAATACTTAAAGTACAAAAAACAGTCTGAACAAGTAATCCTTTTTTTAGTTTACGCACAGCTTTTGTCTTTTTATTATTTGTTTTACTATTATTTACTTTATTATTTTTACTACTTGCTTTACCACTATTATTTTTGTTACTGATATTGTTATTCTCTTCAAATATATCTATTATTTCCAAATCTTCATTTGGTTTATTTACTTTATTCACAAAATCACTCCTAAACCTATTTTAATTACCCTCTTTATTCAAATTCGACAAATTAATACAAATATCTATCTTACAATTATAAATTCTATCATAAATCAACTGCTTTATTCAAGCCTATACAATAAATTCAAATTAATTTTATTACTAACAAAAAAGAATTTAAATTGAAAATAAATATTATATATGTTAGAATTTATATGGTGATATAATGGGAAAGAAGATATTTAAAGTAATAATAATATTAGTTATTATAATACTGTTTATAGGAACAAGTTATATAATTTATACTAGATTAAAGGAAACAACAGGTAGTGGAAAAAAAGTAACTGTAGTAGATAACATTAGTAACTACGATTATAGTTTAAAAAGCAATTCTACAAAATATATGAAATCACTATTTGATGAATTAAAAGACATTTTACAAAAGAATCCAGTTGTTGAAGAAGATTACGCAAAAAAAGTTGCCCAATTATTTGTAACTGACTTATTTACTTTATCAAATAAATTAACAAGTAGTGATATTGGTGGTATCCAATTCGTATATAAAAGTTATCAAGATGATTTTATATCAATAGCACAGAGTGGAATGTATAGTTCTATACAAAGTAACGTATATGGTGATAGAAAACAAGAATTACCAGAAGTTATTGAAGTAACCATTAGTAAAACAAACAAAAATAGTTTTAAATATAACAAACAGACATTATCCGATGCATATTATATTGATATGGATATAAAATATAAAAAGGATTTAGGTTATCCAAGCAAATATCAAGTTGTTGTAGCTAAAAACGATAAAACAATGGAAGTTGTAAAAGCAAGCAATTTAAAATAACATTTTAAAAGTACTGAAATTTATCAGTACTTTTTTTATCCTTCTTTTGTAGAGTATGTTATTTCTAAAACATTACCACTATTATTTAACTCATATATGCTAACTCCTGAAATATTCTGACTAATTATAGTATTAGCTGGTTTATCAGATTTACTGTTTTCTATATAATCAACTTTAAGTCCCAAATTAATTTTATTTATCCAAGATTTAAATACTGAAAGATCTTTACCAACATAATTTGAAACTAAACATCTTGAATCATTTTTATACGATTCTTCCAAACATTTTTTATAGGTAAACGTTTCTTTTACCGGTTCCTGTTGTTCATCTTTTTCTATTTCTTCTGTTACTTTTGCAACTGTTATACTTAATGTTTTAATACTAGAAATCCTTGTGTTAGGCTTTATTGTTTGTGATAGAACTTCTCCATCAGAATACCTAGCACTAGTTACATTTTTGTATTGTATTCTTAGTTTTACATTGTTTTTATTACACCACTCTTCTACATAGTCAGCAGTTTTACTAACGAAGTTAGGTAATAAAGCCTCATTATCATCAGTATCTATAGTACTTCCCCCATACACTTTACTACCTATAACCGTTTCTTCATATCCATTATTTATATCAAATTCAAACGTTTTAATAACTTTTGCTTCTTTTAAACCCAAATTAACTTTCATAGCATCAGTTACTACTTTAACACTATTATCATGATTTATAACCATAGATAAATTTAAATTGCCTACTCTTATAGTTTTTGTATAACTTGTAAATTTAAGTTTTTGAATATTAATCAACTGTGATATATCTCTATCACCTGAATTCATTTTTATTAATATTTCTTTTCCAACATTATATAAAGATAAAATTGTATCTGTTGACATATTAGTAACCATATTATTACCAAGTGAATCTAACATTTTATATATTGTATTAATATTATTTATTTTCTTTACTTCATTTAACATTGCTTTAAACACTAATTGTTGATTTTGTCCTCTAGTAAAGTCGCTTCTTACTCCTTCAGTTGTATATTTTTTACTACATTTATTAGGCCAATAATGTCTATTTCTAGTAAGCGCTAAAGCTTGTTCTCCATTTAATTTGTGTACTCCTTTATCAACATAAATTGTGTTTTTACCCCATTTACGGCTACTATTTTGTTCGCAGAATGAATAAGGCACATCTACTTCAACACCACCAAGTAAATCAACCAGTTCAACAACACCCTTGAAGTTAACTTTAAAATAATAATCTATATCAATACCTATATAAGATTCAACTGTTTTAATTACACATTTATCACCACTCCAACCAGATGAATTGATTTTGTGTTTTTTATTAGTACATGCAATAGTTGTATAAGTATCACGTGGAATACTAAGCATAGTAGCAGATAATGTTTTAGGGTTAAATGTAACAACCAAAAGAGTATCAGCATTATATGATGAAGATAACGTATCTACACCCATTAACAATACTGTAAATGGCTCTAAAACACTTTTTTGTTTTGTTTGTTCTGCCTTTTGTTTTATCTCATAACTAGCAAGTGATTTTAATTTATCCCCATCACCAGAATACTTTTCATGAGATGATAAAATCGTTTCATAATCAACAGGTAAAAATGCATATTTAATTTTTCCTTCAAATAAATCACTAAAAATCTCTAAATATCCATCATAGTAAGAAATTTCATTTATAATATTATATTTTTTAAAAAAACCACTTGTTAATTCGTCAATTTGACTTACAACCTCAGAAGATATCGATGCGATTTTTTCATTCTTTGGAACCTTTTCTGCAGAAGCAATATTATTGCTTTTCAATGTTACTAAACTAATAGATACTGTCTCATTTTTACTAGTTAATTTATTAAGTGTTGTAAATACTTTACTCAAATTATAATTAGCAAAAATAGAAACTGCTATTATAAGTAATGTAAATAATATCGAAAATCCATATTTGATTTTTTTTGATTTTGAACTGAATTTCAAGTTAAAAATAACAAGTAATAACATAATAATACAAAATAGTATTGAAAAAAGTAATCGTAAAGTATTTTCAATATCATTTAGTTTAATAATATAAGATACTAAATATCCTCCACTAGCAATTAACACAATATTTATTATTAAAGCAAATATAAGCCTAAAATTTATTCTTTTTTTCTTTTTTGTAGCCATAAAATAGCCTCCTATTATCAATAAAAATTATAACAAAAAAAAAGTTGATTTTCAACTTTTATTTAACGACAATCCAAGCATCAGGTATTGGCCTTGTTTTTGGCTGAAATCCACCATTTCTAGGATTAGAAATTAATTTGCTGTTTAATGCCATAGCAGTTGAAGTACCACCATCCATATTAGCGGCATTAACAGCACCATAATCAATCATTATTTGTGCCATATCACCCATATCAGCACCTAAAGAGGCAGTTTGTCTTCCGTCTATTGTTAAAAGTAAAACTATTCCATCATCTCTTTGACCAATTGCAGTTCTAGGAGCAATTCCCCATCCACCATTACCTTTAACATATGATGATTTACCATTAACAACTAAATATGGACCATATTGAACAGCGTCCCTAATTCCATTTGCCAAAGCTTGTTTAGCGGTCATACTAGTAGATAAAACCAATTTATTATTTTTATCAAAGCCTACTAAGCCACCATAATTACGACCCCAAACATTATCAACAACCAATTTACCTTCTGATATAACAAAACCTCTTGGTACTCCTCCTGTACTATTATAACCAGGATCAACAAATCCACTAGCATTAACTCCAATAACAGCATTATATCTTTTTGTTATATCTATTAAATATTGTCCACTATTTACTTTTAAATCTTTTCCTATTTTCTTAGCTGTTCCAACTTTAACTTTTGATGGATCATAGATTACTGCTAGTTTTCCTCTATAACCATCTCTTTTAATATCTATTATTTTATATAAATCATTATCATCGTCTTTAGTCAATACTTCTTCATCATATTCATTTTTATATATAACTTTATTAAAATTAATATTACCAACTGTAACCAAATTTTGATTTGTTTCTTCCTTAATTTCAACAACAACATTATTATTTAAAACCTCATTAACTGTTGTTTCATTATAAAACCATGTTGCAAAGTACTGATGATTCATAGTAGTCATAGCAGAAGTTATAAGCCAGTTTCTAAACTTATGATTTGGACCATAAAGTAAGACCATCACTCCGGTTGCACCAACATAGTAAAACAAAAAGAAAAGTATCAAAATGACTCTAAAAACTTTTTTAAGTTTTCTATTTTTTTGTTTAAAGGAAACTATAATTCCACTTATTATAAAAATTAAAAATATAACAGACAGTATTAACATCACAATTTTTAAAGTTTTATTAATTAGTTCACTACTAAATAAGGATACAACAAATAAACAAGCTGTGATTGGTAATAACAATAACCCTATTAATAATAGTTTTCGTCCTTTATCCCTTTTCATAATTACTCCTCACCTGCTTTTATTCCTTTTCCTAAAAATTTACCATCACTATTATAATCAATATAATTTTTAAAGTAACCTTCATAAGTTTGAATCTTCTCTTTTGAAACATCTAACTCATTAACTTTAGATACCATATCATTATAAGCAATTACTACGTCAACATAAACATTAACACTTTTTTCATATGTTTGAGAAAAAGATTTACAGGCTCTTGATGCTTTTCCATCAGCGAATTTCAAATTACAATTTTCTTTTAAAATATTATAAGAAGATAGTTCTTTTACTTCTTTTGTTACTCTATCTAATAAATTTATTATTTTTTCTTGATTTTTATAAATTTTTTGATAATACGAACTAGTATTTAATATTTCTATAAGTTCAGTTAAATCTTTATTATAATTACTAATTTTACTCTCAAAATCAGAATATTCATTGTTTATTTTTGATACTATTTCACCAGTTGTTTTTTGATCAAGTTTATAACTTTTGATAATTCTTTTTATTCCTATAATACTACCCAATAAGATAGCAATAATAGATAAAATAATAATACTTACTAATAACTTCTTTTTCATTTTACTACTTACCTTCCATAAAAAATTGATACAACTTTAGAAAAATGATATAAAATAACATTACTTTTGTTAATTGCAAATCCTTTTCCTAAGGCTTTTCCCCCTATAGTTAATGACGCTACTACTCCCGTTGTAGCAAGGGTTGTAGCGAGTAAATTCAAATTAAATTTGTTTACTAATATTACAGAAATAGAAGAAGCAAGAGCTCCACTAATTATTCCACAAATATCACCAATAACATCATTGCAAAAACTAGACAACTTTTCGGCATTCTTAATGAATTTAACTGCTAAAGATGCACCTTTAACTCTTTTAGTAGCCATCGAATTAAATGTCTTGATATCAGCAACTGTAACGCTTATTCCAATCATATCAAACATAACGCCTATCAAAATAACAATAATTAATAACAATACACTAACAACAGCACCTACATTAGATATTATAGATTCCGATAAAAATGAAAAAAGCATTGATATCAAAAAAGCAGTGATAGTAATTGTCAAAATCCAATGTAGATCAACATTTTTTTTATTACTAATTTTCTTTTTATCCACTTTTTTTGAGTATTTTTCTTTATAAGTTTTCTTATTCATATAATCACCATATTAATGAAATGGCATTAATATAGTAAACCTTGTACCTTAGGTCAAGTTGGATTTCCCTTATTCTTACTTACTGTTACCAGTATAGCAGTTCCCTTTTAAAAGAATAAATAGTAAGTCTCCTTATCTATGACTTGATTGCCACTTAGTGCACACTGCAATCCTATATCAATCTACATTCTAGAGGTTTTCCCCAACAATACCACCTATTACTTATACTTTTTTGCAATAATAGTTTCAAGTAGCGATACTAAAATAATGGTGTACGCCAAATTTTAGTTGTCTCTATTCCCTATTATCACTCAAGTCTAGCTACTCTATCCATAGCTTTCACTACAAAATAGGTTTAATCCTAAGTCGTAAGAAGTATCCAAAGATCTTCCCACAAGAATAGGTCTCCACGAATAAATGGGTCGGTTGCCGTATGCCATTACGATCGCCCATAGATTCTTCAAATCCAGCATTCACCCTATGTTGGGCACATAAAGCAAACACCAGACGCTTCACAGGTATGCTATTTAACGATATTTTACCCTCGTCTTCGTAATAATGTATTGACTAGAATAATGCGCCATTTCTATGACATTATATCATGTTTTTTTAATAAAAAAAAGCACAATGTGCTTTTTTGTTACCCATCATATTTTTGACTAGTATAAGCTGATGCAGAACATGTTGCTCCTGTATTTGACATTTTATACCATACTTTCCAGCGGTTAACAGAAGTAATATCATTTGCTCTATATTCTTTTATTGCAAAACAATAATATTGCTTAGAAGATTTCTGATAAAGCTTTGTTGTGACATTTGAACTTTTTGAATCAAATATTTTTACTCCCTGTGGTGGATAATAACCACATTCCTTTCTTAATTTTGATTCATAACCACTTGTATTCCAATATTTATTTGAAGTATCATTGGTTGGAGTTGCCTTCCAATATGCATAATAATATCTATTTTTGGTAACACCACTTGGCAATGATGAACCATTATGTTTCATAGTTAATTGGAACCAACATTTATTACCTGAATCTACACCATTATTATTTCTATCCTGTGTTGGAATATCTTTGTTACAATAACCTGTTGATTTAGCCTCACTTGATGTTTTTCCGTTATATGATACCCTTGCATGTACTGTTTGTGATCCAGTACTACTCAATAATGTAGTTGCTTTGCCTGAATAGTTTGTCCAACTTCCATTACCTAATTTGTATTGCAAAGTTCCAACAGAATTAGTATTTTTTAAAGTAAATGTTATATTTCCAGTATATGGAACATTAAAATTACTACTATGACTTAATGCTATTGTTGGAGCCTTCAAATTAACTTCAGGTGTAGGTGTTGATTGATTTTTGTTTATAATAATAGTTGCTTTAACATCTGTATAATTACCAGCAGCATCAGTTGCTCTTACTACAAATGGATATGTAGTATTATCATTAAAATATACTTTTGAATAAGCACTCTTACCACTTATAGTAGAACTTGACCATGCTTTAGTTGGATGACTATACCATTGATTATTTTTAGAATCACTCGCTAAGTATTGGAAAAGCATATTATCCATTTTCATATTATCTCGTGCAACGGCTGAAACGTAAACTGCCTTACTAGCTACTGACCCTGGAGTATACTTTGAACCATCATAACTTCCTAGTGTTAATTTAAGTTCCAATTGTGGCTTTTTTTTATCTACCTTAACAGAAATAACTCCAGAAAAAGTAGTTGTATCCCCAGACGTTGTAATTGCTCTTACTTTGTAGGTTGCCTCTTGATCAGATGAAATAGTACAAGTATTAGTAGTACAAGCAGAATATTTACTATTATTTTTATACCATTCATATCGTGAAGCACTACCATTAGTAATACTAGCTGTTAATTTAACATTTTGATTAGTCCATTTGCCGCTTGTAACACTACTTTTTATAGAAACACTAGCTGTTACTTTATTAGATACGGAAACACTAGCACTTCCCGATTTACCAGCGCCTGTTGTTACAATAACTTTATATGTACCAACTTTATTAGTTTTATATGTTTTACTTGTAGCACCACTAATAGCTGTTCCATTCTCATACCACTGATATTTATAACCACTAGCACAACTATTAGGCTTTACATTTGCTGTTAAAGTGTTTCCTATATAATGACTTCCACTTATACTTACATTTGGTGTCGTTTTATCAATCTTATTTATTTCTACTTTCCATGTTGTTTTATTTCCATTTTTATCTCTTACAACTATATTAACAGTTTGATTTTTACTGAATTTTTTACTATTGCTTTTTTGATATGTCTTACCTCCATCAAATGAATAAGCACTACTGTGTAATCCTTTGCTAGCTTGTGCATTTATTGATAAAGTTACATCTTGACTTGTCCAATTACTTGGATTGCCTTTTACTGCGTTAATTTTAATAGAATAGTTATTTGAATTATTACCATTATTACCAGATGATCCTCCACTACTCTTTTTATTAACTACATATTTATTAGAAGTAGCAGAATTTCCAGCACCAGTTGTTACAACCACTTTATATGTTCCACTACTTGTTGCTAAATAAGTCGATTGTGTCGCACCTTTTATTTTACTATTTCCTCTATACCATTGATATTTATAGCCACTTAACGTTGACTGTGGATCAACTTCTGCATTTAATTCAACATTTGAATATGTAGAACTTCCACTATTTATACTTCCAGAAACTTTTACAGTAGGATTAGTTTTATCAATAGTATTTATTTCCTTTTCCACTACCGCACTTTCAGTATTATTTACATTTCTTACTTTAATTTCTATTTTTTTATTTTCAGTCAAAGTAAATACATTTTCCTTTTGCCAAGTAATTCCACCATCCATGCTGTATGCTTCATCATGTAAAGGAGAAACACTTTCAACATCTACTGTAACTTTTACCTCATTTTTACTATAACCATTAGGAGATAAAACTACATTCTTAATAATTGGAGCATTCTTATCTTGCTTACAAATATTTAATTTATATTCTTTTACTGATTTATCCTGGGCTCTAACTATAATTTTATGTTCGATGCATGTATCAGTTAAATAAATTCTTTTATTGCATCCTTCAGTTGTTGCTTTAGAACTTTCACTACTACATGATATTGAAACTATATCTTCACTTGCTGCAACTGCGTATTCTAAATTACCTTTATTAAATGAAGGAGTTAGTTCTCCATTAGTAACTGAAATGTTACTTAAGTTGTTATTATTACTTTTCTTATTTATTTTAGAACAAGCAAACATAAATATTAATATCAAAATTACTAATACTACAATTCCTACTATAATAATTACTAATTTAGGTCTTTTATCCTCACCATCATTATATAAACTGTCATCCAAATTATCTTTTGGGTCATTATCATTACTGTAATTATCATCAAAATAACTACCTGGTTGATTATTTGTATAGCTTCCATTAAAATCATTATTGTTAGTATAATCATTATTCATATTTATACACCCTCTATTTTATCAATATAATTATAACAGTTTTATATTAAAAAAAAAAGAAAAACTTATTAAATTTAAAATTTAAAATTTTAAGTTTTTTGATTTTTTATTAGCATTTTTACATTCTCTTATTATCCACTTCATAATTACGTAAACTATATAATTGATTTCTGTATCCGAAAGAGATTTATTTTTAATTATCTTATGCCATTTTTCTAAACATCCTCTACAACATGTTGCAGTTGCGTGTTGTGCTATAAAAACAGGATGTCCTTTTGTTGGAGTTTGTTTCCCATCTTTTATATTTGTAACATCTTTTAGTCTTTTATTTACAAAATCATATGCATGAATTTTTATTTTTGTTAAACCTTTTTCTTTTATATATTGTATATCTTTTTCTTTTAAATGAAAACTACTTCTAAATTTTGATTTTGATAAATTGTTTAGTATTTCTTCTACTCTGTCTTCCATAGTAACCTCTATGCTAATTATATCACAAATAAATTGCTTTTTCTCAAAGAAAAAAAGCCAGTTGGCTTTTTTCTAAATTTATTTGAATTGACAGCAAGAACCACATTGAACGTTGGAAACGGTATCTTGACTACAGCAACTATAACTTGGCCTATATGTATGACGATAAACATGATTGTTAATTATTCTAGTTCTAATTGGGCAAACGTGTGGAACTTCATGCATTATTGTCCTTTGTACAACTCTTTCCTGTACTGGTTCAATAATTGGTGAAGCTACTCCACCATTCATTGGCATATCCATTCCTTGAGCTGGCATTGCCATATTGTTGTCAACATTTATATCAACATCCATGTTAACATCATTATAACCATTGAAATTAGCACTAAAATCATTCTGTCTATCACAGCATTGTTCTCTAAACATTTAAAATCCTCCTATCTAGTCATATGATATTCATATATCCTAAAAAGTGGTATTTTAAAGGCCTAAATTTTCTTAAAACGGCATTTTCATCTTTCCACTACTAAATTGTTTCATCATTTTTTTCATCTGATCAAATTGCGTTAAAAGTTTATTCACCTCTTGAACAGATAAACCACATCCCTTGGCAATTCTAGTTTTTCTACTAGCCTTAATTATGTCTGGATTTTTTCTTTCTTTTGGAGTCATAGAAAGAATTATAGATTCTATATGGGCAATTTGTTTTGGATCTATATTAATATTATTTAAGCCAAGTTTTGAAGCTCCTGGAATTAATTTTAATAAATTCTCCAATGGTCCTAATTTCTTTATTTGTTTCATCTGTGATAAAAAATCCTCTAAATCGAATTTACCATTTTGCATCTTTTTAGCTGCCTTTTCTGCTTCCTTTTCATCTATAACTTCTGATGCTTTTTCAACTAATGAAACAATATCACCCATTCCTAAAATACGTCCTGCCATGCGTTTAGGATCAAAAGAATCTAATCCATCTAACTTTTCACTTACACCAATAAATTTGATTGGAACATTAGTTAAATGTCTTACTGATAAAGCAACTCCACCTCTTGTGTCACCATCTAATTTTGTTAAAATTACACCAGTAAGTGGTAATTTATCATTAAATCCAGTAATTACATTTATTGCATCTTGTCCCATCATTGAATCTATAACGAGTAAAATTTCTTGTGGATTTACTTCATTTTTAATATTATCTAATTCTTCCATTAAAGCTTCATCAATATGAAGTCTACCTGCTGTATCAATTAACACATAATCATAGCCGTTGCTTTTAGCATGATTAATAGCGTTTTTAGCTATTTCAACAGGATTATTTTTACCTTCGTCGTAAACTTCTATGTTTAATTGTTTACCTATTTGTTTTAATTGATCAATTGCTGCTGGTCTATAAACATCACAAGCAACCAACAATGGCTTTTTAGCATGCTTTTTCCTTAAAAAATTAGCAAGTTTACCAATTGTTGTTGTTTTACCACTTCCTTGTAAACCAACCAACATAAGTATAGCAGGATTACCTGTCAAGTTAATGTATTTTTCCTCTCCTCCGAGAAGTTCTGTTAATTCGTCATTAACTATTTTTACAAACATATCACCTGGTTTAATGCTTCTTTTTACTTCTTCACCTAATGCTTTTTCCTTGACAGTATTTGTAAATTCCTTTACAACTTTATAGTTTACATCAGCTTCTAATAATGCAAGTCTAATCTCTCTTAGCATTTCACTGATATTATCTTCTGTTATTTTTCCATAACCTTTAATTTTTGACATTACATTTTGTAATCTATCGCCTAAACTCTCAAACATTATATCACCTGTAACTATTTTATCACAAACAAAAAGAAAAGTATAACTAAATACTCATCTTTCTACTACTATTCATTGCCCCAGCTTCTACTTACATTACAGTTTTCAGCATTAATCATTGGATTAGGTAATTGGAATCTAATCATTAGCGGTATTCTAAAAGCTGTACCAAATCCTAATGCTGTACCTGATTGCAATCCTTTTTGCTTATCTATTATATCAGAGTTAATATTAGGTATCATTTGTTTAATATATTCCAAATCTCTAGGGTGATTAGTTTTAAATATTATAAAGTTTGATATTTGTGAAATAACAGTATCAGAAAGTTCAACGGGTCTTTGTGAAATAACGCCCATCAAAACACCATATTTTCTTCCTTCTTTTGCAACTCGTTCAAATATATTATAACCAATCAAGAATTGATCATTATCATTTTGAATATATCTATGTGCCTCATCTATTAAAATATGAAATGGTACACTTGCTCTATTAGGAAGAGCCTTACAAAATTCAAAAATCATTTTTGTATAGATTTTAGTTATAACTTTTGCAACTTCATCATCCATATCATCCAAATTGATATTAATTAATTGATGACGCTTATTGTTAGAAATAAGTAAATTACTTAAATATTGTTCAACGTTAACAAAATTATCATATGTAAATATATCATGATATTTACCCGTTATTAATGAATGTAATCTTACCTTGATTGTAACTGCATCAACATAAGAATTTTGATTCTTATACCATCCTTCAGAAATAAGTGCAAAATTAAGTGCTTTTTCCATATCTTCTAAAGTATACATGCAATCTGTGGTTGGTTCATAATTGTCATATTCTTCATTAATAAATCCACTTATATATTCAGTAATTAAGATGCTTTCTGAAAATTCACCCATTTTATCAATCAAAAAGCATTCTCTAAATTTTCTAACATAACCAATTCCTTGTACAGGGGCCTCCAAATTAAATTCATCTGTAGAACAAGTGTTCATAATAGAAAATATATCATTTCTTTTATTTGCTGCTGTTTGATTACTATATAAAACTGACATCATTGCCTTAGCTATTAAATGGTTTTTTATTTGAGTGCTAGCTTCACCTTCTTGAGCAAAAATTTTAGTCAACTTTAACATTCTTTCTATTATTGGTAATTGCGAATGTGAATTTACCATTAATAACAAAGCAATATCATCAGCATTAAGTAGCCATAAAGGTATTCTTAATGGTTCACCATAATCACTAAATTTATTCGTAGTAAAAACCCTGTAATTATAGTTAGGATTAATTGAATTCAAATTATTAAAAGCTGTAGAATACTCACCTGAAATATCAAAAAGTATAAAATTAGCTTTATAAGGCATTGCATTTGGATTAGAAAATATATTTTGAATAAGTCTAGCAAGTCCGCAAGATTTACCACTACCACTATTACCAAAAATAGCAAAATGATGTCCTAAAAACTGATTAACATCAATATAAATTGGTGATTCTTGATAATAAGGGCTTCCACCAACTAATAAGCTATTTTTTTGATTAATTCCTAAAATCGCCGGTAACTCCTCTGGCAATAGCGATCTAATTTGAGCATCTAACAATGGTTTTCTAATCACACCACCATTAAATTTACCATTAATAAATTCCCCAAGCATTCTAATTTTAGCTTTCTTGCCATTTAGTTCTTCTATTTCACCAAGTAGTGCCTTATCTTTATCAATAATTGCAACATGCATATTTAATATATTTGTCTTTAATTCTTCATTTTCATTTAAGCCCACGTATATATATGAATCATTCATATATTCAATCTTATCAAACATTTTATCCCCTCTTTATCCCTAATTATTATAATATATCCATTACTTTGTCTAAAGTATCAGTTGATACTTCATTCATAATTAAATCAATTACTTTTTGCTTTTTTCCTAGCAACCCCAATATATTTTCAAGTTCTTCTAATCTTTTTTCTACTATTTTAATTTGATTATGTACTGCATTTCTACTTATTCCATTATTCTCTGCAATCTCAGCAAGAGATAAATTTTCATGATAATAATCTTCGAAATATTCTTGTTGTTTTTCTGTGAATAATTGTTTGTAATAATCATACAAGTCATTTAAATAAATTCTTTTTTCCATATCATCACCTACATCATATCTTTAAAAAGACCATATATATATTTTTCTATATCAAACGGCTGTAAATCATCAGCCGATTCACCTAATCCAATATATTTAACTGGAATTCCAACTTTTTCCTTAATAGCTAATACAATACCACCTTTAGCTGTACCATCTAATTTTGTTAAAACAATTCCTGTTATGTTTGTAATTTCTTTAAATGCAAGTGCTTGACTAATACCATTTTGTCCAGTTGTAGCATCAATTACTAATAATGTTTCATGAGGAGCTTCAGGAATAATTTTTCCAATAACTCTATTTATTTTTTCCAATTCTTGCATTAAATTAACTTTATTCTGAAGGCGACCAGCCGTATCAATTAATACGTAATCATCATTTAGTTTCATTGCCTCTTCTAGTCCATCATATATAACACTTGAAGGATCAACTCCTTCTGACTTTCCAACAAAGTCAGTACCTAATCTATTGGACCATTCATTAAGTTGTTTGGTAGCGCCAGCTCTAAAAGTATCTCCCGCAACAAGCATTACCTTTTTTCCTTCTTTTTGAAGTTTAGATGCTATCTTTGCTATTGTTGTTGTTTTGCCAACTCCATTAACACCAACAAACAAAACTACTGATGGCTTTTTATCAGCCTCTTTTAATTTGTTGGTGATAACCTCATCATTTACATATATAATGAACAATTCATCAACTATTACTTCTTTTAGAAATTCAACATCTTCAATTTTTTCATGTTTAACTCTAGTTTTTAATCTATCAATAAAATTCATAACTGTTTCAACACCAATATCGGCATTAATTAGTATTTCTTCTAGTTCATCAAAGTATTCATCAGTAATTTTATTATATTTTCTAGTTAAATCAACCAACTTAGAAACAAAATTTTGTCTAGATTTTGTTAAACCTTTTTCATATATTTTGACACTTTCGACATTATTTTTATTATTAATTTCATCATTTAATTCAATATTTTGTACTGATATATCACTATTATTATTATTTGATGTAAATATATTTTTAATTTTATTAAATAAGCCCATACCATCACCTTAATTAATTATAACAAAAAAAAGAGAATAATTATATCTCTTTTTTATAAAAGTTTTCTAATTTTTTTCCAAAGTTACTTTCTATAGATTCAATTACCCTTGTTGACACCTCTAAAGATCGCTTATAACTTCCTTTATAGAAAAGGATTTCTGCTTGATTTAAGCCATGATCAACATTATCATAACTACTTCTAAATCTGTTACCATAAACAATCGCTGTTTCAGATAACTTCGCTAATTTAATTGTTTCATTGGTAGTATTATATAATTTAAGTACTAAATCTCTTGCCGTATCAACTCTTGTATTTAAAGTTTTTATAACAATCGGTTTTCTTTCTAATTCTTTGATTATTTCTAGTATTGCTTCATTAGCTTCAGATAATTGAACAAAATAATCATTAGTAACAACAGGCAATTTAAAGCTTCTAATTCTTACTTTTGACTGTTTTAATAACTCTTGAATTTCATCTAACTGTTCCCTAGCCCTTACTTCATCTTCATACATGTTTCCTAATGACTTTAATGCTTTGTCAAGCTCTTCATCAACTAATTTTAATTTATTATTTAATTTTTGTAAATTCTTTAAAATTTCAGAGTAAGGTAACTCATGTTTCTTTAATTTTTTTAGATTAGACTTATACTCTTTATTTATTGCAATCAGCGACATATTAACATCGTCAATAATCACAACGTCCTCATCCTTTAAATCATACAAATTTTTTATTTCATCTAATTGATCATAAATATCACTTACAACATTATTAATTTTATTTAGTTTTTTTTCAAAAACATCTCTATCTTCATCAAACTTTCTTCTAGCATTTTTTTCTTTCTCGAAGTCTACAAAAATTGAATCTAAATATTCCAATATTGTTCTAAGTTCAAACATACAATCTTCTAGATTTAAAACCTTAATACGATCTATAATATCATTTACCTTTTTAGTAGCTTCTTCTATGTTATAAGGTACCTGTAAATAATCAAGTGGATAATCTTTTTTTATCATATCTTCATAAGCTTGATTTACTTGTTCTATCCTTTTAGGAATTAATTTTGATGATAAAAGCATTAAATCAGGTACTTCAGCAATTACTATTCCCATATGATCAACCATAGAATCTATTGCTTTTACAATATGTACAACTTCGTCATATTCATTTTTTTCCATATGCATTTCAAAATCTTGAAATCTTTTTTCTATATTTTCAAACTGAAGTTCAATAATTTCTGAAATGTCCCCATATTCTTTTTTGTGAATATCAAAAGAATTAAAAAGTTCCCTATATCTTGTTTTTAACTTAATTATAATACTACGATATTTTTCCTCACTAAGAGTTATTTCCTTAATCTCATCAAGTAACGTATCTGTTAAAAACTTAGCTTTAGCTATTTCTATTTCTGTTTGAGCTATTTTTTGAATATATTCTTTATGACGTTTTTTTTCTCCAACTAAATCAAGATCAATTACCATATCATTTATTTTGTTAACATTATCTTCTTTAATATTTTCAAATCTTTCTTTCCATGCGTTGTACTTCTCTTCTATTTTATCGTTTTTTATAATAGTTTCCATCTTAGCAAGTTCTGATAAAATTGGTGCCGTTTCAATCATGTTTTTATCTCTATCTAGAGCTTCAATTAATTTTTTAATATTTTCTTTTTCTTTTTTTCTATATATCAAAAATATTATAGTCATGATAATAATTAATAAAATAACAACTGATACTATAATAACTTTATCACTCATAATACACCTCTATTTTAATTTTCAATACTAGTTTAACACAAAGAAAGATTTTTTCCTATAAATTTGTAAAAATTTGTTTGATTTTCTTTTACCCATTATAAATAGTATGTTCATAAATAGATTGACTAATATTAATTTTTGTATTATAATTATTAACGCATATTCAAATGAACGGCTTTACAGCTTTTATTTTGATATTGTAATGTGTTTATTAAGGTTGCAAGTATTTTATTAAGCTGGTAAATGAAAGCATTAAAATAAACTCCCTATAATATTAAAATAAGTTTTCTTTGTTTGTGTAAATAAATAAAGGAGGATTTTAAATGGCAAGATATACTGGACCTAGTTTCAAAAAAGCACGTCGTGTTGGTTTCTCAATTCTAGAAAATGGTAAAGATGTTGCAAGACGCCCATATGGACCTGGACAACATGGTGCTGCTAGAAAAGGAAAACTTTCTAACTACGGAGTTCAATTAAAAGAAAAACAAAAAGTTAGATTCATGTACGGATTAAATGAAAAACAATTCAAAAAGACTTTTGTTGAAGCTGGTAAAATGCAAGGTATTCATGGTGAAAACTTCTTAAAGTTACTTGAATCAAGACTTGATAACTTAGTTTATCGTTTAGGTTTTGCTTCTACTCGTCGTGGTGCTAGACAACTTGTTAATCATGGTCATATTTTAGTAAATGGTACAAAGGTTGATATTCCATCATTTAGAGTTAAACCTGGTTCTACTATTACTTTAAAAGACAAAGATAAAGAACTTAAAGTTGTTAAAGAATCACTAGAAAAAGTTACTAAAAGAGTTGAATTTGTCACTTATGATGATGCTAAAATGGTTGGTACATATGTTAGATTCCCTGAAAGAGGAGAATTGAACCCAGACATTAAAGAAACATTAATCGTTGAATACTATAACAGATAGTTTTAACTTAAAAAAGAGATTAAAAATTTTAATCTCTTTTTTCAGATTGTAGACAAACCCCTAGATTTTTTCTAGAGGTTTTCTTGTGAATAAAATTTTTATGATATTTTTTAATAT
>CAKPRZ010000003.1 GCA_934183165.1 uncultured Bacilli bacterium | reverse complement strand
AGTAGCTCCGGTAGGTCCAGTGGCTCCAGTAGCTCCGGTAGGACCAGTAGCTCCAGTCGGTCCAGTAGGTCCAGTAGGTCCAGTGGCTCCAATAGCTCCGGTAGGTCCAGTAGCTCCGGTAGGTCCAGTGGCTCCAGTAGCTCCGGTAGGACCAGTAGCTCCAGTCGGTCCAGTAGGTCCAGTAGCTCCAGTGGCTCCGGTGGCTCCAGTAGCTCCAGTAGCTCCACCACTAGGTCCGGTAGGACCAGTAGGACCTATTATATAACAATTTTGCCAACAATTTCTTTTTAAGTTTAAGTCTTGATTATCTTGACAATTATTCATCCATATTCCTCCTCATAAATACATTATGATAAATTTGAGTTTTTGAACTTATTTTTGTCTAGATATATATAAATTATTTATAATTCTATTCTCTTATTGGCGTTTCGAATTTTGATATAGCATCAACTAATTTAGGATGTCTTATTACAAAATGAATTATTGGGTTAGCATTTTTGGATAAAATAACATATTTTCCTTCTACTATGGTAATATTTATATTTTTAAAAGTTTGGTATTTGTCAACAATAATATTATAATTACTATTTAATTTAGAATATTTAATTGTACTATTAAAATGTTTTGTAAATTGTTCATAATTATAAATGATTTTTTTATCATAAAAAATATTTTCTAAATTTAGTTTTATTGGATTTTTGTCAAATTCTTCTCTACTTGGTTTCCATATAATATCAGTAATAATATTATCTTTAATTATATTTTTATTGCTTTTTTCTTCATGATTTTTATAATTTATTATTAATTTTATTTCTTCATCTGAAATGTTATTATCTTTTAATATTTCTAGAAGTAATTGTTCATTTATAGTAAAAATTGGAAGTGATGAATAAATTCTTTTTCTATTACCTTTTTTGACTGAGTCTTCTTTTAGGAATTTGTTAAAAATACTATAATCTTTTTCTCTATAAATATCCATAAGTGATTTTGCTTTTTTAAAAAGTAATTTAGTTTTTTCTTTATAATATTCGATTTCTTTTTTATCAACTGTTAAATAGTATTTGCCTTTATTGTGATTACCAACTATACATTCTCCTGTTAATGCAACTACACCTGAAGTGTAATTTAAGTGCTGATAGACACTGTTTTTAACTTCATTTAGATAAAATGGAACTATTTGTCCAGTCATGTATATAGGAATCCAACTTTCTAAGCCTAACATCATTTCATTAAATGGACGATCTAGGTTATGAATGATATTTAACTTTAATCCTTTTTTTAGGCATAAAGCTATACCATACATCCATTTTTTACCAAAGTCTAAATCTTGTGCCATATCCTCCATTGGCATATCGCTACACATATAAATATCTTCTTTTGATTTTGATAACACTGTAGCCTTAAAGAAATTCAATTCTCCATTTTTCATATTTTCAATTCCATAATAATTTTTAGTCTTAGCTTTATAAAAAGGAATATATGGTATTTTTAATTCATTAAACTTAATTGCTTCTATATAGTCATCCAAATTAAAGTTATCTAAATTTTCGAGAAAATTATTTATATGATTTGTTGTATCTACAGATTTATTAATTGTTAACCATTCATATAGTTTTAAATATAATTCTTCTTCGCTTTTAATATCGGAAATATTTAAAATTGATAAAATAGAATTAATTGTAGTTGGATTATTATATTTTGCAATTACATAATTGCATATTTTACTCGCTAGATTTTGAGGGTCGGCTGGTTTAGTTTTATTATATCTAACTCTTGATATATATGATGCATCAAAAGCAATATATTTTGCCATTTCGGTAGTATTAATATTTAACGTAGATATTAGTTCATTTAAATTTTTACTAAAACTAGTATGATCAAATGTGTTATTATGATTTACTGCTAGTATTAATTGTTGTTCTATTTGACTTTTTGAATAATTTTTTTTACTTTCTTTTGAGATATTGTAAATTGCCTCTACTAGTGATTTGAATTGATTACTATTAATTTTTGGAGTTCTTTTTCCGTTTTTATATCTACTAATAACTGTTTCTGATATTCCAGATATTTTTGATATATCTCTAGATGAACAATTAAGTTCATTCATATAACTATTTAGTTTATCTTTAAATGTCATTTTAAAACACCTCAAGAGTATTATACTATATAAACTTTAGAATTAATATAAATACTTACCAATTTAATCATTGAATTTGATGGTAAGTTGATTGTGATAAATGATTTATTTAAGTATACTTAATGTAGATATGAATATTATAATTAAAAGGAGGAAATATGGCGTTAATAAAGTGTCCAGAATGTAATCATAATATAAGTGATAAATGTGAGGTTTGTCCAAAGTGTGGTTATGAAGTTGTTAAGAAAAGTGATAATGCTGAAAATCATATTAATAAAAATAACAATAATACAAAATATTTTATAATAATAGCAATAATAGTAGTTGGGTTATTGATATATGGAGGTAGTAGAAAAACTTCAGAAAATAATAACCAAAATAGTAATCAAAATAATAATCAAAATAATAATCAAAACTATAACCAAAATAATGATTCAAATAATAATGGTAATTCAGTTTATACCAGTAAAAGTTTAGGTATATCATTTTCATATCCTAATACTTACAAGGTAGTAGAGCAATCAGGCGAAATATATGTAGCTCAAACAGTTGATAATAGAGGAGCATTAATTCCATATGTAGTTATTACAAAATATGATGGTTACAATAATGCAGTACAACTATTAAATAAGTTTACAGATGCAATGAGAAATGAGTATAGTGATATTAGAATAACAATTGATTTAACATCAGGAAATATTGGTGGAAAACTGGTATATGGATTAGCATATAATTACACATCAAGTGGCCATTTAGTAGTAGATAATAGATATGCATTTGTCTTAAATAACAAAGTATATATGGTAGGAACAAAAGAAGAAAATCAAAATTCACAAGAGATCAATAATACTGCTTCAAGTATAATAGAATCATTTACAGAAGGAGGTATGTAATATGGCTTTAATAAAATGTAAGGAATGTGGAAAGGAAATATCATCGAGTGCAAAAACTTGTCCTCACTGTGGTATAAGTTTAAATAATAAAGCTTGCCCAGAGTGTGGAAAAAAATTAAAAGGTGATGAGGTATCTTGTCCAGAATGTGGCCTTCCATTAAATAAAAAAACTGCATCAAATATAATATCTGAAAACTTAGATAAGATTACAGGTGCAAAATCAGAAAATTATGTATCAGCAAAAGATTTATTTAAAGATACATTTAAAAAACATACTGATGAAGATATAGATTCTATATTTGTATGTGGGACTGAAAAAACAACTCCTAAAATAAAAGATATAGATCCTAAAAAAGCTAGTGCATGGGTATATTTTAAGATATTTATATTTTTCCTAATAGCATATATTCCAAATTATATAGGGTATATGTATTATGGAAATGCAAACTTTTTACCATCAATGATTATATTAGCTGCTTTTGCTGTACCTGTTACAGTACTGGTTTTCTTTTTTGAAATAAATTTATTTAAAAATATTCCATTTCATAAAGTTTTGAAATATTTTATAATAGGCGGAGGTGCATCACTTTTTGTTGCAATATTGTATTACTCATTGCCATTCCTTGAGCAAAAAACTGCAACACTAAATTTTGAAGGAGCGTTTTTTGTAAGTTTAGTTGAAGAAATAGCAAAAATAGTAGTAATAGCATTTTTCCTATTCAAAAATAAAAAATGTAATTACATTTTAAATGGTTTACTTATTGGAGCAGCAGTAGGTGCTGGATTTGGAGCATTTGAAACAGCGGGTTATATTCTAAGATATGGTATGAGTAATGGATTAGAAACAATGCTACGTGTTATTAGGGCTCGTGGACTTCTTGCGCCTGGTATGCATGTTGCATGGGCAACAATTGAAGGTGGCGCTCTTATGTATGTTAAAGGTTTTGATAAATTAGATAAAAAGCACTTGAATGATAAAAGATTTCTACTTGTTTGTGCAATTCCTTTGGTATTACATTGGTTCTGGGATTTACCAATAAATGCACCATTTGAATTATTTAGAGTTGGTTTAACAGTTGCTGCTTGGATAGTTATAATATATTTTATAAATTTGGGTTTAAAACAAATAGATGATGCTAAAAAATTAGAAATTAACAATAAAAAATAAAAAATTGAATTATCAATTTTTTATTTTTTTTCAAGCCTTTTTTCAATCAGGTGAATTATATAATACATAAAATATGATAAAATTCCTAGAATGATAACCGACGCTATAACAAGTTTAATATTAAATATTTGTGAACCATACATAATGAGATAACCTAAACCCTCTTTGGATACTAACAATTCACCCATTATAACGCCGATTAATGACATACTTATATTTATTTTAAAATTATTTATAATGTTTAAAATATTACTTGGTATGATAACTTTAGTATATATTTGCCATTTCTTTGAATTGAAACTTTTCATCAACATTATAAATGATTCATCAGTATTAATAAAATAGTTATATATATTGATTATACTAATAATTGTATTTATCATTAGTGCCATAAATATAATAGAATTTATTCCTGCACCAACCCAAATAATAATTAGTGGGCCAAGAGCTACTTTAGGTAATGAGTTTATCACTGTAAGATAAGGATCCACAATTTTAGCAATTGTATCATTCCACCATAATATAGAGCCAATTACAAATCCTATTATGTTAGCCAATGCAAAGCTTAATAAGGTTTCATAAGCAGTAATTAATATATGATTGAATAATTTATTTTTTTTATATAAATCTAACAAACACTTACATACATCGGATGGTGAAGAAAACAAAAATGTATTTATTATCTTCTTTTGAGCCAATATTTCCCATATTGCTAAGAATAATACAATTATTAGAATTTGAAATGTTAGTATTATTATTTTTTTTCTTTTTTTCTTTTTTAAAAAAAGTAAATGTTCCTTACTCCATGTGGACATCTAAATCCCTCCATATTTTATCATAATAGTAATTAAATTCTTTACATTTTCTATTATTGATAGGAGTAGAACTGTTGGTTAATTTAATATCATAAATACATTTTATTTTGGCTGGTCTTTTTGTCATTACCACAACACGATTAGACAAACTTATTGCTTCAGCTAAATCATGAGTTACCATAATTGCGGTCTTTCCTTCATTTTTAATGATTTTATAAACATCATCAGAAAGTGCCAATCTAGTTTGATAATCAAGGGCACTAAACGGTTCATCAAGAAGTAATATGTCTGGATTTGTTGCTAGTGTTCTAATTAAAGCAACTCTTTGTTTCATACCTCCGGATAAAGAAGATGGATACTTATTTATAAAATCTTTTAAACCATAAGTTTCTAAAAGTTTAATAACTCTTTTTCTTGTTTTATCATTTAATGATTTATTTATTTCTAATCCAATTAAACAATTTTCTAAAATAGTTCTCCAAGGAAATAAAGAATCTTTTTGAAGCATATATCCAATTTTTAAATTTTTATCTATTAATATATTTCCACCCGACTTTTTTTCTAGTCCTGATAGGATTGATAATAATGTAGATTTACCACAACCAGATGGACCAACTATTGATATAAATTCTCCACCATTAATCTTTAAATTTATAGATTCAATGGCTGTGATCTCACTATTGTTATCATGATAAATTTTTTTCAAATCACTAATTTCTAGGATTACATTATCCATTTGTGTAAATTAAATCTTTGTATTCGACCATTTTATTTAATTCACCAGCTGATATCATAATTTCCTGTAAATGATCGAAAGATTCCTTTGTGAATTCAGTAGTTTTTGGCCAAGTATCTTGTTTTTTATATCTATCTATTACCTTTGTTAAATCAGCAAGTGATGTGTCTGGGAAAAAGTCTACAATTGATTTTGCTATTTCTTCACTATTTTTTTCTTGGACGAAGTCTAATCCTTTTTGAATTGCCTTAGTGAATTTTTGAATTGTTTCTTTATTATTATCTATATAACTTATTTTAGCACTATATGAAGTATATGGAACTACTCCTCCAAGTTCACCAATTGATGCAACAACATATCCATATCCTTGCTGTTCTATTTCTAATGCTGTTGGTTCAAATAAAGTTACAAAATCTCCATTACCACTAATAAATGATCCACCCATAGCAGCAAATGCTATACTGGTATCGATTTTTACATCTTTTTTTGGATCTATACCAGCACTTTTAAGTGCCCATTCGAAAGTCATCTCGGGCATACCCCCAGCTCTGCCCCCAATAATAGTTTTTCCTTTCAAATCATCTAATTTGAAGTTGTTAATTTTTTCTCTCGAAACCAAAAAGCTTCCATCTTTTTGTGTTAATTGAGCAAAGGTTTTTAAGTAATCTTTCTCACCGCCATTAAATACATAAATAGTTGCTTCACTTCCAGAAAACCCAATATCAACATCCCCTGATAGTACAGCTGCCGTAACTTTATCAGCACCTGGTGTTAAAGTTAAATCGATAGAAATTCCTTCTTCTTCAAAAAAGCCTTCTGAAATTGCTGCATACTGTGGTGCATAAAAAATACTATGTGCTACTTCTGCTACTTTAATTTTAGTTAGTCCTTTGTCTTTATTATTTAAATTTACAATAACTGCACATACTGCGATAAAAATAACAATAACTGCAATGAAGGTAATTATTCTCTTTTTCATAAATTCCTCCTTATAATAATTACAGTTTATTATACGCAGGTTTCTTTTTAATGTGATTTATTAAATAAAAAAACAATATCAGCATATTGTCTTACTAATTACATAAATATTATTACTAGTATAGTTTTGATTAATAAAATCAAAATCTTTTTTTTCATGAACTTTATCTATAAAAAGAGGCGTGTTGTTAAGAATTGATCTTGCATTATTACTTTTAAATAAATCGTTATCAATAACGTGGAAATCGGTAGCATAATGCTCATTATTTTCGTTTAGAATTGTTCCTACTTTTACATTAAGATTTTGCGAAATTATTTTATCAATTAATTGCATAGAAGAACCATATACATATATATTGTTATTAGCCTGTATTCCTGTAAATAAATTACTGATACTATATGTTAAGTCGTCAATATTATTATTATCAACAATATTGATTATAATTATTTTATCATTATCCAATATTGAAATTAATGCGTTTAATGAAATAGGGAAATTTTTTTTAACTTTGGTACCTATATTTAAATTGATAAGACTTTTTAGCGTATGATTATTAATATATGTTTCATTAATACCTATTTTTTTCATTGTTTCATTATCTAAAACTATTAGCTTTTTATCTTTGGTTAAGTGTACGTACACTTTAATACCATGGATTTTATCTTTTTTATTAACTATTAAAAAACTTTCACTAGTATAATTGGGGGAATTTTTAGATCCCAATCCTCCATCCATTATTATTTTAACAATATTAATCAACTCCTTATCATTTAATTGTATGAAACAGCTACAAAAAAAAGAATATTTATGATAAACTATATTAGAAAGTAGTATGGTGTTTTATGGATGTAAAAGTAGAAAAAATAAGTAATCAAGATTTGGATAGGTTCATTCAGATGGCCTTAGCTAACATGTCGTTTGAAGATGATATGGTTTTTAATAATGAAGATATAACAAAAACTACCGAAAGGGTAAAAAAAATAACGAAAAGAGATAAGAATTATGGCGTCAGAAAAATACAATCAACAAAGCATTAAAAAAGATGAAGAGGCTTGGGATAGCTATATTGAAACAAATGGTATGTTAAAAAATAATTTAGGTATAGAATCTAAAGAAGAGTTAAACAAGGCAGAAAAGAATATTGTATTAGAAAGATTAACTCTTTTACATATAAATCCTATTGATAATGTTTGTAATAGGGAAGGGCTACTTGCTATCCACAAATTTTTATTTAAAGATATTTATACATTTGCTGGTAAAATAAGAGAATGTACATTAAGTAAAAATGGATATAATTTTGTTCATCCAGATAAAATAAATGAGGAATTAATAACTACAATTTTTAATTACAGTAATCAAATAGATACAGTTAGAAGTAGTGAAGAATTAGCATTTGTTATTGCACCTTTTTATTATGATTTAATAAGAATTCATCCATTTAGAGAAGGTAATGGAAGATCAATTAGAGAATTTATAAGAGAAACAGTTTTGGAAAAATGTAATGAGTTACCATTTAATGTAGAATTGGATTATACTAAAATTGATAAGAATAATTTAATGCTTGGAACTAGATATAGATACATGTATCCAAGTATGTTAGAAATGGAATTTATGAAAGGCTTAGTTCCAGTAGACAAATTGAATAGAGATAGAGGTAATTATGAAGATAGAAGATTTAAATAAAGAACAACAAAAAGCTGTATTATTAAACAGTGGACCACTATTAATTTTAGCTGGTGCTGGTAGTGGAAAAACCAGAGTTTTAACTACTAAAGTGGCTTATTTAATAGAAAACTTAGGAATAAATCCTTATAATATTTTAGCTATTACATTTACTAATAAGGCAGCAAAAGAAATGAGTGATAGACTTTACTCAATGATTGGGGAAATATCAAAGAATGCACAAGTATCTACATTTCATTCTTTTGGCTTGAAAATATTAAGAGAAAATTACAGTTTATTAGGATACGAATCTAATTTTGTGATTATGGATAGTGATGATACATTAACTATTATAAAGAAAATTTTAAAAGAATTAAATTTAGATAGTAAAATTTATAATCCATCAGCTATAAGAAACAAAATAAGTGGTTGTAAAAATGAACTTATGACTCCTACTGATTATGAAAAATATGCTGCCAGTGATTTTGAAAAAATTGTATTAAAGGTTTATGAAATCTATGAAAGAACACTTAAACAAAATAATTCTGTTGATTTTGATGACCTACTTATATTACCAATAAAATTGTTTAGAAATAATCCAGATGTATTAGAAAAATATCAAGATAGATTTAAGTATATACTAATTGATGAATACCAAGATACAAATAAGGCTCAATATATCTTAACAAAATTAATTAGCTCTAAATATCGTAACATTTGTGTAGTTGGAGATGTTGATCAGTCAATATATGGGTTTAGAGGCGCAAATTATAGAAATATTTTAAATTTTGAAAAAGACTATAAAGATGCAGTTACTATTAAATTGGAGCAAAATTATCGTTCAACTAATACTATTCTGGAAGCAGCAAATTCTGTTATAAAAAACAATAAAGAAAGAAAATCTAAAAATCTTTGGTCTGATAAAGGTAAGGGCGATAAAATAACTTACTTTAGAGCATTCAATGAAAGAGATGAAGCTTTTTATGTAATAAGAGAAATGAAAAAATTGATTGCAAATGGAGTAAGATATGAGGATATAGCAGTTTTATATAGAACTAATGCTCAATCACGTATTATGGAAGAAGAATTGTTAAAAGAAAACTTGCCATATAGAGTGGTTGGTAGTTTTTACTTTTATAGTCGTAAAGAAATTAAAGATTTGATTGCTTACCTTAGGTTAATTTATAATGAAAAAGATAATATTAGTTTATTAAGAGTAATTAACACACCAAAAAGAGGCATTGGAAATAAAACAGTCAGCAATTTAATAAATGTTGCTAATATAGAAAATAAAAGTATATATGAAGTTATAACATCTGGTAAAGAACTAGAATTTAAAAAAGTTATTGAAAATTTAAAAGAAATTTCAAAGAACATAACATTAACAGAATTAATAGATAAAATTTTAGATGTTACTGGTATGAAACAAGAATACCAAAGTGAGAAATCATTAGAAGCAGATATAAGACTTGAAAACTTGGAAGAATTTAAGTCAATAACAAAAGCATTTGAAGAACAGTATGGCTCTGTCTCACTTGAGGATTTTTTACTTGAAATCAGTTTGGTAAGTGATGTTAATGAATATAGAGATGATAAAAACAGAATTAGTTTAATGACTGTACACTCAGTTAAAGGACTAGAGTTTGATTATGTATTTGTAATAGGTCTTGAAGAAGGTATATTCCCTCATATAAATTCTCTATTAGATAATAGCGAAGTTGAAGAGGAAAGAAGACTTATGTATGTAGCTATTACAAGAGCAAAAAAGAAATTATACCTTGTTAATGCACGTATGCGTACATTGTATGGAAAAGAACAAGCAAACCCTCAAAGTAGATTTTTAAATGAAATTGATAATGATTTACTAGAAAAGAGCTTTAAAGATGATGTTAAAATAGAAAAGAAAGAAATGTTTAGAGAAGAAGACGTTGAGTACAATGTTGGTGACTATGTTTATCATGAAGTATTTGGTAATGGAAAGGTAGTTGAAGTTACAAATACCCTTGTTAGTATTGCTTTTAAACATCCTTATGGTATTAGAAAATTAATGAAAAATCATAAAAGTTTAAGTAAAATTCAGTAAATAAAAATTAATGTTGAAATAAAAATATTTACAAATTGTTTAAAAAATAATATATTTATATCATAGGAGGATTGGATATGAAGAAAGGTTCAATTATATTAATTGTTATTATTGCAGTAATAGCAATATTAGGCTTAAGTTGTGTAGGTAAGTACAATACTATGGTGTCAAAAGAGGAAACCGTAACAAAGGAATTAAAAAATGTTGATACATATTTACAAAGAAGAGCAGATTTAATTCCAAATTTGGTTAATACAGTTAAGGGTTATGCTTCACATGAAGAAAAAATTATTTCTAATATAACAGAAGCAAGATCAAATTTATTAAATGCCAAAACTACAGGAGATAAAGCTAAGGCAAATGAAGAACTATCAAATGCTATAAGTGCATTAATGGTTGTTGTTGAAAACTATCCTGATTTAAAAGCAAATCAAAACTTTATAAATTTACAAGATGAATTAGCAGGAACAGAAAACAGAATTGCAGTTGCTAGAAAAAATTATAATGATACAGTAAATGACTATAATTCTTATATAAAAAAATTCCCAACCAATATAATTGCTGGTATGTTTAAATTTGAATCAAAAGATTATTTTGAAGCAAGTGATAATGCTAAAACAGTACCAGAAGTAAATTTTAATTAATGAAAAAAATATTATATTTAGTATTTACTTTAATACTATTTTTTTCATTTTCACAATCTTCAAAAGCAATTGTTAGTCCAACTAATGAGTTCTATGTTAATGATTATGCTAATGTTTTAAGTGAGAGCACAAAAAATTATATACTAGAAAATAGTGTTAAATTATATGATAAAACAGGTGCGCAGATAGTTGTTGTAACTGTTAAAAACATGGATGGATTAGCAATTGAAGATTATGCAAATGGTTTATTCAATAAGTTTGGGATAGGAAATAAAGATAAGAAGAATGGTTTATTAATACTTTTATCGGTTGAAGATAGAAAATCAAGAATAGAAGTTGGATATGGATTAGAGGGATTTTTAACTGATGGTAAAACAGGTAGAGTTCAAGATCAATATATGATACCATACTTTAAAAATAATAATTATGATCTAGGAATAAAAAAAGGTTATCAGGAATTTTATAAATTGGTTTCTAATCATTATGATGGATTACCAGATGAAAATGTATCAGAAAATACAGGTAATCAAAAAGGTCTTGTTTTCATGATTTTTTATGTAACTTGTTTTCTTGCTGGAGTATTAGTGGCAAACGTAAAAAGGCAAAAGATTGGAATAATGGGTGTAGGAATTTATGATATAGTAATATCTATTATTCTTGCTGGAGGTTTTAGTTTGATAGCCAGTATATTTAACACCGTTAAGGTGGCTGTTTTTTGCAATGTTGTAGGATTTATAATGGGATCTGTGAAAACAACAGGTTCAGGCGGTTATCATGGCTCTGGTGGTTATCGTGGAAGTGGTGGTTCCTTTAGTGGTAGATCATCATTTGGAGGTTTTCACGGTGGAGGAGGCTCTTCTGGTGGAGGAGGCTCATCAAGAGGCTTTTAATGTTAATTTTAGTTGCTAAAATTCCAATGTAAATTGGTGGATAAAAGTCTATTTAATATATGTTTTTGATAAATATTGGTTTGAATCAATAAAAGAAGTGTAATACTTCTTTTTTTTTGATATAATAATAGATAAGGTGAAATATATGCAAGAAAGATATGAAGAACTAATAAAAATAATAAATGAAGCAGATTATAATTATCATACACTAGATAATCCTACCATAACAGATCAAGAATATGATAAGTATTTAAGAGAATTATTTGAAATAGAAATGGCTAATCCATCTATAGTAAGAGATGATTCACCAACAGTTAGGGTTGGGGGACGAGTATTAGATGGCTTTAAAAAAGTAACTCACAGTATTCCAATGCTTTCCTTAAGTAATGTTTTTAATGAATCTGAAATTATAGCATTTGATAATCGTATAAAAAAGGAAAATATAAATCCTAATTATGTTTGTGAATTAAAAATAGATGGACTTAGTGTTTCATTACATTATGAAAAAGGTAAATTTGTTAGTGCCGCTACACGTGGTGATGGTATAGTTGGGGAAGATATTACTGAGAACGTAAAAACAATTAAAACGGTTCCTCTTACTTTAAGTAAAGAAATTGACATAGAAGTACGTGGAGAAATATATATGAGTAAAAAAATCTTTGCCGAATTAAATGAAAAAAGAAAAGAACAAGGTCTTGATTTGTTTCAAAATCCTAGAAATGCTGCGGCTGGTTCAATAAGACAATTAGATACTAAGGTAGCAGCCTCAAGAAAACTAGAATGTTGGATTTATCATTTACCAAATCCAGAGGATTATGGAATTACTACGCATTTTGCGGCACTAGAATTTATGAAAGAATTAGGGTTTAGAGTTAATCCTAATAATAGACTTGTTTATAATATTAATGAATTACTGGCTTTTATTGAAGAAAAGAAACTTGCTAGAGCATCTCTTCCGTATGAAATAGATGGAATAGTTATTAAACTTAATAATATTGCTGATCAGAAGAAAATGGGATTTACTGCTAAATATCCAAAATGGGCTACTGCTTATAAATTCCCTGCTACTGAAGTTTTAACAAAGCTAGTAGATATTATATTCACAGTTGGAAGAACTGGCCAAATTACGCCTAACGCAGTATTAGAACCAGTAATTGTTCAAGGATCAACTATTAGAAGAGCAACATTACATAACGAAGACTATGTAATGAATAAAGACTTAAAAATAGGGGATATTGTTTCAATAAGAAAAGCGGCTGATGTTATTCCTGAAGTTGTTAGACCTATTTTAGAGCGAAGAGATGGAACTGAGAAAGATTTTGTAATGATTAAAAATTGTCCTATTTGTAATAGTCTTTTAATAAAAAAAGAAGGACAAGTTGATTATTATTGTATGAATCCAGCGTGTGATGCTAGAAAAATAGAAGGACTTATTCATTTTGTTAGTAGAAAAGCAATGAATATAGATGGCTTAGGAGATAGGATAATTGAAGATTTTTACAACATGCATTTTATCAACAGTTTTGTGGATATTTTTAAATTATATAATCATAAAAAAGATTTAATTGAACTTGAAGGATTTGGAGAAAAAAGTGTTGAAAATATATTAAATGCAATAGAAAAAAGTAAAAGCAATTCTTTAGAAAAATTTATTTTTGCATTAGGAATTCCTAATGTAGGAGAAAAAACATCAAAAATATTAGCTAAAAAATTCAGAACAATGGAAAGTTTTATGAATGCTACATTTGATGAGTTAAATGATATTTATGATGTTGGAAGTATAATAGCAAAAAGTATAATAAATTATTTTAATGTTGACTACAACAAAAATCAGGTTATAAATCTCATTAAAATAGGTGTTAATAATACTTGTTTACTATCAACTTCGGTAGAAGATGAAAACTTTGTTAACAAGACATTTGTAATAACAGGAACATTAAATAGCGCTCGTGATGAAATAAGAGAAAAAATAGAATTACGTGGAGGTAAAGTAACAGAGTCTGTTAGTAAAAAAACATCTGTTGTAATTGTTGGGGAAAAACCTGGAAGTAAGTACGATAAAGCACAAAAATTGGGGATAGAAATTTGGAATGAAGAAAAATTTAATGAAATGTTGAATAATTAAAAAATAATTGTAGATAATATTAATGGTGATAATATGAATAAATTAGGAAGAGAATATCTTCTGGGTAAGAAATATTACCTAAAAGTATTACACCATAATAAAATATCCACTATGAACTAATCATAGTGGATTTTTAAATGTATTATTATACTTGAAATCATAATATACGGAATGTATAATTAAATTACAGTGAGGTATATTATGAAAAAAATAAGTATTGTAATACCTTGTTATAATGAGGAAGAAGCATTACCAATTTTTTACAAGGAAATAACTAAAATAACAAAGCAAATGAAAAAAAATGATTTTGAGTTTATCTTTGTAGATGATGGTAGTAAGGACAAAACCTTAGAAGTAACAAAAAAATTAAATAAAAAAGACAAAAGAGTAAGGTATGTTTCATTTTCTAGAAATTTCGGAAAAGAAGCTGGTATGTATGCTGGATTAAAAGCATCTACAGGAGATTATGTTGCAATTATGGATGCTGACTTACAAGATCCACCTTCTTTATTGCCAAAAATGTACAAAGCAATCGTAGAAGAAGGGTATGATAGTGCTGCTACTAGAAGAGTAACTCGTAAAGGAGAACCGATTATTAGAAGTTTTTTTGCTAGAATGTTTTACAAAATTATTAATAAAATATCAAGGGCAGATATTGTTGATGGAGCAAGAGATTTTAGATTGATGACTAGACAAATGGTAGATGCAATATTATCAATGGAAGAATACAATCGTTTTTCAAAAGGTATATTTGGTTGGATTGGATTTAAAACCAAATGGATAGAATTTGAAAATGTAGAAAGGGTTGCTGGAGAGACAAAATGGTCATTTTTTAAGCTATTTTTATATTCATTAGAAGGTATAATTGCTTTTTCAACTTTTCCACTTTCTTTAGCTTTTATAATAGGAATATTATTTTGTTTGTTTGCAATTATATTTGTAATTGCTAGGACATTAATATTTGGAGATGCAACAAGAGGTTGGCCATCTTTGGTATGTATAATGTTTTTTATAAGTGGAATTCAATTGCTTTGTATGGGAATATTAGGACAATACTTGTCAAAAACATATTTAGAATCTAAAAGAAGACCATTATATATTGTTAAAGAAACTGAGGAGCCAAGTAAATGAAAAAGAAGTATTTTATTCCTGGGTTAATAGTTATGTTCATATTATTAGTTGCGTTTTTCATAAAGGGAATATATCCATTTGGAAAAAATTATATAATATGGGGAGATATGTATGAACAAATAGTTCCATTGTATTACAATTTTTATGATATTGTATTTAATGGTAAATCAATGATGATAGATTATACCGGAGGTATTGCATCTAATCTTATTGCTAACTTTGCTTATTATATAGTAAGTCCATTTACTCTAATAGTATTACTATTTAAACGAGCTAGTATACCAAATGCAGTAAGTATAATTGTATTATTGAAAATAGTATTATCCGCAATTACATGCAACTATTTTTTAGATAAAAAATTTGAAAAGAAAAATAATTTTTATAAATGCTTTTTTAGTGTAGTTTATGCACTATCTACTTATAATTTATCCATGTACATAATAACTGGCTGGATAGATATTGTATATTTGTTTCCTCTTTTAATGTTAGGCTTGGATAAGCTATTAAATTCAAAAAAGCCGACTATGTTTATTGTGATATTGACATTATGTTTAATATTTAATTTTTACATTTCATTAATGTGTATTATATTTATTTTTTTTATAACATTGATATATCTAAAAATTTATAATAAAGAAAATATAGGTAGAATAATTACAGTATTAGGAATTTCTGTTGTGGTATCTTTATTGATATCATCAATAATTTTAGTACCTGTATTTATACAAATATTATCATCTGCAAGAATGAAATTGAATTTTAATCAATTATTCTCATCAAAGTTGGGACCAATTATAGATAAATTAATGTTTTTAACATCCAGCATGGCTTCTGTTGTGTGCAGTATATTACTACTAAAAAGGTATAAAGATGGTAATGAAACTAGAAAAAATATAAAGTTTATAGTATTAAGCGCTTTAATAGTTGGTTTATCACTAATCATAGAGCCAATAAATAAAATGTGGCATTTTGGTAGTTATGTTTTTTATCCATATAGATATGGATTTATTCTAATTTTTATATTGATTATTGCATCTTTTATGTATATAAATCAAAATGATAAAAATAAAAAAGAACACAAATTATTAATTACTTTAACTACTATTATTGCAATAGCATTAACAATTATTATTAGTTATAAATATTATCCAGTGTTACAAGAAAGTGTCAACAAATTATCATTTAGTTACAATCACAAAGCCTTTTTTGTAGCAGTTGTATTATCAACTATAAATCTAATAACATATTTAGTATTATTTAAGTTTGGTAATAAAGGTGGTAAATTAACTAAAATGTTTTTGCTGACAAATTTAATTGTATTTTCTTTCTGTCAATCACTTATATATATAAATATAGATAAAACAGCTCAAAAATTTCATGATAATTACATTAATATGAATTATATAAGTACATTAAAAACAGAGACAGGTTATCATTTAAAACAAGAAGACAATGATATAATTGCAAATCCTGGAGCAATTATCAATAAACCAATGCAAGACTACTTTACATCTCTAACAGATAACAATATGTTTATTGAATATCAAAAGCTAGGATATAATTCATATTGGATGAATACTTCATCTAGAGAAAGTAACTATTTTCTTGATTTTGTTTTATCAAATAAATATTTAATTACTAAAAATAATCCGGATGCCGAATTGTACAATTTATATAGTAGTAAAAGTAATTTAAAAATATATGAAGCGTCCATGCCCATATCAAAAGGGTACATTTTAAAAGAAAATAAAAGTCTTGAAAATGTGAATTCATCATTTGAAAATACAAATATTATTTATAAAGCATTATCGAATGATACAACTGATATAATGAATATATATAAAGATTTCGAATTAGTAAATGCCACTTATGATGGCAAAAACCTAGATATTATTGATAAAAATAAAGAAGCATATTTAGAGAAAAATTTTGATATTAAAGATAAAAAAACATTATATTTAGAAATTTTTACTTCATATATGAATTCTGATAAAAACAAATTGTATAGTTGTTTTGATGTATATGTAAATGGAAAACTATTAAAAAGCAATTTTTATAGTAAAGATAGTAATGCTTCTTTAAATCTTGGTACATTTGAAAATGAAACAGTTAATGTTAAAATTTTAATAAAAAAAGATATTGCTAAAAATATATCAATAAAATTTGGATTACTTGATAGAAATTTATTAAAAAAGTATTTTAATAATAATAAGTACGATGTAGATGTTAACTATACAAAAGATTGTCTAAATGTTTCATATGACAGTAAAAGTGAAGATATATTATTTATCCCAGTACCTTATTTAAATGGCATGAGAGCAAAATTAAATGGTAATAATATTGAGATAATAAAAGTATTTGATGGATTTATTGGCATAAGGTTAATACAAGGCTCAAATAATATTAAAATTAATTATACTACGCCAGGATTAAAATTAGGAATAATATTTACATGTATTGGAATAATAGTATTTGTTGCATTTACAAAATTTTATAATAAAATAATGGAAGTTAATTTATTACATAAAATATCGTACATTATTTATTTGATTTTATATACAATGTTATTATTAGTTTTTTATATGGTGCCATTTATCATGTTTATTACATCATTTATTATATAAAGCAAAAACCACTAATTCATAAAATAGTGGTTTTTTACAATACTTTTTTGATTTTATATATAAAGCTTAAAGAATTTTTTTCTATGTCTCTTATTAATTCTTTTAATTGTAACATTTGTTTTGCACTTTCTGATACTGTATATAATTTAGGGGCAATATTGGGAACTTTATAAAAAGAATTTTTTCTTTGAAGGTTGAAAGCAATATCATATATGATAGATTCATTATATGGTTCAGCCATAATTTCCATTCCATAATATAATTGGTTAATATTTCCAATTGGAATAGCCATTGCAGGGAATCCGATTAAATTTGCCATTTTAGAACTATCTGTTTTTACAAATACTTTTCCTAAATTTTGAATTTGGACAATTGGATTTTTTATAGAAACATATAAAATAGCATCTAACTTATTTTTTTCATAAATATTATTTGCCTTTTCAATATTTTTGTTTTGTATTTCTATATATTTTTTATACTTAGATGAATTGTGATAATCTTTACTACAATAAGAATTTGAATATTTATTTAAAAAATTATATGAATTAGATACTAACAAATCATTAAATGATTTTATATGACTGGATGTTCCTTTTATATAATTATTAAAATCGTAACAAAATTCATCATATAAAAAGCTATAGTCTAGATTGAAATTGTCTATATATACAATTTCAGCACCTAGGCTTTTAAGAATTTCTAATTGTTTAGAAAACAAATCATTAATACTTTTGACGGTAGTATTTTTAAACGACTTAATTACGCCAATTCTAATACCTTTTAAATTCTTTGTTGTTGTTGCTGACTGATAATTAATTTTTTCATCATCAATTATTTCCATTATTATAGCATTATCCTCAACATATTTGGTTATTGGTCCAATTACATCACGAGTTGAGTCTAAATGAATAACTCCTTTTGATTTTACTAAATTATATGTTGTTCTAAAGCCAATTACATTATTTGCTGCAGATGGTAACCTTAAAGAGACACCTGTATCAGTACCAATAGCTGCGACCGCAAAATTAGCAGCAACCGCAACTGCAGATCCACCAGAAGAGCCATATGGAGTATAATTTAAATTATATGCGTTATGAACATGTCCAAAGTCACTATATGAACTCGCTCCATCTAAAGCAAAAGTACTCATATTTGTTTTCCCTATAATAATTGCTCCTGCATCCAGAAGCTTTTGTACTACGTCACTATTTTTATTTGGGTACGAATCAAGAAGTAATCTTGATCCTGATGTGGTTGGCATTCCTTTAACATCTATATTATCTTTAACAAGTATTGGTAATCCAAAAATAAGACTTTTTCTTCCTACTTTATGATATTCCTCATCTTTTTTCTTAGCTTCATCTATAATATTTTTATTAACTGTTAAAATGGCATTATATTGTTTATTATATTTATTAATTCTATCAAGATATATTCTTGTTATTTGCTCGTATGTTAAATAACCTTTGTCGACAGCATCTTGAATTTGATAGATATTCATCTCTGTTATATCGACAATAGCAGTTGTTTGTGCTTTAATTTTTGCCGGTAATATTATCAGAAACAACAAAACGGAAAAACAAATATATTTCTTCATCTAAGTCACCTATTATAAAAATAATAACACAAAACAACCTTAAAATTAATTACTTTTCAAAATTTAATATAATATTTACATTATTTGTCAGCATATTTTCCTTGGTAAGAATCTCTTCTTGCCATTTCTTTATCAATTTCATTTAATACTCCAAATTTTTTAATTAACCAAATTGGTTCTACTAACTCATCAGCTTTTGGATCACCAGTAATTCTATTAATTACAATTTCATTTCTCAATAGTTCTAATTGATCACAGACAATATTTACATATTCATCTCTTGTTAGAATGTGAAATTTTTCTTTATTATATAAATTTTCTAAAGCAGTACCTTTAATAATGTGAAGCATATGTATTTTTATACCTTGAATATCTAATGTGTTTAAATATTTAACTGTTTCAAGCATCATTTCTTTTGTTTCGTAAGGAAGCCCGTTAATAATATGAACAACTACATTGATGCTTTTGTCACGTAATGATCTAACACATTCTTCAAAACACTTTAAATCATGGCCTCTATTAATTAATTTTGACGTTTTATCGTGAATGGTTTGTAATCCAAGCTCTATTGTTAAATATGTTTTTTTAGATAATTCTTCTAAGTAATTTAAACATTCACTACTAATACAGTCTGGCCTAGTAGCGATATTTAATCCAATTACTCCATCAAGATTTAAAATGCTTTCATATTTTTCTTTTAGTATATTAACTGGTGCATACGTGTTAGTGTTAGCTTGAAAATATCCAATGTATTTTGCATTTGGCCATTTATTAAGCATTATTTTTTTTATTTCTTCAAATTGTGTAGTTAAACTTTTTTCTACTTCACCAGCATAGTCTCCACTTCCTAGTTTGGAACAATATATACAGCCGCCATATCCTTTAGTTCCATCTTTATTTGGACAAGAAAATCCTGCATTAAGACTAACTTTAAATATCTTTGAACCGAATTTTTGTTTATAAAAATAGTCAAGTGTATGATATCTTTTGTTTGAATTAGAATATTTAAATTTATTCATATAATCACTTCCGTCTGTTATTATATCAAAATTATAACAAATTGCCTAAATTTATGTTATAATTATATAATAGATGATAGTATAAGTGAAAGGGGCATTGTTATGTATAATTTAGGAGAACAATTTTCTATAGATTTAAATAATTTAAAATCTAATCCTGGCGCTATTATAAAAGGTGATAAATATCGCTTTACTATTTTAACTGAAAGATTAATAAGACTTGAATATAGTAATGATGCAAGATTTGATGATAGAGCTAGTGAATTGGTTTTACGTCGTAATTTTGATGTCCCTCAGTATGATATTAGACAAGATGAAATGCTTTTAGAAATTTCCACTAAATACTTTACTTTAACATATGTTAAGAATGCTCCATTCAAAGGCAGTGGAATGAATGCTATGAAAAATTTGAGAGTAACCTTAAATGGTACTAATAATGTGTGGTATTATGGACATCCAGAGGCTAGAAATTATTTTGGTTCTAATATAAGTGTTGAAACTAAAGATGAAACCTATATAAATAGAGGTTTATATTCTTTAGAAGGCTTTGTTTCACTTAATGATAGTAATAATTTTAGATTTAATCAATTTGGTATGATTGAAAGCCCTATTCCTAACAATATTGATATTTACTTATTTATGTACGATAAAGATTTTGGATATTGTCTTCAAGATTATTTTAAATTAACTGGTAATCCATCCATGATACCTAGATATGCATTAGGAAATTGGTGGAGTAGAGAAACATCCTATAATGCAAATGATATTGAAAAATTAGTAACTAATTTTAAAGATGAAGGAATTCCTATATCTGTCTTGCTACTTGATAAAGGATGGCATAAACAAATGGATCCCTCTAATATAACAGGTTTTACATTTAATAATGACTTATTTCCATCACCAAAAGAATTAATAGATAAACTACATATGCAAGGAATTAGAGTTGGTCTTAATGTTGATCCAACCAATGGTATAAATCCAAATGAAGCATTATATCAAGAAGCAATTAAAGATATTGCACCAAACGAAAAAGGAATTATTGAATTTAATCCTTTTAATCCTAAATTTTTAGATGTTTATTTCAAGATATTTATTAAAAGTTTAGAAGATTATGGAGTGGATTTTTTCTGGAATGATTACAGTAACCTAAGTGACTTACAAAAGTTATGGGTTATGAATCATTATCACTATTTTGACCTAGAAAAAAACAAGGCAAAAAGAGGAATGATTTTAGCTAGAAATCCTTTAGTTGCATCTCATCGTTACCCTGTTTTATATTCTGGTAAAACGAAGGTTGGATGGGATAGCTTTCGACAATTACCTTTTTTTAATATTAAATCGGCTAATATAGGTGTATGTTGGTGGAGTCATAATATTGGAGGCTTTAGTGGAGGTATTGAAGAAGAGGATTTATATATTAGATCTATTCAACTGGGTGTTTTTAGTCCAATATTAAGATTTTATTCAAAAGCTGGAAAATTTTATAAAAGAGAACCATGGAAATGGAATTATAAAACAAGAAATATAGCCGCTAAATATTTAAAGCTTCGTCATAGATTAATATCCTACTTATATTCTGAAGCTTTTCGCTATTATAGAGATGGTAAAATTGTTTTTCAACCACTTTACTATTTAGTTCCTAAGCTATATGACGATGTTTTATATAGAAATGAATATTTCTTTGGAAATGAACTTTTAGTAGCGCCGATTATAACAAAAAAAGAACCATTAATGAATCGTACAATTCATAGATTCTATTTACCAAATGGTATTTGGTATGACTATACAACTGGTAAAAAATTTCCAGGAAATAAAAAATATGTGTCTTTTTTCAAGGAAGAAGATTATCCTGTTTTTGCAAAGCAGGGGGCTATAATACCTCTTTCAAACCAAAGTAATATTAATAATACATCAAATCCTACTGAATTAGAAATAGAAATCTTTCCTGGTAAGAGTAATACTTATGAATTGTACGAAGATGATGGAATAAGTTCTTTATACAAAGAAGGGTTCTACCTACTTACTTCTATAGATTATAATTATATGCCTAGTAATTATACAGTTATTATTAGATCGATTGCTGGAAAAAGTGGAATTGTACCAGAATTTAGAAGTTATAAAATACGTTTTAAGAATACTAAAAAAGCAGATCAAGTTACAACCTATTTTGATAATGGTCTTGCTATACCAAATAAATCATATGTAGAAGAGAATGATTTTATCGTTGAAGTTAATAAGGTTAGATCTATTGGACAGTTGACTATTAACTGTATAGGAAGAGATATTGAAATAGATGCAGTTAGACTTGTTAATGATGATATAGAAAGCATATTAATGGATTTGCAAATTGAAACAGAAATGAAGGAAAAAATAGATGCTATTTTATTCAGTAATGATCCTATTAATAAAAAACGAATTGCAATAAGAAAGCTTCGTCGAAAAGGCCTTGATGGATCTTTTGTCAGATTATTTTTAAAATTACTTGAATATATTGATCAAATCTAATATACTATATACAAATAGTTATTTGCTTAGGAAGCAGTAGTAATTGATTTCTTTATAGAGAGTCGTGGTTGGTGTAAACGATAAGAATAAATTATGAACTTATCCTATTTAAAGCAAATCGCTAATCAGCGTTAAAGATTTGAGAGCATATTAATATGAATTAAGGTGGTACCGCGATTATTCGTCCTTATAGGTACCATCTTTTTTTTGGAGGTAGATGTTATGTTGAGTTTAGTTATAACAATTATTATGATATACATGATGTATTATATATGGATTATAATTAATTTCGATAAAAATGGTAATCAAAGAAGAAATAAAAAAGGGAAATTGAAAGAAAGAAAAATGCCATCAGAGGTTGTAGTATTTGTAAAAAAATATAATGTTGATTTAGATAAATTAAATTATAGATATTTCCTACAATTAATGGGACTTGTTATAGCATTTGATTTATCTATAGTTATTACTATAATTGGATTTGTTCATGCATTATGGCTGAAGCTGTTGCTCAGTTTCATACTAGTAATAATAATCGTATTTATTAGTTTTAATATATTAGGTAAATATTTCAAAAAGAAAGGATTGACTAAAGATGAGTAATTTTAATGAAATAGAGAAAAAATGGCAAAATTATTGGGAAGAAAATAAAAGTTTTAAGGCAATAACAGGTGATAAAAGTAAAAAACCATATTATATATTGGTTGAATTTCCATATCCATCTGGAGCCGGATTACATGTAGGGCATGTTAGAAGTTATACGGCACAGGATGCTCTTGCTAGAATGAAGAGAATGCAAGGATATAATGTTTTATATCCAATGGGTTGGGATGCTTTTGGTGCTCCTGCAGAACAATATGCAATAAAAAATCACATTCATCCTAAGGATGCGGTTAAAGAAAATATCAAAACATTTAAGGGTCAAATGAAAAAACTAGGCTTTTCATTTGATTGGGATAGAGAGTTTTCTACAACAGATCCAGATTATTACAAATGGACACAATGGCAATTTCTACAATTTTATAAACACAAAATGGCATATAAAGATACAATTCCTGTAAATTGGTGCCCAAAATGTAAAAGTGTTTTATCTAATGAAGATGCAGCCGGTGGTGTTTGCGAGCGATGCGGAACAACCGTTGTTCAAAAAGAAAAAAGTCAATGGATGCTTAAAATGAGTGCTTATGCAGAAGATCTATTAAAAGGATTAGATGATACAAATTTTGCTGATAGAGTAAAACTTGGCCAAATAAATTGGATTGGTAAATCTACTGGTGTTGAGGTTGACATAGATATAGTTGGTGGTGGGAAATTTTCAATTTTTACTACTTGTATTGAAACTATTTATGGTATTACTTTCTTTGTAATAGCACCAGATGGAAAATTAATTAAAGAATTAATGCCTAGAGTGGAGAATAAGGAAGAAGTAGAGGCATATATTAAAGAAACTTCAATGAAATCTGACATGGATAGAACAGAACTTAATAAAGGCAAAACAGGATGTTTAGTAAAAGGAATAGAAGCAATAAACCCTGTAAATGGTAAAAAGGTTCCTGTTTACCTAGGAGATTTTGTTTTAGGAAATTATGGTACTGGTGCAGTAATGGCCGTTCCAACACATGATCAAAGAGATTTTGAATATGCAAAAGTTCATAATATACCAATGATTCAGGTAATTGATGGAGCTGATGTAAGCAATCAAGCATTCGAAAAACAAGATTACTTAGGAAAGAATTGTAAACTTATTAATTCCGAAGAATTTAATGGGTTAACTGTTGAAGAAGCAAAAATAGCAATTACAGATAAATTAATAAAAATGGGAGTAGGCAGAAAAGTAAATAATTATAAGATGAGAGATTGGATTTTCTCAAGACAAAGATTCTGGGGTGAACCAATTCCTATGATATATTGTGAAAAATGTGGATGGCAACCTATGAATGAGGATGAATTGCCATTATTATTACCAGATATTGCTGAATATGAACCAACTGATGACGGACAATCTCCACTTGCTAAAATAACTGATTGGGTAAATTGTAAGTGTCCAAAGTGTGGAATGGATGCTAAACGTGAAACTGATACTATGCCAAATTGGGCTGGATCATCATGGTATTTCTTAAGATTTATGGACCCACATAATACTAGAGAATTTGCTTCCATGGAATCAATGAAATATTGGAATAGAGTTGACTGGTACAATGGAGGAATGGAACATACAGCAAGACATTTATTATATGCAAGATTTTGGGTTCAATTTCTATATAACATAGGACTTGTTCCTAATAAAGAAATGATTTGGACAAGAGTATCTCACGGAATGATATTAGGATCAAATGGAGAAAAAATGAGTAAATCAAAAGGAAACGTAATTAATCCTGATGATATTGTAGAAGAATATGGTGCTGATACATTAAGAGTATATGAGTTGTTTATGGGTGATTATAGACAAGATGCTCCATGGAGTACTGATTCATTGAAAGGTTGTAAAAGATTTATTGATAGAATCATTAAAATGTCAGATAAATTAAACGATAAAAGTGGTTTAACTAAAGATTTTGAAGTAATCCAAAATAAAACAATAAAGCAAGCAACAAAAGATTTGGAAACTATGGGATACAATACTTACATATCTGCCTTGATGATTTTAGCAAATGCTTATGATGATAAAGATTCTATTTCTAAAGAAGATTATAGATTGTTACTAAAATTAATGAATCCAGTTGCTCCTCATATTACAGAAGAATTAAATGAAAAAATTGGATATAAGCCTATCTGCGAAGATACATGGCCTGTTTATGATGAAGAAAAATTAATTCAAAAAAATATAGATATTGCGGTTCAAGTAAATGGAAAGGTTCGTTCAACAATTAATATAAATATTGACGATAGTGAAGAAGATATCAAGAATAAAGCGATGAATTCTGAAAATGTTAAAAAACATATAGAAGGTAAAGAAATTGTAAAGATAATTATAATTAAAGGTAAAATTGTCAATATTGTTGTAAAATAACATTTTTATAGTATATGTTTACATTAAATAAGAAAAAAAGTGTCAATTCGACACTTTTTGTTTTTGAATTTTATTATTATTAATTTGGTGAATAAAAATATGAAAGTAAAGGTATTCGATGAAATGCATGAAAAAGACCTAGAAAACAGTGTCAACAATTTTTTGAGTGATTTGAACTTTGACAATATTATTGACATAAAATATCAAGTTTCGACATCAATGTTTGGGGAAGAACAGATATATTGCTTTTCGGCCATGATTATTTACACAGAAAGTGAATAAATTTGGCTTATTAGTTTATTATTTTTTCTATTAATGCTATAATGAAAAATGTAGAAAGTTGTGTGATTTTTATGGAACTCAAGAAAAATTCTTTTATGCAAGGAGCCTTTGTAGCTACTTTAGGTATTGTTATTTGTAAAATATTAGGAATATTATATGTTATTCCTTTTCATGCAATTATAGGTGAACAAGGTGGGGCATTGTACGGATATGCATATAACATATACAATATATTTTTAAGCATATCTCAAGCAGGTATTCCTCTTGCAATGAGTAAAATAATTAGTGAATATTATACATTGGGTTACTTTAAAACAAAAGAAAGAGCCTTTAAATTAGGAAAGAGACTTTTGTTTATGATGGGCCTTGTATGTTTTATTGTTTTATTTGTTTTTGCAGATCAAATAGGCTATATGATAATAGGCAATATTACAGGTGGCAATAGTAAAGAAGATGTGGCCTTTGTTATTAGACTTATTTCAACAGCTATTTTAATTATTCCAATATTAAGTGTATCAAGAGGATATTTTCAAGGACATAAATTTATTACACCAACATCTATTAGTCAAATAATAGAACAGGTTGTAAGAGTGACAATCATTGTTTTTGGTAGTTTCTTAATGTATAGAGTTTTTCATTTATCACTTAAATTAACAGTTGGATGTGCTGTTTTTGCTGCTACTGTTGGTGGTATAGCTTCATATGCATATTTACTTTATAAAGAAAAGAAAAACAAAAAAGAATTAATGGTAATTGATAAGAGTGTTAAAGAACCTAAAGTTTCTGATAAAGAAATCATGAAGAAAATATTAGCTTATGCAATTCCATTCATTATGATAGATTTGTTTAGATCACTTTATAATTCTGTTGATGTAGTTACACTTGTTAAAACATTAGTTAATGATATTGGCTATCAAGTTAAGGATGCTGAAAGTATAATGAGTATTATATCTACATGGGGATTAAAGATTAATATGATTATTATTGCTATAGTTTCCGGGATAATGACTAGTTTAATTCCAAATCTAACTGCAAGCTATGTTCAAAATGATATGAAAGAAGTAAAAAATAAAATAAATAAAACTTATCAAGTGATTTTATTCTTTACAGTACCTATGACTGTTGGATTAAGCCTATTAGCTAAACCTGTATGGACAATTTTTTATGGAGCTAGTAAATATGGTGCCATAACATACCAATATATGGTATTTGTTGCTCTTGCAACAGCGTTATTTACTTCAACAGTTACTATTGTTCAATTATTAAAAGAATATAAAATGGTATTTATTAGTTTATTATCGGGAATGCTATTTAAAGTGGCACTAAATATTCCATTTATATATGGATTTAATAAATTGGGATTACCAGCATATTATGGTGCTATAACAGCGACAATATTAGGATTTTTAACATCAAGTATCATTTGTATGATTTTCCTAAAGAAAAAATATAAGGTTAATTTTGATTCGACGATTAATGAGTTTTTAAATATATTAATTGCTATAATAACAATGGTATTATGCTTATCGGCAATGAAATTAGTTATTCCGGTTACTACTCCAAGTAGACTTAAAGCAATATTAGTTATATTAATTTATACTTTAGTAGGTTCAGCAATATATATTGGAATTACTTATGCTACTAATACTATTAATCATATTTTTGGAGCTAAAACAGTAAAGAATATTTTGAATAAATTATTTAGATGCAAAAGGAATGTGAAAAAAAATGGTAAAAAGAAAGTTTAATTTTGTTAAGTTAAGTGAAGATGATTTTAGAGAATTTTCAACAAATTATCCTCAATTTTCTTTTATGCAAAGTGTTGAATTAGGTCATTTGAAACAAGGATTAGGTGATCAGGTTTATTATTTTGGAGTAAAAGAAAAAGATAAACTTATAGCGGCAACTTTAATATTAGAAGAAAAATCAGTTCTTTGGTATAAAAGCTTTTATGCGCCAAGAGGATTCTTAATAGATTATAATGATTTCGAATTGTTAAACTATTTTTCTTTAAATCTTAAAGAATTTGTTAAAAAAAGGCATGGATTTCGAATTATTATAGATCCTAATGTTATTTATCTGCTTAGAAATAGTGATGGTGAAGATATAGGAAATAGTAAAAACGATATTTTAATAAGTAACTTGAATAAACTAGGCTATAAACATTTTGGATTTAACTTGTATTCAGAAGCTTTACAAATGAGATGGGAATATAGGCTAAAGTTAGATAAAAGCTATGAGGAATTAAAAGCAGGATATTCTAAAAGTACTAGAAAAAATATCGATAATTGCTATAAAAAAGGATTAAGAGTAAGAAAAGGAAAAATTGAAGACTTACCGACTTTGTCAGAAATCTTTGAGGCTACTGGTAAAAGGAAAGATTTCAGTATTAGAAGTTTATCTTATTATCAAAAAATGTATAAACATATGCATGATTTGATGACTATCTATATAGCTTATATAGACCCTGATATTTATTATGATTCAGCTAGTAAAAATTTGAAAGAAGAAGAAGAAAATAATAAGAAGATAAAAGAAAAAATGTCTAAGGATATGGTTGGAAATAAATTAAAAAATCAACTTGAGACATCTAACAAGTTGATTCAGAAATATCAAGATGAAAAGAAAAAGGCTGAAAGTTTCAAGAAAACTAATCCTAAAGGAAAAGATGTTGGCGTATTACTTTCAATGAAATCTGGAACTGAATATTTAACATTAAGTAGTGGTATATTAGCTGAATATAAATCATTTACTCCTAAATATGCTATGTATGATGAACATGTTAAAGATGCCTTAAAAGATAACTATGAATGGGTTGACTTCTATGGTATTAATGGATGCTTTGACAAAAATGATAAGTATTATGGAATATATGAATTTAAAAAAGGATTTAATGGTAATGTAGTTGAACTTGTTGGTCAATTTGAAAAAACAGTATTGCCATTTGGAAAACTATATAATTTTGCCAAAAAAATATTAAAAAGAAAATAAAGGATGTGTTTATTGACACATCCTTTATCTTTATATAAGTCCATTTCTTTTTTTATCAGCTAATTTTAGTATTTTCTGCTTACTACTACCATTTATTAAATCATCAATAGGTTCATTTTTATTACTTCTATCAATTATTTTAGCTAAATACTTAGAACAATCTACTGCTTCAATCCAATCCTGAGACTTAATACTTTCTGGAATATAAGATAAATTTGTAGTATATAATTTGTTAAACACACCATCTTTGTAAGCGCTACTAAACATATTAATGCTTTTAGGACCAGTTGAAAATAATGCAAATGATGTTATAAGAAATATTTTATTAGCACCATTTTCCCTTAAATACCTAGCAACCTCAATCATTGAATCGCCTGATGCTATCATATCATCTACAATTAAAAGATATTTGCCTGTAAAATCTTTTCCATGATAATTATGGTCAACTATTGGATGTTTTCCATCTTCTAACTTTGAATAATCTCTTCTTTTACTAAATATTCCAATATCAGTACCAAGACAATCCGCATAATAAGCCGCTCTATCAACAGCTCCTGCATCTGGACTAATAATCATCATGTTATCTAAATCTATATCTTCGTTTTTTATTAAGTTTTTTAATATTGAATATGTTGGATATACGTTTTCAAAAGTTGAATGTTTTAATGCTGTTTGAACAGTTGCATCATGAACATCGAATGTAATAATTCTATCTGCTCCAACCTCTTCTAATTCTCTTAAGGCTAAACTACAATCTAAGGACTCATTGCCTTTTCTTTTATGCTGTCTTGATGAATAAAGTAGTGGCATAACTAAATTAACTCTTGCAGCTTGTGAACGCATTGATGATAGAACTCTTTTAGTATCTTGAAAGTGATCATCAAAGCTTTTGTGATTGTCAAACCCATACATTTTATATGTTTCGTCATAATTTCCAACATCAGTTAGTAAGTAAACATCTTTTCCTGTAACATTTCCAGTCTTATGTGCTTTTCCTTCGCTATTATTAAACCTTTCTAACTTAGTTGTTACTATGAAATCCTCATTAGTCTTTCTTATTAGTTTTAAATTCTCATGTACTAAATTTCCAAATGCTTGACAATTTGGCATGATTATAAGTTTTAAATTACTCTCCATTTTACCTCCCTAAACAAAAAAATAACTACTATCAAGTAAAATATATTGAGTTTATATTTCCTTTCTGAATAGTTGTTTATAACAATAATTTTAACATATAAATAAAATTTGTCTATTAGTAAAATGTTAAATTTACAAAAATTATATTAATTATTACCTATGGTTATAGATTTTTTTGATATTTTGTTTTTTGCAAGTATTAGTATTAGTGAAAGTAAATAGAAAATTCCAACTAGCCCTACTAGGGTAGCAATTGATTTTAATGGACCTAGTATTTGTACAGCCATGAATGGATATGGTGTGAATCCATCTAGGTAAAGAACTCTTAGTACACCAAAAATATAATAACTTAGAGGATAGATAAACCATAAGATATTCATTTTTGAACTTAATTTAGTAGTTAAATCATCAAAAAACAAAAAGTCTATTAAAACCATACTTGGACATATGTAATGTAATATATAACTACTAGCCAATCTAATACCATGCCATGATTTTACATAGCTTGATAATAATATTGCAAAGATAAGTCCAGTTATTAAAATGATTAAAGTAATCATTCCTTTAAAAAACTGATATCTTCTTTCTTCCTTAAAAATTTTAATAGGTTTAAATGTATTAATAATTTCTAACATTAAAAATAATGCAACTATAATATTACTTTGCAAAGTATAATAACTTAATACTAGATACCAAGCCTTATCTCTTGCTTTAAAATTTAGAATAATACCAACGATTATTATTACTAATAGAACAATTCTATAAATTAAAATTAATTTATCTTTTTTTTTCATAACTTTTCACCACAATCATTATATCACGTTAAAATATTATTATGAATAAAATAAATAATGTATAACTAATTTGCTTATATATCATAATATAATATCATACGGTGTATGATTAAGTCTAAGGCTCAATATAACTTGAGCTTTTTTGTTTTGATTATTTTTAAATAATATTATATAATGATAATAGCAAGTGAGGAGTGGAGATATGAAATTTATAAAAGAACATAAATTTACAACGTTAGTAATAGTGATATTTATTGCAGTAGTTATTTTATTGTATTTTGCAGTTGATTTGTTTTTTACTAATAGTGGTAAGCCAGAATATGGTAATAGATTGGATGGAATAGAAGAAGTTAAATTAGAAAAGAAGGATATTTCTTCTATAGAATCCAAAATAAAAGAAAACAAGAAAGTTAAGAAAGTAGAAACAAATATTGCGGGTAGAACGGTTGAAGTAGTAATAACTGTTTTAGATGATGTATCTATAAAAGATGCTAAATCAATAGGAAGTACAACTCTATCAGCAATGAATGAAAAACAAATTTCTTATTATTCAGTACAAGTTTTTGTAAAGAAGGAAAGTAAAGACGAAAATAATTTTCCAATAATTGGTTATAAACAAAGAGGAACAAAAGAACTAGTATGGACAAAAGACAGGGCGGTGACAAAAGATAATGAAGATAAATAAAAAAATCTTTTTTGCTATACCTTTTGTAGTAGCAATTGTATTATTTATTGCTTTATATGCTCACTTTAACATGGAGGATAGTGATTCATTTACATCATCTGAAAGAAAATGGTTACAAGCAAACAAAAATACAGTAGAAAGTATAGAAGTTATAAATGATTACCCAATATATGGAAATAGTGGTGTATTTGATAAATTTATTACTAAATTGTCAGAAGCAACTGAACTTGAATTTAATAAAGTACCATATTATAGAGGAACTAAAACTAAAAGTAATGATTTTGGATTTAAGATAGTAAAAGAAGATAGTGATATTACTAAGAATGATATCTTGCTTAACGAAGATGTATATGTTGCTCTTGGTAAGAAAGAAAGAAAAATAGATCGAATAAGTGATTTTGAAGATTTAACTTTAGGTGTTTTTAGTGATGATGTTGGTGATATTAGTTACTATCTTAAAAACGGTAGAAATTTAACATATAAGACTTATGATTCAGCTAGTAAATTGTTTGCATCACTAGATAAGGGTGATGTTGATATGGTAATAGTACCAAACATTATGTATCTTGATTATACAATTACTAATGATAAATATTATACAAATTATGTCTTTACAGAAATAAGTAATAAAATTGTTTTATCTTTAAATGAAAACAAAAAAGAGCTTAGTAATATTGTAAAAAAATATTTTGAAAAATGGAAAAACGAGTCATTTGTAGAAACATACAATGATTTATTATTAGATTATTACATTGATAGTAAAAATGTAAATGATAAAACAAGATCTGATATTTTATCTAAAACTTATGTATATGGTTTTGTAGAAAATTTGCCATATGAAGCATTAATAAAAAAACAATTTGTTGGAATAACTGCAGAGTATATAAACCGTATAACTAGATTAAGTGGTATTGATTTTGAATTCAAAAAATACGATTCTTATGACAAATTAAAAGAGGCAATTGATAAAAAAGAGGTCGATATTTTCTTTAATTACTATGATTTAAATAATGATAATTATAAAAAGACAGTCTCAACATTTATTGAAAAATATGCTGTACTTGGAAAATTATCTGATTCTTATATAGTTAATTCATTTGAAAGCTTAAAAGGAAGAAAAATAAGCTTGTTAGATAATTCTTCACTTTATAATTATTTTAAAAATAATAGTAAAGCAAATATTTCAAAATATAAAAATATTAAAGAAATGCTAAAAAATAGTGATAGTAACTTATTAGTAGTAGATAATGAAGTTTATAATTATTATCGTAATAGTAAATTTAAGGATTATGAATTGTTATACACTGATATAATGACAAATGATTATTATTTTATGATAAATAATGAAAATGAACAATTCTATAATTTATTTAATTATATTATTAATACAAATTCATACTATAATTATCGAAACAGTGGATTAAATAGCTTGAATGTATCAGTATTTAATGCATCATCATTTGGAAAATTATATATCATTCTTTTAATAGCAATATTAATTCCAATTATAGGATTTGGTATATTATATTACTTGTTGAAGAAGAAAAATAAAATTAAAACAGTAAAAAAAGAAGAGAGAAAAAAATACACAGATATGTTAACTTCACTTAAAAACAGAAATTATTTGAATCTTAATATCAAACAATGGAATGATAATCCAAAATATCCACAAGCAATAATTATAATTGATTTAAATAATGTAAATTATGTTAATGAAAATTATGGTTATGAAGAAGGGGATAAACTAATTTCAAAAGCAGCAAGTACACTTATAAATACTCAATTAGAAAAGAGTGAAATATTAAGAATAGATGGAAATGAGTTCTTAATTTATCTTATTGGATATAGTGAACAACAGGTTGCAACATATACAAAGAAATTATCAAAAGAAATGCATAATTTACCACATGGATTTGGGGCAGCCATTGGATATAGTATGATTATGGATGAGATTAAAACCATTGATGATGCTATCAATGAAGCAACACTTGATATGAAGACAGATAAAGAGGAGTATAAGTAAAGTGGCAACTATAAAAAAAAGATGTATAGCTTTAGTAAATAGGTTAAAATTCAATATTACTAGACCAGAAATGAGAGTGTTACCAGGGCAATTATCCTTTTTCTTCTTTTTGACCTTGATTCCACTAGTGGCTTTAGTAGGTAGTTGCATATCGTTGCTTGAACTACCCTACAATTCTATTAATGACTTATTAGATGGATATTTTCCAAAAGGAACAGCATTCTTTTTGAATATCATATCTAACAATATGGAATTTAGCTTTAATTGGATTATATTCTTTGCATCTTCTCTTTTCTTAGCATCTAATGCAACAGATTCAATGATAATAGCATCAAATCAGATTTATAAAATAGAAGATAAGCCATATATTAAGAGAAGAGCAAAAGCGTTCTTTATGATGATTATATTGTTTGTTTTGTTATTGTTTGTATTACTTATACCGGTATTTGGTGATATGATTTTCAAACTTATAGGGTCAATAAATGATGTTTCAGGTTTCAGAAAATTTGTTGTTTCTGTTTACCATACTTTAAAGTATCCACTTTCTTTCTTATTTATATTTGGTATGATAAAATTAATATATATCATGGCACCAGATAAAAAAATAAAAAGAAGCCAAGTGAATTATGGATCTTTATTTACAGCAATATCGTGGACTTTGGTAAACCAGTTTTATTCCATATATATTGAAAAATTTACTAATTATACTACCTTTTATGGCAGTGTAGCAAGTCTTTTAATATTGTTATTATGGCTATATTTATTATCATATATATTTGTACTTGGAATGGCACTTAATGTTACTAAGTATGAGTTGGATGAAAAGAAAAACAAATAGTTCCTATGGGAGCTATTTTTTAGTCTTTAAAAAATAACATTTCAATGATATAATATGTGGTGAAGGTGTTGAGATGAAAAAAAAGATAGATAAAAAAGAAAAAAAATGTTTTGGTAAAAATGTTAAGAAAATAGTAACAAAAACCAAGAAAAAATTTAATATATTTTTAAATGATCCTAAAGGATGTACTAAAAAAATATTTAATAAAATTTTTGAGTTTATTAAAAACAATAGATATTTTTGTTTATTCTTAATAATAAACTTAGTAAATGGTGTATTATTACGTGTTTTAACAATAGGTGGAGTAGGTACATTGTTTTCTTATTCGCCATTTATGGCAGATTTAGCTTTAATTACTTTATTAGGTGGCCTAGGATATTTGATGAAGCAAAAAAGTCAAATTATATATTATGTAATTGTCAGCCTTATAATGATGATTATGTGTGTTGTTAATTCTTGCTATTATAATTATTACACATCATTTGCGTCTATTTCACTAATATCAACCACAAAATTTGTTTTTGCAGTTGGAGATGCTGTTACAGATAGTGTTGTAAAAATAAAAGATTTAATATATCCATTACTATTTGCGGTATTAGTGGTAGTATTTGTGATTCTTAGTAAGAAAAAAGTTTATAAAAATGCAAATAGAAGATTAGCATCAAAAATATTGATAGTTGGAGCTGTATTTTCACTTATGTTTGGTGTTACATTAACAGGTACAGACATAGGAAGATTAGTAAAACAGTGGAATCGTGAATATATAGTTAGTAAATATGGTATATATATATACCATATAAATGATTTTGTTAAAAGCATTGAACCTAAAATTAGCTCTTTATTTGGCTATGACAATGCTCTTAAAAAGTTTAATGAATATTTTAAAGATAGAGATAATACTAAAAAGACAAACGAGTATACTAATATATACAAAGGTAAAAATATTATAGGTATTCATGCTGAAAGTATGCAAAACTTTTTAATAGGATTAAAAATTAATGGTCAAGAAGTAACACCAAATTTAAATAAATTAGCTCAAAAAAGTATGTATTTTGATAATTTTTATTCTCAAGTCAGTGTTGGTACAAGTAGTGATACAGAATTTACTTTGGCTACATCCTTAATGCCATCAAATACTGGTACTGCATTTGGAAATCACTTTGATAAAACATATATAGCTATGCCACAACTTTTAAAAGATATGGGCTATTATACTTTTGCTATGCATGGTAATAATGCAGATTATTGGAACAGACGAGTTATGCATAAAAATTTAGGATATGAACATTTTTATGCTAAAAGTGAATTCAATATAGATGAAACAATTGGTCTCGGTTTATCTGATCATTCATTCTTTAAACAGGCTGTTCAAAAATTAAAAGTAATAAATAGTGAACATGATAAATATTATGGTACATTTATTATGCTGACTAATCACACTCCTTTCGCAGCTACTGATAAGTATGGTGAATTTGATGTAAGTAAAACTGTAGATGGAGTTAAATATCCTTATTTGGAAGGAACTAAGTTAGGAAATTATCTAAAATCTGCTCATTATGCAGATAAATGTCTTGGTGAATTCTTCCAAATGCTAGAGGATGAAAACCTACTAGATAATACAGTAATTGTTTTATATGGAGATCATGATGCCAGATTACCTTTGGCTGATTATCAAAAGTTTTACAATTACGACATTAAAACAGATGGTGTATTAAGTGCAAATGACCCAGATTATGTTACTTTCGATGAATATAGTTATGAGCTTAATAGAAAAGTACCATTAATGATTTATTCAAAGGATACTAAACCACAGAAAATAAGTTCGGTTATGGGAATGTATGATCTAATGCCAACCCTTGGTAACATGTTTGGCTTTGAAAATAAATATGCATTAGGACATGATATATTTAACAACTTAAAAGAAAATATTGTAGTTTTCCCATCAGGAAACTGGTTAACTAGTAAAGTTTACTACAATAGTCAAAAAAATGAATATTTAGTATTAAAGGGAAGCGTTATTAATAAAGAATATATTGATAAAAATAGTGAATATGCCGATAAACTGTTAGATGTATCAAATGCTATTATTGTTTATGATTTAATAAAAAATGCTTCAAATGATAATGTTGATGAATCGAAAGTAATAAATGGTGAGTAATTTAAAGATAAGCTAAATACTTATCTTTTTTAGAGGAGGAGTTACTATGAATAGAGTTATATTAATTAAATATGGAGAATTAACTACTAAAAAAGGAAATAGAAAATTTTTTATAAATACATTGTACAAAAATATAAATGATAAGTTAAAAAATTATAATGTAAAAATTTATAAAGATATATCAAGAATGTATATTGAATTTAATGATAATGATTTAGATAAAATTTTAAAAAGAATAAATTCAATATTTGGAATATTTGAATATTTAGTAGCATACAAAGTTCCAACTGATGTTGAGAGTATTAAATCATCTGTTTTGGATATAATTAGTAATGAAAAATTTAAAACTTTTAAAGTTGAAACAAAAAGAAGTGATAAAAACTTTGAAATTCACAGTTTAGATTTTTCAAAACAAATTGGTGGAATGATCTTAAAGAATTTTGAGGCTAAAAAAGTTGATGTTCATAATCCCGATTTGTTACTTAATATTGAAATAAGAGAATATAATACTTATATTTATACAAATAGTTATAAAGGATTAGGTGGATATCCTAATTCAGCTCTTGGAAAAGCAATGTTGATGCTTTCAGGAGGAATTGATTCTCCTGTAGCGGGATATTTAACATTAAAAAGAGGAATAAAGTTGGAATGTGTGTATTTTGAGGCTATTCCACATACAAGCATTGAAGCACGTAATAAAGTTTTAGAACTTGCAAAAAAATTGTCAATTTATACAGATAAAATAGTAGTTCATGTTATTCCTTTTACTGAAATACAGGAAAGTATATATAAATATATAGATAGTGAATATTGTATTACTATTATGCGCAGAATGATGTATCGTATAACAGAAAGACTGGCTAAAAAAAATAAGTGCTTGGCAATATCTAATGGTGAATCCGTTGGACAAGTGGCGTCACAAACATTAACAAGTATGTCAGTTATTAATAATGTAACTAATATGCCTGTAATAAGACCAGTAGCTTGCCTTGATAAATTGGAGATAATCCAAATTGCAAAAAAAATAGATACATATGATATTAGTATTTTACCATTTGAAGATTGTTGTACAGTGTTTGTTCCAAAACATCCTGTAATTAATCCAAGATTAGATAAATGTATTGAATATGAAAAAAAATTCGATTATGAACCAATGATTGATAAAGCAATCACAAATGATAAAGTAATAATAATTACAGAAGATGAACAAGGCAATTATCAAGATTTGCTATAGGAAAAAATTACCAGTTAAATTTATGTATTTAATGTAAAAAATTTCACATCCTATGAATGTATAGGAGGTGAAAACAATGAATAGTAAACAAGACTCTATGAAAATGAGAGTTCCTGGTGCTAAACAAGCTATCGACAAAATGAAATATGAAATAGCTAATGAATTTGGTGTAAATTTAGGTCCAGATACAACTTCACGTGCTAATGGTACTGTTGGTGGTGAAATTACAAAAAGATTAGTACGTCAAGGAATGAATCAGTTAAGCGGAAGCTATAACAATAATAATTTCTAATAATAGAATAACTAGATAGATTTAAAGTCTAACCTTAAATCTATCTTTTTTTTTAAAAATAATTTACTAAGTTATCTAAATGATTTATAATATACAGACATGATACATATAAATTTACATTGGAGGTACTAATGGAACTGAATTTAACACAAATTAAAAAATTGGATTCTAAAAAAATATTTGAACAATTATTACCAAGTATCGATAAAATGTATACTTCTTTTGCGTGTCTTGATATTCCAAAAAATAAATATCATGAACTTGTATTAAAAATAATAGAAAAATCAAAAACAAATTATAATGGTACAAACAATTATTCTGAATATATAATGAATAAAATTGATTTACTTTTTCAAAAAACTTTAGAAATAAAAGGTAATGATCCCGAAAAATTAGTAGACATTATGGATAACTATATTAATAGTATTGAAATAAATCCAACGACTTATAAAAATGCATTTAAAATAATAAAACAGTTAACTACTAATTTATCTATTAATAATTCACTTATTTCTCCTGATATATTAGTATCATTGATTAGAAGAAATGAAAAACTTGATAATTCATTGTATTTTATATTAAAGAATCACTATGATCAAATAAAGAATGGATATACTGATGAAGTATTTTGCTTTGATTCAGCTGATAATAGTCTTGCAGTAGAACTTATTGAAACGTACTGTATGATAAATAATGTTGATATGAATGATCGATTAGATGAAGAGTTTACTGATAAAGTTGATGATAATTTAAAAATATATTTAAGAGATATGGAGAAATATCCACTATTAAATGAAGATGAATATAAATATTTATTTGAACAAATCTTATCAGGCAGTGAGAATGCAAAGAAAAAAATTGTTGAGCATAATTTAAGATTGGTTTTAAGCATTGCAGTTAGATTTCAAGGAAGAGGAGTAGATCTACTGGATTTAATACAGGAAGGGAACATTGGCCTTCTAAGAGCTGTTGAAGATTTTGATCCAACTTTAGGTTTTCAATTTTCAACTTATGCAACTTGGTGGATTAAACAAGCTATCATTAGGGAGATAGGCAACAAGTCTAGAACAATTCGTATTCCGATACATATGTCAGATAAATTAAATGCATATAAAAAAGCTTTATTTGAATTAGAACCTATATTTGGGAAGAATCCTCCAATAGAAGAAATAGCGAAATTTATGAATATATCAGTTGCATCAGCTACTAAAATATCTAAATGTTTTTTATCTACTGTTAGTCTTGATACTAAAGTTGGGGATGATGAGGAAAGTGAACTTATAGATTTTATCCCAAGTGAAGAAAAATTAGAAGAAAATGTAGAAAATAAAATGATTAATGAAAGTATTTTTAATATACTGAACGAGTGCAATTTAAAGGATATAGAAAGAGATGTAATACTTAGTAGATTTGGTTTTTATAATCAAAAGATATATACTCTACAAGAAATTGGTGATAAATATGGTCTAAGTAGAGAAAGAATTAGACAAATTGAGGATAAAGCAATAATTAAAATAAGACATTCTAAAGCAGCTAATAAATTTGCACAATTTCTACAGAATCCAGAACAAGGAAAAGAGCAATTACAAGTTAATAAAACCATATATCAAAAACTAATGATTAATAAAGATGTAGATATCCAAGAAACAATATTGTCACTTTCACCATTTGATCAAGAGTTAATTAAATTACATTATGGTGATAATTTGGAAGTACCTTATATAAGTAAGTTGAAGAAAAAACAATTAGCTTATTTAGAAAGTACAATTATTCCTAAAATTAAACAAGCTCTTGAAAAAAAGAAACAACCTAAAAAAACAATATACAATCTTTTACCGAATTATCATAAAGAAGAAATAAATAAAGCAATATTGATGCTATCCAATGAAGAACAAGAATTAATTAGGTTTCGTTATGGAGAAAATCTAGAACAACCACAATATGGTAGTTTAACTGGTAGTTTAACTGAAAAACAAAAATCTATTTTTTATGGTAGAATTATACCTAAATTAAAAGAATATCTTAATCCAAATTATAGAAAGCCTAATACAATATATCGTCTTTTTCAAAATTATCCTGAGAAAGAAGTAGACAAGGCATTATCAGTTCTTTCAGAGGAAGATAAAAGATTAATTGATTTACGTTATACAAATGGTTTTGATGAACAAACAGTTAATAACTTAAACAAAACAGAAAAAGGTAAGTTTTATCGAGAGGTTGTTCCAACAATTAAAAAACAAATTAATGCAAATAGCAGGGATGTTACAATATATATTTTGTTATCTGATTATTCTAAAGAGGAAATAGATAAAGCTCTAACAATGCTTTCAAAAGAAGAACAAGAATTAGTTAAATTGCGTTATGGAAGTGATTTAACAGATCCAGAAGAAAGTAAATTAAATGAAGAAGAATATGTAGAGTTTTATAAAGAGATAATTCCAAAATTAAAGACAATTATGAAAAATTTCAGAAACGTAGTTTTATCAGATGAAAGTGATAAAACTAAAAATCAAGAGATTGATATACAAATAGAACCAGTTACTAAAATTGATTCTGAAGAAAATAATTTAACTAAAGAAAATTATATAGAAATTTTAAATTTATTAAAAACACCAATGTTTAATAGAATGTTGGAAAAATTAACTCCAAAGGAAGCTATAATTATTTCACTTAAAATGGGATATATAGATAGTAAATATTTTACAAATGAATCAATTTCTAATTTTTTAAATATTAGTTTAGAAGAAGTAGAAAGTATAATACTTAGGGTTATGATGTTATATAAAAATAATGTAAATGATTCTTTAGATAAATTGATTGAAAATATAGATTCTACCCCAAAAGAAAAAATAAAATGTAATAGTTTTAAGAATTCTTAATTCAGAATTCTTTTTTTATAATTTTTTAAAAACAATTTTTTCTTTATAAACTTTTAAATATATGATAGAATATGGAATAGAAAGAAGGAATAGTATGAAAATTATGTCAATTAATGCTGGTAGCAGCTCTTTAAAGTTTAGTTTATTTAATATGGATAGTAATAAAGTATTATTATCTGGATTGTTTGAAAGAATAGGTATCGATGGATCTTGCTACACATTAAAAAATGATGAATATAAAATTAAGCAAGAAGCAGAAATGGAAACACATTCTGATGCTGTTAAGCTATTAATGGATAAACTAATTGAATTAGAAATTATAAGTAACCTAGAAGAAATAGACGGTATAGGTCATAGAATAGTTCATGGTGGTTCAATATATAAAGAATCAGTTTTAGTTACTGATAAAGTATTGGATGATATTATTGCTTTGAGTGATTTAGCACCCCTTCATAATCCAGCACATGCTATATGTATAAAAGCATTTAGAGAGGTATTACCAAAGACTCCAATGGCTGTTGTATTTGATACAGCTTTTCATCAAACTATAGAAGAAGATCGTTATTTATATCCAGTACCATATAATTGGTATACTGATTATCAAGTAAGAAAATATGGGGCACATGGTACAAGTCATAGATATGTTGCTCAAAAACTTGCAGAAGAACTTGGTAGAAATGATTTGAATATTATTTGTTGTCATTTAGGTAATGGCGGAAGTATAACTGCTATAAAAGCGGGAAAATGTGTAGATACTTCAATGGGATTTACTCCTCATGCTGGAATTATGATGGGTACTAGAAGTGGAGATATCGATGTTTCAATGGTTCCTTACGTTATGGAAAAAGAAGGAAAATCAGCTGGAGAAATTATGGATGATTTAAATAAAAAGTCTGGTTTCTTAGGTGTTAGTGGAATTAGTAGTGATTCGAGAGATATTGAAGATGGAATACAAGCTGGTAATGAAAGATGTATTTTAGCACAAAAAATGTATGTTAATTCAATTGTAAAATATATAGCTCAATATTATGTTTTACTTGGACATGTTGATGTTATTGCCTTTACTGCTGGTATTGGAGAAAGAAGTAAAGATACTAGAAGTGAAGTTATAGAAAAATTAGCATGTTTAGGAATATTTATAGATCCAACAGCCAATAACATAAAAGGAGAATTTGCTAAAGTTAGTGCCAAAAATTCAAGTGTTGATGTGTATGTAGTTCCAACAAATGAAGAATTAATGATTGCTGAGGATACACTTAATTTAATAGATAGGATATAAGATGTTTGATAAGATTTATAAACAAATTGAAAACTATGATAATATAATAATTGTTAGACATATAGGCGCTGATCCAGACGCTTTGTCTAGTCAATTGGCATTAAGAGATTCTATAAGATTAACTTTTCCTAGCAAAAAAGTATATGCTTGGGGTAGTAGTAGTGCAAGGTTTGAATATTTTCCAAAATTAGATAAATTTGAAGAAGTAAGTGATGCATTGCTAATTGTTGTAGATACACCTGATAAGAAAAGAGTGGATTTTTCTTGGAATACTTTTATAGCTTGCTCAGTAAAAATAGATCATCATCCATTTATTGAAAAGTTTTGTGAAATAGAATATATCGATGATAGCGCTTCAAGTGCTTCCGAAATTGTTTTAGAACTTATTAATAAAACTCCATTAAAGATGAATGATGATATAGCTAAAACTATTTATACGGGTATAGTATCAGATACTAATAGATTTATGTTTAATGCTTCTAGTAAACTTTATAGTCTTGTTTCTGATATGATGAAGAGTTATAAATTTGATGCTACTAAAGTATATTCTAATTTATATATGCGACCTCTTAATGAAATTAAATTACAAGGTTATATTGGTAGTAATTTAAAGGTAACAGAAAATGGTCTTGCATATGTTAAGATTACGAATGATATTTTAGTTGAGTTGGGTGTAGATGTTGGATCAGCTGGTAATATGGTTAATAATTTTAACTATATTGAAGGTGTTATTGTTTGGGTCATGGTAACTGAAGATGTAAAAAACAAATTATTTAAAATAAATATTCGTTCAAGAGGACCTGTTATAAATACGGTAGCAGAAAAGTATAATGGTGGAGGCCATAAATTAGCAAGTGGTGCTAGAGTTGCTAGTATGGAAGATGTGGATAAGCTATTAAAAGATTTAGATAATACATGTTTATCATATATTAATGAATTGGAAGTGAATAATAATGAAAATTAATTCATCTGAATTAGATATCGTTGCTGTTAGACGTAGTCAGTATCCTGAAAACAATTTACCAGAGTTTTTAATGATAGGAAGAAGTAATGTTGGTAAGAGTAGTTTTATCAATACAATTATCAATAGAAAGAACCTTGCTAGAACTTCAGCGGTTCCCGGTAAAACACAAACACTGAATTTTTATTTAGTAAATGATAGTTTTTATCTAGTGGATGCCCCAGGATATGGCTATGCTGCAGTAAATAAAGCCCAACAAAAAAAATTTGGACTTATGATAGAAGAATATATTGAGAAAAGGCATCAATTAAAAAGAGTATTTTTACTAGTTGATTTTAGACATAAGCCTAGTGAAGATGACTTACTTATGTATAACTTTTTGAAGTATTATAATATTCCAGTTACTATAATTGCAACAAAAGTAGATAAAGTTGGAAGTAGTAAAAAAGACAAAAATTACAAAGTCTTAAAAGATACCCTTGATGTTGTGGTTGGGGATAATATAGTTTTGTTCTCAAGTGTATCAAAAATGGGAAAAGAACAAATTACAAATTTAATAGAAGACTTAATAACAGAAGAAATTTAAGTCTTTTTTTGTGGAAAAACATACTATATCATAGGTGATTAGATGAAGTTTTTTATTGATGAGGAAACTTATGAGGTTTATGTAAACAATGTTATTGCCAATAAATATGATGTAAAGAGTGAAAAAGAGTTAGAAAAATTGTTAAAAAAAATTTTTTTAGAAATTAAAGACCGTTTTGATAAAGTGTTAAATGGATTATATGATGTAAAAATTGTGGTTGATAAAAATGCAGGATTTAATATAAAGATAAAAAGAATAGATACATTTATTTCAATAAAAGATATCGACTTAAAAATAAAAATTATTTATGATGATAATTTTTACTGTAAATCAAAAGAGTTTGAGGCTTTTTTAGGATTGAAAGGAATATATTATTGTGACGATTTTTATTATATTAAAGTTAGTAATATTGATGATTTAAATAAGTGTATTGAATTCGTTGATATAATATATGATGAAAAATTTAAGAATAAAAAAAATTTAGTAAGAGTTACTTAAAATGTTTGTTAAATTTTTAAAACTATAGTATAATCTTATTGTAATAATAGGAATGCTAGATTTCCTTATACATTTATAAAAAAGAATAATGGAGGATATATATGGAAGTAATTGATGATAATGTTTCTGAAGAAGTAATAAATGGATTTGATGACAATAATACATCTTATGATGAACATTTAACAGAAATTGTTAATAATTTACCTTTAACAAAAGTATTAGGTAGTGAATATGATGATTATTCAAAAATTGTGGAAGAAACAAATTCGCTACTTGATAATAATGCAGATCTTTCAAAGAAAATTTTAGAAGTTAATACACTAATCGAAAGAAGAAAAGAAGAAATTTTAGATAGTGCTAGATCTAAATACGATAATGCTTCTATTGAAAATGAAAGATTGTTAAGTGAATTTAATAACTTAATAAATAATCCATCAGCTAATATGGAAAAAGAAGAATTCTTGGAAGATAGAATAGATAATTAATAAATTGTATAAAACAGTTTAAATAAACTGTTTTTTTTGTTATAATACAATAGAAAAAGAGGAGGGATAGATATGAAATTACCTACTGTAGCATTAGTTGGACATCCAAATGTGGGAAAAAGTACACTTTTTAATAAATTAGTGGGTCAAAAATTATCTATAATAGAAGATACTCCAGGAGTAACAAGAGATAGAATTTATAGTGAAGCTAGCTATGGAAATTATAGATTTAATATAATTGATACTGGGGGAATTGATGATTCTAAAGAAGATTTTAATGATGAAATAAAAATGCAAGCTTCTGTTGCTATTGATGAATCTGATGTTGTGTTATTCGTTGTAGATGGAAAAGAGGGAATAAATCCTAATGACTACGTTATTAGAGATATGTTAAAGAAAAGTAATAAGAAAGTAATTGTAGTTATTAATAAAGTTGATAGTAAAAAAGCTAGAGACCATATTTATGATTTTTATGAATTGGGATTTGATCAGTATTTTGAAATAAGTGGAGAACAAGGAACTGGCTTTATTGAATTATTAGATGCAATTGTTGATAATTTTGATCATAATAAAAATTATCAAGAAGAAGATACTAGACTAAAGTTTTCTGTGGTTGGTAGACCTAATGTCGGAAAAAGCAGTTTAATAAATGCATTATTAAATCAAGAACGTGTAATAGTTAGTGATATAGCTGGTACTACTAGAGATGCAATAGATACTGTTTTAAAATATAATAATGAAGAATTTGTAGTTATTGATACTGCTGGTATGCGAAAAAAAGGAAAAATATATGAAAGCGTAGAAAAGTATAGTCTTTTACGTAGCATGAAAGCAATAGATAGAAGTGATATTTGTCTCCTTGTAGTTAATGCTGAAGAAGGGATAATAGAACATGATAAACATATTGCTGGATATGTCTTAGAAAAAGGTAAAGGACTTATAATTGTTGTTAATAAATGGGATAGGGTATCTGATAAATCAATTAAAGAATATTTGAAAATAATAAGAAATGAATTTCAATTTTTAAGCTATGTTCCAGTTGTATTTACATCAGCTTTAACTAAAAAAAGAATTCATACTTTGATGCCAGAAATATTAAAAGTTAGTGAAAATATAAAAAGAGAAATAAAGACAAGCGTTTTAAATGAAGTTATTAATGAAGCCTATATGATGAACCTACCTCCTACTTATAAAGGAAGGAGACTAAAAATTTATTTTGTTAATCAATCAGGCACTAAACCTCCGAAATTTACTTTCCATGTTAATAGTAAAGGATTAGTACATTTCTCATATCATAGATATCTAGAAAATAAACTACGTGAATCCTTTGATTTTGAAGGCACTCCAATAATACTTCAATTTAAAAATAGAAGTGAATAATTATCAAAATAAAAACTCTTACATATAATTATGTAGGAGGTTTTTTATGTTTGGAGATTCACTATTTAAAAAAATTGAAAAAAAGACTAATGTAGATAAAAACACAATTCTATCTTTAGCATCGAAATTGCAAAAATCAGATATGAGGGATGAAAACACCTTAAGAGATTTAATAAATGAAATAAGTGAAATAACGGGAAAAAGTGTTGATAAAGAAAAATCTGATAAAATTATAAGTACAATATTAAACAATAAAGTGCCTGATATTGATAAGATGATAAAATAAAAAAGAATTATCTTTTTTTTTGTATATAAAAATGATATAATTATATATAATAAGGGATTGGTTTTATGCGATACTTAAGTAAAAAAGCTATAACATTATATGCATTATTAATATCATTTTTAGTTATTAGAGTTTTTGTTTATAAAATTGTTCCAGCAGGTAAATATATTAATGTTTTAAATCCACTTTTTTGGCTATTTACCGCAATTTTATCTTATTTATTGGCTAGAAATGAATCAAATAAAAAAATGCGTAGTAAAGTCGATATAACACAAAGTGTAATCATTATTATGATTATATATTGTATGCTTTACTTCTCATTGGGATTAATATTTGGATATGAGAGAAGCCCTTATTCACATGAATTATTACCAATGCTTCAAAATCTTTGGGCCTTTGTTATAATAATAGGTTTTCAGGAATATGTAAGAACCAATATGACTAAATTGTCGCCTAGTGATACAAAATATTTAGTATTAATTACTCTTATATTTATAGCAAGTGAAATTGATTTTTGGAATTTTAGTAGTAATTTTACAAACAATGTTGACTTTTTCAAATATGTTAGTCAAACAATAATTCCTTTAGTTGTTTCTAACTGCTTATTTACATATTTAACGGTTGTATCAGGAAATGTACCATCAACTATATATAGAGGAGTAATTAGCTTATTAACCTTTTTACTACCAATTTTTCCATCAATCAACTGGCTAGTAAAATCAATGATGGATATAATTTTAGTTGTTATAGTTGTTTTATATGTTAACTATGTTGATATGAAATCAGCAAGGACATATAATAGGAGACAGTTAAAAAAAGAAAGCATAGTATCATATTTTCCTTTTGTTATTTTGCTAGTATTGATTGTATGCTTTATAGGAGGAATGTTTAAATATCAGCCAATCGCAGTTCTTTCAGATAGTATGCTTCCTAAATTTTCTAGAGGAGACGCGGTTATTATCGAAAAAATTGGCGATAAAGGTTTGAAAAAGTTGAAAAAAGGTACTATACTATATTATAGTAAGGAAGGAAGACTTGTTATTCATAGAATAGTAAGTATTAAAACCGTTAATGGAAAATTACAAATAGTAACTAAAGGAGATAACAATAATAATGAAGATCCTTGGATTATAACAGATGAAGATGTTATTGGAACTGTCAAGTTTATGATTCCTTATATTGGATATCCATCTGTTTTGGTTAATGAATTATTGAAAAGATAAAAAGGGTGAATGAAGATGAGTGAGAAGGAAAAACAAGTTTCTGTGCAAAAACTTTTGAAAATTGTTTATATTACAGTGTCACTAGTAGTATTGGTAATGTCACTATGGATAATTTTTGATTGCTTTAAAAAGTCCCCTGACTCCCAAGAATTATTAGTTAGTTATAATTCCAACACTACTGTTGATTATAAAGTTTATCTAAAACCAAATAGATTTTATGATAGAAAGTACTTAGATAAAGATAAAAAATATATTTCTAATATTATTGATTATATAGATGTTGATTTTAGCTATTTATTTAATTCTTCTAAACCAGCTAGTTCAAATTATTATTATAATGTAACAGCTACAATAAGTAGTGATTATGAATTGAGTGGTACGACATCAGAACTTTGGAGCAAAAATTACACTGTTAAACCAACAAAAAGCGAAACAAAAAAGAACACGAATGGAATAAGAATTAATGATAAAATCAAAATAGATTATTTAAAATATGATAACTTGGCTAAACAATTTAAAGATGAATATGGAGTGGTTGCAGATACCAAACTAACAATCAATATTAATTTAGGTAATACCGCTAAAGTTGAAAATGTTGACAAAAGTATAAGTGATAAGAAAAACGTTACACTTGTTATGCCTCTTAATAAAGCGGTAACAGATATTAATATTAGTGGTGCTACACCTACAAATAATAATATTACTAGAAATATTGTTGGTACTAGAAATGTAAATTATGTACTTTTAGTAGGAGCAGTAATACTTTTATTGATTTCAGCACCAATATGTGGAATTTCTTTATATAAATTATTTAAAATAACAAATGTTTCTCAATATATAGTACAACAAAAACGTATTTTAAAAGGATATGGTGACATAATTGCTGAAGTTACTACTAAACCGGATTTGTTTGGATTAAAAATTATTGAAGTAAAAGAATTTGAAGATCTGATTAATATTGAAGAAGAATTAAGAGTTCCAATATTATTCTACGAACTAAATAAAGAAGATGAATCTTGGTTTATAATAACAACTGGAAATCAAGCTTACAGATATATATTGAAATCTTCTTCACATATATCATAAAAGAGCAAGTTTTGCTCTTTTTTTGTAATATCTATACTTTTTTCTACATAAATTTAAATGAAAATATATAGAAGAGAGTTGATAAAATGGATAAAATGGAAATTATAAAAAATATTTCACAGCGTACTGGTGGCGATATATATTTAGGAGTAGTAGGTGGCGTTAGAACTGGTAAAAGTACTTTTATAAAAAAGGTAATAGAAACTTTAGTTGTACCTTATATAGAAGATGAATATGAAAAGAAAAGAGCTTTAGATGAAATTCCACAAAGTTCCGGTGGAAAAACGATTATGACAATAGAACCAAAATTTGTTCCTACTAATGCTGCCAAAATAAAAATCGATGATTTTGATTGCAATATAAGATTAATTGACTGTGTTGGATATTTGATCAAAAATGCTAAAGGAGCTGAGGATGATGCAGGACCTAGAATGGTAAAAACACCATGGGTGTTCGTGAATATGTGATACCCCAAATAAAAAATAAATAAGCGCCCATAAAATAAGGCTTTAGACAATATTTCACTTTATTAGTTAAAGACTAATTTATAGAAAGTGAGATATTTTTTTTATGAAAAATGAGCAAATTTTTAAAAATCCTGAGTTAATACCTTTACTGATAAAATATGTTGAGGTAAATAAAATTATATTCCCTATTGAGAAAGTTAAGTACTTCTCTAATGAAGAAATTATAAAGATTTTAAAAGATTGTATTAATAATCAAATAGCATATAATCCTAATTATGATATGGTAAGTAAGATAACAATATTAGATGATAATGATTTAAAAGAAATACTGCCTCTTATTAAAGAAAGTATGGATTATATTAATTATGATTATATGAGTGATATTAAGGATTTAGTTAATAATGTTAAATCAAGAAAGAAAAGTAAAAAATATACTTTTGAAGAACACTTAAAAGCATTAATTATATCTCTTTTATCAAATCATAGATGGGGAGATAATAATATTAGAGAAAATATGGACGCTATTGATGAGATATTTCATAATTATAATAAGAATTATTTAAAGGTAGTTGATTCGAGTATTTTAGTTAATAAATTAAGAATGATTCATTGTACTAATCCAATGATTAATAATCAAATGAAAGCATTATCTAAAAATATAATGGTATTAGAGAAAATAGAAAAAGATTATGGTAGTTTAGATAATTTTGTAAATAAAGAAATACCTAATGATATTGCTAATATGTTAAATGATGGAAAATACAAAATGGCACAAGTTGGACGAGCATTTGCTTATGATTATTTAAAACGAATTGGTATTAATACTTGTAAAAACAGTGTTCAACTTAAAAAATTATTTGGTAGTCATAGATTAGGTGTTGTTGAAAACGCTAATGCTACAGCACAACAAGTATTAAATATTATTAAAAGAATAGCAAAACTTAATAATTGTGATGAAATAGTAGTAGAATCAATAATTCAACAATTCTGTTTATTAAGGTCTGCTAATATATGTGGGGAAAACCCTAATTGTGAAAGATGTAAAATAAGAAATTATTGTCATTATAATAAGAAATATGATGAGATATGTAATTAAAGGTATGTTTAACGACATATCTTTTTGTTGTATAAAACGAAAGGAGAAATGATATATGAATTTAAATTATGCAATATTTAGAAGTGAACCTATTATGACTATGAGCGATTTAAGACAAATAGGATCACATAATAATAGAGAAAAACAAGCATATAATTCTAATCCTGATATTAAATTAGAATTAAGCAAAGATAACATTGAACTTGTAGCAATTAATACTACTTATACAAAAGTGTTTAAAGAAATAACTATATTACTAGCTGTAGCTCTTGAAATATCGATGTTATTATTAATTCTTTTACCAATTTTATTAGCGATTATTTCGTCGGCTTTAGAGTAACTTTCAGTAGTTGATTGATCACATAGTTCAGCACAAACGAATTGGTCAAAATGTTTTCTTTTAGGTAAACCCAAAAACAAATCAGTAAAGAAGAAATATTCATTGGTATTATTATCATAATAGTATCTTCTTTTGAATGATATTTCGCCAAATAGAGTAACATAATTCTTTCTTTCATAAAATCCAGTAGACTTACAATATTTCTTTCTATAATAAGAATTAAAGAAGCATTCATCAATATATTCAAAATAATATTTAATAACATCTTTCATAAAAGAATCATTAAATGAATCTAAATCATTTATAAAATTATAATAGTTAATAAAATTACCATTTTTATCGGTATAATCAATGAAATTAAAATATTTTTTTAAATAATTATTAAAGTTTTTTGTTACTAAATCATTAAAATATGTTATCATCTTCATAGAAGATCACTCCTTGTTTATTTTTTTCAAATTTATTATAACATGGCTTTGATTTTCTTTTGTTATGTCTACCACAAAATATTTTACACTATCATTGCAATAGTTTTGATATTAATATATGTAACTTATGTTATAATAGATGAAAGAAAGAAATGGAATAAAAGAGAGTTTTTTAAATATACACTTTATTATGAAGTTGATTATTTCTTATATATGGATATGGTTAAGAAAATGAAAAGAGTTCTTTAAAAAAAATATTAGAGTTAATAGGCTTAAGTATTCTAGTATTTTTAAGGAGGCTATTTGTATGGAACAAGATATAATTATTAAAGTAGAGTTTGCATTTTTTATAATAATGGCTTTATCTGGAATAGTAATATTAATTTTTTGCTTAAGGTGAATGAAGATAGTAGATTTGATTGGGAGGCATTTGTAAGAACTATAAGAATGATGTATGAACAAACAAATGAAAATTTAGATATGCTTTCAAAAATAAATAAACAAAAAGATAAAATTGAAGAAAAAATTAGAGAAAAGAAAAAAATATTGGGAATGAATTTAGTTAGTAAAAAAGGATAATATAATTTTAAATTAAATCAAATTAAATTAAAGTTAGTTGATTAGGAGGGAGAATATGAATAATTTTGATGTTAATCTTAATTTATATAGAAGTTTTTATTATGTTGCAAAATATGGTGGATTTACTAAAGCAAGTAAACAAGCTAATATATCACAGTCTTCACTAAGTTCTAATGTGAAAAATTTAGAAGAACAATTAAATAAAAAATTTTTTAAGAGAGAAAAGTCTGATGTTTCTCTAACAAATTATGGTAAGGATTTATTTTTAAGATTAGAAGAAATAAAGAATATATTAGATGATGAACTAATAAATAATGAGTTGAAAATCGGATGTACTAGATTTATAGCAGATAATTATCTAGCAGATTCTGTTTCGGAATTTAAAAAGAAAAACAATGAAGCAAAGTTAAGTTTTTCATTTGCTAATGCTACTGATATGTTTCAAATGTTGAAAAAAGAAGAACTTGATATTGTTGTATGTAGATATCCGATGTTCTTTAAATTTGAAAGTTATATTAAAGTAGAAAAAATAGCCGATGCTGAAAATGTATTTGTTTGTTCTAAAAAGTTTTATGAAGAAAAATTCCAAAATTGTGATGATTATGTTTGTCCTATGATTTTGCCTGGAAGTTCTGAAAAAAGAAGAAATATTGAACAATACCTTATAGATAATAATATTAATTATTCTGTTGAAATTGAGATTCCTAATTCAACTCTACTTAAAAAATTAATAATTAATGATATGGGAATTGGTTATATAAATAAGAAATTTATTGAGGATGAAGTAGAAAATGGTTTAGTTGTTGTAATTGAAAGTTTTAAAAATATTCCAACTGATAGTATTTCTATAGTATATAAAACAAAAGACAAAAACAAATTAGTATTAAAATATATTGATAGTTTAAAAAGGACTATTAAAAATTCCGATAACTAGTATTTGTTTCTTGTATGTAAAAAAAGTGTAAATAATGTGATATTATATATTCAAGGAAGTGATAGTATGTCTAAATATTATGATTGTTATGATTATTATGATTTAAATCTTTCATCAGTAAAAAGTTTAGGCACTACTGTCTCTAAAAAGAGATGACATTAACAAATTAGCGTTTTTGTCATCTCTTTTTTTAGGGGATATATTATGTTAGATTATTTTAAAGGAATTGCAGAGAAGTATAATTTAAGTTTGGAGAATGTATTATCTATAGCTCTAAATAGATATGGAATTATAGTAGATAATACTGATGAAAATAGATTAAGATTTAATCTTGAACTATTAGATTCTAATAAGAAAACTTATTTTGCTGTGTGTGTTAATACATTTGCAAAATCTCCATTTAAGTTAGAGAATAATACTTTATTACTTGAAGGAGTACCAGTTGGTAAAGTTTCTGGTATTGAAAAAGATACTTGTTTATCAACATATTTTAGAAATGATAAAAAAGTTATAACATTTAATTCTAATTCGAGAAGCAAGTGTGTTGGATGTAAGTTTTGTGGGACTTATAGTTTAACTGATGAAGATGTACTAGAGTTTAATACAGAAAAAAATATTAGAGATTATTTTACTAAATTATTAATGGAAAATAATATAGAGAGTATGAGAAATATTGAGAATGTTACTATTTGTACTGGATGCTTTGAATCAGAAGATAAATTAATAGACCATTTATTACTTGTAAATGAAACATTTAAAAATATGGATTTTAATGGAAGTATTAATTATATTGGGTCTCAACTTCGTGATTATGACAAAATTAAAATGTTATCAAATGAAATAGACGACTTTGGATTATATCTAACAATTGAAAAATTTCTTGATAGAGAGAAATTTATGAGGCCTGAAAAAGCAAGCTTAACTATTGATAAAGCAAAAGAATTACTTGAATATTGTTCCTCATTAGGTTTAACAACAACATTTCTATATATATTAGGATTAGAAGATTTAGAAACAATTGAACATTATTTTAATTATTTAAAAGGAAGTATTAATAAATTTCCAATTATACAAGTTTTTCAAGATTATACTCCTTATCAAGAAATGTACAGATGTGAAGAAGCAAAAGATGTTGAATTTTATATTAAAGCAAGAATGATTATTAATGATATATTCAAGAATAAAGAAGAAATGAAACCAAAGACATGGGAATGTTTTAGAAGTTTATATTTTGATGATAAAGAAAAAAGTGGAGGTAAGGTAAGGTGCAAGAAGATGTATTAATAAAAAAATATTTTTATAATTTAAATTATATTGTTCTGTGTGAAATGTATTTAAATGAATATTTAAAACCTGATGCTATTGAAGAAAAAGATTTAAAAAAATATAATCCAGGTCATTTAGGTACAAGCTTATCACTTAACTTTATACAAGCTAACTTAAATTATTTCTTAAATAAAAATAAGTTAACAAGCAAAACTGTAATTGGTACTGGACATGCTGGAGTATCTTTAATATCTAATTTATGGTTAAATGGAATTTTAAAAGATTATTATCCTAAATATTCTTTAGATAAAAAAGGACTTAACAACTTAATTAAAGATTTTGGCGAAACTATTAGAAGCGAAATTAATCCTGAATATCCAGAAACTATTTACGATGGTGGAGAACTTGGATATTCGCTTGGTGTTGCTTATGGCTACGCAATTAATACGGAAGAAGATATTATTCCATGTATAATCGGAGATGGTGAAGCAGAAACAGGGACTATATGTTCTGCATGGCAATTAAACAAAATGCTTGATACTAAAAGTAAAGTGTTACCAATAATTAATCTTAATGAATTAAAGATGGGGACAAATTCATTTTTATCAAGATTTAGTAATGAAGAATTAATTAATTATTATTCACTTATGGGATATGATGTAAGTATAGTTGATGCAACGCAAGAGAATGATTTATTAAAGACTATAAATTTAATGCAAGAAACATTTAATAAAACTTTAAGTAGCAAATGTCCTCTAATCATATTTCGTTCTAAAAAAGGATTTACTTTACCAAATATTAATGATTTAAAACTTGAGGGTAATACAAAGGTACATAAAAATCCACTTCAAGGTTATACAATGCAAGACAAGTTAGATATAGTGAAAAAGTTTCTAAAGTTTTATGAAGAAGAATTATTTGATAATGCAGATAATTTAAATATTGATAATTTTAAATTTAAAACTGAAAGTGCATTCAGTAATAAGCAAGCAATGAAAAATATTTCTATAAAGGAAAATAGAACACTAGATAATATAGAAATGTTAGAAGATTATTTATGTGATTATACAAAAGAAAATGATTTTATGATATTTTCACCAGATGAATTATTTTCAAACAAATTTGGAAAATTAAGTAGTAATGCTATTGAAATACTAAATGAGAATTTGCTTCAAGCATTATATCAAGGATATATTCAAGCAGGTAATAATGGATTATTCATAAGTTACGAAGGATTTATGCCAATTATTACAAGTATGCTTGCACAATATTATAAATACTTAATGCAAAAGCAAGTATTATTACACAATGAAAATACATGCTCTCTGAATTATTTATTAACTTCAACATGTTTTGAGAATACTTATTCTCATCAAAATCCTGAATTTGTAAATGCACTTTTACAAAGATACGATTCTTTTTATAATGTTCTATATCCAAAAGATGGTGCTAATCTTATAAAATGTGTCGAACAGTCTATTAACTCTAAGAATTTAATTAATGTGGTAGTGTCATCAAAAAGGCATTTAATGAAATATCAAACCTATGATACTGCAAACATTGAGATTGAAAACTTTGTAGATTGTGATAATCCTGACATAATATTATGTGCAACAGGCGATTATATGTTAGATCAAATTGTAAAAGTATATAAAATATTAAATGAAGATGGAATACAAGCCAAAATAGTTTATGTTACCAACCCTAAAATTTTAGATGTTGAAAGTAAAAAAGCATTATCTGATACAGATTTTTATAAATATTTTAATGATGGAGTTCCAGTAATATATCTATTTAACGGATATTCTCATATTATTAAATCTTTATTATATGAAAGAAATATTGATTGTGAGATTTTAGGGTATGAAGATCAAATATCAGTTAAAGGACATTTAAACAGTAATTTAGCATCTAATAATCTTGCAGTCGAAGACATTTTAGAAGTAAGTAAAAATCATTTAAAAAGAAATAATACAAGAGTTTTAAGGAAGTGAAGAAAATGAATAATTATGAGTTTTGGGAAAAATATAATAAATTTATTAAAGGGGAAATAGGAAGATTATGTAGAAAAAAAAAAGAATTATATATAGACTTACATATTCATTCTAATTATAGTGCCGATGGTAAACAAAATCTAAAACAAATTTTAGAAACTACAAAAGAAAAAGGTTTTGATATTATTGCAATTACCGACCACGATTCATTAAATGTTTATGATGAATTATATGATATTGTTTCTAAAGGCGTAACTTCTCCAATTATTATACCAGGTATAGAATTTACAACTGATAAAAGAGAATATGGAAATCAATGTCATATGTTACAATTATTTGTTAATCCTAAAGATCCAGTTATATTAAAAGATGTTTCTAAAAATTATAATTCTATGTTCAATAGAAGTAAAATCCAATTTAATAGACTTAAAGAAAATATAACTATAAAGGAAATAATTAAGAAACATAATATTCATATTTCATATAAAGATTATGAATCTTATCTTAAGAAAAATGAATATATTCCTGAATATGATACATTAAGTTTTTACTTAATAGAGAAGTTTAAAGCAAAAAGAGTAACAACTTTTGATATATTAGATTTATTAGAAAAAAACAATAAATTAGACCATTATGAAGATAGAAAAGAATTTAAATCAAAAAGGTATAGAAAACTTAGAGAAAAGTATGAAGTTAATGAGACAAATAAATATAATGCTAGATTCTTATTGTCTATGTTAGCTGTAAGAGAGGTTGATGATGATTGGTGGCCAGCTCCTGCATGTGGGAGTTTATCAGTAAACTCTTATGGGCAGTTAAAACCAGAAGAAATAAATGAAAAATATGATATTTATTTCGCACATCCTACTGAAAATAGTTTAGATGTAGTAGATAAGATAGTTAAAGAAAAAAAGAACATAAAGGGACTTGAATTAAATATCAGAAACCATTATGAGGATATAAATAATTTTTATAGAGTATTAAATAATAATAAACTCAATTTAATTAAGGGTTCTGATAGTCATGATGCTTCATTACAATTTTATGAAGATATGGAATATTTTAAAATTGATACAAAAGATTTGAATAAAATTTTAAATAGTTAAATTTATAGATTGTGGGGGGGATGATAATGAGTAAAGTTGATCTACATTTACATACTAATTTATCTGATGGATTAATTAGTCCTGAAGATGTTGTGATAAAAGCAAAGAATAATGATTGTAAGATAATATCAATAACAGATCATGAACTCTTAAATGAGTATGATGCTCTAGCTAAAAAATATAATATTGATATTATTTCTGGAATTGAATTTAATACTTCAATTTCCAACTTGCATTTACTTGGATATGCAGTAAAGAATTTTAAATTAGTTGATGAAGGGATGCAAAATTTAAGAATAAAAAATGAAAGGGTTTGTCTTGAAGTTGTTGAACTGTTAAAAAAAGATGGATTTGTAATTTCAGAAACATTAATAAAGAAATATTTACAAGAAATTAATTTAGATTATAGTATATTAGATAAAAGAAAACTTGTTAAATATTTGATGTATATGGGATACACAAATAGCATTGTTGAAACTTATGAAACTTTAATTGGTAAAAAGCAAAAATATTATGTACCGAATGTAAAATTATCGCCTGAAGAGATTATTAATTTAATTGATCAAAGTGGTGGTTATACAGTGTTGGCTCATCCAAATACTGTAACGAGTGATAAAAATATTTTAGTTGGGATTTTAAATAGATTAAATGATGCAGGGCTATTTGGTATTGAAGTAGTAAATGATAAGATGAAACTTAGTGAAACAGAATATTATCAATGTTTAGCTAAAAAATATAATTTATTAGAAACTTATGGCTCTGACTTTCATAATCCTGAAACAGATAACATTGGTATAGAAATTAATCAAGATAATTGTGAAAAGATCCGTGAATCAATGGTATTGAGACGGAAAAAATGATATAATATTGCCAGAAAAGGGAGGAAAAAAATATGGCATTAAAAAGAGGCATTGTTGAATTGGCCGAATATAATTCAAATTGGAAAAAAGAATATGAAAAGGAAGAAAAATTATTAAAAGAAGTATTAGGTGATAGAATAATTGAAATTCATCACATTGGAAGTACCTCTATTGAAGGGCTAAAAGCTAAACCAGTTATTGATATTTTAGTAGTAATTAATAGTTTAGATGAAATAACTGAAATTGAAGAAATGTTAAAACCTTATGATTATGAGAACAGAGGACAACAAGGTGTTCCAGATAGATATTTCTTTGCTAAAGGTCCTGAGGATGCTAGAAGTCATTATATTCACTTTGTTGAACCAAATAGTAAGACTTATTATAATCAAGTTTACTTCAAAAAATATTTGATTGAACATCCAGAATACATTAAGAAATACTGTGATTTAAAACAAGAATTAGCAGAAAAATATGCAGATGAAAGACCTAAATATACTGCAGGTAAGAATGAATTTATTACTTCTGTAATCAGTCTTGCTAAAGAGGAATATGATGATTAAAGTTGTTTCATTTGATATTGGAGGAACATTATTAGAAGATTCTCATGATAATCCTAATAATTATAGTTTGAAAGAACTTGCAAAAATTGTTAATATGCCTTATGAAAATGTTAGAGATGTTTATAAAAATGTTTTTCAAAAGTCAAATGGTACATTAAATGAATTGGTTGGAAAATTTTGTAATGATTTAGGTATTAGTAATACTGAAAATTTAAATAATTTCTTTATAGGTAAATTTTCTGATAATAATATAAATAATACAATTTCAAACGACAAAATTACATTAATTAGAGATCTTAAAGAAAATGGGTATAAAGTTATCTTATTTTCTAATAGTTGTTGTTTACTTAATAATGATGCAATAAAAGAAATTTATGATTTAGTTGATGGTATATTTTACTCATATGATATAGGATACACAAAAGATGATAAAGAAAGTTATCAATATGTTGAAAAAGCACTTAATGTGAAACCAGCAGAAATATTGCATATAGGTGATACTTTGAAAAGTGATTATCTAAAACCTGTAGAAAATGGTTGGAATGCTTTGTTTTATGGCGTTTCTGATGATGAAAGTGTAAATTGCATTTCATCTTTAATGGAACTCTATGATTTCTTTGATATAAGAACAAGTAAAAAATAAATTAAATATTGGGGGGATATAATATGGGAAAAAGAAATATATTTTTATATGAAGAAAATAAACTTAAAGAAGTAATTGAAATTATTAATAAACAAATTAAGGAAGCAGAAGAAAATTTTAGTAAACAAGAACATACTATTATAGGTTTTAAAGAGGGACAAAGAGGAACTCAATTTGTTAGACAAGGATTAATGTCGTTATATGCAACAGAAGTTTATAATCTTAGATCGGTTTTGTCTAATCCATACTTTGGCATGTTTAATTTTGAAAACAATGAAGAAAAGAATGAAATTTATTTAGGTAAAAAAACAATTATGGATGGCACAAAAGTAATTGCTCACGATTGGAGAAGTCCGATATGTTCAATGTACTATGATTATAATATTGGAGATGCTGAATATATCTCTAATACTGGCGAAAAAAGAAAAGGAAAAATAACTAAGAAAAGACAAATTATTATTAAAGATGGTGTTTTAAAAGATGTAGATGAACAAGATACATTATCAAACGATTCTGTATTATTAAAATACTTACAAGAAAATTCAGATGCAAGATTAAAATCAATTATTGCTACAATTCAAAGAGAACAAAATAAAATAATAAGAAGTCCTTTAAGAGGAGATTATATTATTCAAGGAACAGCTGGGTCAGGTAAAACAACAGTTGCACTTCATCGTATAGCATATTTATTATATAATGAAGCCAAAAATATTTCAGAAGCAGATTTTATGATTCTTGGTCCTAATAAGTATTTCTTGAATTATATATCAGCTCTTTTACCTGATCTTGATATTAAAAATGTTTCTCAATTAACTTTTGAAGAAATTGCAATGAAATACATGGGAATTTCAAAAGTTAAATTAGAAAGTAAAAATAAGACATTACAAGAAGTACTTGCTGGAAATGTTTCTGCTAAAGTTATAGAGGATAAATCTTCTATAGCATACTTGAAATTGCTTGAGAATTTTGTTGACTTATATGTTAATTTTCATATAAAAGATGATGTTGAATATGAAGGAATGAAAATATGTTCTGCAGATGAAATAAAAAGATATTTAAATAAAAGTGTTTTTTCAACTGATAAAGGATATGCAGAAAAAGCTAATCAATATATGAAAATATTAATAAAAAAAGTTAAAGATAATTCTGATGATTTGACACATGATGTTTGGCTTAAATATAGAGAAGAATATTTAGGTTTACCAAAAGATTCTCCAAGAAGAAAAGAAATTCTAGAAGAAGTAGATAAAATACAAAAAGAAATCAAAAAAGGTTGCCCAACAAGCATAAAGAATTATTTCAAATTTATGAAAGTTAATCCTATTATAATATATCAAGCATTTTTAGAAAATTTAAATGTTCTTGTTCAAGATAATCATATCAGTCTAAAAGAAATACAAGATTATACTTTATCAAGAATATCTAAAAAGCAATTTGGTTTTGAAGACTTATCTCCATTATTATTAATTAATTATTGTTTGAATGGAATTAAAGATTTTAAAGATTTTTCATATTTAGTAATAGATGAAGCCCAAGATTTAAGTTTAGCACAATATTATGTTTTAAAAAAATTATTTCCATCTGCAAGATTTAATGTGTTTGGAGATGTTAATCAGTCTATTTATGATTATCAATCTATTCATGATTGGGATGAGTTAAATAATGTTATATTTGATAATAAAGCAAGTATGTTGGATTTGAATAAGAGTTATAGAACTACTGTAAATATTTCAGATGCATCAAATTTAATTTTAAATCATTTGGGTCAAAACAATTCAGAGTGTATTGCAAGAATGGGTGATGAAGTTGTAACTAATGATGATATAAGTGAAGTAACTCTTATTTCACAAATAAAATCATTATTAGATAAAGAATATCAATCTATTGCAATAATATGTAAGGATGAGAAAGAATCTGCTAATGTTTATAAAAAGTTAAGTAAGTTAGGATTAGATGTATCTATTATAACAGAAAAAAATGAAGAATATCATGGTGGATTATGTATTATGCCATCTTACTTATCAAAAGGATTAGAATTTGATGCAGTAATATTATATAATGCTAATAATGTTAATTATACTGATAATAATATAGATTCTAAACTTTTGTATGTTGCTATGACTAGAGCTATGCACGAATTATATGTTAATTATAATGGTGAACTTCCTACTTCATTAAAATCTTTATCAAAAGAAAATAAAGTTTTGAAAAGAACGAAATAATAGGAAAGTATTTATGAAGAAAAATGAGGATAGTATAAATAAGTATTTATCCACAGTTATTGTTGATAAATAATAATATTAGTACACCTAACGAAACCGAGCCAAAAGAAATTTCATAACTAATGGCTCGGTTGTTTTGATTAACTCTTTTGACGAGTTAATAACACACTACCAAGTTGGCAGAGTCAACTAGGAATAGTGTGCAAAGGGACAACCCTTTTGAAACCCGATTAAGCGACAAACTTACAAACTTCGTAAGTAATATTGTCGCCTTTTTTGTTCCACAAAAAAGAGTAAAAGCTATCCCCACTTTCATTAGCATTGCCAACAAAACGTGTGTCGCTTTTACTTATGAAAATAACCCAATGACTAATCTTGTAGAAAAGTCATTAGGTTATTTTTTCTTTTGTTTACACAAAAGTATTGATTATAAAATTACTTTTCTCACTTTCATTAAAATTTACATTTTAACAAAACATGTTCGTAATTTTATTTTTCATTTTTATTAATTTTTTCTAATAACGCTCTTGTTTCTTTTTTTGCATTATATATTGCTAAATAAGTAATCATTTGATAAATAATAACAACTATAAAGAAACCAATAATAACAAATGAATTTCTTGATAATTCTTCTTTCCACATTTGTAGTCCTTGAATTAATAAATATATTAAATCAAAGAATACAGTTGATACTACTGTTGTATCATCAAATGATCTTTGAATTAATTTTGAATCATTTGTATCTGCATTTAAACCAAATACACTCCATTTATTAATTAATAATAATACAACTACAAGTAAAAACGGACATATAACCCAGTATAATGAATAACCATAATCATGCTTAAATACTAAAACTCAAAGTAAACTAACGGTTAAAAATATGTTTAATAACACTATTGCAATTTTAATTGCGTTCTTTTTTAAATCAATTTTTTGCATTTTTGTTTCTCTCCTTTACTTTAATACTTTGAATTAATTTAATAATTTCTCTTGAAAAATATAAATATCTTATATATAACAAGTATTCCAAAGGAATGTATATGATTCATTTACTAGGATAAATACCTAGTATAGTGATACAGTAAATGTTCGTAGATTTATGTTAGTATCACAATCTTATAGATAATATAAGATCATAATCCTTGAGCTGGATTTAAAATAAACGCTTACACCAAGATATTGTACTCTTTTTTCTTCAAGAATTGTAAACATATACAAGTTTTTTTGTTGCAAAATTAAAGAAAGGGGCGATTAAATGAGATTATTAAGTAAAGAAAATATATTGAAAAATAAAGCAGATACAATAGAACCATTTTATATATTAAGATATTTAAAAGATAATTTAAATACTGATAATTTTGATTTGTATTCGCTTAATAGAAATAAAATTAAAGTAATGGATAAATATAATGATATACTTTATTTTGAATACGATAAACAAAATAAAAAAGTTATTTATAATGATTATGATAAATCATACGAAATAGAGAGATTGGAAGATATATGAATAAAAGATTAAAAGGTGAATATTCTATTCTTCCTGATTTTATTATTAAAAATAAGAAATTAAATGCAACAGAAAAAATACTAATGTCTTTAATAATATCATTAAACTTAAACAATGAGTGTTATGCTAATAATGAGTATTTTTCTACTAGAATGAATGTGTCTAAAAGAACAATAACAAATGCTTTAAAGAAACTTAAAGATAATAACCTAGTAATTATTAAAGTAATTAATTATAAAAGAACTATATACCTATCAAATGAGGTAAGAAATAAATTGCTAGATGTATAGAAATAAACTTCTAGGGGGATAGCAAAATATTTCTAGGAATGTAGAAGAATACTTCTACTATAAAATAAATATTAAAATAAAATATAAAAAATATATAAAAATATAAATTTAAAATAATTAAAAGAAAGGACTGATATATGATTGTAGATATAAACGAAATAATTATTTCTGGTGTTATTAATAACATTACAGAGAACAATAATGAATATATTAAATTTAGTTTAACTACAACTAAATTTAATAAATCTAAAACTTATTCTATTTTAGATATTAAAAGAGATCTTTATAAAATATATAAGGATTTTTTTGTTAAAGGTAATAGAGTTTATGTTAAAGGTTATTTAAATTTTTATTCATCTAATAATAAAATACAAAGTTTTATAACAGTTATCAATATTACAGATAATTATGATGATATAACAAATGGTAGAAAAGCACCACATATTAGATATGATCCTGATGGTGTTATGGTTTGGAATGGTAAAATATGTGAATCAATACCTCCAACTGAAGAAGAAAAAAGAGAAATGGAAGAATTATTAAAAGAATATAGAAATGAAGGTGTTAATAATAAAGAGATAGAAAGGTGCGTGATTGATATTGAACAAAAGTAATTTTTATAAAACATTACTCATAAGATTTGATGAGTGGAGGAATATTTATGTATGAAACTTTAGAATTTTATGACAGTAATGGCTATGATTTAAAAGAAGCTTTAAAAAGTTGTATATATAAGTATTATATTATTAATAAGAATTTAAAGATTAATTCTGAAAAAACATTTAAATCTGACAAAAAAAATAGTATAATTAACTTAACTAATGAAGTGAAAGTGTTGTCTAGCGAAAGGAGCTAAAATGTATAATAGATATACAATAGACAATACAATATTTAAAATAGCTATTTATATAAGATTATCAAGAGAAGATGGTGACGACATGGAATCAGAAAGCGTTACTAATCAAAGAAGTCTATTAATTGGCTATTTAAAAGCACAAAATTTAGTTGCAGTTGATATTTATATAGATGATGGTTATACGGGTACTAATTTTGAACGGCCAGATTTTAAAAGAATGTTAAATGACATTGAAAAAGGAAAAATTAATATGGTTATAACAAAAGACTTATCAAGATTAGGTCGTGATCATATTATGACGGGATATTATGTTGAAACATACTTTCCAGAAAATGATGTTAGATATATTGCCGTAAATGATGATATAGATACTTTTTATGAAACAAGTGGTTCTGATATGATGCCATTTAAATTAAGTATGAATGATATGTATGCAAAAGATATTTCAAAAAAAGTTCGCTCTAATTTACTTCAAATGAAAAAAGATGGTAAATTTTGTGGTAGTTCTGCTCCTTATGGATATATGAGAGACCCAAACAATAAACATCAGTTAATACCTGATCCAAATTCTGCTCCTGTTGTAAAAAGAATATTTGATTTATATGTAGCAGGTTATGGTAGTTCTGGGATTGCTGAAATACTAACAAGAGAAGAATTACCTACACCTATTATGTTTAAATATTCTGGTTCAAAATTAAATAAATTTGACCATCCTGAAATATGGAAACACACATCTATAAGTAATATTATTAAAAATAGAGTTTATATTGGAGATTTAATACAACACAAATTTCAAAAAGTTAATTATAAAATCAAAAAAAGAAAAAGTGTTCCAGAAAATGAATGGTGCATAAAAGAAAATGCTCACGAAGCAATTATCGATAAAAAAACTTTTGAAATAGCACAATCCATTAAAGATTCTTCTAATACTTATAATCCAGAACGTAGAAATGTAGAATATGTATTATCTGACCTAGTTTATTGTAAAGACTGTGGTGCTAGAATGAGTATTAGTTATGATAAAAAAAGAGATAGAATAACAATGAATTGTAATAACTATCGTAAGTTTAGTAAGTATGATATATGTTTTTCCCACTATATTAATTATACAAAACTAGAAAAAACTGTCTATGATAAATTAAGTAATATGGCAAATAAGTATATTGAGGATAAAGAAGAATTTGAAAGTATTATTAAAAGTGAGTATATTGACCCAAGACAAAATAAACTAAAAAAAATAGAAGAATTAAATTACAAAATAGAAGATTTAAAAAGAAAACAAGATTCTTTATATGATGATAAGTTTAACAATATAATAAGTGTAGAAACATACACTAGACTATTTAATATTACTGAAGATGAAATTAAGACTGCAAATGAAAAATTAGAAATATTAAAAAATGAAATTTCAAGTATAGAAGAAGATTCAAATTGTTATGTAGAATATTTAGAAATTATTAATAAGTTTTTAAATATGGAAAATCCAACAAAAGAAATTATGAATAAATTAATTGATAAGATATACGTAACAAAAGACAAAAAACTAGAAATTCATTATAGAATTAAAAAAAGTGAAGTATTAGTATAAAAAAATGATACATTGCTTAATTGCAATTTTTAGAAATACAAGAGGGTATCACAAAAACAGTTCGTACTGGTATGATGAAGAAATACCTTTTGTTGAAGCGGCTGAAGTTGGAACAGAAAAAGTAATAAAAGATCATTCAACTATAGGAATTGTTATGACTACAGATGGTTCAATTGGTGAATTTGAAAGAAGTGATTATTTAGAAGCTGAAGAAAGGGTAATTACAGAATTAAAAGAAATTGGTAAACCATTTATAGTTGTTTTGAATACGACTCATCCAACTTTGCCTGAAACAGAACGACTTGCTCAGTCACTTAGGGAAGAATATAATGTACCAGTGTTGCCAATAAGTGTAGAGACTATGAGCGATCGTGATATTACAGATATATTAAGAGAAGCTTTATATGAATTCCCTGTGATTGAAGTAAAAGTTAATATGCCAGAATGGATAGCAATATTAAGTTCTAGTCATGAAGTTAAAAAGAAATATATAGAATGTATTAAAGAAAGTGTCGTAGAAGTTGATAAACTAAGAGATATTGAAAATATTACTAGTCATTTTTTAGGAAATGAATATATAGAAAAAGCTTATTTATCCAATGTTGATCCAGCAACAGGTGAAGTAGTTATTACTTTAGAATCTCCAAAAGATTTATATAATAAAGTTCTAACCGATATTATCAAGATAGATGTAAAAAATAAAGCCGAATTATTGTCTTTATTCCAAGAATACAATGAAGCAAAGAACGAATATGATCAAATCAAATATGCTTTAAAAATGGTAAAACAAACAGGATATGGGGTAGCATCTCCTACACTAGCTGATATGAAGCTTGATACTCCAGAAATTATAAAACAGGGAACAAGATATGGAGTTAAATTAAAAGCTGTAGCACCATCAATTCACATGATTAGGGTAGATGTTCAATCAACATTTGAACCTATAATAGGTAGTGAACTTCAAAGTAAGGAACTTATTAACTACTTAATGAAGGATTATGAAACAGATCCACAGAATATATGGAAGAGTGAAATATTTGGCCGAAGTTTAGATGTGATTGTTCAAGAAGGTATTCAATCCAAAATAAGTTTAATGCCAGATAATATTAGATTTAAGTTACAAAACACTTTAACTAAAGTAGTTAACAAAGGAAGTAGTAATATGATAGCAATTGTCTTGTAAAAGCAATGGATTATGTTGAATAATTTACTTAATATACTTGATTTTGTGCTGCTTTCATGCTATTCTGTATATGTAAGCATAATGTGCTTAACATAATATACGGAGGTAATATAAAATGAAAAAATCTGAATTAGTAGAAGCAGTAGCTACAGCAGCTGGTTTAACAAAAGCTGATGCAACTCGTGCAATTGATGCAACTTTCGCAACAATTACAGGAGCTTTAAAAGAAGGTAAAAAAGTACCTGTAGCTGGATTCGGAACATTCGCAGTTTCTAAAAGAGGAGAAAGAAACGGACGTAACCCACAAACTGGTGCTACAGTTGTAATCCCTGCTAGAAATGCAGTTACTTTCAAAGCTGGAACTGCTTTAAAAGAATCAGTTAACTAAAAGCATTAAAACAGAACTTGGTTCTGTTTTATTTTTGTCTAAAAGATGATATAATTAGTTTGGAGGAATGAGATGCTAGAGGTTGCTTTAAAAGTATTACAAATCATAAAAAAAAATGGATATGATGCTTATATTGTTGGTGGATTTGTTAGAGATTATATATTGGGTAAGGGTTCTTCTGATGTAGATATCGCAACAAACGCAACACCAAAGCAAATAAAAGAAATTTTTCCGAATTCTTTTTTGCCAAATGAATTATATGGTTCTATAACTGTAATTTCAGATAAAATTCGTTTTGAAATAACTACGTTTCGTAAAGAATTAACGTATTTTAATAATAGAAAGCCTGTTGAAATTGAGTATATAAATGATTTATTGGAAGATTTAAAAAGAAGAGACTTTACAATTAATACATTATGTATGGATTGTAACGGCAAAATAATCGATTTATTAGATGGTAAGGTTGATATTATTAATCATGTTATCAAGACCGTTGGAAATAGCGTTGATAAATTTAGTGAAGACGCATTGAGAATCCTTAGAGCTATTAGATTTGCGACTGTTTTGAACTTTAGGCTTGATAATGAAGTAGAAGCGGCAATTGTTGAAACTAAGAAGTATTTATCAAATATATCATATAATAGAAAAAAGTCAGAACTTGATAAAATATTTATATCTAAAAATGCTAAATATGGTGTTGAACTATTAATGAAATTAGGATTAGATAAAGAATTAGAAATTAAGAACTTAAGTGAAATAAAGTTGTCGGGGGATTTAGTTGGAGTATGGTCATCGATAAATGTTAGTAATAATTATCCATTTACTAAAAATGAAAAGGATTTAATAAAGAAGATAAAGGAAGTATCTAAATATAATAATTTAGATAAAAAAGTCTTATATAAATATGGACCTTATGTTAATAGTATTGCGGCAATAAATAAAGGTAATGATAATCTTTTAGTTGTTAGTGAATATAATAAGCTTCCTATTAAGACTAGAAATGATATTTTAATTACTAGTGAAGAAATTATGAAGATGTTTGAAAAAAAGCCTGGTAAATATATTAGTGACGTATATTGTGACCTTGAGACTAAGATTTTAAATGGAGAGTTAGATAACAATAATAAATCGTTGAAGGATTATATTTGTAAAAATTATTTAGGGGGATTAATATGAAAAAGAATGAGTTTATGAATTTGATTAGCAGCAAAAACATAGTTATACCGATGTATATTTATAAACTATTACCAAAATTAGATATTGATTTTGAAACTTTCTTTTTTTTGATGTATTTATATAATTTAGATGAAAGAATAATATTTAATCCCCAAAAAATAGCTGATGAATTTGGAATAACTATAAAAGAAGTATTGCTTTATGTTGATACTTTGAGTTCTAAAAAATTAATTTCTTTTGAAATAATAAAAAACGATAAAAACGTTAGTGAGGAATATCTTTCACTCAAATACTTTTATGATAAGATATCATTATTATTGATAGATGAGAGAAAAGAGACTACTATTTATGATAACTCAATTTTTGATTTAATAGAAAAAGAGTTTGGCAGAGTATTAAGCCCAATAGAATATGAAATAATACAGGCTTGGCATGAAAATGGTATAAGTGATGAATTAATAAAAGAAGCATTAAAAGAAGCAACATTTAATGGGGTTAGCAATTTAAGATATATAGACAAAATTCTTTATGAATGGCAAAAGAAAGGTTTTAAAAATGCTAAAGATGTAGAAAATAACCGTAAAAAATTTCACAAAAAGAATGATAAAGTAGAAGTGTTTGAATATAACTGGTTAGAGGATGACGAATGATAGAAAAAATATTAGATTACTTAGATCAAATAATTCCAAATCCAAAATGCGAATTAAACTATTCAAAAGATTATGAGTTGTTAATGGCGGTTGTACTAAGTGCCCAAACAACTGATAAAAGGGTAAATGAGGTAACTACAATTCTATTTGATAAATATAAGACTTTAAATGACTTATGTAATGCTGATATCGAGGATATAAAAAGAATAATAAAGCCAATTGGTACATTTAATAAAAAAGCATTTTTTGTTAAAGAGATTGCTAGAACATTGTTAACAGATTATAATGGTGTTGTGCCTAAAACCCATTCAGAATTAGAAAGAATACCTGGAGTTGGTAGAAAAAGTGCTAATGTTGTGTTAGGTGTTATATATAATATTCCTTCATTTGCTGTTGATACCCATGTTGAAAGAGTTAGTAAGAGGTTAGGTATAGCTAAGACAAATGATAATGTATTAACTGTTGAAAAAAAATTAATGAAAGCAATTCCAGAGGAAAAATGGATTAGAACACATCATCAATTAGTACTTTTTGGAAGATACTATTGTAAAGCAATGAAGCCTGAATGTAGTACTTGTCAATTAAGAGAGATATGCAAAAAAGGTAAAACAAATAAATAAGTTGTTTTATCTTTTTAATTTCATATAATTAAATGGTGATAATATGAACTTTGCTTTTGTTATTAGTTTTCTTGCTGGTATTTCAACATTATTAGGTGTTGTTCCTTTGTTTATTAAATTTAAGAATACTAATAAGGTTATTGGTTGTTCGTTGTCTTTCGCCTCCGGTGTGATGATATCAGTCAGTTTATTAGATCTTATTCCAACATCCATAATTGGACTTAATCAGTTCTTTTACCCATTATTAAGTATTGCTCTTGTCATATTATTTCTAACAATAGGTATTATAATATCAACTTTCATAAACAAAGTATTGCCATCTAACTATGATAATAAACTTTATAAAGTAGGAATTTTTTCTATGATTGCTATTATATTACATAATATTCCAGAAGGAATTGCTACTTTCTTAACAACTAGTAATAATACAAAATTAGGTATTTCATTAGCTTTGGCAATAGCACTTCATAATATTCCAGAAGGTATAAGTATATCGGTTCCTATTTATTTTAGTAAAAACAGCAAGATATTAGCTATTTGTTACACTTTTATATCAGGTATTTCGGAATTTTTTGGAGCAGTAATAGCCTTTGCTTTTTTAAAAAACATAAATATAAATTATTTTTTAAATTTTTTATATGCTATTATAGCAGGTATAATGATTTTATTATCAATAGAAGAATTATTACCGAACGCATATAATTATTGCAAAGGTAAGTATATAATAATTTTTTTTATAATAGGTATCCTTCTCATGGGAATAGTTCATTTTGTCATTTAAAAAGGCCTTAAGTTTCCTTAAGACCTTTTTGTTATTCTACTTTTATGGTTCTTGTTAATACTTTAGTATAAGTATCACAATTAATAGTATAAGTAACAGTATACGAATCAGCAACTGTACTATCTATAGTAGAGACGTTCTCACCAGCTGAATTAGTTATATTGACATCTATTGATGCCGTTGAAGTAACATCCTTTTTATTTAAGTAAACTATAACATCATTACTACTTGGGTTTCTATCATATGAAGCTAATGTATCACCAATGGAGTAGGTAGATGAAGAATATTTAAGTGAAGAACTATATATTTTAACACTTGGTGTTGGAGCTTCTGTATTATAAACATATGTTGTTCCTGAACTGGCATTATCACTATAATTTTTATAAGTTGTAACCACTTTATATGTACCACCAGGGTTAGAAACATTATACATTGTATAACTAGTATCTGTTGTAAATGCAATATAATTATTATCCTTGTATATTTTGTAACCTAAAGGACCATAAGTGTCATCTTCTTCATCAGCTTTAGATGTTGTTGGATTCCAAGTTAATTTCATACTCATATCAGATGCATTATATGTGCCTTTTAAATTTGTAACATTTTTAAGCGATGAGTATTTAACTGATGTTTCAGTAGGTTCTGTACCCTTCTTGAAATATTCATAAGTAATTCTGCTTGCTGGAGTAGAATCACTTGCAAGTCTAGCAGGATTACTTCCTTTTTCAACGCCAACTTTTACAACGCTATCTGGAACATTGAAATTTGTATTCTTATCTAAGATGACTTTTCCAACAGCATTAAATAGTTTTTTCCTTTGTGTTCCAGCACTTGCGGATGTCAGATAATGCTTTTTGTCTACCTTTTCACAACCATACCACATTCCGATGGATGTATTGGCATCATATCCTATTATCCATGCATCTGGAACAGCGTTAGATGGAACTCCTAATTTCTTTGCATCAGCAGAAGAGTAGTTTGTTGTACCAGTTTTAGCAGCAATGTTATATCCACTTATTTTTGCAGCACCACTTAAACCACTTTGAACTGCAGTAACTAGTGAATCAGTAATCATAAATGCAGTTGAGTCACTGATAATTCTTTTACCATCTGGTTCACTTTCAATAACTTCACCAGTATTACGATATACAATTTTATTTACGGTATATGGTTTGTAATAATATCCACCATTCGCAAATACTGCATAGGCAGCAGCCATTGTTAGCGGATTAGATCCATTAAACGAACCAATTGAGTGTGCCTCGTGGAAATAACTTTCTGTCTTTATACCAAAACTTTCTACGAATGCTTTATATTTATCTTTTCCTATTTCTTTCATAACAGCTTGGAATGCTTTCAAAGCAGGAACGTTTCTTGATTGGGCTAGGGCAGTCCTTAGGGTTATATTACCCATGTAACCTCTATCAGAGTTTCTGATTTCTTTACCATCTGAGTAGGTATGTCTTGAATCATTAAATATTGTATATGTTGACCAGTTTAAATATTCCATTCCTGGGGCATAGTCAATAACTGGTTTTGCAGTAGAACCAATTTGTCTATCAATATCAGTAGCAAAGTTATAAGTACCAATTCCATTTCTATTACGACCAGTACCAATAGCAATAACTTTTCCTGTTTTTACATCAACAGCAGCAATTCCTGCTTGTATATAACTATTTTCCCATTTAAATGTTTCACCATTAAATATCTTATTTACTTCTCTTTGTTTTTTTGTATCCATATTAGTATAGATTAACATTGGTGTATTATACGGATTAACTTTATATTTATCACTTAATTCTTTTACAACAGTATCTATATATCCTTGAAATTCAAGTGTTTCATTACTAGTACCAACTAATAAACTTTCAACTGGAATTGAATTTGCTATATCACGTTCTTCTTTAGTTATATATCCATGATTATACATTAAATTTAAAACAGTACTTCTTCTTTTAGTTGCAGCATCTGGATTAGTATAAGGATTATAGTTAGTAGGGGCCTTAAACAATCCTACAATAAGTGAGGCTTCAGCTAGATTTAATTCTGATGCACTTTTTCCAAAATATGTTTTGGCTGCCTGTTCAACGCCATAAGCATTAGCACCTAAAAAATGGTTGTTTGCATAAAATTCAATAATTTCTTGTTTTGTATAATTCTTTTCAAGTTTAAATACAGATAAATAAATATCAGTAAACTTTCTTTTTATACCTTCAAATCCTCTTGCTTCTTTAGATGTAAAGCTATTTTTTATAACTTGCATTGATAAAGTTGATGCTCCACCAGCATTAGCACTTTTTCCAAGTAATTTATAAACAACCTGTCCAGCAGAGGCTTTTAAAAATCTTGCTCCATCAAAACCGTTGTGTTGGAAGAATCTAGAATCTTCAGTTGCGATAATTGCATCTATTAATACTTCACTCATTTCGTTATAAGTTATGTTTTCACGTTTTTCTGCACCTAATTCAGCAATTAAACTACCTTTTGAATCATAAACTAAAGTCGATTCAGAGTTATTAAGCTTTTTAACATCAAATTCTGGGGCTTCCTTAATGATATATAAGAAGAACCCTCCAACTAGGACTATACCAGAAATACAAAAAACTAAAAACAAAATGATTAGTGTATTAGCAAGTCCTTTCCTTTGCCCGTTTTTTGTAAGCTTATTCACTAGTTTTGATAAAAGTATTATACCAATTATTCCCACAATTAAGAATATAGTGAAATAAAGCCCCATTAGTTTTAAACTAATGGCACCTCCAATTACAATAACTAATGCTAATAGCGTAATTGGATCTGTTAAAGAGAAATTTATTTTTTTTCTTTTATATCTTGTTCTTGTAACCCTATTATTCTTTTTATTATTTGTCATTAGACACCTCCAATAGTTTATCTAAAATTTTAATATAGTCGATTCTTGGAATATAATTTTCCTCAATTATAAAAGCATTTTTTTCAAAGAAACTTAAAGGAATAGATTTTCTTGTGTTATTGTCTATATATTCAATAAAATCGTTAGCCAGAAGTAAAAAGGTTTTGTTATATTTGTTAAATCTAACTATTAAGAAACATACTCCTTTATTTTTATTTATTGCTCTTATATGATTTATTTGGTGTTTATGAATATTTGCAAGTGGAAAAGATAAATTATTTGTTTCCTTTGCTTCAAAATCTACATACTTACCCTTATATAGTCCATTATAATCTGTCGTTGAAGGCTCTTTAAAATATGCCTCAGTAATTACGGCTTGACTCCTATTAGGATATTTAACCTTTGTTATTTGAATAGGAGTGGGCTTTTTATAAATATAAGCAATTTCCTTATCTCTATAATATTCATTAGTTAAATTAATATCACCTTCTAGAGACATTCCTCTATTACTATAATTTATTTGTCTTTTACCATGCGGTTTAATTCCTTTTGGATAATTCATTAAATCACCTATTATGAATTATACTATAAAAGGCAAAATTTTTCTATAAAAAAATAGCTAGTTTTGTCGAATTAAACAAAAAATAAAGTTATTATGATAATATTTCACTGGTGATAAAAATGAAAAATGAAAATTTAATAGAAATACTTAATAAAATGACTGAAAATGTTAGTATGATAAAGAGTATTCACTCCTATAAAATGATACTAAGAAAAATTACTAATTGATTAATAAAAATTAGTGTAGTATAATTATCATAATAGAGGTGATGATTATGAAGAGTAGTAACAAGAAATGGTGGATAGTAAGTCTAGTACTAATCTTTATTACGGTAGTTGGGTGTATTTTTATAAATAAATTTTCTCAAAAACCGACTGATATAGATGGAGTAGAGAAAAATGTCGTAACACCATCAAGTTCTGTAAAAGTAACTATGAAAGTGTTGTCTGATGCAACTTTAAAAAGTTTATATGCTTTTAAAGATTCATCAGGTAATGTAACACTAAAAGGACTTAAGTTGTTTAAAAGTGATGGTACAGTTGAAAAAGTGGTAAACAAAGGTGACCATAATTTTTATTTTAAAACTTCTAGTGGTGAATGGGTTTATTGTATTGAATTAGGTAAAGCAGCTGCATATGATAATTCATTTAATCGTCCTACATCTAGTACTTCTACTTATTGGTCAAACGGATTATCTGCAACAGCTAAAAAAGGTATTGAACTTGCAACAGTTTATGGATATCCAAATGTCAATAGAAAAAATGGAAATACTAACTATGATGCATATTATCAATACATGGTAACACAAACAATTATTTGGGAATTTCAACAAGGATGGAGAACAAATTATGAATTAACACCAAGTGATACAAGAATGTATTCTCTAACAATTGCTAAGAATTCAACATTAAAAGCAATCTATAATGCAATTATAACTGATATGAAAAATCATAGTAAGTTACCAAGCTTTAATGGTACAACTAATGTGTTAAAATATAACACAACAACAAAAAAATATGAATTAACATTAACAGATGCAAATAATATTTTGGCAAATTCAACAGTAACTTGTCCAAATGGTGTAACTTGTGCTGTAAACGGTAATAAGCTTACTTTAACAGCAAATAATCCAGTTAATGCTGGCAAAGTAACAATTAACAAAAAAATCCCATCTAATACTAATCAAGGATTAATTATATTAGATAATAATACTTTCCAAAGAATGATTTTAGGTAAAGCTAATGTTGGAAATGTAGTAGGTAATGTAACATTATCAACTGAAACACTTGGTAAAATTATTATCAAAAAAACAAGTGAAGACGGAGTAAAAAAAGGTTTTAAATTTCAAGTTACTGGAACTAATTATAATCAAACATTTACAACTGATGATAGTGGAGTTATCACTATTACTAATTTAAAACTTGGTAATTATACTATTAAAGAAATAGATACTCCAAATAAATATATTGTACCAAGTTCTGTAAGGGTGTCTCTTACTTCTTCAACAACCACTGTGGAAAAAACTATTAATAACGAACTAAAAAATACAAGTAGTGTAAAAGTATTGAAAGTAGATAAAGAAACTGGAGAACAAATTAAAGGGGCTGTATTAGCTTTAAAAAAAGGTAATACTCTTCTTTCTACAACTATTGAACAATGGACAACAGATGGTACTGCTCATGTGGTTTCTAAAACACTAGATATCGGTAAAAAATATTATGTTTGTGAAATTACTGCTCCGGCTAGATATGAAAAGAATAGCAAATGTGTAGAATTTACAATTAATTCTAAGAATGAAGCTAAAACAGTAACTTTTGAAAATACAAAAGTAGTCAGTGAAATCAAAAAGGTAGATGAAAACGGTAAAGCAATTAGTGGCGTAAAATTAAAGATAAGTAATGTTACTGGTGATAGTAGTTTTGAGCCAGTAGAATGGACAACAGATGGTAACAGTAAAAAAATTAGTGGATTAGTAATGGGCGCTAAATACAAAATAGAAGAATTATATGTACCAGATGGATATGTAAGAAAAACAACTTATTTCATACCTACAACTTTAATTAAAAATATAGTAATTAAAAATGAAAAGAATATATTAAAAATATCAAAAACAACAGCTGATAAGAAAACAAAATTAGGTGGTGCTGTTTTAAAACTATTAGATAGCGATGGAAAAGTAGTTGATGAATGGACTACTGAAAATGGAAAAACACATGAAATAGTAGGAATAGCTGCTGGTACTTACAAATTGGTAGAGGAAAAGGCTCCTTTAGGATATCAAAAAAATAAAAAGGAAATAGAAATTACAATTTCAGATGATAAAAAAGAATTTAATATAGTAATGCCTAATGATCCTACAAAAGTAATATTTAAAAAGACTGATTTTGCAAGTGGAAAAGAAATAGCAGGAGCAAAATTACAAGTCATAGATTCAGAAGGTAAAATTATTGATGAATGGACATCTGAAAAAGGTAAGACTCATATAATAGAAGGCAAGTTAATAGAGGGTAATACCTATACATTAAAAGAAATAACTGCCCCAAAAGGATATGCCATTTCTGAAGAAGTCGTATTTACTGTTGGCGATACATCTGTAGTTGAAATGAAAAATAAAACAACAGAAGTAACAATTTATAAAAAGGATACAGTTAGTGAGAAAAATGTATCTGGTGCTGTATTACAATTAATAGATGCTAATGGTAACAAATTAGATGAATGGACAACAACTGATGAAGGACATGTTATTACAGCTCTTGAAACGGGTGTTGAATATACTATAAAAGAAATTAAGGCACCAGCAAAATATTTAGAGGCTTCTGAAGTTAAGTTTACAATAGGTGCTAATGAAGCTACTAAAGAAGTAACAGTTTATGATACACCTATTGTTGATGTTCCAAACACTGCAGCCAATGCTTCAGTAATAGTGATAGTAATTGGTTCAATATTAGTAGCAGGAGGCGTAGGAACTATTATATGGATGAGAAAAAGAAGCGCATAGATGCTAATAAAATAGTAATAACAGTTGCAGTTTTGGCAACTGTTATTGGAATATATATGATGATGCGATCTTACCTAGCAGAAAAAAAAGATATTGCTTATGAAAATGTTGCATTTGAAATATATGACGAAAAAACATTAAATAAATTAGATTCATTAGATGAAGGTGATAAGAGTGATTCACCTTCTTCTTCTGATACATCGGATAATAATAGTGATTCTAAAAGCGATGATAATAAAGAAAACAATAATACTAAGCCTGGAAATAATACAACTACACATAATCCAGCCAATGATTATATAGGATATTTAGAAATACCTAAGTTAAAATTGAAAAAAGGTTTTGTTAGTCCAAGCTCAAAGTATAATGATATAGGTTATAATGTTACAATTATTGAAGGATATAATTATCCGGATGTTAAGAATGGGAACTTTATTTTAGCAGCTCATTCTGGAACGGGACCACATTCATATTTTAAAAACTTATATAAATTGAGTGTTGGTGATAAAGCGACTGTAACTTATAAAAACAAAAAATACACTTATAAGATAGTCAAAATATATACACAAAAAAAACAAGGATATGTAACAATATATAGAGATGTTAATAAAACAACATTAACATTAATTACATGTACCAAAGATAATAAAAAACTACAAACAATTTATATTTTAGAATTAATATAAAGGAGTATGGCATGGAAAGGTTAACATTTTATCAAAGTTTATTAAAAATATTAAACATGATTTTATCAGTACCTTTATTACTAGAAGTTTTAATATTAACTTTATTTCTTTTAGTAGCTATGATTTTTTTCTACTTTAAAAAGTCAAAGAAAGGTAAGATAACTACACTAATTATTTATTTAATAACTTTGATATTGTTACCTATTTCCCATATTTCTTTTTTTATTAATACACTTGATAAATTAGTAGAAAATTTTGTGAAAATAATATACTTTCCTTCATGCTATATATATTTATTAATGCTCATAATAACTGATGTTGGAGTATGTAGGGAATTAGTTAAAAGTGTAAAAGAAGATAAAACAAAATGGTATACATCTATAAATTTAATTTATTTCTTCATCTTTCAATTTTTATTCTTTCTAATAATTAGAGTTGTTAGTACTAATAGTGTAGATATATTTAATAAAAGTGAATTATATAGTAATTCTTTGTTAGTTAGTACAATTCAGATTAGTAGTTACTTATTTTGGATAAGAATAGGAGTTAAATTTCTAATATGGGTTATTAATAAATTGAGTAAATTTGAAATAAAACCTAAGGAAACAAAAGAAAAAATAGATGAATCAATAAATAATACTATACCTAGTCAACTTGATAATAGCAATAATATTGATAATAGTTTAAATAATACTAGTAATAATTTGAGTAGTATAAATACTATAGATAATATAAGTAATATAAACAATACAGAAAATATAAATAATAATATAAGTGTTGTTCCTGAAGTTGAAACAGTACTTCCATTAAATAATCTTGAAACTAATAATACAACACCAAGCAATAATGTGAATAATAGTATTCTTAATTTTAATTTTCCACCTCAATCTGTGGAAAAAAATAATAGCCATGATTCAGATTCTACTGATAAAGTACTTATAGATGATGAAATTATAGGAGATAGCAATATTGAAACTAATAATACTATTGATAATAGTTTAAGCAACGTGGAAAAAAATGACGGAAATAAATATTTTTATGATGATTTTTATGAATAAAAGCACATAGATTGTTTACAATTGACAATTTATTTAATTTTTGTGATAATATTAACGTAAGGGATTGGTGATAAAATGTTTCAAAATAAAATAACTTTGACACCACAAGATATATTAGAAAAAGAGTTTAAAATTGATACAAGAGGATATAGATTAAAAGAGGTAGATCAATTTTTAGACATTATAATTGGTGATTACGAAGAGTTTATTCAAATAATTAAAGATAGTGAAAAAGAAAAAGAAGCATTATTAGAAGATATTATGACTTTGAAGCAAGAAATTAGAAACTTGAAGATGAGTATTGAAATTGCTAAGAATAGTGATGCTGGTGATAATACTTCTACAAGTACAAATATTGATGTAATGAAAAGATTAGCACAATTAGAAAAAATAGTTTATGGAAAAGAAGAACAGTAATACTTTGACAAACGCTGCATTTTTATAGTGTAGAGGAAAGTCCATGCTCACAAAAGCTGAGATGCTTTTAGTGTTCACGCTAAGGGAAAAAATAACCTTAGGTAACGTAAGTTAACGGCAATGAAAAAATCTAAGTCTTTAAGATATGATTTGAGTAATTATAAAGTGCCATAGAGACGATTAATCTGGAAACAGAGGAAATGGAACGTGGTAAACCCCGTGAGTGAGAAACCCAAATTTTGGTAGGGGAGCTCTGATAGGAAATTGAACTGATTCAGGGACTGGAAACAGTAGATAAATGTTTGTCGCCTAGTAATAGGAACAGAACATGGCTTATAAAGTATTATTTTTTTAGTAAAGAGGTGTTGTTATTGAAAGAACTTGGAGATTATTTAAGAGAATACAGAGTAAATAATGGCGTTAGTATAGATGAAGCAGCAGAAGATTTAAATGTTTCTACTAATATAATTGAAAATATTGAAAATGGGAATAGTAGGGCATTTAGAGATATGTTAGAGCTTAGAGAAAATGTTAAAAGCTATGCTAAATATCTTGGATTAGATCCTGTAAAAGTTATTGATGAATTTAACGATTTTTTATTTGAGCATACTTCAAAAATTAGTTTATCAGATATATTAGAAGCCGAAGAAAAACAAAAAAATGAAAAAGGTAAAAAAACAGTCGAATCTCCTTATACTAAAAAGAATAAAATTACTATTGATAAAAAATATATTAAACCTATAGCTATAGTTGTAGGTTCCGTATTATTTTTAATACTTTTATTTTTAGTATTGAAGAGTTTAATTATTAAAAAAACACCAGTCATTAATAAAGAACTTAAATGTAATTTAGGAGGTGGAGTTTATGAATACTCCAAATAAATTGACAATTGCCAGAATAATAGTTAGTTTTTTAATCATTATATTACTATTATTTCCATTTAATAGAGTTGGAATTGAATTTTACAGTTTTCATATAAAATCAATATGGATTAATTTAAAATATATAATAGCAGGAGTTCTATTTATATTAGCTAGTATTACAGATTTCTTGGATGGATATATTGCTAGAAAATATGGTCTTATTACTAATACAGGTAAAATGCTAGATGCTATTGCTGATAAAGTACTTGTTAATTCAGTTTTAATTATATTAGCGGCATTAAGATTTATAAATCCGATAATCCCAGTTGTAATTGTTTTAAGAGATATTATAGTTAATGCAATAAAAATGGAAGCTGCATCACATGGAAGAGTAGTTGCTGCAATTGGTTCTGGAAAACTTAAAACTGCATCTTTAATGATAGGTATTACATTGACATTTTTCTATAATCTACCCTTTGAATTAATCAACTTAAGAGTGTCAGATTTTCTATTATATTTTGCTACTATTATGTCAATAATTTCAATGATAGAATATTATAAATTAAATAAAGATTTAATATTTGATAAGAAGAATTCATAATTCTTTTTTTTTAAAATAAATTTAAACAAATGTTCGTAAAAGTGTTGCAATTTTATAATAAATCATGTAATATATAAATGTAAGCAAAAATGGAGGTAATATAATGGCAAAAATTAATAATACAGATAAAACTTTAGAACAAGTATTAAATGACATTGAAAAACAATTTGGTAAGGGTTCAATTATGAAACTTGGTGATAACTCTCATATGGAGATAGATACATGTCCTAGTGGTTCATTATCACTTGATATAGCACTTGGTATAGGTGGATATCCTAAAGGTCGTATAATCGAGATATATGGCCCTGAATCAAGCGGAAAAACAACATTTGCACTACATGCTATAGCAGAAATTCAAAAACAAGGGGGTAGAGCAGCATTTATTGATGCAGAACATTCATTAGATCCTAATTATGCAAAAAATTTAGGGGTTAACATAAATGAATTATTACTATCTCAACCAGATACTGGTGAACAAGCTCTTGAAATATGTGAGGCACTAGTAAGGAGTCAAGCAATAAGTATTATTGTAATAGACTCAGTAGCTGCATTAGTTCCAAAAGCTGAAATAGATGGAGAAATGGGTGACTCTCATGTTGGACTTCAAGCAAGACTTATGTCGCAAGCACTAAGAAAATTATCCGGAACAATTAATAAAACTAATACAATTGCAATATTTATCAATCAATTAAGAGAAAAGGTAGGGGTTATGTTTGGCAATCCAGAAACTACTACTGGTGGTAGAGCCCTTAAATTTTACTCTAGTATAAGACTTGATGTTAGAAGAAGCGAGGCAATTAAAGCTGGAGATTCAATAATTGGAAATAGAACCAATATCAAAGTGGTTAAAAACAAAGTTGCGCCACCATTTAAAACCGCATCAGTTGATATAATGTATGGTGAAGGAGTATCAAAAGTAGGGGAAATCATTGATTTGGCAGTAGATGCTGGAATTGTAGAGAAAAGTGGAGCTTGGTTTTCATATAAAGGCGAAAAACTTGGCCAAGGTAAAGAAAATGTTAAACTTTTATTAAAAGAAAAGAAAGAATTAGCTGATGAATTAGAAAAACAAATTAGAGAATATTATAACATTTAAAAAGTGTAATATTTTGTCAATAGGATAAGTGTTGGTTTACACTTATCTTTTTTCTACAAAAAGGCAAAAAAACTCCTGAAAAATCAACGAATTTGAAAAAATAAAAAATTCAAAAATCAAAAAAACCAAAAAAGCGTTTTTATTTAAAATACAAAAAAACTGTTTTTTATTTTGCTTAAATCCTTTAAAAATAAGGGAAATAGATTTTATTTTTGTAAAAAAATTAACAAAATGTAAAAATGTAAATCGAACAAAAAACAATTTTTTTAATAAAACGTTGAATTTTAAAGGAAAAATTAAATTCCATAAAAAAAAGATAAAAAAAGCACTTTTAAATTATTGATTTTGTAAACAATTATAATTATAATTTAATTATAAATAATAAAAATTATGGAGGTAATAGTATGATTGCTTGTGAAGATGTTTTAACAAATTTAAAAGTCGTAAAAAGAAACGGTAAAAAGGTAGAATTTGACGCTACCAAAATAGCTATTGCTATAAAGAAAGGCTTTGATAATATCAATAGACCTGATGATTATGAAAACGTAGATGAAAGAGTATATAATGAAAAAGATATACAAAAGGTATTTCAATCCGTAATAAAAAGAATCGAAAAAGAATATAAGGATGAAGAAAAAATTAAAATAGAAGATATTCAAGATATGATTGAAGTTGAGCTTGATAAAAAAGGATATAAGGATGTATGTGAATCATTTAAAAATTATCGTGAAAAAAGAGCGCAATCTCGTGAAATGTTTTTTGATGATAAAAAAACTCATAAATTTTTAAAAACAATAGAAGGTTTAGGATTAAAATCAGCTCATGAAGATGATTTGAAAAGAGAAAATGCCAATGTTGATGGTGATACAGCAATGGGGACTATGCTTCAATATGGTTCTACTATTTCAAAAGAATTTGCAAAATCTTATTTGATGAAGAAAAAATTTGCTGATGCCCATGATGATGGTGACATTCATATTCATGATATGGACTTCTTACCGATGGGAACTACTACATGTATGCAAATAGACTTGGAAAAGTTATTTAAAAATGGTTTTTCTACTGGACATGGTCATTTAAGGGCACCAAATGATATTATGAGTTATACGGCACTTGCTGCAATTGCTGTACAGTCAAATCAAAATGATCAACATGGTGGACAATCAATTCCAGCATTCGATTACTATATGGCACCAGGAGTTTTAAAAACATTTAAGAAACAATTTAAACAAACTTTAGCTGATTTATTAGATTATACTGAGTATGGAAAATTTATTACTTTTAATACCATGACTAAAGAGATAGATAAACTTACTTCTATAGATTTTGATATCAGTATTTTCGATAAATATACTAAAGAATCAGAAAATATAAAAAGATTATTTACAATGGCATATGATAAAGCTAAAAAGAAAACAAATAGAATAACTTATCAAGCAATGGAAGCATTTGTTCATAACTTAAATACGATGCATTCTAGAGCAGGTGCACAGGTACCTTTTTCATCTATAAACTTTGGTACTGATACATCAGTAGAGGGAAGAATGGTTATTGAAAATTATTTAAAAGCTGTTGATGCTGGACTTGGACATAGTGAAACTCCAATATTCCCAATATCTATTTTTAAAGTAAAAGAAGGAGTTAATTACAATCCTGAAGATCCTAACTATGATTTATTTAAGTTATCATGTAAGGTATCAGCAAAAAGACTTTTCCCTAATTTCTCGTTTATTGATGCTCCATTTAATCTTCCTTATTATGATCCTAATGATTATAGAACAGAAGTTGGTTATATGGGATGTCGTACTAGAGTTATGGCTAATCATGTTGATCCAGACAAAGCAATAACTCCAGGAAGAGGTAATTTATCATTTACATCTATCAATTTACCAAGACTTGGTATTAAACATGGTATTGTAAATGATCATGATAAGAAAGCTGATTTAGATGGTTTCTTTGAAGAATTATCTTCATTAATGGATTTAGTTAAAGATCAATTACTAGAAAGATTTGAAATTCAATGTAACAAAAGAATTTATAACTTTCCTTTCTTATTAGGTCAAGGAATTTGGATTGATTCAGATAAATTAAAACCTAATGATAGATTAAGAAAAGTTTTGAAACATGGAACATTATCAATTGGATTTATCGGTCTTGCAGAGTGTTTAAAAGCATTAATAGGAGAACATCATGGTGAAAGTGCTAAAGCTCAAAAATTAGGATTAAAAATAATTGGTTTTATGCGTGATAAATGTGATGAATATAGTGAAAAGTATAATCTTAATTTTACTTGTTTAGCAACTCCAGCAGAAGGTTTATCTGGAAGATTTGTTAGAATTGATAGAGCAATTTATGGAAAGATAAAAGGAGTAACTGATAGAGATTACTATACAAATTCATTCCATATACCTGTATATTTCAATATATCTATAGAAAATAAAATAAAGTTAGAAGCACCTTATCATAACTTAACAAATGCTGGTCATATTTCTTATATTGAGTTAGATGGAGATCCATCAGACAATTTAGAGGCCTTTGAAAGAGTTGTAAGAATAATGAAAGAAGCTGGAATAGGATATGGAGCTATCAATCATCCTGTCGATAGAGATCCTGTTTGTGGTTATGTTGGTGTTATAAAAGATGTTTGTCCTCGTTGTGGTAGACGCGAAGGTGAAGCTGTTAGTTTGGAAAGAATCACTTCATTAGATTGTGATTGTAAATAAAATAAAGAAAGTGGGGATATTATGAAAAAAGAAGTAGAATTAAAACAAGAGAATGGAAAAGTTGTTGGCGAAGGAGTAGGATTTGAAAGAATCAGAAGAATTACAGGTTATTTAGTAGGAACAGTTGATCGCTTCAACAATGGTAAACGTGCTGAAGAACATGATCGCGTAAAACATTATTAATATTATGGAAATTAGATTAGCAAGTCCTCTTCAAAAGGGAAGTATTGTTGATGGCAGTGGTATGAGAGCAGTTGTTTGGACACAAGGCTGTTCTCATAACTGTTATGGTTGTCATAATCCAGAAACACATTCTTTTAGTGGAGGCTTCTTATGTGATGTTGATTTGTTAAACGAAGAAATATCTAAGCTTACGTTAGAAGAGGGAATAACCTTTTCTGGTGGTGATCCTATGATGCAAGCTAAACAATGTAGTATTGTTGCTAAATTTGCTAAAAGCAGAGGTTTAAATGTATGGTGTTATACGGGTTATACATTTGAACAATTGTTAAAGCTTTCTGAAACAAGAGAAGATATAAGATCGTTTTTAGAAGAAATCGATGTTATAGTAGATGGCAAATTTGTTATGGATTTGAAAAGTTTAAATCTGAAATTCCGTGGTTCTAGAAATCAAAGAATAATTGATTGTCAAAAAAGTCTGAAACAAAGAGAGGCTATTTTGCTAGAAAATCTTATGTTAGAAGATGATAATCAAACCATAAAAAAAATAGAAGAAGAGTTATTTATATAAAGCAGTATTACTGCTTTATTTTTTATGAAAGCAAAAACCAATAACTTAGATTTATAAGTATTATTAAAATAAATTATGTCAACCAATTAATGTTGACATGATTTATTTTTGATGATATGATTAGCATGAATTTAAAGTGAGAGGAGTGAGAAAATGAAGAATTGGATATTTAGATTTAATAGTGATAATTGTATGGTAGTTTTTAAAAGTGAGGATAATTTTATTTTCTCACTAATTGCATAATCTTATTATTTGTTTTAGAGAAACTACCATTAAAGGTAGTTTTTTTGTTAGGAGGTAAAATGAAAAGTTTAAAAGAATTTAAACCTCTATTAAAACTTGTTAAAGAAGATAAAAAAAGAATAATAATAGCTAGTACTATTATATTTCTATCTGGATTATGTGAAATATTCACTGGATACTTAAATGGAGCAGCTGTAGAAGCGATAACTAAATTAAATATTAGAGATTCTATAATGTACTTATTAATGTACTTCATATTAGAAATAACAATGGATGGTTATATATTGTTTATAGCAAATTCAATGTTTTTAAAAGCAGAAAGTGTTTTAACTAGAAAATTGGGATTTTTAACATATAAAAAAGTTTTGAATTTACCAGCAGTAGCATTTGAAGAAAAAACATCAGGAGAATTTATAAATCGTATTATTAATGATGCTGATAGTTTGAGTTTTGCATTTAGAAGACTATTAAATATGATTGCATCGTTAGTCGCATCAATTATTATAATTATTTATATATTTATAAATTCATATATTATTGGTATAGAAATTTTAATATTAGTTACCATTATATTATTAATCTTAAAAAAGTATAGTCCACAATTAAAAGAAAAACATATAGAAAGAAAAAAAGGACAGGATGAATTTGCATCTTTAACAACAGAAACAATTAGAGGTATAAGAGAAGTAAAAACATTAGGTATTAAGAAAAATTTAGTGGGTGATATGGAAAAAACTGTAAAATCTATTTTTTCTAAATCATCAGAAGAAATTGAAGTACAGAGAAAGTTTGATACATATACAAGTCTAGTGAAAACTGTATTAGAGGTAGGTGTTTTATTAACTTGTGTAGTATTATTGTATTATAAACAAATAACATTAACATTCTTTGTTGCGATGACATATTACATTTATAGATATACTTGGCTTATTAATAATATTAATGACCTTACGCAAACTTATCAAAGAGTAAATGTATCAATTAGTAGGGTTAATGAATTACTAGAAAACAAGTTATATAATGACGTTGAGTTTGGTAATATAGATATTAAAAATATATCTGGAGTAATAGAGTTTAAAAATGTTACGTTTTCATATCCAAACGAAGATAAAATATTAGATAATTTTTCTCTTACAGTAGTTCCAAATCAGAAAATAGCAATAGTAGGAGCATCTGGTCAAGGAAAATCAACACTTTTTAACCTAATTACAAGGATTTTTGATGTTCAGAATGGTCAAATATTAATTGATAATGTAGATGTTCGAGATTTAACTGAAGAAAGTCTACGGAAGAATGTTTCTGTTATTAGACAAGAACCATTTATTTTTAACAGAACGGTTAAAGAAAATTTTAAATTAGTAGATAAGAATATTAAATTAAATGATATAAGAAAATATGCGAAAATGGCATACATAGATGATTATATAATGTCTTTACCTGAAAAATATGATACAAAGCTAGGAGAATCTGGAATTAATTTGTCCGGTGGTCAAAAGCAAAGATTATCGATAGCTAGGGCATTATGTAAAAAAAGTAAAATTATTTTATTTGATGAAGCTACTAGTGCTTTAGATAATAAATCACAGGAATATATAAAAAGTTCAATTGATTCATTGGTAAAAGATCATACAGTGATGATTGTGGCACATAGATTATCAACTATAATAGACGCAGATATTATATATGTTGTAGATAATGGAAGAGTAGTGGCATCAGGTACACATAAAGAACTATTAAGTAAAAACAAAATATACAAATCTCTATATAAAACTGAAACTTTAAATTCATAAAAAAAGGAAATTCAAAAAATTTCCTTTTTTACTTTGATATATATTTTTATCTTAAAAACTAATAAAATCAATAAAAAAACTAATGCTCATGCATTAGCTTCATTACTATTTGTATTTAATAAATACTATTTTCCATTTCTAAGTACATTATAAGTTACTGTATTATTCCCAGCAAACTTATCAGCAATTTGTTCACTAGGATAAGCTAAATCGAAATGGTCAGTACCACTATCAAGGACGATAGCTCTAATTCGTTTATATGTCTTTTCATTTTCTAGAGTAATGTTACCATATATATCTACAATAGAATAATTTTTTAATTTGTTTGTACCAATAATTCTTACTTCACCATAAGTTTTATCTTTGTATGTATATACAGTGTTACTTAATCGGAAACCACTTGAAGTAAGACCAGAACCATCACAACCAGGGCAATTCCAACCATATCCCGTTAACTGTGTTGTGAATTTGCCTTTGCCACTTACAGTTGAAGCATAATTGTTATATCCAGTACCAGCATTATTTGCAGGTTTACTTGATGGTTGTTTAGTACAAGTACTATTCGCTTTATTATAAGTATATCCAGCAGAGCAGTATTTAGGAGTAAATTTAAGAATTTGACCTTTTACCCAGCCAGTTTGAGAAACTGTAGTACCAGAATTATATACAGCAGGGTATATTGGCCCTTTATCACTTTGATAAATTCCACCAGACTCCGTATTATATTTATAGCCTTTAGCACCTTTTCTACAATCTTTTTTGTTTAAACATCCAATTACATATTTTTGACCATTTAATTCAGTAGTAACTACCCATCCTACTTGAGTATATCCTTTTTTGCCTATTTTTGATGTAGTAATTTTTTGTGAAAATCCATTTAATATTTTCTGTTGATTATTTGCATCTGTTGAATCCATGTTTTTGACATTTTTTGGATATTGGATTGTAAAATATTTTTGATTCTTGAACAACATATCAAATGTTTTTGGACCAACAATACCATCTTTGCTTAGTTTATTTGCCCCTTGGAATTTTTTTACAGCTTGAGTTGTTTTTGGACCAAAGATACCATCAACAGCACTACTTTTATTACTGTAAAGTCCCTTATAATAACCTAGATTCCATAACCTTTGTTGAATTGCTTTTACTGTTGCGTTTCTTTGGCCATTACACTTACTTTGGGAAAATTGATAATTACATACTCTTGCAGCTTCTTTTTCTTTTCCTTTTATGTTATTACTTAGAATCTTATAAGTTGCAAAACCACCACCAACTAAGATAAGAGCAACGACTATTACAATTATTACTTTGAAATTTCTTCTTTTTTTCAAAGTTTCATTTGAGGGTCTTCCGACACCATTTTCAAATAATTCCATATCTTTCCTACCTTCCTTTATTATAAGATTAGAATATCACATTTTGTCGAATTTTGTCAATTTGATAACTATTATTTCTAAAAAAAATTCACTTAGTGTAAAGTGAATTTTAGTGTTGTATTTTTGAATTATTATTTTCAAGCTCTTTTTCTTTTTTCTTTTGTATGTATAGCTTTACACCGCCAGCCATCCCTAAAGCACTTAAAATACCAACAGTAGCTGCAACACCAGCATTTTTTGACTTTAAAACCTCTGTTACATCGTTAGCAATTTCTTCGTTTGAAATACTAGTTTTATTTGATTCGTCCGTTTTTGTAAAACTTGATTCTTGTGTTTTAGTTTGATTTTGCTCACTTGTATAATCTTGATTAGATTTTGAACTTTGAATTGTATTAATGTGATTAACATGATTAATTTGATTATATAGTGATGAGGGCATAGTTAATTCACAACCACTGTTAGCAAAATTTTTTCCATCAGACATGTAATTAGAAACATCCATTCCAGAGCAATCAATATATGTAGTGTCTATATAGTAAAATTTATTATCTAGCTTTACTATATTCCAAATATGATCATCACTTCTTTGATCATATACATTGATTTTAGCTTCATGTAGTAGGGCAGTAGTAAGTGCAGTATAGTTTATACAACATCCTTTACCTTGTAATGCATATTTTAGACCCTCTACATTATATGTTGATAATAAATCTTCATCAGTTTCAACGTCATAGTCATATGTTATATGATCAGTTACGTAATCTACTATAGCTCTTATTTTTTGATTTGTATTCATATCATCTTTGATAATACTTTTAACAATATTTTTTACTTGCTGTTGATACTTTAAACTATCTTCTGATATTTCATTAGCTATATTTTTTTCGTTTAAATAGTCAATTATATCTTGTGAAACTGCCATATCATTATTTAATGTAACTAATCGGTCTAATTTATTCATTTTTTTCAAAGAATCAAAGCTTTCAATTGGCGAATCCGAAGTATCTAAATATGTTAAATTTGTTCCTTCTAATGGACTTAAGTCTTTAACACATGTTGCTGATAGAGTTAATTCTTCTAAGTCTTTACATTTTGCAATTTCATTAGTATCTTCAATTCCTGTTATAAAAAAGGCTAAGTTATGTAGACCATTAATCTGATCTACTCCTGCAGTGCTTCCTATGTTACAACAATTAAATGTTAGGCTTTTTGTACTGATATTTTTAATTGATTTTAAAGTATCAAAATCACAGTCTTCAAAATATAAATTTTCTAGTGTAGTATTAGACTTTATAAAACTATAATCTTTAGTTTGGCTACGCTTAACAGAAAAATCACTTATGTTTGAAGGAAGATTAATATCACATTTAATATCACAATCTTCCAAGGTTAGTTTACTGGCAGATGAACCAATAAAACTTGAACTAGTTATCTCAGAACTACAGACATATATTTCATCTAAAGTTTGTACATTACATATCTTTTCTAAATCAGATTGATTTAAATTTTCTATATATGCATATGTTTGATCATCACTTATTTCATAATATCCAGTATTTGTATTTACTTGTTCTGCCTCAGCTTTAACAGTGGTAGCAGGAACAATCATAGCTCCAGCAATGCATCCAGCTATAACTAATTTTTTAGCAGTGTTTTTAACAGCATTTTTTAAATTTTCTAGTCTTTCTTTATTAATTTGAATATTCATATTTTGCAGTTTCCTTCCTAGCTATAATTTTTGATTAAGATTTGTCTCTTCTAATTCTTTTTCCTTTTTTCTTGATTTAAATTTTTTAATGCCACCAGCAAGTCCTAGTGCCGTAGCTATTCCTACAATAGCTCCTATAGCAACATTCTTTGCTTTAAGTTCATTTGAAACAGAATCGATTGTTGCTTTATCAACTGTATCATTTGTAGTACTTTTTTCTGTAGTTTGAGTTGTTGTTTGACTCATTTCATATTTAACAAATGGTTTAGGGGTTAAATTATTTATACTATTATATAAAGATGATGGCATAGTCATTTCTCTACCAGCATTTATGAAATCTTCTTCAGAGGACATGTAGTTATACTTATTAAGACCATCTGTATCTATGAATGTTGAATCAATGTAATAATAGGTGTTTTCTACATTTACTATATTCCAAATGTGACCTTCATTTTTTTGACTATATACTTTTACATTTGCTTCATTTAATAGTGCTGATGTAAGCATTGCATAATTTATGCAACATCCTTTTCCACTTAATGCATACTTTAGAGCATGGTCATTATATTCATATAGAAGTTCATCATCATGGTTAACATCATAGTCATATTCAATATTATCCACAACATAATCAACAATTGCTTTTACTTTTTCTTTATCGGACATTTCATCATTTGTTATAGATTTAGCAATCTCTTGAACTTTTTCTTTTATAGCTACATCATCGTATGATAAAGTATTAGTTATATCGTGATTTTTAAGATAATCTATAGTATCTTTTGTACAAGCCATTTGATTATTTCCAGTTACTAATTTTGTTAATTTAGGCATGTTTTTGACAGCATCAAATGATTCAATCGGAGAATCCGAAGTTTCTAAACATTCAATTTTAGAACCATTTAGTGGTGTTAAATCACTAACATATGTTGAAGATAAAGTTAGATTTCGTAAATTATAACAATTTTGTAAGTTTTCAATAGTTTCTATACCTGTTGTATAGAATGATAAATTTGAAGCATTTAGCTTTTCGATACCTGTTAAATCACCAATATTACAACAATCAAATGTAACATCATCAGCTGACTTGATTGATGAAATAGTTTCTAATGAATCAAAATCACAATCAACAAACCTTAATTCATCTAAGTGATTTGAATTTATATTGTTATATTCTTTTGATGGACTGTTGTTAATTGTAAGGGATGTTACTGTATCTGGAAGACTTATAGAGTTTTTAATATCACAATATTCAAATGTAACACAATTTATATTATCGTTCAAAAAATCACAACTTGTTATATCTGTACCATATAAATGTATTTCTTCTATTGTGGGAATCTTGCAAATTCTGCTTAATTCATTCGATGTTAAGTGATCAGCGTATAAGTATGATCTATCATCGCTTAATTCATAATATCCCTGGCTGGTGTCTATTAGTTTTGCTTCAGCTTTAACAGTGGTAGCAGGAGCAATCATAGCTCCAGCAATGCATCCAGCTATAACTAATTTTTTAGCAGTATTTTTAACAGCTTTTTTTAAATTTTCCAGTCTTTCTTTATTAATTTGAATATTCATATAAACACCCCATTACTTATTTTCAAAATTAATTTTAGTAGATAATTCACCATTTAATAATTCAGGATTTTCCAAAATATATTTAAATAACTTAATTGATTTAGCAAAGTAAAATCCATCGGCAATTCGTTCATCTAAAGTAAGTGAAATATCAACTGTTTTTCTAATGTTTCTTTTTTCTTTTGTCTCCTTAATCACTCCAATTGTAGCTACTATAGAGTTAGTTCCATAGTTATTTAGATGATGATAACAAGAATCACATTTTATACTTCCTAAGTTTGATATCAAAACACTGGTATAATTTGGATCAGTATCACTTATTGATTTTGGTACTAGTCCATAATAATCAAGCTTTCTAAATGCCCACATGATGATATTTACAATGCATCTAGGGAAACTAGTTACAAAACTTAGAGTATTATTCATCTCATTACTATTTTCCTTTTTTGTTTTATTTACTAATGATAAAATCTTATTTGAAACATCTAATAAATTCATATCATAGTTAGTTTTTAATATAATTAATCTTTCTTCTGCATTTTCTTCAAGTTTATTTTTAGCAACAAAGGAAAAACTTATATTATTGCGATCATAAAATCTTTTTCCTGCAACAAATCGATTTAATAAGGGCTTATTATAAATAGTTTTAGCCATTGCTGTTATTACTGCATGAAATAAGGTTATTTTTTGTTCTTTATTTTCATTTAACTGATCTAAATATTCTAGTAATTTAGTAATATCAATTGTTTCAGTTGTATAAACTTCCGCTTCACATCTGTTTTTCATTAAATATGGCATTATTTTATGAGTTGCATCAATTTCTGTAACTCTTGTACCATCTTTTCTCATAACACACTTCCTTACTATGTACATTACTATATACATTCTAACATATTTTTAACATTTGTGACAATAATTGATAAATATTTATGTTATAATTGAGTAGGTGATATTGTGAAAAGATTTAACATGATAAATGAAGATTTTATTTGTGAATATTGCAATAAAAAGGTAAAAAAATCAAAATATACTGCAAGAGATCATTGTCCATACTGTTTATATTCAAAACATGTAGATATAAATCCTGGTGACAGGGCAAATAGTTGTAAAGGAATTTTAGAACCAATAGGAATAGAAAAGTTTAAAGATACTTATAAAATAATTTATAAATGTCAAAAATGTAACACAATTCATAAAAACATAGTTCATAACGATGATAATAGGGATTTAATTATAGAATTATCAATTGTAAAATAATAATATAAGTATTGTTAACATTAAATATTTTTTGTATAATAGTTTTATTAAATAGAAGTGGAGAAAAAACATGAAGAAAAGTTCAATAATAATAATTGCGATTGTAACAGTATTTGCTGTTTTCATAGGTTATAAATATATAAATGATGATAAAGTTGTTGTTAATGAGGATGGAATAAAATTTAAAAATGAATATGAATCCTTAAATAATAGAGTAAATAGTAATAATAATAAGTTATATCCAAAAGTGTCAATTTCAAAGGATAATGTTGTTAAATATTCTAGTTATGATGAAGTACTAGAAATATTAAAGAGTGGGTCAGGTGTAATTTATTTTGGCTATCCAGAGTGTCCTTGGTGTAGAAATTTAGTTCCTGTTTTATTATCAGCTGCTAAAGAATCAGAACTAGATACTATATATTACTTAAACATAAAAAATGATAGAGATTTACTTATTTTAGATGATGAAAATAAGATAAAAACGGAAAAAGAAGGAAGCAAAAAGTACTTTGAATTATTAAAGGCTTTAGATAGTATTTTAGATGATTATGTTCTAACAAGTAATGATGGAAAAGAAGTATCAGCCGGACATAAACGTATATACGTTCCACTAGTTGTGTTTGTTAAAGATGGAAAGATAATTGCACATCATACTGATACTGTATCCAGTCAAAAAGATCCATATGTTGCACTTACAGATAGAGAAGAAGAGGAATTGCTAATGGATTTAATAAATAAAATGAATTCATTTTCTGGTGCTATATGTGATGATAAGTGTTAATCTAAAAGGAAAGAAAATTTCCTTTTTTTAGTTGTATGCCTACCTTCTAATAAAAAAAGAGCATAAGTTATAATGATTATCTATAGAAAGTAGGAATATCTATGAATGAATTTTGCTTAAGTAATATCGATTTAGATACTAAAGCAATTATAAAAAAAATAAATGCTGATGATTCAATAAAAAGAAGGCTTTTTGATATGGGGTTAACTCCAGGAACTATTGTCCAAAAAAAGTTAAAAAATTTTAGTGGGAACATGTATGCATATATGGTAAGAGGAGCATTAATAGCTATTAGAAACGATGATGCCAATGAAATTTTAGTTGAGGTAATATAACATGATGGATTCTGAAAAATATACTATTGCCTTAGCAGGAAATCCCAATGTTGGTAAATCTACAATTTTTAATGCACTTACTAATATGCATCAGCATACAGGAAATTGGCCAGGTAAAACGGTAAGCAATGCTAGTGGTATTTTAAAATATAAGTCAAAAGAATATAAAATTTATGACTTACCAGGAATTTATTCTATTTTAGCTCATTCTGAAGAGGAATTTGTTGCCAGAGATTTTTTATGTTTTGAAAGTCCAAATATTACAGTTGTTGTATGCGATGCAACTTGTCTTATGAGAAATCTTAATCTTGTAATACAAATATGTGAAATGATTGATAATGTAATTGTTTGTGTAAATTTACTTGATGAAGCACAAAAAAAGGGAATCAAGATAGACTTAGATAAATTATCCAAAATTCTTCATGTAAGAGTGGTGGGTACAAGTGCTAGAAGTAAAAAAGGTTTAAATGATTTACTTGATAATATTGATACATTAACTACAAAACGTGAAAAGAGTTTTCAAATAGTTTATACATCTCCACTAGAGAAAGCAATTAATACTATTTCAAGTAAATTAGGAAAAACTAAGTTAAATAAGAGATGGATTGCTATTAATTTAATCAAAAATGATGAAGAATTAAAAAAAAGAATTATTTTATATGAAAATATAGATTTAAGCGATAAAAAAATTGATAATGCTATAAAAAAGGCTAAATCAATTCTCGCGGAAAACGATATTTTACTAGATAATTTGGAAGAAGTTATAGTAACACAAATCAATAATAATGCAGAATCTATATTTAATGAAGTAGTTTCATTAGATTATAAAGATTATGATAAAAAAGATAGATTTTTTGATAAAATTTTAACAAATAAAATAACTGGTATTCCTATAATGCTTCTTCTATTTGGAGTTATTTTCTGGATAACAATACAAGGTAGTAATTATCCCTCTAAATTTTTACAAGATTTACTATTTAAATTTGAAGATTATCTTTTTATATTTTTAAATAAAATACATATACCTAATATTTTAAATGATTTATTAGTTCATGGTATATATCGTGTTTTGGCGTGGGTAGTATCTGTGATGCTTCCACCGATGGCAATTTTTTTTCCACTATTTACAATACTTGAGGATATAGGATATTTACCAAGAATTGCATTTAATGTAGATGGTGCTTTTCAAAAATGCAGAACCTGTGGAAAGCAGTCTCTTACTATGGCCATGGGGATGGGTTGTAATGCAGTAGGTGTAACTGGATGTCGAATTATAGATTCACCTAGGGAAAAGTTAATTGCAATATTAACTAACTCTTTTATTCCATGTAATGGTAGGTTTCCTACTCTTATTAGTTTAATTACTATGTTTATAATAACAAGTAATGGATTGATGAGTTCAGTTAACTGTACTTTGTTGTTAATTGGAATAATTGTAATTGGAATTTTAATGACTTTTCTAGTTTCTAAAATATTATCTAAAACTATTCTTAAAGGTGAATCTTCATCATTTACACTAGAATTACCTCCATATAGAAAACCCCAAGTTGGTAAGGTCATAGTTAGATCAATTTTTGATAGAACAATATTTGTTTTAGGAAGAGCTATTTCTATTGCTGCACCTGCTGGTTTAATAATATGGCTTTTTGCAAATATTAGAGTAGCAAACAATAATATATTAGGAATTCTATCAGAATTTTTAAATCCATTCGGTAAATTGTTAGGTATGGATGGGGTAATATTGCTTGCATTTATTTTAGGATTCCCAGCAAATGAAATTGTCATTCCTATTATTATAATGACATATATGGCAGGATCTAATTTAATAGATATAAACAATACTAATATTTTAAAGGAATTATTTATAAATCATGGATGGACTTTTCAAACGGCTATATCAGTTATGATTTTTTCATTAATGCACTGGCCTTGTTCTACTACTTGTCTTACAATAAAAAAAGAGACAAATTCATGGAAGTGGACTATTCTTGCCATATTAATACCAACTTTTTGTGGAATAATTATATGTATGACATTTAATTTGTTATTAAAAATTTTTATATAAATTAAAAAAGCCTTGCTATTTTTTAAGTTACTTGTTAAAATATAGAAGTAATTTGAAATGGCGGAATTGGTGAAGTGGTTAACACGCCGGATTGTGGCTCCGGTATGCATGGGTTCGATCCCCATATTTCGCCCCATATTGAATTTTACGCACACCCTTGTGCGATAGTTTAGTAAAAGTTCGTGATACTTGATATTATGGACTTTTTTCTTTGCAAAGGTGGTGAGTATATAAAATGAATGTGTCCATAGAGGTTTTAGAATTTCCTTTGTGTATAAAAAATAAGATATTAAGAATTAAAGATATTACTAAACTAAATATAGAATATATTGCAGGAAAGAATATTGTTTTTAATAACTCTAATTTAGGATTAAATGAACCGCATAAGATTATCATTAATAATAATACTCAAAGTCTAGTTTTACTTTGTTATGATGATGATACAAACTTATATGATGAAGAGTTATCTAGGACTATTACAATAAATGAATTAACTAATATAATTGAGTACTTATTAAAAGAAAATTAAAAAATTTTTAAAATTTATTTTTCTTTTATTTATAAGGGTTAAACAGGTATTTTTAACTATAATCTTTAAAATTGTTCCATTGCATGTCCTAAAAAAATGTGGTATTATGGTAATATACGAAAATTGTAGATAATCGTATATTTGAATTATTTTGAAGTTCTTAACACAAGGGAAATTTTTCCTTGTTTTTTTGTCGTTAAAAATTATAGGAAAGGAGAAAAAATATGGATGACAAAAAATTTGTAGTAGGACTCTACCCTAGAGTTTCAACTGAAGATCAATTTAGAAATGGTCATAGTTTAGATGAACAAAAGGAAAGAATGTTGAAACTATGTGATTACAAGAATTATGAAGTGTATAAGATGTATGAAGATGCAGGAATAAGTGCTAAAAATATGAATCGACCTGCTTTTCAAGAAATGATTCAAGATATTAAAGATGGAAAGATAAACAAAATAATTGTTTATAAGTTAGATAGACTTACTCGTTCTATCAAAGATTTAGAGGAGATATGTACATTTTTAGAAGAAAATAATTGTAGTTTAGAAAGCATGTGTGAAGATATCAATACATCTACTGCTAATGGTAAGTTTTTCATTAGAATGCTTACTATACTTGCTCAACTAGAAATTGAAAGAACAAGTGAAAGAACTAAATTTGGAATGGTTGGAGCTGTGAAAAAGGGACATTTTGTAGGTCGTCCACCTATTGGATATGATAAAGTTGATAAAAAATTAGTTATCAATGATATTGAAAGCGAAGTTATTAGAAGAATATTTGATTTATATATTAAAGGTGTCGCTGCTAATGCTATTACAAAAATATTAAATGAAGAAAAAGCACTTAATAGAAAATGGATACCTACTCTAGTTGATAGAATATTATCTAATGAAATTTATATTGGCAATTATGTTCATAGAAAAACAGTTAGTGTTGAAGAATCGCAAAAGTTTATTGGAGTTGCCCCAGCAATTATTGAAGAAGAAGTATTTAATATTGCTCAAATACAAAAACAAAAGAATCTTAAAAACTACAAAAGAAAACAAACTTATATCTTTATGCAAAGTATTAAATGCCCAAAGTGTGGTACTATCATGGGTGGTTGTTCTAGTAAAAGTCATACAGGAGAAAAACATTGTTATTATCAATGTGCTAATTGTAAAATTAGAGCTAGTGAAAAGAAAATTGAAAAACAAATGATTAATTTTTTAGATGATATGTTAGATTTCTTTTTACTAATTGATAACACTTATAAACCATATTTATATCGAGATACTGAAAAGGAATTAAAGAAATGTAATAAAATAATTGATGAATTAAATACCAAAGAAAAAAGAATTAAGAGTGCTTTTGTAGATGGTATTGTTGAAGAAATAGAATTAAAAGATGAATTAGATTTTATTAAAAATGAAATGAGATTAATATATAATTTAAAACAATTAGAACAAATAAAAAATAAATCATATTATGTTAGAAAAAATCATTTATGGGATAAATTATCTAAAGAACAAAAACAGGGATTGGTATTTAAGTATATTGATAATATTAGTATTGAAGTCGATAAAAAGAAAAGTGTATCTATTAAGAAGATTAATATTAACAAAAAAGAAATTAATAATATTGGTCATTTATTTAGAGAGAATTGCTTTGATTTAGTAGTTGATTCTAATGACAAAAGTTTAATACTATCTAATTATAATTCAAAAGCAGATTTAGATAGTTATATAAAATCGTTAAGCAAATTTTATAAGATAAAACAAAACAATTTAAATATTGATTCTATTAATTTGGAAAAATTAAATCAAAATAATGATGTATTACAAATAATTCCTAATAAAAAAGAATCAAGATTTAATAAAGAAAGTTTAACATTACTATCAATAAGTACCTAAAAATATGATAAAATTATATTGATTGGAGATGATTGTGATGAAACTATTAAATTTAAATATATGTATAAAATTAGATAATACTGATGAGGTAATTAAGCTACTAGAAAAGGAAGATGCTGATATATGTGCATTACAAGAGGTCATGAATGGGACTGATGAATCTTGTTTTGAAATGTATAAATCAAAAAATAAACTTATCAAAATCAAAAATTATAAATTTAATGAATTTGCTCCATTATTTATTGCTAAAGGCGTTTCAAAAAATGGAATAATAACAAGAGATTTTGGTGGTCATGCAGAACAAGGTTCGTTAATATTATCCAAGTATAAGATTAAACATCATGATAATCAATTCTATTATAACGAATATAGATATGAATATGATGCAACTGAATTTCGTGAAAAAGACTGGTGTCGTTCAATTCAAAATGCAATAATAGAAATAAATGAAAAAGAATTACAAATCATAAATGTTCATGGAATATGGAATAAAGACAAGGTTGGTGATGAAAGAACTATTGCCCAATCTGAATTTATTTTATCAAAAATCAGATACGACATCCCATGTATAGTTTTAGGCGATTTTAATTTATTACCAAATACAAAAAGTATTAAATTAATCAATGATAAAATGAATAATTTAATTGATGAATATAATATAAAAACAACCAGACCTACTTTTGATGATGGTTTAGATAAAGGAAATTTAGTATGTGATTATATATTTGTAAATGATAAAGTAAAGGTAAATGATTTTAAAGTATTAAACAATAACACATCAGATCATTTGCCATTATTATTAGATTTTGAAATATGATATAGGGGGTTATTTTATATGAATGAAAGGATAACTTTTATTTCTGTTTTTAATGATATTAGTTTAGAAAAAATAGAACATTATACAAAGAAAATAAATGATAAGTTATGCAAAGTTCCATTTGGAAAAAACGTTAGTAATCGTGAAGAAGCAGATACACTTCCTTATCACTTTACTTTGTCAGCATGGGATATTTCTTGTAAAGAGAAAGTTATTGATGAACTATCAAAGATAGAATATCCTAAACTAAAAATACTAATAAATGATATAGAAATAATGAATGGAAAAGAAAATAGTTATGTATTATATTTTGATATTGAAGAAAGTATTGAACTAAAATTATTACAATCGAAAATATATCAAATGTTGCCAAGTAAAAAATATAATCCTGAGAACTTTAATTTTCATATTACCATTCATATAGATAAAGATTATACTAAAATAATTACAATGAAGAGAAAATTATTAGAAAATTTTACTCCATTTGAATTGGAAGTTGATACATTTGGTTTATATGAAATTTATCCTGCTAAACTAGTTAGACAATTTAAGCACTTTATAAATGATAAAGACTATGAAGAGATAAGCCCTACTGCTATTGTAACTTCGTATCCACGAATTTTTACAGATATACCTTACGAAAAAGAGATTTATAATCGGTTAGAAAATCATTGTAATGAAGAAGTATCTTTAAATAAAATGTTAGCTCCAGAAATAGAAGCAAGGTATAAATTAACTAACAAGCTTTTAGATAAATATGGAATAAAACAAGTATTAGAGTTAGCAGCAGGATATTCATCACGTGGATTATTTTATTCTCAAAAAGGTTATAATTATGTTGAATTAGACTTAGAGAATGTTATTAAAAACAAGAAAGAAATATTGCATTCTATTGAGAAAGTTATTCCTAAAAGTTTAAATATTATTAGTGGTAATGCATTAAAAAATGATGATTTTAAAAAGATAGAAAGTTATTTTAAAACTGATGAACCAATTGCAGTAATTAATGAAGGTTTATTAAGATATTTAACTTTTGATGAGAAAAGACAAGTAGCACAAAATATTTATGCTTTATTATCTAAATATGATGGTATTTGGATTACTTGCGATGTAACACCTAAAAAGTTTATGAATTCACAAGCTTTAGCTTTACCTAATTTTAACAAGAATTTAGCAAATATTACTTCTAGAAATAATTTGAATGATCGTTTTGAAGATATAAATCATATAAAAGATTTTTTTGGAAATATCGGTTTTGAATTAATTGAGGTTCATAAATTTAATGAGATGAAAGATGAATTATATTCTGTAAACAAATTAAATATCTTTGATGAAAAAATTGAAAAAACTTTAGAAGATGCTATTGTTGTAGTTATGAAAATTAGAAAATAAATACTATCTTTGAGCAAGAAACTTGCTCTTTTTTTGTTGCCTAAATTTAGAAGGGAGATGAACTTTATTAATTATTTCTTTGAAATAGTCGTGCCACAATTATTAGAGTATTTTAAAGAAAATGCAAAGGATGTGCCTTATTCTTTATTATCAGAAGTGTTAATTAATAATAAGAACTATGAAAAAGAAGTAAAAGAAATGATTGAAAAATCTAATGAAATTAGTAAAAAATACACTGAAAAAAATTAAACTGTCGGAGACTATATTAGTGGGCCTTAGGGATATTCCCTAACAAGTAGATGGGTGTGTATACACCATGCTTGATATATTGAATTTCTATATTACGTTACCCGTTCTCTAATATTTTGAAAGGAGAGATTATATGAGTGAAGAATGGATAGAAAGAAAAGTTGTTCAAGAGATATTTTCTTTAACCACAAAACAATTTGGAAGAGTTATGAGAAATATAAAACGAAGACATGAACACGATTATTATTCATGGATAAAAAAAGATAAAGATAAGAAAACAAAGATGTATGTAAAACAAGAATGTGTTGATTGGTTAAAAGAAGTTTATTTTAACAAAGAAGAACATTATTTAACTTCTGAGATAAGGTTTTATAAAAAGAAGATTTTTGATTTAGAAAATGAGCTAGGAATAGATCATAAAAGAAATAAATATGAATCTTTTTCATTAAGATTTTTACCTTATCTGTTTGGTAAAAGTGTAAGTGCTATTCATGTAGCACTTCATAGAATGAAAAAAGTATTTCCCTATTCAATAACTTTTGAGAATGATGGTATTACATGTGTTAAAGAAGAAGGAGTTAAATGGTTGTACGAAAATTATTTTAAGAGAGATTATTTAAAAGAATTAGAAGAATATAAATGGAAATTAGAAATTAGAAAAAATCAAAAGATATGTAGTAATATGTAGAATTATCTGATATAATAAACTTAATTTTAAAGGGCTAGTACAGACTTTAATAGTTTTGTATTAGTCTTTTTTAGAAAGGAGATACTTATGAAAGAAAAAATAGAAGAATTATTAGGGCAAGAAGAAATAGTAATACAAGATGTTATAGGCAATGGTGGTCAAAAAGATGTTTTTTTAATTAATTATAAAAATCAAGAATGTCTTCTAAAGATTATTCCGCTTATTCCAAAGTATATAGATATTACTAACATGAGTGAGGAAGAGAAAGAATCAATTGAAGATCAAGTTCGAGCAAGATTAAGACGTGAAATAAAATTAATGAAACTATGTTCAGAAAGAATTCCAAAGATACTTTTTTTAGATGATTATTTAGTATTTAATTTTAATAATAAAAATTATGCCTTTTATTTTGAAGAATATATTAGTGGTTTGAACTTAGATGAAGTTATGAAAGAGAAAGGTGGATACTCAATCGATGAAATAATTATCTTTTTAGAAAAGATGGTATTAAATTTAAAATGTTTACAAAAAAATGATATTGTTCATAGAGATATAAAACCAGCAAACATTATAACTTACAGCAATGATTATTTTTTAATTGATTTAGGATTATGTAGACAGACTTATGAAGATGAAACATTAACAATATCATTTCAAACTTTGGGTACACAAAGTTATTTATCACCAGAGCAACGGAAGGGTGTAAAAACGGATTATCACTGGGATTTCCGTAATGATCTATATGCAATAGGACTCGTTGCAATGGAAATGTACTTACCATCAACTAGAGAAATTAGGACTGAAAATGTAAATTTAAATAATTTAAGACAGTTATGGCACATGAATTCAAATGATCAAAAGAGCAAAATGTTTTTTAATGAGATTATTACTAAATTATTAGCAGAAAATAGATTTGCAAGATTTAGAACAATTGATATGATGGAAGAAGCAATTAATAAGATAAAGGAGGTTAAATAAAATGATATACTTTCAATATGGTGCTCGAGGAGTAAACTTATTAGAAAAATTTATAAATGATGATTTAATCAATGGTATAATTTGGGATCCAAGATTTTCTCATAAAGACTTAATTGAACAACGAAAAAAAATATTTACTAAAAAAATGTCATGTTTATTTGATCCTAAATTCTTTTACTATGAGTATGAAACTCCAGTATTAAAAAATTTAGAGAAACTTGATTTCAATCCAACTGAAAAAATAACAAGAAAATATTTAAATGATCAATCAAAAATGAGCAAATATTTTGACGGTCTTATTCAATATCAACTTCAAATAGATACGGATAATATTATGGCTCCTTCTTTGAGAATAGAAACTTTTGATAGTGTTAATAGTGAAAGACAATTGAATCTACTAGATAATTTCAATGATTTCATTTTACAAAAAAATATTGAAAAAAATAAATGTATTAATTTGACTATTGACGAAGGAGCATTTAATGATACAGATAAAATGAATGATTTTATTAGTAGTCTTGATGAATTAAGGGAATACTTTTCTGATATATATTTAACAATTATTAGAAATCAAGAATCTAACAATAAGTTAAGCTTTAATCAAAAATGTTTGGAGAATATCTTAAATTTTATATATTTCCTTAATTATATAGGATATAAGGTGACTGTTGGATATACTGGATTAGAAGGTATCTTGTATTTTGCAGTAGGTGCGACAAATATTGGTACTAATATTTCACAATCATTAAAAAGATTAGTTATTGATAAAATTGGATTAACGGGCAAAATAAATGATCAAGGTGGATCCCAAGCAAAAAGCCACTATACAAGTATTCCTTTGTTAAATTATTTAAAGTGCGATTTATTTTTAGATCAAATTAGAGAAAGTGACAGAGAAAAATTATTTCAATTAATTTTAAGTGATAGTCAACTAGATAATGAAATCAAAGCTGGAAAGAAAAGCTTTGAATATACATTAATTGATACTCAGTATCAATATATGGAAGCATTGCATAAGTTCATAAGTTCTTTAGAAAACAAATCATTAAAAGATAGGATTGATTATGTTATTAACTCAATTAACTTAGCAATCGAAAAAACTAATGAATATAATGAATTATTTCAAATTTCAAATTTACCATCTAATCATTTGATTGAATGGAAAAATGCACTTACTTCATTTAAGGAAAAAAATATCTATTAGCATTTTGCTAATAGATATTTTTTGTATTGATAAATTATAAATTTATTAAGTGAAACAATGTAAGCAGAATTGTTTAAAGCTTTGTTATTATTTCGTTTTGCTTTTAATATTATTCTAGTTTTTCCGTTCGTATTTAAGGACAAAACACCTATTCCATATTCATTATATAATCTTATGGTTTCATCTTTTAAATTATCACAAACTTCCTTTGGCAAAACAACCCATGAAAAAGTTGAAAATTCTAAATTTTTAATCGCTTGAGAAAGGGCTTTTTTCCAATCCTTTAACTTTAATTCATAAGAGTCGAATATTATTTTTGGATAAACAAAATTTTTGTGTAGATAATAACAATTTTCATCTTTGAAAACAATTTTTTCGTTTATTAGTCTTTTTAAAATACTTAATTGTATAGTTCTTGAATAACCAGTTTTTCTCATTAAATAATCTAATGTTCTTTTACTATTCTTATGTAAGAAAGAAACTGTAAATGCAAATCTTTGTTGAGATAATAATAATGCTTGTTCATTTAAAATATTATTATTGTTCATTTTAACTTTTACAATATCAACATTTCCAAATCTTCCATTAAATTCCTTTAAAACAATATTTTTGGGATTACTTTTATATTTTTTATATAATAATTCTTGCATATCTATTTCTTTTTCAAACATATCATCACCCCATAACTATATTAATATTATAGCATATATTAAATATATTCTACTAACAATTTTTGTAAATTGTTGAAATTATGTAAATTAAATGCTATAATTAATCCATCAAGTATTAGTAAATACTTTTACTACTTGGGTGCAAAACTCATTTTGGTATTGCCCCATATTGTAATTAACTTACGGACTTAAATATTCGTAAGTTTTTATTTTGTATAATATTTAATCCTCTTTTTGTATCTTTTTAACATGATAGATATTGATAAATATAAAATAAGTTTAAAGATGGTTTTGAATTATAGCTTTTTAAAGAAAAAAGTAGTAATACATTATGTGTAAGATTTTAAACGTTTTTGAGAAGAAAATTTTATGAATTACTTTGAAAAGAAGAATGGAAATATAAATTATAAAAAACTAATAAAGTATAAAAGATTTTGTGGTGGCAAAAATTACTTAATAAAAAGAAGTTGCAGACGATTATTATTTCTTCGTTTATTCATTATTAATGAAAGGAAAGTTAGAAACTCTTAATATAGGCTATGAATTTTTATATGGTATGTCTGATAAATTAAGACAAGATAAAGATTTTGAAAAAACACTTATTAAATTGAGTGAAGATATAGGAATAGTAATAATCATGTTTTGGATTTAGGAATAAATTGTTAAAATAGTAAAATAATTTTAATTTTGAACATAAAAAAAGTCAGACCACATGCCTGACTATAATTGTATTTGTAGATTAATTACCTCTTCCAGAACATCCACCATGTCCGTAATTTCCGCCCCAGAATAAGAAGAAAATTATAAATATTACAATTATTATAACCCACCATGATCCAAAGCCTTCGTTGTTATTGTTTGGATAAGCATAATATGGGTATTGATATCCGTACATACTGATTCTCCTTTCATTACATTATATTTATATGATTAAAATGGGAATATAATATAAACCTAGATAAACCTAGTTTTCTAGATTATTGTCTTAACTAATTTATTTTATGTAAATAATTGATGATGGTGAAATATAATTTTATAGGTGATAAAATGAATCATTTGCCTAATGTACCAGCTAAACTTTTTTCTTTAAGTGCAGTGGTAGTTGGATATTTACTTATTGATGATTTAACGGCTAATGAACAAAATGCATTAGGTAATTGGTTAATGTTGATGGCACAAGTATTATGTACAAATGCATTTTATAAACAAGTTCAAACCGAAAGAGAAACATATAGTTCTGCTAATTTCACTAATGAAGATAATGTAAGACTATTAAGGAAAATGGTTGACGCTTTAAATAAAGAAATTGACAATTTAAAGAAAGAAATATAATAAATTATTTAATAGTAGTAGAATAATAAAATAATTGTGTGCTATAATTAGATAGAATAAAGAGGAGTGAGGTTATGAAAAAAGATAGGATATCTAAAGTAATAGGTATAATTATTGTATTAATTGGTATTGTTTTTTTGGGTAATTCTCTTAAAATATGGAATATTAACATTTTTTTTGATGGTTGGTGGACACTTTTTATAACAGTCCCTGCTATTATTGACATTTTTAAAGGCGAAAATTTGACAGCTTCTTTGATGATATTCTTAATTGGAATGATTCTTATGTTGGCATGTCAAGGTTTAATAGTATGGAAAGGCATTGGAAAATTAATTGTTCCAATATTAATTATATGTTTTGGACTTTCTTTATTATTTAAACCTAAAACTGGTGAAAAGAGTAAGTTGAAAAAGAAAAATGATGAAACTTCAAAAGATAATAATTTTACGGCCATTTTGGGTGAAAACACATTAAAAGTAAATGACAAATTTAATGGTGGAAATTGTGTGGCAGCTTTTGGTAAGGTTAGTTTGGATTTAACTAAAACAGATATTAAAGAAGATGCTGTACTAGATACTATGGCTATATTTGGTAATGTAGAGGTCATAACTCCTGAGAATGTTGATGTAAAAGCTACTGGTAAAGCTGTATTTGGAAGTACTAATGATAAAGTTAAGCATAGTGGAACCAAAAAGATGCCTACAATTTATATAAATTATACTTGTATATTTGGAAAAATAGATATTAAATAAAAGTTTAAAGACTTTTATTTTTTTGGAGGAATTAATGAAATTTGGACTTAAAGAAATTGTAAATGTTGCTATCGATATAGGTGAAGGAATGCTAAAGAGTGGAGCAGAGATATCGCGAGTAGAAGATACAATTGAGAGAATACTAAATGGCTATAATGTGAAATATAAAGAAGTCTTTGCACTTAATTCTATAATAATAGTAACTGCAAGGCATAATAACCAAACAGTAACTGAATCAAGACGAATTAAATATCGAAAAATAAATTTAGCTATGTTAGAAGATTTAAATAATTTATCAAGAAAAGTTTGTGATAATAATATGTCAAGAGAAGCTGTTCTAAAAGAAATATCTAGTTATAAATCGAAAAAAAATGATTATAAAAAAATTATTGGAATGACATTAACATCATATTCATTTACTTTGTTTTTTGGAGGAAATGCTAAAGATGCCTTTACAGCAGGTATAATTTCTATAGTTTTATTTATAATAGACTTTTTACTTAAAAATAAAAGAAACAATACTTTAATTTATAATTTCTTTAATAGTTTTTTAATAGGAATAATGGCAATATTATTTATAAAAATAAATTTAGCTTGTAATCTAGATAAAATAATAATAGGATGCATTATGCTATTTATTCCGGGATTATCAACCTGTATTTCTATTGATGATATTTTTAATGGTGATACAATGTCTGGAATATCTGGGCTTACTGAAGGTGTTTTTCTAGCATTTTCAATTGCCGGAGGAATTGGACTTTCACTAGTAATAGGTGGTGTAGTATGATAATTAAATTAGTTTGTGCAGCTGTTGGTTCACTTGGATTTGGAATGTATGTAAATTCTAAAAACAATAAATTATTTAGTATTGCAATAAGTGGTTTTTTAAATTACTTCTCTTATTATGCGACATACAAAATGACAGGAAGTGTTTTTACAGCTTCTACGGTATGTGCTTTAGTAACATTTGTTTACTCTAATATTATGGCATATGTTGAAAAATGCCCATCAACGGTATTTATTTTAACTGGGTTGATCCCAATAGTACCAGGAGCTAGTTTGTTTTACATGATGCAAAATTTGTTACTTAGTAATAAGGCTTTATTTATTAAATATGGGATAGAGGCTTCTTGGACAGTTATTGGGATAGCATTTGGTATAACTCTTGCTTCAGTTATATTGAAAATAATTAGAAAAAGTAAGAACGCTTAAGTTTTAGTTTCTTACTTTTCTTTTGACATTACTTCTAATTTAAAGCTATAAGATACAGGCTTTTCTTTATTTATAGAATTATATTTTTCTTTATCAACCCATTGCATCATTAAGCAATCATCGCTTTTACATACTTTATAATTTATATATCCGTCCTTAAAGATGTTATCTTTAGATGATTGATTAGAGTATTGCTTTTCTATTTCATCTAATGTTTTAGCATCTGAATATTGCCAAACTATTTCATAGCCATTATCTTTTAGTTTTTTAGCATAAGTTACAAAATCATTAAAGGTTATTGGACTGTCAACATAAAATATACCTTTATAATTATTTTTTTTACTTCTTTCAAAATTAAATGATGGTTTTATGGAATTATCTAATTGCCAATCAACTTTTAAAAGGTTTTCTTCACTTTTACCACAACCGCAAATAATAAGTAGTAAAAAGATATTTAGTATTAAAAATTTCTTCATAAATATTCCCCTTATCATATGTTAAAGTATAACATATTATTATAGGATTTTAAATAAATATTTATAAAAACGTATAATAGTGTTAAAATTATAGTATTAGGAGGTTAGATAAAATGAATAAAGTAATGGAGAAAACAATAGAAGGTTTAATTGATTTTGGGGGAAAACTAATCGTTGCAATATTGATACTTGTTATAGGATTTAAGGTAACTAAATTTTTAGTTGGTCAAATAAGAAAAGGTAGAGGATTTAATAAATTAGAGAAAAGCTCTCAAACCTTTATTGCCAGTATATTAACAATTGTCTTGAAATCTTTAATAATTATAAGCGCAATTACACATATTGGTGTACCTATGACTTCTGTAATAGCGGTTATTGGTTCTGCAGGACTAGCACTTGGTTTAGCTTTACAAGGTGGACTTAGTAATATTGCTGGTGGCGTGATGATAATGTTATTTAAACCATTTAAAGTAGGAGATTATATCGAAACTGAATCAGAAACAGGAACAGTCAAGGAAATAAATATTTTTCACACCGTTTTACATACAGTAGATGAACGTGTTGTAATTCTTCCGAATGGTACTTTATCAAATTCAGTTGTTGTAAATTATTCATCTGTACCAGAAAGAAAACTTGATTTAAGATTTTCTGTTAGTTATGATAGTGATATTGATAAAGTAAAAAATATCCTTTATTCTGTTGCATTAGACAGTAATTATTTAGTAAAAAATAAAAAAGAGAAAATCTATATAGTTCTTAGTGAACAGGCAGATAGTGCTTTGGTATTTACTTTTAGAATGCCAGTAAAAACACAGGATTATTGGAATGCTAGATACTCTATATTAGAAGAAGTCAAGAAAGCTTTTGATAAGGAAAAAATATCTATTCCTTATCCACAACTTGATGTGCATTTAGATAAGTAAAAAAAGAAAATAATAATTTCTTTTTTTTTGTTTTTATTATATAATCTTATTAGAATAGAGGAGATTGGTTATATGAAGGTACTAACAGATGAAATGGTAAATAAAATGGATGCTTATTTTAGAGCACTTAACTATCTATCAGTAGGGCAATTGTATTTAAAAGATAACCCACTTTTGAAAAGAAAATTGGAATTATCAGATGTTAAAAATAATATTGTTGGACATTGGGGTACAGTACCAGGTCAAAATTTTATTTATTTGCATTTGAATAGAATTATAAAAGAGCATAAATTAAATATGATTTATATATCTGGACCAGGTCACGGTGGAAATGCTATGATAGCGAATACATACCTAGAAGGAACTTACAGCGAAATTTATCCAAATATAACTGAGGATGAAGAAGGTATGAAAAAATTGTTTAAACAATTTAGCTTTCCTGGCGGAGTATCTTCTCATGTTGCACCTGAAACTCCAGGTTCTATCAACGAAGGTGGAGAACTTGGTTATAGTTTATCACATGCTTTTGGAGCTGTTTTGGATAATCCTGATTTAATTGCAGCTTGTGTTGTTGGAGATGGAGAAGCAGAAACCGGACCACTTGCTACATCATGGCGTGGTAATAAGTTTATTAATCCATTAAATGATGGGGTTGTATTACCAATATTGCATTTAAATGGTTATAAAATCGCAAATCCAACTGTTTTAGCAAGAATTTCAAGTAATGAGTTGAATAGCTTTTTTGAAGGAAATGGATGGCATCCATATTTTGTAGAGGGAAATGACACAAAAATAATGCATGAAAAAATGGCAGAAGTGTTAGAATGCGTAATAGAAGAAATACAGCTTATTAAAAGGTTAGCAAAATCTAAAAATTTGGAAAATATAAAGTGGCCAATGATTGTACTTAAAACTCCTAAGGGATGGACTGGACCTGAGAAATTCGATGGTAAGGAGATAGCTAATACATTTAGAGCACATCAGGTACCTATAACTATGAATAAAGAAGAAAGTTTAGGATTGTTAGAGAATTGGTTAAAGAGTTATCATCCTGAAGAATTGTTTGATAGCAAAGGTAAATTAATTCCAGAACTTAAGAGTTTAGTACCAGAAAAAGAATTAAGAATGGGTGCTAATCCTATTAGTAATGGAGGATTATTACTAAAAGAATTACGATTACCAGATTTTAGAAATTATGCTGTTGACGTAAAATATCCAGGTAGTGTAATTGCACAAGATACAATGGAACTTGGAAAATATATTAGAGACATTATAGAAGATAATAAAGGAAACAAGAATTTTAGAATTTTTGGCCCAGATGAAGCTTTGTCTAATAGACTTAATCATATTTTTGAAGCAGATAAAAGAATATGGCATGCATATTTAAAAGAAAATGATGAATTTTTATCATTTGATGGACGTATTATGGATTCTTACTTATCTGAACATTTCTGTGAAGGAATGTTAGAAGGATATTTGCTTACAGGAAGACATGGATTTATGCACAGTTATGAGGCATTTATACGAATTGTTGATTCAATGACTAGTCAACATGCTAAATGGTTAAAGGTAACAAAGCAATTACCATGGAGAAGAGATATTTCATCACTAAATTACTTACTTACTTCTCATGTATGGCAACAAGACCATAATGGATTTACTCATCAAGATCCTGGTTTCTTAAATCATCTAGTAACAAAAAAAGCAGATATTGTTAGGATGTATCTTCCACCTGATGCTAACTGTTTATTATCATGTTTTGATCATTGTATTAAAACCAAAAATTATGTAAACGTTTTAATTGCATCAAAGCACCCTAGACCTCAGTGGTTAACTATGGAAGAAGCAACAAAACATTGTGAAAAAGGTGTAGGAATCTGGAATTTTGCTAGTAATGATCAGAATAGTGAACCCGATATTGTCCTTGCATGCTGTGGAGATACTCCAACCCTTGAAACTTTGGCAGCTACATCAATTTTGAGAAATAATTTTAAAAATTTAAAGATAAGAGTAGTCAATGTAGTGGATTTAATGAGACTCCAATCTAATATGGAACATCCTCATGGTTTAACTGATCAAGATTATGATGCTATATTTACAAAAGATAAACCAATAATCTTTGCATTCCACGGATATCCTTCACTTATTCATCAATTGATTTATAAACGAAGTAACAAGGATATTCACGTTCATGGTTATAAAGAAGAAGGAACAATAACAACACCATTTGATATGCGTGTTCAAAACGAAATAGATAGATATCATTTAGTAATTGATGCATTAAAGTATTTGCCACAATTAGGAAACACTTCATCAAGATTAATTGAATGGTGCAAAAACAAACTTATAGAACATAAAGCATATATTAGAGAAAATGGCCAAGATTTAGAGGAAATAAGAAATTGGACTTGGCAAGATTCTATGAAAGAAATAAGCAAATAGTGCTTATTTTTTTTAGGAAAAAGTATAAAATTATATAATAATCATTATATGGGTTATATAGTTAATGAATATACACTTGATAGTGAACAAGAAAGAATAGTATTTGATAATAGCAAAAGTCTTTTAGTAGTTGCGGGAGCTGGTAGTGGTAAAACACTTACAATAATTGGAAAAATCAAATATTTAGTTGACGAATGTCTTATTAATCCAAGCGATATACTATGTATTTCTTTTACAAATGAATCAACAAATAGTTTAAAACAGAAACTTGGATTAAATATTGATGTAATGACTTTTCATAAACTTGCCATATCAATTCTGGAATATAATAATATTTACTTTAATATATGTAGTAGTGATTATTTAGATTATGTAGTTCATGAATTTTTCCATGGTATCATATATGGATATAAGAATATCATGAAGATGATTTTATCTTATTTTGATATTTTCTTTTATATTGATGTAGAAAAACGTTACAAAAGGTTTGTATCAAAAAATTATAAAGAAATAATAGAATACGAAAAACTTTTTTCTAAATTTATAAGGTTATTAAAAACCAATAATTATTCTCTGAAATCATTTATTGAATTTAAAAAATGTATATTTTTTAAAAAAGAAAAGCTTTTTTTGTCGATAGCATTAAATATTTTTTTAGTTTATCAAAATGAATTAAAAAGCTGTGGATTAATAGATTTTGATGATATGATTATACAAGCTAGAAATACAATATTAAGTGGGGGCTTTATTAAACGATATAAATATATAATTATAGATGAATTTCAAGATACATCATATATTAGGTATTTACTTATTAAAAGTATAATAGATAAAACAGATGCTAATATAATGGCTGTTGGAGATGATTTTCAATCTATATATAAATTCACAGGGTGTGACATAGATCTTTTTGTTAATTTTGATAAATATTTTCAGGACTCTAAAATACTAAAAATTCAAACTACTTATCGTAATAGTCAGGAATTAATTCAAACAGCAGGATTATTTGTTATGAAAAATGATTTTCAAATAAAGAAAAATTTAACATCTAGTAAGAAAGATTTCAAACCAATTAAAATAGTAAATGGCAATAACTTAGAAAAATTATTAAATATTATAGAAGGCAATATAATGATATTGATGAGAAATAATTTTGATATAAAAAAATATTTAAATAAAAATATTACATATAGTCAGAATCAAATTAAATTTAAAAATAAAACTTTTAATTGTTACACAGTACATCGTTCTAAAGGATTAGAAGAAGATAATGTAATTGTATTAAATGTAGTAAATGACAAATTTGGATTTCCTAACAAAATTGTTGATAATAAAATCATGAGACTTGTTTCAAGAAGTAGAGATAATTATGATTTTTCGGAAGAAAGACGTCTTTTTTATGTTGCACTTACTAGAACTAAGAATAATGTTTACTTGTTAACTGATAAATATAAGTATTCTATATTTATAAAAGAATTAATTAGAGATCATAATAATTATATTGAAATATTAAATATTTAATAAATTTAATGCATATTTATATATTGGTGATAATTATATGATAAATATAGCGCATAAAAAGCAAAGTGCTTCTTCAAAAGATTTTTTACAAACTAGTATAACAAAAGATAATATTCAAGGCTTTGACCTAGATGTATTAATGACTAAGGACAAAAAAATTATTTATTTCACTTTGGTAGAACCAACAATACCTGATATTTCGCAAATTCAGTCAGATAACTATAAAGAACTTAAAGAAGGTCAATTTTTAACTCTTGAAGATGCTTTGGATATAATAAATAAAAAAAATGAAAAGCAGAAAATAACTATTAATATTATTAGTGTATATAATCTTACAGAGTTTAATCTACAAGAAATTAATGAACGAAATAATGATTTAGTAAAAAATATACTAAATATAATATCATCTTATAAGAATTTAGATTTTTATTTATATAGTGGTGATATAAGAATAGTAAGCCTACTTAAACAAAATAACATCAATAATAAGATAGGAATGAAAGTATCAGAAGAAAATCTTAATTTTCAAGATGTTGATTTTTATGTAATTAGACCTACAATGCTGAATGAAGGAATAATTGGTATGCTTCAAAAAAAAGGAAAGGATATAATGATTAATATAACCGAAAGTAATGATTTTGTTACAGCATTAAGTATTATAAGTGAAAATACTTTTCCTCTAAAAAGTGGTAAATATAAGGATATTTTTATAATTAGTAGATATCCAGAAATAATAAATAAAATGATTAATACAAATTAATTTTCACATTGGACATAATCCCATACAATAATTTTACATATTCATACATTAAACTAGGAGGAAAAAGAAATGAACAACAGGTATAATTACTATCCTAGTAATAATTATAATCGTATGAACTATAATGAATTCATGAATTCACTAGGAATAGATAATAATATGAACGTAAATTTAGTTCAAAATAATTTAAATAATAATAATAAAATATTTGGACCATACGAGGGATATCTTAAAGGCAATTTATTTAAGAATTTGTATGATGAATATAAAGATTATCAACCAAGTAAATTAGTTCCAAATTCTGAAGAGGCAGAAGCTCTTCTTAACTTAAATCAAGTGCATTTTGCCATGCATGAAGCTAACTTATTGCTAGATGTTTATCCTGATGATAATAATATTCTAAGTGATTATATTAGATTTAGAGATAACTATAATGAACTTTTAGACAATTATCAGAAAAAATATGAGGCCTTAAATGTAAATAGTGATTCATTAAATCAAATTCCATTTGGTTGGGAAGATGATACTTGGCCATGGGATAGGAGGGGATTGTAATGTGGTTATATCAAAAAAGATTACAATATCCAATTAATATCAAAAATAAGGATTTAAGAATGGCAAAGTATTTGATAACTCAATATGGTGGATCTAATGGTGAATTGGGAGCTGCTTTAAGGTATTTAAATCAACGATATACTATGCCGGATAATAGAGGTAAAGCATTACTTACAGATATTGGTACTGAAGAATTAGCTCATATAGAAATGATTTCAACTATGATATACCAACTTACTAAAGATGCTACTTTGGAAGAATTAAAGGCAGCTGGGCTTGATACTAATTATGCAGAACATAAAACTGCTTTATATCCAACTGATACAAGTGGGGTTCCGTTTACAGTAGCTTACTTTGCTGCAACAGGTGATCCGATTGCAGATTTATATGAAGATATGGCAGCTGAGCAAAAGGCAAGAGCGGTATATGAGAGTTTAATAGATTTAACTAATGATCCTGATGTTGTGGCACCTCTTTTATGGTTGAGGCAAAGAGAGGTAGTCCATTTTAATAGATTTAAAGAACTTTGTGATTATTATAAAGAAAAAGGGTATTAAAAACTCTTTTTTTGTAGTCTTTTTATAAGAAATATGGTATTCTATATAATATAGGAGGATAGATGAAATGAAAAGATTTAGAAGTGCATTTTTGATTGCTGTTGTTTCTCTAGTTTTATTACCACTAGCAGCAAAAGCAGATGCTTATCCATTAGGTTCAGAGTTATATTCACAACAATCAACAAAGGGTTCTACTATTAGTTATGTATTGAAAGGCTATATAGTAGACAACGCAAAAAATTCTAATTTATCAGGAGTAATTAGTTATAACCCTAATGATTTGGAATTTGTAAAAGTAACTGAAGGAGTAGTTGATCACATCGAAGGTGAATTACCTGAGGCAGGAACATTAACTGTTACATCAAAAACAGCAGGACAGGTAAAAATTAGTTATAAAAACAAAGCATTTGAAGAAGGAGATAGAGTTAATTTAATAGCTACATTTAAGGTAAAGACTGACACAAAGGATAAAATTAATATTTCTTTCAAAGATAATTATAGTGCAACTGAAATAAAATCAGCAATTGATGTTATAAAAAATAGTGCAAATGTATCTGATAAAAACAATACAAATGCATCAGATAATAATATCAATACAACTGATAAAGATAATACAACTACATCTGACAATAACATTGATGCAACTGATAAAAATAGTACAGCTGTTTCTGATAAAAACACAGAATCAAGTGCTAAAGACAATAAATTAATGTATGTATCTTGGGGAATATCTGGTGTTTTATTAGTAGCTTTAATCGTCGTATGTTTAAAAAAACGTCAATAATAAGGAATCACTCATAATAATTGAGTGATTTTTTTTAGTGGTTATCTAAATATTACGAAAGCTTATGATTGACAACAATAAAAAAAAACTTTACAATTAATATAGATGTTAAGATTTTAAAATGTTGTTAACATAAATGATAAATGGAGGTGTATTTATGGATATATTAATCTCCGTTTTGCTAGTCGTAATTGGATTGTCATTAGGAATTGCTGTTGGAGTAATTTCTAATAATATGAAAGAAAATAATGCTAATAAAAAAGCAGAAATGATAATTGAAAAATCAAAAAAAGAAGCTGATAAGGCAAAAAGAGATGCTTTATTTGAAGCAAAAGAAGAAGCACATAAATTAAAACTTGAAGTTGATAAAGAAATAAAAGAGAAAAAACAAGAATTGAAACAATCAGAAGATCGTCTTATCCAAAGAGAAAATAGTATTGATAAAAGAGATGAATTATTACAAAAACGTGATATGGCGTTAGATGATCGTGAGTTAAAATTAACAGATAAGTATAAACTTATCCAAGACGAACAAGCAAAAGTGGAAGAAATTAAACAAGAACAATTGGAATTATTAACAAAGATTTCTGGATTTACTAAAGAAAAAGCAAAAGATTTAGTAATGAAAAAAGTAGAAGAACAAATGTCAAAAGAAATAACAGCATATATTAAAGAAAGAGAAAACGAGGCAAAATTGGAAGCAGATAAGGTTGCTAAAAATTTACTTGTAGTATCAATGCAAAGATATGCTGCGGATTTAGCGAATGAGCAAACTGTGACAGTTGTTTCACTTCCTAATGATGAAATAAAAGGAAGAATAATTGGTCGTGAAGGTAGAAATATAAGAACAATAGAGGCTATTACGGGTGTTGATTTAATAATTGATGATACTCCAGAAGCTGTTGTTTTATCAAGCTTTGATCCTTTGAGAAGAGAAATTGCAAGAATAACATTAGAAAACTTATTGAAGGATGGAAGAATTCATCCTACAAGAATAGAAGAATTATATGACAAAGTAAGTAAAGAAATGAAAAACAAGATAATCGAATATGGAAATGAGGCTTTGTTTGAAGTAGGAATTGCAAAAATGGATCCAGAGCTTGTTGAAATAATAGGTAAGTTATACTTTAGAACAAGCTATGGACAAAATGCCTTAGAACATTCTAAAGAAGTTGCAAATTTAGCTGGAATATTAGCTGGTGAATTAGGAGAGAATGTAGCGCTTGCAAAAAGAGCAGGTCTTTTACATGACATAGGTAAAGCAATAGATCATGAAATGGAAGGCAGCCATGTAGAAATAGGTGTAAATATAGCAAAGAAGTATAAAGAAAATGAAGTTGTTATAAATTCAATCGCTTCACATCATGGAGATACAGAAGCAAATAGTGTTATTGCTGTTTTGGTAGCTGTTGCTGATGCACTATCTGCATCTCGTCCAGGAGCAAGGAATGACTCGCTAGAAAATTATTTAAAAAGGTTAGAACAACTTGAAAATATTGCTAATGAAATGGATGGAGTGGATAAAACATTTGCTGTTCAAGCTGGTAGAGAATTAAGAGTAATTGTAAAACCAGAACAAGTTGATGATTTGACTTCACATAAAATAGCACGAGATATTAAAGAAAAAATTGAATCTACAATGCAATACCCAGGTACTATTAAAGTAACAGTAATAAGAGAAACAAGAGCAACAGAAGAGGCTAAATAATATGAAGAAATTTATAGTATTAATTGTATTCTTATTGGTAATTGTTCCTAGTAATGTTTATGCTGAAAAAGCAAGTACTAAAATAATAGGTAATGAAAAAGCTTTGCCTGGATCTAACGTTGTTTATACAGTGATTGTAGATCAACCGTTAACAAAATATAATGCTGAAATTTCATACGATAGAACACTGCTTAATTTGGTAAGTGTAGAAGAAATAAATATTAATACTACAACTAAAACATTTGATGTGGATAAACAAAATCCAATTAAAATAAGTATTAATAGTGACAATAGTGCTAATATAATATATAAATTAACTTTTAATGTAAAAAATAGTGCTAAAATATCAGATACAAATATTGAGCTTAAAACAACAATGGCGGTTAATAACGAAGATGAATTTGTAACTTCAGATGAATTATTAAGTTTGAGTATAGTAGAAAAAGATGATTTGTTTGTAAAAGATGAAGATCAATCATATGATAAGTCAGAAAATAAAGCACTTGCTTTACTTAATAATGTTAAAGCTATAATTAAAAATTATGGTAGTCCTATTATGTATGCATCTTTAGCATTGAATTTAATCCTTTTAATAGCACTAATATCTAATATTAGAAGGAAGAGAGTAGATTATGATTTTTAAAAAAAGAGTTCATTAATTATGAACTCTTTTTACATCTAAGATAACAGGTAATATAATTGGTTTTCTACCAGTTGTTTCATATACATAATTGAATAAGTCAGAAGTAATTTGGCTTTTGATATCATTAAAATTACTAGTATTATCTTTTAATTTTTCATTAATAGCATTTGTTGCTAATGATTCAAGTTTTCTAATAACGGCTTCATTTTCGTTAATTTGAATAAAACCTCTTGTAGTAATATTTGGTTTGATAAGTAATTCACGATTTTTAATATCAATATTAGCAATTACAACTAAGATTCCATCATTAGCCATTATTTTTCTATCTCTTAATACTGCACCATTAATTTCACCTAAACGGTTACCATCAACGTAAATATCATTGGCAATTACAGGATTTCCTTTAGTTATTGTATGATTTTTAAGAATTAAAACATCACCGTTTTGTAGCACAAAAGTATTCTCTTTTGGTATTCCACAATCTATGCCAACATTAGCATGATTTTTAAGCATTCTGTAATCACCATGGAACGGCATTAAATACTTAGGCATAAGTAGTCTAATCATTAACTTTAATTCTTCTATATTTGCATGACCAGAAGTATGTATATCACTAAAGGAAGTGTTTGTGAAAACTTTAACACCTTGTAAGTATAGTTTATTTATTGTTCTACCAATTGATTGTGCATTACCAGGTATTGGTGAAGATGAGAAAACAACAATATCGTCAGGTCTTAATTTAATTTGTTTGTGAGTTCCATCTGCAATTCTTGATAAAGCAGCAAGCGGTTCTCCCTGAGATCCAGTACAAAGTATTGTAACTTCACTTGGCTTTAGATTATTGACTTCTTCAGGGGTAATTATTATATCTTTATGATTAATATAACCTCCCTTAAGAGATATCTCTATATTGTTTTCCATGCTTCTTCCAAATACACATATTTTCCTATTATGTTTATAACAAGTTTCCACTATATGTTTTAATCTATATATGTTAGAAGCAAATGTTGCTATAATAATTCTTCTGTTTTCATACATTTCAAAAATATCATTTAATGCACTGTCTACTTTTGATTCACTAATAGACATTCCCTCATTTAATGCATTGGTTGAGTCACTAATTAGTAGATCAACACCTTTTTTTCCAATTTCAGCCATTTTATGAAGGTCTGCCATTGGTCCTATTGGTGTTAAATCAAATTTAAAATCACCTGTAGTAACGATTCTACCATCTGGGGTAGAAAGTGATATCCCGTGTGAATCGGGAATAGAATGGGTAGTTCTGAAAAATTCAACTTCAATTTTGCCGAATTTCAATTTGGTTTCATCGGTATAAGCATATAAATTATCATATCTTATATTTTTATCTTGTAACTTTAAAGCTATTAATTCCTTTGCTTGATTAGGAGCATAAATTGCAGGAATATTTACTGACTGTAATAAGAATGGTATTCCTCCAATATGATCTTCATGTCCATGAGTAATTAATAAAGCTTTAATTTTTTTCTGATTTTGCTTTAAAAATGTAAAATCAGGTAAAATATAATCTATTCCTAGAAGGCCCCCTTCAGGAAAACAAATCCCCGCATCAATAATAACAATATTATCACCATGCATTACACAATACATGTTTTTTCCGACTTCACCTAAACCACCCAAAACTATAATTTTAGTTTCATTTGGTTTATTATTCATTTTTTTCTCCTTTCATTCTCACAAGAACTGACTAGAGAATTATACTATAAAAATATAATTTTGTCCAGTTTAACAAGAATAATCTTTTAATTTATGATATAATTTAAAGTTGTTAGAGGTGGTATAATGTCTATTTTAAAAGTAAGAGAATATTTTGATAAATATGGAATTGGAGATAGAATATTGGAGTTCCCAGTCTCATCAAAAACGGTGGAAGAAGCATCAATTGCAATCGGCTGTGAACCAAAAGAAATAGCTAAGACTTTATCTTTTGATTTAGATAATAAAGTCATTTTAATTGTTATGGCTGGTGATGCCAAGATAGATAATCACAAGTATCGTGAAAAATTTCATAAAAAAGCTAAAATGTTAAAATTTGATGAAGTAAATATAAGAGTTGGTCATATGGTAGGAGGAGTATGTCCATTTGGAATTAATGAGGGAATTGATGTTTATTTAGATGAATCATTAAAAAGATTTAAATATGTATACCCGGCTTGTGGTAGTGGTAATAGTGCCATAAAATTAAATATTTTGGAACTCGAAAAGTATTCCAACTATTTAGAATGGGTTGATGTTTGTAAAGATTGGCATTAAAAAAGAGATTTTTTTAAATCTCTTTTTTATAATTAAGTTCTATCTTTTTTGGCTTTGTCTTTTTTTTTAATAGATTAATAAGTATTATCAAATATGTTATTACAAGGACGCCACCAAGTAAAATGATTGCATATAAGTATATATCGATATCACTATTAGTATTTGATTTTGTAGTATTATTTGAATCAGTACTAAATCTTTGAATTGTATTTTCTTCTTTGTCATAAGAATACCAATCTGTTTTACCACTTTCTATATTCATTCCATAAAATATAGGAAATTGACTTTTATTCTCATAAGCAACGATATTTTGATTATCAATTGTGATAGTTGTTTCTTTGTAATTTTTAGGAATATTAATTGCTTTAACGGGTACAATGGTTAATTTGTTAAAACCAAATTCTTGATAAACAGTATAAGAGTTTTTGTCTTTGTCATATACATATAAATTAATATTTCCAGATTCATCTTTAAGACCAACAAGGGTATATTTAGTTATTTCACTAAATAGTGCAGGGACTTGTTGACTATTTATTTCTACTGTTGTATCCGTATATGTTGCACTAACTTTTGGAAGTTGGTCTTTTTTTCGAATGGCAGTATATTTTTTATTATCGATATTTACATCAATTGGTTCTAATTCTTTTACAGAAGCATTTAGTATATACTCTTTAATGTTACCATTTTCAGCTTTAACTTTAATTGTTATTTTATTTTTACCTTCACTAACGGTAACTTCACCATCTCCACTTACACTTGCATTTTTATCTTCAGCTTTAGCAGTGATTTTGATTTTTTCAGTATTTGCTGGCAAGTCAACTGTATATTCAGTTGTGTTTTTATTAAAACTAGGTGAAATTTGATATTGATCAACACTTAATGATGATAAATTGTTATTTGAACTATAGGTTTTAACTGTTTTTTCTTTAATATTGATTGTTTTACTTTTCTTTGAAAAGCTAATTGATTCACTATTATTATTAATATTATAACCACTACTTCCCATAGCAATAGCTACCCAAGAAGATCCAGTTTTTTTAGCTTTAAATTTTAATGTTTTAGATACACTTCCTTGGCCATTAATTGAATCTGATTCTCCTTGGAATGTAGTAGAACCACTTACCAATTGTAAATGCGAATTATCATAAGTGATATAGGCTTGCCAATAAAACATTTTACTAGCTTTAATTATAAATTTTACTGATATTGTATCACCAACTTCAACACTGGATGACGAACTAATATCATATGATCCACTTAACGCAAAGGTATTGAGTGGAGTTAATAATAAAAACAAAGTACATAAAAATAAACTTATTTTTTTAATCATAACTTCTCCTTTAAACTTGACTGATAGATGCTTTCTTTAATAGATATTTTCTTAATTGTAATAAATCTTTCGCATTTACAGAGGAACCTTTAGTAATTTTTGCTGCCTCCAAGTAAGCACCTGATAGTGATTTTTCTTTTAACAAATATTTTCTAATAGTTAATAAGTCTTTCGCATCTATAACTCCATCACCATTTAAGTCACCATATATAACAACTTGGTAAGTTTTTGTTTCGTTATTACTTGATATTGTAACTTTATCTCCAGTAGATAAAGTATTGGTTTTTGTTTTATTACTACTATTTGTAATTTTTACAACACCTTTACTGTTTTGTTTTAATATTTTACTTGAAAGAGTAGATGCTGATGTTCCAAGTGAAATTCCATATATATTTGTATTATTGCTTTTGATAGAAATATTATTTAATATCTTTGATATAGTAGGCTCATTAGTGACTGGTGGTTTTTCTTCTGAGTTATTACCTTTTTCTTGTTCTTTTCTAGTTATATTTAAAGTATATGTTCTAGTTGCTCCATTTTGTGCAGTAACTACTAATTTAATTGTATTTTTACCAACAGATAAAGCTTTTGTTCCAGATATATTTACGCTTGCATTTGAATTAACTGTAGTTGAACTAATATTAATACTTGATTTTGAATAATCTACAGTTCCTAAGTCATATGAAGTAGTACTACCAGAGAATTTAGAAACTGGTTTATTATCGACTTTTAAATCTTTTAACCAGTTATTTGGATTTCCTGTTCTAGGTAAAGATGTTGAAGAAGGCATTCCTACATAAACAGGTATTGTGAAAATTAATGCTTCATCAATAACATTCATGCTTTTATATGACGCTGATGTACTAACAGATGAAACTGAAGCTCCTCTTATATCAGTCATAAATTGATGCCATATTCCTTTAGTTGAAGTAGGGGAAACATTCCATTTTTGAAAGTACTTTGTGTATTGACCTTGACTTATGTACTGTTGAACAATCCAACCAGCACCACCAACAATTGCTTTTTGAGGTGTTGTCCATTGCGCTTCTTTGGAATATGCTAATCCATTATATACTGGTGCAGCACCAGAAGATGCTCCAATATTATAAAAGTTGTAATAACCATTATAATTAACATTATTATAAGTGCCTGCTTTACCACTTGTTGCCTTACCACTATTTAATCCAACTTCTACTCTAGAAAATGCTGCAAGGTATACTGGGGAGACATTATATTTTGCTGCTGCTTCCATGTAATATTTAATATAGTCTTTATAAAAATCTGTGTATAAAATCTTTTTTACTAAGGCATCTGTTTGGTAAGACTTATAATATTTTAAATCTTCAAACATAAATATTCCTGATTCTGTTAAGAAGTTTCTAGGATCCATATAATATGATATTGTTTGTGAATTAGCTTGAAACCAAGTAGATGCATCAAGTGCTTTAAATTTGTCGGTTGTATAGTCATAATATGCACTACCAGTATCTAAATATCCTTGAAGACCATTTTTAATACCACTTGAAGTAACTGGGTATAGTGATCTTCCTTTAACACTTTCTTGTTTTAATGTTTCTGACCATGTATATTTTGCATTAACTGCTTTAAACACCCAGTTAGGATGCGCTTTATGTAGTGATTTTAATTTTGACCAATAACTATTAGGAAAGCCTTGATTCTTTAAATAGTTTTCGAATTGTTTATCAGTCATATTAGCCATTTCACTTGATGAAATATTACCATCATCAGTTATGATAATATATTGACTACATACATATCCTGAAATTGAACCACTATCAACGTAATACCAAATACCTGTAGGACATTTATTTGACCCATCAGCGGTTTTCTTTTGATTTATTATTGAAACATTAGTTTTATGACTTAAATTTCCAATTTTAGAAAAAGTTGCTCCAGCATCTTTTCTAACTATTAGTCCACTAGTCGCATCAACGTAACCTTTTTGCGTGCTAGCATGAACAGGTGTTAAAAAACTAAAAGATACAAGTAATATACTAAATGCTTTAAATATATTTTTTTTCATCAACATCCCTCCATTATATTACATATAAATTATATATTAAAAAGTTTAAAAAGTCTAATTTTATCTAATGTTTCACAGCTTTATTTATAATATTGACAAGATTTTACAATGATACAGTTTTAATTTTTGTATAAACTGTGTTATAATTAAAAACGGAGGGATAAAATGTCAAAGTTTATCAACAATATTAAAAAATATTATAAATATGCAATATATTCAGCTAAAGCAGAGTTAAAGTCAGAAGTAGCTGATTCTTATTTGAACTGGTTATGGTGGATAGTAGAACCTTTTTGTTTTATGTTAATTTATACTTTTGTATTTGGTGTTGTATTTAAAAACAATACTCCTTATTTTGCTTCGTTCGTATTTATTGGATTAACCGCATGGGATTTTTTCAATAGAATGATCAATGGAAGTGTTAAATTAATAATAAATAATAGAGACTTAGTAACAAAAGTTTATATTCCTAAATATATTTTACTTTTATCTAAATCGTTTACATATTTATTTAAAATGGGTATTTCATTATTGATAACATTTGGTCTTATGATATATCAAGGAGTTCCAGTTACTTATCATTTGCTTTTTATTATACCAATTTTTATTGTTCTATATGTTGTTTCTTTTGGTATAGGAATGATTCTAATGCATTTTGGTGTAACATTAAACGATTTAGGTAATTTAACCAATATTGCTTTAAGAATGGTATTTTATTTATCAGGAATTTTTTATAACATTAATGAACGTCTACATGGAACATTAAAATATTTATTACTTAGATTGAATCCAATAGCATTCTGTATGAATGAGTTAAGAAAGGTAATGTTACAAAATCATTTACCTAGTTTTACAGGATTAACAATATGGCTAATATTAGGAATTTTGTTATGTGCTTTAGGAGTACATTTAATTCATAAAAATGAGAATAGTTATGCGAAGGTGATATAATGGCAAAGAAAATAACAGTAACAGTTAAAAATTTACATATAACATATAGAGGACTTAAGAAAACATCAATAAGGTCATCATGGAAAAATATTGGACATAAGGTTGAACTATTTAGAGCGTTAAAAGGAGTTAGCTTTGAAATAGAAGAAGGAAAAATACTTGGAATAATTGGCAAAAACGGCAGTGGTAAATCAACTATGTTAAGAGCTATTGCTGGTATATTTTCACCAGATAAGGGTACTATTGATTTGTATGGAAATACAATTTCTTTATTAAGTATTGGCGTAGGGTTTAATAAAAAATTAACTGGTAAGGAGAATATATATTTATCAGGAATGCTTTTAGGATTCAGTGAAGAACAAATTAAGGAAAAAGAAAAAGAAATAATTGATTTTGCCGATATTGGCGATTTTATGTATAAGCCAGTTAAAACATATTCTTCAGGTATGTATTCTAAACTAGCATTTGCTATTACTGCTATTTTGGAAACTGATATAATGTTGATTGATGAGGTTTTATCGGTAGGAGATGCAGCATTCAAAGAAAAAAGTTACAATAAAATGAAAGAACTTATAGCCGATGACCACAGAACTGTTATAATTGTTTCACATAGTTTAGGAACTATTAGAGATTTATGTGATGAGGTTTTATGGTTACATGAGGGTGAGGTAAAAATGTTAGGTAGTGTTGATAAAGTTTTACCTTTATATCAAGAATTTATGGAAAGTACTAAGAAATAGTACTTTTATTGTCAAAAAATGTCTAATTATGTGTAAAGTATTGAAATAAAATGTAAATAAGTTTATTATAATTATAGGGAGTGTGATAGAGTGATATATCCATCTATTGATAAGTTACTAAATATAGTAGATTCAAAATATGAATTGGTTCATATAGCTGCTAGAAGAAGTAAAGAATTGTTTGAAAAACATAACTATCAAATGCCATGTAACAAATATGTATCAACTAAAAATATTGGTAGAGCATTAGAAGAAGTTGCGGATGGTTTAATAGTTGTTAGTTCTAATAAACAATAAACTACAGTGTAGTTTATTTCTTTTGAATTTGTATTCGAACTAATGTTTTATGAAAGGAAGATGATTTATGCAAATTAATAAATTTACAAAAAAAAGTGGGGGATTATATGAACTTACTTTTGAAGATAATCACAAATTATTGATACATGAAGATTTAATTTTAAAATATGATCTTTTAATAAGAAAGAAAATAGATAGTAAAAAAGAAGCTGAACTGTTAAAAGAAAACAATAATTATTTAGCATATAGTAAGGCAATTAAATATATTGGTATTAAAATGCGTAGTATCTTAGAAGTGAAAAAATACCTGAATAAACAAGAACTAGATGAAGAATATATAAACGTAATAATAAATAAACTTATTAGTCAGGGTTATCTTAATGATTTAGAATTTGCTGAGGCTTATGTTAATGATAGAATTAATTTATCTAATGATGGTCCTAAAAAAATATATAATGAATTAATTAAATTAGGAATAGATGATAGTGATATTGATATTGCACTTACTAGTTTCACTATTGATATTGCTAAAGAAAAGATCAATAAATTAATTACAAAATACATTAAATTAAATAATAACAAGGGAGCTAATCTGTTAAAAAGAAAAATAATCGAAAATTTAACTAATCTTGGCTATGATAGAAATATTAGTATAAATGAACTTGATAATTATCAAATAAGTGATGATGATATTTATAAAAAAGAATATGAAAAGTATAAAGCTAAATTAGAAAAAAAATATAGTGGTAAAGAACTAGAATATAGAATAAAGCAGAAAATGTATCAAAAAGGTTTTGACATAAATTAAAAAAGTGTTATTGCATTAAACACTGTTATTTATGGAAGGAAATGTTTAATATTAGTAATGCTATAATTTTAGAAAAATTGCTTGAACATTTAGAAAAGGAAGTATTGTATAGACTATTGAAATTATTAGTCTTTATTTTGAATTTTATGATGGAAAAAGATATACTCAAGAAGAAATTGCTAGAGCTTTAAATATAAGAGAAGAAGATATAGATATTATCCTATAGGATGTTATTGATAAGTTCAAAAATAGAGTAGTAGTTGCTTAAAATATAGTAGTTAACTGTTTAAAAAAAAGTAGGTTTGACCTACTTATTTGTTTGATTCAACATAAGCTTCATATTGCTTTTTTAAATCTTTATCTTGAATTTCAACTTTATATTCTTTTCTTAATTCAACCAATGCAGTTACTTGTAATTTGCTGTCTTCTTCGATTTTTTCATTAGCTAAATCTTCGATAATGTCAGCTTTTACTTCTTCTAATTTAGGTTTATCTTTTTGTGCTGTTTTATATATTATATGATAACCATATTCTGTTTTAACAGGAGTTGTTGAATAAGTACCAACTTTCATTTCTTTAGCAGCTTTTTCAAACTCTTCAACCATTTGACCATGATTGAAATCAGCTAATTTACCACCAGACTTATTATTGCTTGTATCGTCTGAATATTTTTTGGCTAAATCTTCAAATTTTTCACCATTTTTAAGTTTCGTAATAATTTCTTTTGCCTCTTTTAATGCGGCTTCTTCAGCTTTTTTCTTTTCAGCATCAGTTGCATTATCACTAACATCAGGTTTAATTAAAATATGACTAGCACTTATATCTCCGAATATTTCATCTTGATAATATTTTTCGATTTCTTTATCAGTTACTAATGTTTTAGCATATCTTTCAACAGCTTTATTTCTTTTATAACTTAAAGATAAAAGTTCTTCTAATGTAGCTTCATCTTTGATTCCTTGAGCAGTTAAATATTCTTGAAATGATTTATATTGTGATTTATATAAATTTTCATAATAATATTTCATTTGCTTAACTTGAGTTTCTATATATGATTTTTCACTATCATCAGATTTAAATAATTTACTTAATATTTGAGTATCAATTTTATTAATTAATGCATTAAGCGCGTAATCTTTCTTTAAGTCAGCATAAAGACTATCTACAGAAATGTCTCCTCCTTTCATAGTAACAACGGCTTCTTCACCATTTGAAAGCTTTGGTACTTTTCCACAACTAGTCACTAATAGTAGGACTGTTAAGGTACTAATTAATAATTTTTTCATTTTGTTCTCCTTCCATTTATGTACATAACTATCATAACAAATATATGTTTAAATTACAATTATTTTGATTAAAATTTACTAATAGTCCGAACACTTTATGGGGTTATACCATAAAATACTGTGAGTAAAGAAAAAAGGAGGAAAAAATTATGGGTAACTGTACATCAAATTATGCTATTTTGTTAGTTCTATTTGTTTTACTAGTAATAATTCTAGGTGCCTATATATAATTTAAGGAGGTGTATATATGTCTTGCTCTAATGAATCAACTTGCTGTAATAGAAGAGGTTCAGGATATATAATGATTATAGTATTATATATTTTACTAGCAATTATCTTAGGATCTTGTATGACATTTTAAAAAAAGAAGGTTACCTTCTTTTTTTACTATTTTAATTTGTCAAAAACAGTTTCAACATTTAATAAAATATCTTTATTAAAATTATGTGCTAATAAGTCGTTATCGTATCTTGGTGTAAGATGTAGATGAAAATGTTTTATATCTTGACCTAGTTCATTATTTTGAACAAGAGTCATTCCTTTACATCCTAATTTTTCTTTTAAAATAGGGTACAATTTTTTTGCCACTTTAAATATATGAGCTATAATTTCATCATTAATGTCCATTATATTTTCAAAATGTTCTTTTGGTATTATAAGTAAGTCTCCATTAGTAGAAGGCGCAATATCTAAAAAAGCCTTAACTAAGTCATCTTCATATACTGTGTAACTAGGAACTTCTCCTTTTATTATTTTGCAAAATAGACAATCATTCATTATTTTTTCCTCTTTTCTATTATATTTAATATTATAAGTGCAATACCAAACACTAGTATTACTTCTAGTAATAGTAATAACCAAGAGATTTTATAAGTATAACAATTAGTACACATATTCTTGTTAGGAATAATAAAGTTAATAATACTTGTTCTTCCATAAACTCTACTACCATTTAATCCGCCTGTTACTTTAATAGGAATAAAAAGTAATCCAACAATTAAAGAAGCAATAATAGAAATTAAAATATTTAATTTATTTTTCATATAATATCACCAACTAAATTATAATACAAAATAAAAATGCTTAAAAGCATTTTTTGGTGAATACAGCAAATATTCATATTTATATAATGATTACTTTTAATATTTTTATTCAATAAAATGAAAAACTTAATAATAATATTTTAAATTTTAATATTTAATGATATAGTTATGATAAGAGAAAGTGAGTTATTATGAAAAGGAAATTGTTTTGTGATATAAATCCAACATGTTATGAAATATCGCTATATAAAGAAAGAGTTTTAAAAGATGTTAAAGATAAGATGAAACGTATTAAATTTGCAAAAGATAAAAACCCAGATTTATTACCTAATATTGTAAAGGGACATTGTTCCGTTTTAGTAAGAAAATTACATGGTGTTGATATGAGGTTACAAGAAAATAAAGTAACTAATATAGATATTGCAAGTAAAAAACTAACAAATATAGTTATACATCCTGGTGAAGTTTTCTCTTTTTGGAGATTGTTAGGAAAAGCTACCAAAGAGAAGGGATATAAAGAAGGTCTAATCATAAGTAAAAAAGGCTTCGTATCTGGATTCGGGGGGGGGGCTATGCCAAATGGCCAATATGTGCCATTGGCTGATATTAAATAGTCCTCTAGAAGTTTATGAATTACATCACCATAGTGATGCATTGTTCCCAGATGATAGAAGAAGAGTACCTTTTGGTACTGGAACTTCGATTTTATATAAGCATGTAGATTATCGTTTTAAAAATGTAACTGATCAAGATGTTCAATTAGTTTTTTGGATAGAAAATGGTGACCTTTGTGGAGAATTAAGAAGTGAGCATCCTTTTCCATATCGATATAAGTTAGAAGAAGAAAACCATCATTATATTAAAATAGGCGATGATTATTATAGAAATAGTCAAGTATATAGATATGTTATAGATCGTAAAAGTAATAAATGTGTAAAAAAAGAATTAATATTAGATAACCATTCCTTAGTAATGTATGACCATAATCTAATCCCTAAAGACCAAATTAGAAAGAAAGATAACAGTCAAAATGTATGACGAAATATTTAGAAATTTATTACTGGAAAAATTAGAAAAATATAGTGATAGAGTTTTTTATGTGATAAATAATAATTTCATAACTTATGGACAATTACTAGAAAAAGCTCAGAAATTAGAAAAATATTTAAAAAATGATAATAGTCCAGTAATGGTTTACGGTCATAAAAATATAGAAATGGTTATTTCTTTTATAGGGTGTATTTTAGCTAGAAGGAGTTATATTCCTGTTGATATTTTTACGCCTGATGAACGAATTAACAAAATAATACAAATAAGTAAAAGCACCTTAGTTATTAATAACAGTGGAATAAAAAAGCAATTTCCTGTATCTAGCATAGATGATATTTATAGCTTAGATAATTATGAATATCATGAAAAACAATCTTTAAATAATAATGAAATCTGTTATATTATTTTTACATCAGGATCGACGGGAATACCAAAAGGTGTACCAATTAGCTATAGTAATCTTATAAATTTTATTGAATGGATTTCTAATATTGATGGATTATCATTTGAAAAATGTAATGTTCTAAATCAAGCAAGTTTTAGTTTTGACTTAAGCGTTACTGATTTTTATTATTCTTTATTTAATGGACATACTCTAATTGGCAGTGATAAAATTCTTCAAGAAAATTTAGACTCTTTTTTAGATTATATTGGCAATAAACGAGTAAACGTAATGGTAATAACCCCAACTTTTATGAAATATTTATTATTGGATAAAAAGTTTGGTACTGAAAATTATCCTGATTTAAAAAGCATTTATTTTTGTGGTGAAATGCTCGAAGTTGAAGTTGTTAAAAAAATATATAGTCGTTTTCCTAAAATAAATGTAATTAATGCTTATGGTCCAACCGAAGCAACTAGTGCCGTTAGCAGTATCATTATAACAAAAGATATGTTAACTAAAAACGAGTTACCGGTTGGTAATTTAGAACAAAGTAATAATAAAATAATAATTGATAAAGATGAAATTATTATTCAAGGAAAAAGTGTTTTTAGTGGATATTTAGGATTAGTAAAAGGTGGATATTATAAAGAGGATAATGTTAATTGCTATAGAACAGGAGATTTAGGAAAAATAATTGATAATAAATTATATTGTAAGGGAAGAGTTGATAACCAAGTAAAGATTAATGGTTATCGAATAGAATTAGAAGAAATAGAAAAAAATATAAACAGTATTCATGGTGTTTATATGTGTTGTGTTGTTGCAAAGAAAAATGATTTAGGTAAAGTAAAATATTTGAAAGCTTATGTTGTAGGTGAAACATCAAAAGAAAAAATATATTCAATACTTATGGACAAATTACCAAGCTATATGATTCCAAAATTTATAGAAAAAGTAGATACTTTGCCAGTTAATAATAATGGGAAACTAGATAGAAAGAAGGTTGCAAATTTATGATAGATGTTAAAGGTATTTTAATTGATATATGTGATGATGAACGTGCAGGAGATAGTAATATTGATTTAATTGATAGTGGTCTTCTTGATTCGTATGCTTTTATTGAACTATTTTCAAGATTAGAAGATTTAGGAATAGAAGTGCAACCAACTAGAATAAATAGAGATATATTAAGAAATGTTGATAAGTTATCAGAATATATTAACAACATAAATAAAAATATATAAATAGGTGTTAGTTTTATTAATTCTAGTTAGATTAGATTAAAGCATATTAGTAATATAAAAAAGTTAATGATTCATTAATTTTTTTTATGCGTTTTTCGACTTATTTTTTCGGATTTATGCTATAATATGAGGTAAGTAGTAATGGCGGAGGTATTAATATGCTTGAAATAAAAAAATTAACTGTTAGTGTTGCAGATAAAAAAATATTAGATGACTTTTCATTAACTATAAATGATGGTGAAGTACATGCTATAATGGGACCAAATGGAACTGGAAAAAGTACTTTATCAAAAGTAATAATGGGAAGTAGTGAATATAAAGTACTTTATGGAGATATATTGTTTGATGGACACAGTATAAAAGAATTAGATGTTGATGAAAGATCAAGATTAGGAATATTTTTATCTATGCAAAATCCCACTAGTATAGAAGGAATTTCCAATAGTGAGTTTATCAAATCTGCTATTAACTCAAGAAGAGAAAATCCTATAGGTTTATATGAATTTATTAAAAAGACAGAAGCTACATTTAATGATTTGAAGATTGATAAAGAAAATATTCATAGAAATGTTAATGTTGGAGCATCAGGTGGAGAAAGAAAGAAAAATGAAATCTTTCAAATGCGCATGCTAGAACCAAAATTTATTATATTGGATGAACTTGATTCAGGACTTGATGTAGATAGTCTTAAAATAGTGACTGAGAATATAAATAAATATTTAAGTGAACATAAAGATTCTTCAGTTCTTATTATTACTCATTATCCTCGAATTTTAGAATATATTAAGCCTAAATATGTTCATGTTATGAATGGTGGACGAATTGTTGAGACTGGTGACTATAATTTAGCTTTTGAAATAGAAAAAAACGGTTATAGTAAGATAAATAGAGTAAGTGAGAATGATTCTTGTGAATAAATTATTATTGAATAGCGATGATGAATTAGGTAATGTAGTAATAGAAGAAGATACAGATGTAATAATTAGATTTGATAATATTGATAGATTTGTAAACTTTATAGTTGAAGATAATATATGTTTAAATATAACCGAGTTGTGTTCATCAAGTAAATGTAAATACACATTTACCTTGGGTGAAAATAGTAGATTAATATATAATTGTGCAGTAAACAATAGTAATAATTCTTTAGATATATACCTAAATGGAGAAGGTGCAAGTTTAATACTAAACTATAGTTGTTTAGTAACTAAAGAAGGACATTATAAATGTAATATAATTCATAATAATAAAAATACAGTTAGTGAAGTATTTAATCATGGAATTAATGCTTCTGATAATAATTTGATATTTGATATAAACACCATTGTTAATAAAGATGCTATTAATACAAATGCAAAACAAGAAAATAAAATTATTAACTATTTCTGTGGAAAAAGCAAAATTCTTCCAAACTTAATAGTTAATTTAGATGATGTTAATGCATCACATTCGGCATATATTAGTGACTTTGATAAAAATGACATTTTTTATATGAAAAGTAGAGGAATAAAAGAAGAAGAAATAAAAAAATTGTTAATAAAAGGATTTTTATTAGGAATTTTAGAAGTTTCAGAAGAATTAATTGATGAGGTCAAAGCTATTTTAAATATATAAGAAAAGAGGTGAATTATGAATAGAAATGATTTTCCAATATTTAAAAAAAATAAAAATTTAGTTTATTTTGACAACGGAGCAACTACATTAAAACCACAATGTGTTATTGATGCAATTACTGATTACTATAGTAGTTATACAGCAAATGCTCATAGAGGAGATTATGATAATAGTGTAGAAGTTGATCAAAAATATGAAAATGTAAGAGAAAAAATAAAAGAGTTTATTAATGCAAATAAATCAAGTGAGATTATTTTTACTAAAGGTACTACTGATTCATTAAATATGATTGTATTTGGCTTTATGGAAAATTATTTACATGAGGGTGATGAAGTATTATTAAGTAGAAGTGAACATGCATCAAATATTTTACCTTGGATGGAACTAGCAAATAGAATTGGAATCAAAGTTAATTTTATTGAATTGGATGATAACTTTTCTATTACAAAAGAAAATATAGAATCAGCTATAACAGCTAATACCAAGGTTATTTCACTAGCGCATGTTACTAATGTTATAGGTGATGTAAGAGATATAAATATGATTGGTGATATTTGTAAATCTAAGAATATTTTATTTGTAGTTGATGCAGCTCAAAGTATGGGACACATAAAAATAGATGTTCAAAAAAGTAATGTTTCATTTCTTGCTTTTTCTGCTCACAAAATGTTAGGACCAACTGGTGTAGGTGGCTTGTATGGCAAATATGAACTTTTAGATAAATTAGTACCTACCGAATATGGTGGGGGAATGAATGCTTTTTTTGAATCGAGTGGAGAAGTTGAATATAAAAATCTACCTGAGAGATTAGAGGCTGGTACTCAAAATATAGCTGGAGTAATTGGAATGGGTAGTGCAATTGATTATATTAATAATATTGGCATTGAAAATATCCATAATTATGAAATGGAATTAAAAAAATATGCTATCAAAAAATTAGAAAACATAAAAGATTTAACAATATATAATAAAAATAGCCAATCAGGTATTATTGTTTTTAACATAGATAAGATTTTCAGCCAGGACCTAGCAGTTTATTTAAATCATTATAAAATATGTGTTAGATCAGGAAATCATTGTGCTAAAATCCTAAAAGATGAAATAAAAACAACTAATACTTGTAGGGCAAGTTTTTACTTTTATAATACGAAAGAAGAAATTGATTTATTAGTAAAAGTTTTAAATAATCATGGTAATATTTTTGATATAATATTGTAAAGAGGTGTAAAAATGGACAGTAAACTAAAAAGAGAAGTTATGTTAGAACATTATCAAAAGCCTGTGAATAGAGGATTAATTGAAGATGATAAATATTGTAAAATAAATACTAGAAATTCTTCATGTGTTGATAATATTGATATAATGATAAATATTGAAGATAATATAATAAAAGATATTAGATTTGATGGTGAAGCTTGTGCGATATGTACATCAGCGACATCAATTATGATAAAAACTTTAATTGGAAAAACTAAAGAGCAAGCATTAGAAATAGTTACTAATTTTGAAAAAATGGTTAATGAAGAACCATTCGATCATGAAGCATTAGAAGAACTTATTGTTTATGATGAGATTTATAAACAGCCAAGTAGAAAGCGCTGTGCGTTGCTTCCATTTGAAGGAATAAAAAAAGTTTTAAGTAGTTAAGGAGTGTTTTGGATGGATCAAAAAAATAATTTTACCAAGAATGAATTGAGGGTTGCTGCTATAGCAAAATATGAGGGAATATCAAATGGACGAAGAGTGTGTTCGTTTGTAACTTATAAATTATGTTATGAAGAGAATGGTACACTTATTAATATTTTTAACAATAAAGAAAAATATATAACACCAGATAAATCAAAATTAAATAAAGGAGAATCATACTTAATGAATTCATCTCCTGCCGATTTTGTATTGTACAGGGCACATGATATTTACAATAAAGATATATATGATATAGAAGATTTGGAAGATGCTGTTTTAGCAACTGATGTACTTTATTTTGAAGATAAAGACATGATTATTGCAAAACGTCAAGAGTCTAATATCAAAAACAGAATAGGAAAAATGTTGAAAAAAATAAGAAGATAGGAGATAACTATGGAAATTGTAGGAATAAACAAAGAAAATGTTGAAGCTATATCAAAATATAAACAAGAAGAGCCATGGATTAGAGATTATAGAATTAAAAGCTATGAACTTTTTGAGAATATTCCTATGCCTAAGTTTGGACCTGATTACGAAATAGATTTTGAAAAAATTATATATTATAAAGCTAATGATAGAGATATAAAGGACAATTGGAATCAATTGAATAATAATTTGAAAGATGAATTTACAGATTTAGGAGTAGTTGATAGCGAAAAAAATCTAGATGGTATAGGTGTACAATACGAAAGTGAAGTAATATATCATAATATGTTAGAAGAAGTAAAAGAAAAAAAAGTAATATTTACTTCTATTGAAGATGCTATGAAAAAATATCCTGAATTAGTAAAAAAATATTTTGGTAAGATTGTAAAAAATGGTGAAAATAAATTTACTGCATTGAATTCTAGTGTTTTTAGTGGAGGCAGTTTTATATATATTCCACCTAACACAACATTAGATAGACCTCTTCATAGTTATTTTAGAATTAATAGTCGTGGTATGGGACAATTCGAAAGAACATTAATTATTGTTGATGATAATAGTTCACTTCATTATGTAGAAGGATGTACTGCAAGAAATTATACTGATTCTTCACTACATGCCGCAGTTGTGGAAATATATGTAGGAAAAAATAGTAAATGTAGGTATTCTACTGTTCAAAATTGGGCTACTAATGTACTAAATCTAGTTACAAAAAGAGCGCTAGTTATGGAAAATGGTGTTATGGAATGGATTGATGGTAATATTGGTTCGAAAGCTACTATGAAATATCCTGCGTGCATATTAAAGGGAGATAATTCTAGTGGAACATGTATTACTATCAGTGTAGCTGATCATAACCAACAACAAGATAGTGGTGCCAGAATGATTCATATTGGGAAAAACACAAAAAGTAATATTCTTTCTAAAAGTATTGCCAAAAATGGGGGTAATGCAACTTATAGAGGGGAAGTTAAGATAAAAGAAGAAGCTGAAAATAGTGAAGCCTTAATAAAATGTGATACATTAATTCTTGATGCTAAATCAAAAAGTGATACTTTCCCAACCAATATTAATGAAAATAATAACAGTTCTCTAATTCATGAAGCAACTGTTTCTAAAATAAGTGAGGATAATATTTTTTATCTTATGAGTAGAGGAATATCAAGAGAAAAAGCCATTGAACTTATAATGCTTGGCTTTATTGAAAAATTTAGAGAAGAATTACCTATGGAATATGCAGTTGAATTAAATCAACTTTTGAAAAAAAGTTTATAAAAAAATAATTATAATAAAAAAGATCAAAAATAGAGGATTTTCTTATATAGAAAATTCTTTTTTTTATCAAAGAAAGATTTAAAAAAGTATAGAATACCAATTTGTGTAAAAAATATAAACGTGTTAAGGTACTTCCCGAAAGGAGGGAAGAATGCTTAATCAAATTGTTTTAGTTGGTAGACTTGTTAGAGATCCACAGTTAAAAACTGGCGAAAAAAATAAACAATATATGTATATTTCTTTAGCTATTCCTAGAAGTTTTAAAAACATAAATGGTGAATATGAAACAGATTTTGTTGATTGCCTTTTATGGGATGGAGTTGCTAAATCTACTAGTGAATATTGTAAAAAAGGTGATATTGTTGGCGTAAAAGGTAGAATTCAAAGCAAAGTAAGAGAACTAGAAGATAAAACTAAGAAATATTCTATTGACATTATTGCTGAAAAAGTAACATTTTTATCAAACAAAAAAGCAGAGTAATTTAGAAATCAGAATGTTATAGACTTACTTTCCAATTGGTAAAACCCAAAAGGTTTCTAATTAGTTAACTTGCCACTTAATTGATTTCTAATTAATTATAATGAAATTAATTTGGAGAGTGGTAGATTGTGTACTTATTAGCTAATCGAATAAAGCAACTGCGAATTGAAAATCATTTAACTCAAGAAGCGTTAGGAAAATTAGTTAAAGTAACTAAAGTTAGTATTTGTTGTTATGAAAAAGGAACAAGATTACCATCACTTGAAACTTTAGTTGACTTATCAGAGGTTTTTAAAGTAAGCGTTGACTATTTACTTGGTTGCGATTTATTAATTGTAGCTGAAGATGATGAAGAATATGGCATAAAAATGTCAAAAGAAGAAATAAATTTCATTAAAGAAATGAGAAAATACAGTATATTATATGAGAAAATAATAACTGATCCAAAAAGATTTGTTGAATTAATTAATAAAAGATTGAAATAACTATGTTATTTCTTCTTTTTTTTGATATAATATTTATAAAATAAGGAGTTGGTTTTAATGAATTTTAATATGGTCGATATTATAAATTTAAAAAGATTAGGAAAAGAACTTTCTAATGCAGAGTTAGAATATGCTTTTAATGGCTATTTGAATGGTACTATTCCAGATTATCAAATGTCATCACTTTTAATGGCAATTTGTATTAATGATATGACTGACTCTGAAATATTTAATTTGACAGATATCTTTATAAAAAGTGGAGAAATACTTGATTTATCGAAAGTGGATGGAGTGAAGGTTGATAAACACTCAACTGGTGGAGTTGGTGATAAAACAACGCTTGTTGTTGCTCCAATAGTAGCTGCTTGTGGGGTTAAAATGGCCAAAATGAGTGGTAAGGGTTTAGGCTTTACCGGTGGAACTATTGATAAACTTGAAAGTATCGGTGGATTTAACGTTAATTTAACAACTGAGGAATTTATTAATCAATTAAATAAAATAGGTGTCGCAATATCAAGCCAAACTGCTAATTTAACTCCACTTGATAAGAAAGTTTATGCTTTAAGGGACGTTACAGCAACAGTTGAATCTATTCCTTTGATAGCTGTTAGTATCATGAGTAAAAAAATAGCAAGTGGTGCTGATAAAATATTGGTAGATATTAAAGTTGGAAGTGGAGCCTTGATAAAAAACAGTACTAACGCTAAAAGATTAAGTCAATTAATGATTAAGATTGGAAAAAAATATAATAGAGAAGTTAGAACTATTATGACAGATATGGATGTACCTCTTGGAAAAAATATTGGAAACAGCCTAGAAGTATTAGAAGCTTTTGATATATTAGATGGTAAAGTTAGTAATTATTTATCACATGTTTGCACTATTCTAGCAACTAACTTGGTTAGTATGGCTAAACAAATATCAACAGAAGAAGCATCAAAAGAAGTAGAGGAAGTATTAAAATCTAAAAAAGCTTTAAATAAATTAGTGGAGTTAATAATTAGTCAAAATGGTGATTTGGGCAAATTAAAAGTTAGTGATAAAGTAGTAGAAGTAAAAAGTACCAAAAGTGGTATTATAGATAAAATAGATGCTTATAAGATAGGAATTATTGCGCGTGATCTTGGTGCTGGTAGACTTACTAAAGATGATAAAATAGACTATACAGTTGGTATTGTTTTAAATAAAACTTTAGGGTCATATGTAAATGTAAATGATGTTTTATGCTATTTATATATAAATGATAATTCTAAATTCACAGAAAAAGAAGTGTTAGATAGTTTCGTAATTAATTAGGAGAGGTTATGTATTACTTATTATTGTTATTATTAGCTATAGTGCCGTCTGCTGTAATTATATTTTTAGTAAATAAAAATGATAAAGATAAAGAGCCAACAAAGTTATTAATTAGTTTATTTGGAATGGGAATTTTATCTTGCTTTTTAACTCTTTGTATTACTGCGACTATAAAATCTTTTGGATTTGATTTAAGTGATGTTAAGAAAGATAATTACATAATTTTAATCTTATATACATTTGTCCAAATTGGACTTGTAGAAGAATTTTCAAAATGGATTCTTAATTATATTGTGATTTGGAATAATAAAGAATTTGATCAAATGTATGATTCTATTGTCTATGCCAGTTTTGTGGCTCTTGGCTTTGCTACTTTTGAAAATGTATTATACGTTTTAGTAAATGGAATAACAACAGCTATATTAAGAAGTATTTTGTCTGTTCCTGCTCACGCTTTTTATGGAATAACTATGGGATATTATTTAGGCTTAAGCAAGCTAACGTCATTAAATAATGATAAGAAAAAAGCAACTAAATATTTTGTTTATAGTTTGCTTGTTCCAAGTTTGTTACATGGTTTATTTGATTTTTGTCTATTATCTCAAAAAATTATTTTTTTACTTATCTTTTTTGCATTAATAATATATTTATATATTAATGGTATAAAGAAAGTAAAACAATTTGCCAGGGTAGAAAATAATCTAGTTAAAAAAGAGATAATTTATTGTCCTAATTGTGGAAGTATTATAGAAGGTAATTTTTGTAGTAAATGTGGTAGTTCCAATCCTAAAAATGTTAATCAGTCAATAAACATAACATAATATTCATCAAATGTAATATTGTGTTTTTTTATGTATGAAGCTGCTTCTGTTCCAACATATCTAAAATGCCATGATTCATAGATGTAACCAGTAATATTTTCTTTATCTTTTGGATATCTCAATATAAAACCATACTTATAACAATTGTTTATCATCCAGGTAAATTCTTTTGTTTTTTCAAAACTTGTATATGGTAACTTTCCATTGCTTACATCTATGGCTAATCCTGTTTGATGCTCTGAAAATCCAGCTCTAGCTGAATAACGATCTGCATTTTCCATTCCATCTATTCTTACATATTTATTATATAAACGTTCTTGATAAGAATAACTTCTATAGCCCGATACTGCTACAATGTATAAATCGTTTTTAGCCATTTCTTTCTTCATTTCAACAAAATCATCATAAGCATCTCTTCTTATAGAAGTATAATCTACTTTTACTAAATCATCAGGAACATAAGTAGAATTTAAAAAATTGAACTTGTTTACTAAAACCAATGAACTACTAGGAATTTTTATTTCCTTTGTATTAGTGTAAAAAGTTTTATCTAGTCCAATATTTACTTCTATTATAACTTGCATTATATCTTTGGTAGGATTGTTAATTCTATATTGATTATATCTTTCTTTATTTTCACTTTTATAATACTTACTTTGTGATAGTTGGTCATTATCGATATTATTTTTCTTAGAAAATGGTTTTGTTAGAAAAAAACTTATGACAATTATTATTGCCAAAATGATAATTATTATTTTTTTCATTATTCACCTCAGTTAATAATATGTCTAAATTTGTTATATATATTTAATATTTAACATAATAGTTATTAGGGTGAGTAAATGAAAAAAGTTTTATTTTTTATGATTATGTTTTTATTAGTAACAGTAAAAGTTTATGCAGAAGAAAATACACTTATTAAAAATGCAGGAAGTGGTATTTTAATCGATTCAAATAGTGGGACAATACTATTTGAAAAAAATAAGGATGATAAAGTTGCAGTTGCTTCAATGACTAAAATGGTAGCACAAATTATTATTTTAGAAAACATTGAAAATGGTAATCTTAAATGGGATGAAAAAGTAATAGCTAGTAGTAATGCATCTGGTATGGGTGGAAGTCAAATATATTTACAAACAGGCGAAGCAATGACTGTTAGAGATTTGATGAAAGGGATAACTATGGCAAGTGGTAATGATGCAACCGTTGCCATGGCTGAGAGAATTGCAGGTACAGAGGAAAAGTTTGTAAAAATGATGAATCAAAAAGTAAAAGATTTAGGATTAAAGAATACATTTTTTAAAAATTGTACTGGTTTAGATGAAGATGGACATTATTCAACAGCATATGATATGGCAATGATTGCTAAAGAACTTTTAAAGCATGAACAAATACTAGAGTTTTCAAGTGTTTATGAAGATTATTTAAGAGTAGATAAGCCAAATAAATTTTGGCTAGTTAATACTAATAAATTAGTTAGATTTTATCAAGGCGCTGATGGTTTGAAAACTGGTTTTACAGATGCTGCTAAATATTGTATGGCTGTAACTGCAAAAAGAGATAATATGAGGTTAATAGCTGTTGTATTAGGAGAAAATAGTGGAAAAGAAAGAAATTCCGAAACAATGGAACTTTTAGATTATGGTTTTAATTTATATAAAGTTGATTTAGTAAAAAGTAAAGATGATAATGTGGGATTGCTTAGAATAGATAAAGCAAGTAAAAAAGAGATTAAAGTTTATCCAGAAAAAGATATAACAGTATTAGGAAAAAAATCTGATGCAAGTATAAGTTATAATGTAAGTCTAAAATTAGACTCGCTTAAATTACCGATGAAAAAAAATAGTGTGGTTGGAAAAATCTTTGTAAAATCAGGAGATAAAAAAATATTAGAAGTAAATGCAATTATAAAAGAAGATGTAACAAACATGAATTATATAAAATTATTTTTAAATACATTTAAGAACTTAATAATAGGAACTAATTAGTCAGCTTGAGCTGGCTTTTTAAATGCTTATAAATAGACTTAAGAAAAATAAGATGATATAATAAATAAGGTGAGTAGAATGAAGAATATAAAAAGAATATTGTTTATAGTGGTTATTTTATCTGTATTGATTTTTTCTTTTATAATGATTGGTAAAAAAAGCAAAAAAATTGAAAAAGCACCAGAAAAGATAGTTGAAGTAGATAAAGTATCTCCGATTATAACATTAAAGGGTAATCGAGAAGTAACAATAACTATTGGTGATAAATATGTGGAACTGGGTTATACTGCAGTTGACGATAAAGATGGAGATATTACTTCAAAAGTTATAGTTACAAACAACATTAAAGATTCTATTGGTAACTATGAAGTAGAGTATAAAGTTAGTGATAATGCGGGTAATTTAACTAGTGTTGTTAGAAAAGTAATAGTAAAGAAAAAAGAAATTAAAAAAGCTTCAAATTCATCATCAAAAAGCAATACAAAGAAAACAGGATTAGCTGTCTTGATGTATCATTATTTTTATGATTCAAGCAAGGGAGAATCTGGTAAAAATAGTAATTGGCAAGATGTATCATCATTTGAATCACAACTTAAATATTTAAAAGAAAACAATTATTATTTTCCTACGTGGCAAGAAGTATACAATTTTGTTGATGGCAAAATAACTCTTCCAAAAAAGAGTGTAGTTATTACAATAGATGATGGCCATGATAGTTTATTTGAAAAAGCAATTCCACTTCTTGAAAAATATAAAGTACCAGCAACAGCGTTTATTATTACTAGTAAGGAAGCAGGTACCAAGTTTACTAAATATAAAAGTGAATATATATCTTTTCAATCACATACCCACAATATGCACCGTGGTGGTTGTAGTGGTGGTCATGGTGGATTATTTAGATGCATTAGTTATGAAAAGGGACTTGCGGATTTAAATCAATCAATTTCAATTTTACAAACTAGTGATGCTCTTGCATATCCTTATGGTGATGTAACTTCTTCAACACTAAAAATAATGAAAGCATCTAAATTTAAACTTGCATTTACAACAAAATATGGAAAAGTTTATAAAGGAATGGATAAATTACAATTACCTAGGGTAAGAATAAGTAAGGGTATATCTTTGAAAGGTTTTATTAACTCAATTTAAAAAATGTGATATAATCTTATTAGAAAGAAGGTAAAAAATGGAAAATTTATTTAAAAGGATTTATAGAATGTCAATAATATCATCTTTATTATTTTTAGTATTTGGATTATTCTTAGTTTTTCAAACAGATAGTGTAATAAAAACTGTATCAATTTTTATTGGATGTTTATTGATTATAATAGGAATATTTCCAATAGTTAATTATTTTAGATACAAAGCAGAATCTTTCTTTTCTAGCATTGGGTTGATGTATGGAATATTTAGTGTTGTAGCTGGTATTATAATAATAATTAATAAAGATTTATTAGCAACATTGATTCCTGTTTTAACTGGAGTATGGATGATTATTAATAGTGTAAATAAAATACAAATATCTATGCAATTAAGAGATAATAAATATGAATCTTGGTTAGTAACTTTTATTTTTGCAATTGTCATATTAATAGGCGGAGTATTGCTTATTACAAATCCATTTAAAGGAGCTGTATTAGTTACTAGAACAATAGGAATACTAATAATTGTATATGTATTGTTTGATTTAGCGGATACAATATTTATTAAAGTTAAAACTAAAGAAATAAAAAATAAAATAATAGATGTTACACCAGAGGAATAAAAACGTTTTTATTCCTTTTTTAATGTATTAAAGTTAAGCGTTGTAATAGATTTTGATTTATATGCAATAATACTCATTCCTATTGCTTTAAAGAAATGAAGTCTATTTAATTTTATTATTTTAGAATTGTTACCAATAAGGATAATAGGGATCAATTCTTTTTTTATTGCAATGTAATCATATTTAAATTCATTATAATTAATTATTTTTCTCCTTTTAATGTTAAAAGATATTATTTTATTGTTATCAAATATAGTAATTAATTTAGTATTTGGATATTGATTTAAAATACCAATGAGTAGAGCGTATGTAGTTGTGTTTATTGTATTAGTATGTAAAAACACCTTGAGAATATTACTATATCTACCAACTACACCAATATTAATAATTTTATAATTTGAAACTTTTAACTCTTTATCGATACATAAGAACATCTTTTTAACTAGATACATTATATTGTTCTCTTCATGGAAATGTTTTTTCCAAATTATATTTTTTTTCCTATCGATCATTACACTATAAATCTCATTTTTATCGGTAGATATACCAAGATAATATTTTTTCATAAGATCTTCCTAACTATTTAAAATATAAAAGGGTTAAATAACAATTTCGACATATTTTTTACTTGATATCAATTATTATATATATGGTGATTTTATGAAAGCAAAATTTATTTTTCCATTATTATTAACGATTTTTCTAGGATTTATATCAGCTAGGATAGTATATGCATTCTATAACAATAATAATACTCCAAAGTATAATTGCTATTTTTTACAAAGTGGTGTTTATAAAGACGATAAATCTTTAAAAGAATCTTTAAAAAATATTGGATCACATGTAACTGTGAACTCAAATAATTTAAATTATGTTTATGTTGCTATGACAACAAAAATAAAAAATGCTCAAAAATTAAAAAAAGTATATGAACAAAAAGGAGTAAAAACGGTAATTAAGGAAATGCATATATCAAATGAAGAATTCAATAGAAATCTAGAACAATATGATATTTTACTTAATAGTGTTACAAAAGAAGATGAATTAATGGCGATAAATGAATCTATTTTGTCTAGTTATGAAGAAATGGTATTAAAAAATTAGGAAAAATAAGGAAAATAGTTAATAATTACCTTGGTGATAAAATGTCAAAAATAAATGATATACCTATTAGTGCCAGACCAAGAGAAAAATTAATTGAATTTGGAGTTTCCAGTTTAAGTGATTGTGAATTATTATCTATTATTCTAAAAAGTGGTACAAAAAATAAATCGGTTATCGAACTTGCTGAAGATATATTAAAAGAATTGAATGGAATAGGAAAAATAAAAGATTGTGATATCAATTGGTTAATGAATATAAAAGGAGTAGGTAAGGCTAAAGCGTGTGAGGTTATAGCAACTATTGAGTTGGGTAAAAGGCTTTATCTGAAAAAAGAAATATCACTTAATAAAATCAAAAATTCTAAAGATGTATATGAAAATATGAAATATTTACTAATTGATAAAAAACAAGAATATTTTTATTGCATTTATTTAAATAATAAGAATTGTATAATAGAAAGGAAATTGTTATTTATGGGAACTATTAATAAAAGTATTGTTCATCCAAGAGAAATTTTTAAACATGCCTACCTATCATCTGCTTCATCAATAATTTGTGTACATAATCATCCAAGTGGTGATATTACTCCATCAAAAGAAGATATTAATCTTACAAAAGCTCTACTAGAAATTAGTAGAATTCAAGCTATTCCTATATTAGACCATATAATTATAGGAAATGATGGGTACTATAGTATGCAAGAAAATTTGGAGTTGTTTTTATGAAAAAGAAGAACAACTATTTAAAATATATTTATCCAATAATAGGTTTTATTGCCTTTGCTGTAGCATTATATTTTAGTTTGAATAAGAACTTAACTGTTAGTATTATTGGATTAAAAGATATAATATATAAACCCTTCAATGATACTACTAATAATAAAAAAGACATTGTTGGTCAAAATATAAATGTGGAACTTGCTGAAGAAAATGAAAAATTAAAGGCACTTTCAAAAATAGATAAAACTTTAGTTGGATTTAGAAATATTAATGCTACAGTAATTGAGAGAAATCATGCATACTGGTTAGATAATATGACAATTAATAAAGGAAAAAAAGATGGTGTTGACATAGGAATGGCTGTTGTAGTTGGTGAAGGACTTGTTGGAAAAGTTATTAATATTACTAATTATACGGCAACAATTAAACTAATTACTAGCAATGATAATAATAATAAAATTTCAATTAAAATTAAATATGGAGAAACATACATCTATAAAGTTTTAGAAATAGAAAATAAACAATTAGTTATTAATGGTATTGATAACAGTATAGATTTAAAGAAAGATGATAAGGTTATAACTAGTGGATTAAGTGATATATATCCAAGTGGAATTTTAATTGGTAACATAGAAAAAATAGAAAGTGATAAATATGGAGTCAGTAAAAAAGCTTATGTAAAATCTCAAGTTGATTTTGACAATTTAAGATTTGTTAGTGTTCTGGAAAGGGAAGCGTAACAATGAATCTAATCATATCTTTGATATCTTTAGCTTTTGATATACTCTTACTAAATGTATTTAAATTTGGAAATTACAATATTTCGTTTTTTTATCCTATGTTTACTATAACTTCTATCATATATATTAGTAATAATTATACAAATGCTAATAGAAAAAATTATTATGCCATAACAGCAATAGTTGCTTGCTTTTATGATGCATTAGTTTTAAATAATTTACTGATTTCTTTATTTCTATTTGAATCGATTGCAATAACAAACATTTTACTAAAAAGAGTGTTAAATAATAGTTTGTTTAACAATATATTAAGACTTATAATTTCCATATTCTTATATGATACCTTGTTTCATTTGCTTCTTGTGATTGTAAAATACCAAAAATTAAATTTCAGTAGTATTCTATATAAAAGTAGTCATTCATTAATATTAAATGTTTTATATATTAGTATTATGTTTTTGGTTCTAAAAAAGAGAAAAGCATAATATTTATTATTGAGGTCGATAATAATGAATGTAGGAGAAAGTAAATTTTTAAATAAGCATAAAAAAAAGAACTGTAAAAATGTCTTTATTAGTTTTGTAAACAAGGTGTTTATCGTTATAATTATAACTCTTGGAGTACTTATTACAGTTAAAGCAAAACCAGATTTAAAGGATAAAATCAAAGAAGCGGTATTTGAAAAGAATTTTTCCTTTGCTAAAATTAATAAATGGTATAAAGATAAATTTGGTTCTGTTATTCCTATTGAAAATATTACAAACAAAAATCAAACTACAGAAGTATTTAATGATAAATTAAGTTATACTAAAAGTAGTGTTTATAAAGACGGAGTAAAATTAACAGTTGATAATAATTACTTAATACCAATATTAAATAGTGGAATCGTTGTTTTTGCAGGTGAAAAAGAAGGATATGGATACACAATTATAGTTCAACAAATAGATGGCGTAGATGCATGGTATGGTAATGTAACTAATGCCAATGTCAAGTTATATGATTATGTAAATAAAGGATCTTTACTTGGAAACAGTAAAGATAATATTCTTTATTTAGCTTTTCAGAAAGATAGTAAGTTTATAGATTATAAAAACTATATTTAACTTAATATACTTTCATCCTTTTTTTATCATCATTGCATTTATTGCGGCAATAACAGGCTTTTTTAAAAGCTTTATTATATTTAGTGTAATAATAATAGTACATGAATTTGGTCATTTTATAACTGGTTATATATTAAAATGGAATGTAAGCCAAATATATATTTATCCATATGGAGGATGTACAAAATTTAATAATGATTTAAATTCAAATATCTTAGAAGAATTATTAATCTTGATTATGGGTCCAGTTGTTCAATTATTATTTTATTTTATTATTAGAAATCAATTATCATACAATACATATATTATTTTTGAAAAATATAATTATGTCATTTTTACTTTTAATCTATTACCAATATATCCACTCGATGGAGGTAGAATTTTAAACTTATTGTTTCAGTTATTTATTAGTTATAAAAAAAGCCTTTATTTTAGTATTTTTATATCTATTATCATATCTATTATTATTTTATCGTTATCAAACTCAATAGCTTTTTTAATTGTAATGATATTTTTAATTGTTAAGATTTTGGAGGAACTATATAAAATTAAGTTTTGTTATAATAAATTTTTATTAGAAAGATATTTAAATGATTATAGATTTAATAGTACAAAGTTAATTACATCTATAAATTGTTTTTATAGAGAAAAATTTCATATGATTAAAAGTGGAAAAGGTTTGCTTGGAGAAAAGGAAGCTTTGAAGAAATACTTTTGTGACAAATAATGTAAAGTAAAATGTCAATAATATTGACTTTTTTTGTTTCTTTGGTATTATTTAATTATAAGTAAAATAGTTTGGGGGAATAATTATGGCAAGAGAAGGAAAAACAAAAAAAAGTAGTTATACTAGAGTAGAAAAAAACAAAAATTCAATTAAGAAAGAAATTATGGAAGAAAATGATAATAAAAAATATGTTGTTGTTGCTTTGGCTCTGGCTTTATTGTTAGCTATCTTTGCATACTGGAGAGTTACAAAAGATAATAAAGAATCTAATGATAATAAAGAAAAGAAAAACACTATTGTTGAAAAGAATGACAAGAGTGATATAAGTGATAACAAAGATAATGAAAGTAAAAAAAATGATAGCCGTGTTTCTGTTTTAGAAACAGTAGCAAAAGAGACTGTAAAAAAAGTTAATACAGTAAAAAGTAGTATAAAAGAAAATAATACCAGTGATGATAATACCAGAAATGATGAACAAGTTGTTAATAAATATTATGCTATTACTTTCGAAGTAAATGGTGGAGAAAATATAGAAAAACAAATTTTAAAAGAAGATGAGAAAACATCAAATGTAATTCCAACTAGAGAAAATTGGGTCTTTGATGGATGGTATAAGGATAGTAATTTTGAAGAACCATTTATATTTGGCGATGTTTTAACAAGTGATATTACTATATATGCAAAATGGGTTAAATATTTAAGGTTTGTTAGTGATAATGAAATCATTAGTGAAAATTTAAAAGTAAGTGAAGGAAGCGTAATACCACTTCTTACTAGAGATGATCTTCCTACACAATTAGAAGATAATTATGAGGTTTCTTGGAGATTAAATGATATTAATGGTGCAGAAGTATTGCCAGGAACTATTTTCTCTTCAGATTTAATTGAAACAAATGATGAATATATTAATCTTGCTTTATATAAGTTGACTAAATTTGAGTTACAATTTTTCTTAAATGAAAATAGTATTGAACCACTAGTAACAAAACAAGTTGTTGAAAATAGAAAAGTTTCTCTTGAAGATGTCAATAGTATGCCAGAATTAGAAAATTATGAAGATATTGCTTGGTATTATTTAGATGCAGATGGTACAAAAGTAAACTTTAGTGATGGTCAACTTGCCAATGTTAATATAACTAAATTATATTTAAGTGATATATATACAGTTATTTATAAAGAACAAGACGATGATGATTATAAAGTTGTTGGAGAACAGAAAGTTGCTAAAGATTCTAAAATTGATGAGATTTTGACTCCAAGCAAAAAAGAAAATAAAGAATTCACAGGTTGGTTTATTACTGATGAAAATGGTAATTTAACTGATGAAAAGTTAACAAACGAAACAATAATTGATAGAGATTTGAATGTTGTTGGAAAATATCAAGAAATCTCAAATCCATCTCCTTTAGAGTCTGAAGAGAAAACTGCATTAGAAAATCCAAAACCAGATGAGGAATCAATCGAGAAAATAAAAGAAACAAATGAACCTGTTGCCGATAATCCTGAGAAAATTATAGGTGATGAGGCTGAAAAAGAATTAACTATAGATGAACAATAAGAACATTCAAGTGTTCTTTTTCTTTAATTAATTAATTATTTGTGTTATAATTGCAAGCATAAGGTTTATTGGAAGGGATTGATATTGATGATAAACAGCATATTAGAAGAATATTTAGAAAAAAGTGGAATAGGGAAATTAACTATAAATAAATCTAATAGACCTGATTTATGTGATTTTCAATGTAATGATACATTTAGAATTAGTAAAGAATTGCATAAAAGCCCTATTGAAGTAGGAGAAGAATTAGTTTTAAAAATATCTAATTTGCCAGATAGAACTTATTACTTTAAGAAAGTAGAATTTGTAAAACCAGGATTTATTAATTTTATACTTAGTGATGATTTTATAAATGATATTCTCTTAAAAATGAATAATGATACTAAATTTAATATCAAGATGCCAAAAACCAAAGAAAAATTTGTCATTGATTATTGTGGTGCCAATGTAGCAAAACCATTACATGTTGGTCATATGAGAACAACTATAGTAGGTGAGAGCATCGCAAGAATTGTTAGGTTTATGGGACATGAAACAATATGTGATGTACACCTTGGTGACTATGGATTACAAATTGGACAAGTTATTTATGGAATAATTCGTGATAATAAAAAAATTGAAGATATAAACATAATGTATTTAGATAAACTTTATCCTGAAATTAGTGCCTTATCTAAAGTTGATGAAAACGTAAAAAACGAATGTGCTCAAATAACTAAAAAATTACAGGATGGAGATGAAGAATACCAGAAGTTATGGAAAAAAATAATGGAAGTTAGTGTTGCTGACATCAAAGGCATTTGTGACTACTTAGGAGCGCATTTTGATTATTGGTATGGGGAAAGTGATGCTTATCCATATTTAAAAGAACTTGAAGAAATGTTAATTAATAAAAAACTATTAAGAGAAAGTGAAGGAGCTCTTGTTGTTGATGTGTCTGATATAAATGATAAAAAAGAACTTCCTCCATTATTGTTTAAGAAAAGTAATGGAGCATATTTGTATGCATCAACTGATTTAGCTTGTCTTCTTCAAAGAAAGAAAGATTTTAACCCTGATCATGTTTTATATGTAACTGATTTAAGACAAGCTCTTCACTTTGAACAAGTATTTAGAACAACAGAAAAATTAGGTTTATTTAAAAAAGAACAATTAGAACATTTGGGATATGGTACGGTTAATGGAATGGATGGTAAGCCATTCAAAACTAGGGATGGAAAAGCACCTAAATTACAAAGCTTGTTTGATGAAGTTAAAGAAATCTTTATATCAAAAAAAGAAGAAAATAAAAATCTTTCTAATGAAGATTTAGATAAAATAGTGAATGCAATTTTAAAATATGGAGATTTACAAAACTCAAAAGAAAAAGATTATATATTCAACATAGAAAAATTTTCAGAAACAGTTGGAAAAACAGGACCATATATATTGTATACTTATTTAAGAATTAATAAAATTTTAAAGGATAATAACTATGAATATACAGATTCAAAAAAATTATCAAATGTAATATATAATGAAAGTGATAGAAATTTAAGAATTAAACTATTTGATGTAGAAGACTATGTGTATTTAGCATTCAATAATAGAAATCCTTTCTATGTAGCTGATTACATATACGATTTGTGTTTACTTTTAAATAATTTTTATCAGAATAATAATATTTCTAGTTTAGATGATGAAGTAAAAAAAAGTGATTGGTTATTTATTCTAAGTTTGTCTAACAAAATATTAAAAGAATTATTAAGTCTACTAATAATTGAAATACCTAGTAAAATGTAAAAAGGGAATTCAAAAAAAATTTCCTTTTTTTAAATTTTATCAAAATAAGTTATTTTTCTTTCCATTACATCGGCTTCAATTGCATCTCTTAATAGTTTTCGCACTTTTTGACCGTTTCTAATGTTTTTAATATATATATATTTTCCGGCTCTTTCTGATGCACTTTTACTATCAACTAAAACTCTTATAGTTGAAATACCTAAGAATCGTTGATATATATTTTCTGTCAAATCAGGATCTTTTAATAAATACAATTCACATGAATTGAGTCTTCTTCTAAAAAAGCCTTTAATAATAATAAGTTCATCTTTGGTAATTTGATAAGTAGTAAAGTTTAAGTTTAGTGCACCTAAAAGTTGTTGAAAAACACCAGCTGGTTTATCTTCCCATATAACTTCAAACTCTACTTCGTTTAAATCTTTAATATCAATTTTTTTATTTTTAGACATATAACCACTCCTAGCTAAATTATAGCATAAATAAAATAAAAAATATATAATTTAGTCTAGAAAAAAATTTCAATTTGTGATATCATGTTGTCTTATGTGGAGGTGTATATATGAAAGAAGAATGGCAAAAATTTAAAGAAGGAAATTGGTCTAAAACAATTGATGTAAAAGACTTTATTCAAAAAAATTATGAGGCTTATAATGGCGATGAATCATTTTTGGCTGGTACGACAGATAAAACAAAAAAAGTATGGGAAACATGCGAAGATTTGTTAAAACAAGAATTAAAAAAGCATGTTCTTGACATAGATGTTGATAATATGTCTGGGATAGATAGTTTTGAACCAGGATATATTGACAAAGATAATGAAGTTATTGTTGGTCTTCAAACTGACGCCCCATTAAAAAGAATTGTTAATCCATATGGTGGAATAAGAATGGTTTATCAAGAATTAGATGCCTATGGTTATAAACTAAATAAAGATGTTGATAAATACTTTAATGAATTTAGAAAAACGCATAACCAAGGAGTATTTGATGCATACACTAAAGATATTAGAAAAGCAAGACATGTAGGACTTCTAACAGGGCTACCTGATGCATATGGCAGAGGAAGAATAATAGGAGATTATAGAAGAATTGCTCTTTATGGTATTGATTACCTTATGGAATACAAAATGGATGAATGGAATAACAAGCTACTTGGTCCAATGACTGAAGAACTTATTAGATTAAGAGAAGAAGTTGCTATGCAATATAAAGCTTTAGGAGAAATAAAAAGTATGGCAATGAAATATGGTTGTGATATTTCAAAACCAGCAAGTAATGCTCGTGAAGCTATTCAATGGACTTATTTTGGCTATTTAGCTGCTATTAAAGAAAATAATGGAGCAGCTATGAGTTTAGGTAGAGTTGATGCCTTCTTCGATATTTATATAAATAGAGATATTCTTGAAGGAAAATTAACAGAAGAAGAAGCACAAGAATTAATTGATCAATTTGTTATTAAACTTAGATTAGCAAGACAATTAAGAACACCTGAATATGATGAATTGTTCTCTGGGGATCCAACTTGGGTAACATGTTCAATTGGTGGAGTTAACGAAAATAAAGAATCAATGGTAACAAAAACTAGTTATCGTATTATTCATACCCTTACTAATCTAGAACCATCACCTGAACCTAATATGACAGTTCTTTGGAGTGAAGGTCTACCAGTAGAATTTAAAAAATATTGTGCAAAAATGAGTATTTTAACAGATTCATTACAATATGAAAATGATGATGTTATGAGACCTATTTATGGTGATGATTATGCAATAGCTTGTTGTGTTTCAGCAATGAGAGTTGGCCGTGATATGCAATTTTTTGGAGCTCGTTGTAATTTAGCCAAGGCACTTTTATATTCAATTAATGGTGGCATTGACGAAACCAAAAAAGAGAAAGTTATTGACGGTTTCGAAATTATGGATGATGAAATTTTAAATTATGATAAAGTAAAAGAAAGTTACTTTAAAATGATTGAAAAAGTTGCAGAAATTTATTCTAATGCTATGAACATTATTCACTATATGCATGATAAATATGCTTATGAAAAAGGCCAAATGGCTTTACACGATACTATAGTAAATAGACTTATGGCTTATGGCGTTGCAGGCCTTTCAGTAGCAACTGATAGCTTATCCGCAATAAAATATGCAAAGGTAAAACCAATTAGGGATGAAGATGGTATTACTACTGATTTTGAAATTGAAGGTGATTTCCCTAAGTTTGGTAATGATGATGATAGAGTTGATAATATAGCTAAAGAAATTCTTAACAAGATGTATCATGAATTAGCAAAACACAAAACATATAGAGATGCAAAAGTTACACTTTCAGTACTTACTATAACATCAAATGTTGTATATGGATCTAAAACAGGAGCTACCCCTGATGGTAGAAAAAAAGGAGTTCCTTTTGCGCCAGGTGCTAATCCAATGCATGGACGTGATGAAAATGGTGCACTTGCAAGTTTAAATTCAGTTGCAAAACTTGATTATGCAAATTGCTGCCGTGATGGAATATCAAATACATTCTCAATAGTTCCATCTGCGTTAGGTTCAACAGAAGCAGAACGCATCACTAATTTAGTAACTTTATTAGATGGCTATTTTGGACAAAATGCTCATCATTTAAATGTTAATGTTTTAAATAGAGAAACATTAATAGATGCTATGGAAAATCCAGATAAATATCCACTTTTAACAATTCGTGTTTCTGGATATGCAGTAAGATTTAATAGACTAACAAGAAAACAACAAGAAGAAGTAATCTCGAGAACATTCCATGGAAAATTATAATGATGGCAAGTGTTAATTCAATCGAATCATTTGGACTTGTGGATGGTCCTGGAATCAGAACTGTTATATTCTTTAATGGATGTGGTTTAAGATGCAAATATTGTCATAATCCTGAAACATGGACTATGCAAGACAAAAACTATACAGTTGATGAATTGGTTGAAAAAGTAAAAAGATTCAAGCCATATTATAAAAACAGTGGGGGAGTTACTTACTCTGGAGGAGAACCTCTTTTACAAGTTGACTTTTTAATAGAATTATCTAAGAAATTAAAAGAAGAAAATATTCATATAGCATTAGATACTGCTGGAAATGGGATAGGTAAATATAGAGAAATATTAAATCTTATTGATTTGGTTATTTTAGATATTAAACATGTTGATAGTAATGGATTCTTCTCTTTAACTGGTAGATCAAATAAAAATGTAAAAGAATTTATTAATGAATTAAATAAATCTGATAAAAAAGTTTGGATAAGGCAAGTTATTGTTCCTGATGTGAATGATAGCTTTGAATATGCAGATAAACTTAGTTTATATTTAAAGAAAATTAAAAATATTGAAAAAGTAGAATTTTTACCTTATCATAAACTAGGATCAGAAAAATATGAAAAATTAAAAATAAATAATCCATATAAGAATAAAAAAGAGATGGATAAAGAAAAATGTGAATTGCTATATCAGTATTTTTTAGAAAAATATAACGCAACAAATTAATATTTTGTTGCGTTTTAAACTGTACTATTTTATATGTTTATGTTAACATAAAACAAGAAGGAATGATTTATATGTTAGTGGCTAAAGATTGGAAAGATTATGAACTTATTGATTGTGGTAACAAGGAAAAACTAGAACGATGGGGAAATATTAATCTTTTAAGACCTGATCCTCAAATAATCTGGAATGATAATAATTTAAGTAATAAATATAATAATATAAATGCTGTTTATCATAGAAGTAATAAAGGTGGAGGTTATTGGGAAAATATCAGAAAAACTCCAAGTAGTTGGAAAATCAATTATAAAAATCTTACTTTTTTAATTAAACAAATGGGATTTAAACATACTGGATTATTTCCAGAGCAATCTGTAAACTGGGATTTTATGATTGATAAAATTAAAAATTCAAATAGAGAAAATGTTAAAGTACTTAACTTATTTGCATATACAGGTGGAGCTAGTGTAGCTTGTCTTTATGCGGGTGCTAGTGTAGTTCATGTGGATTCATCTAGAGGTATGGTTGACTGGTGTAAGGAAAATGTTAAAGCAAGTAATTTAGAAGATAGGCCAATTAGATATATAGTTGATGATGTTGTAAAATTTGTTAAAAGAGAAATTAGAAGGGGTAATAAATACGATGCTATTATAATGGATCCGCCAAGCTACGGAAGAGGAGCTAATGGTGAAGTTTGGGATATTGAAAAAGATTTATATGAATTAGTTAAACTTTGTACAGAGTTATTATCTGATAACCCCTTATTTTTAATTATTAATACTTATACCACAGGATTGTCAAAAGAAATATTTACTAATTTATTAAAAAGTACAGTTGGATTAAAATTTAAAGGTAAATTTTATTCGGAAGAAATTGCACTTCCTATTAGTAATAGTGATTTGGTTTTGCCATGTGGAATTTGTAGTAGGTATGAAAATGAATAAATTAAATGTTTTATATGAAGATAATCATATAATTGTTGTTGTTAAAGAGGCAAACATTCCAACTCAAAAAGATAGTAGTAATGATATGGATATGTTAAATATTGTAAAGCAATATATCAAGGAAAAATATCATAAACCAGGAAATGTATATTTGGGATTAGTTCATAGACTTGATAGACCAGTAGGTGGAATTATGATCTTTGCTAGAACATCCAAAGCGGCATCTAGATTATCAGAAGAAGTTAGGAATCATACATTTAAAAAAACATATCTAGCAGTTGTAAATGGAATATTAAAAGAAAAGAATAAAGAACTAATTAATTATATAAGTAAGGATAAAAATAATAATAGTGTTATAACAAGTGAAAAAAATGGCAAAATAGCAAAGCTTAAGTATTCTGTTATAGAAGAAATAAAAGAAAAAAATTTATCATTACTAAAGATTCAATTAGAAACAGGAAGGCATCATCAAATAAGGGTTCAATTATCAAATATTTCTCATCCTCTTTATGGTGATCAACGATATGGTAAACAGGATAAAAAGCAAATTGCACTTTTTGCCAGTGAAATAGAATTTATTCACCCAACAACTAAAAAGATGATGACTTTTAGTGCAAATCCACCTAAGGTTGACATATGGAAACTGTTTAAAAGTGTAAAGTAGAAATGTAAAGATGAAAATAATTGCTTTTTTCGTCTTTTTTTGTTATGATGTATTTAAGATAGAAGAGGGAGATGAAATCTATTATGAAGATTTTAGAATTTATGAGTTTTAGTCCTAGTTGGTTTTTATCATTACCTGGGATTTTAATTACAAGTGGAGTTGTGTTACTTTTAGTAGCATTAATAATATTGTTATCATCAAATAAGAAAGATGATCTTGATACTAGTGATATAGGAAAGAACATACAAGAACAACCAGAACAGTTCCAACAAGTTAATACAGAACAAGTTGCTATACCATCTGCTCCTGTTCAACCTGAAGTTGTTCAAGCACCTTCTGTAGTTGTACCAGAATCAATGCCAGCGGCACCTGTGCAACAACCAGAGCCAGTTGTTCAACCAGTACAATCTGTTGTTGAAACACCAGTAGCGCAACCAACCCCACAAATAGAAATATTTGAACCTGGTCAAAGTGTACCAACAATGCAACCTTTACCTAATGTAAGTGAGGTTCCTCCAGTACAAGCTATACCAGCGGTAGCTCCTGTAGTAGAGCCACCAGTAGTTGATATTCCTAAACCAGTTGAGGTGCACCCAGCTGTATCAATTTATGGAGGAATAAATCCAATGACTGATGTTGTAAAAAATAATGTTGAGCCAACAAAACCAGTTATTTATGGAGGCGCAGACCCACTTGAAAATACAGCACCAATCCCTAAAGTTGAGATTCCACAACAACCAGAGGTTAAAGTAGTAGAACCAGTTGTTCATACAACACCACTTTTTGCAGAAACAAATCAACAACCAACTGCTGTTGTTGATCCATCAAGTATTAATGTACAAACTAAGCAAGCTAGTCCAGTATCAAATCTTTTTGGACCAGCCCCAACAGCGCCAGTAAATCCTGCACCTGTACAAACACCAGTAGCTCCAGCAAGTAGTGATATTGAAACATTAGATTTTTAAAAGAACAAATTGTTCTTTTTTTTTGCAAAATTTGTCTAAATTAGCACTCCATATTGACAAGTGCCAAAAAAAGTGTATAATTAATATCAGAGGTGAGAAATATGTATCAAGAACAAAAAGAAGAAGATGTACTTAGTAAATATGGTAGAAATATTACTGAGGATGTAAAAAAAGGAAAAATCGACCCAGTTATAGGTCGTGATGAAGAAGTTAGAAGTATAACAAGAGTTTTATCTAGAAAAACTAAGAATAATCCAGTTTTAATTGGTGAACCCGGTGTAGGTAAAACAGCAATAGTAGAAGGTCTTGCCCTAAGAATAGTAAAAGGAGATGTACCAAGTAGCCTAAAAAATAAAACTATATGGGAATTAGATATGGCTAGCTTAGTAGCGGGTGCTAAATACCGTGGTGAGTTTGAAGAAAGACTAAAAAATGTACTTAACGAAATCAAAAAAAGCGATGGTAACATAATTATGTTTATCGATGAGATTCACATGATTGTAGGAACAGGTGCCGAAGGTGCCATGGATACATCTAATATATTAAAACCAATGCTTGCACGTGGAGAAATACATGTTGTTGGTGCAACTACATTGAACGAATATCGAAAATACATAGAAAAAGATGGTGCATTAGAGAGACGTTTTCAAAAAATACTTGTATCAGAGCCAACAGTTGAAGATACCATTACTATACTTAGAGGATTAAAGGAAAGGTTTGAAATACATCATGGTGTTACTATTCAGGATAAAGCATTAATTGCTGCTACTACTTTATCTAATAGATATATTACGGATAGATTTTTACCAGATAAAGCAATAGATTTAGTAGACGAAGCTTGTGCAACGATAAGAGTTCAAATGGATTCAGTTCCAACCGAACTTGATAAATTGACACGTGATATCATGAGACTACAGATTGAAAAACAAGCATTGAAAAAAGAAAAAGATGATATATCTATTAAAAGAGTAAATGACATTAGTGAAAAATTAGTTAAAATGCAAGCCAAAGAGAAAGAATTAAAAGATGCTTGGGATAAAGAAAAAGGTATAAATGATAAAATAAAAATTAAAAAAAGAGAAATAGAAAAAGCTAAATTCTCTCTTGAACAAGCAGAAAATGAATACGATTTAGAAACAGCTGCCAGATTAAGACATGGTGAGATACCAAGACTAGAAAAAGAATTAAACGAATTATCTAACCTAGAAAAAAATAAAATACTTAGTGATACGGTAACTTCAAATGATATTGCTAGTGTTATTTCAAAATGGACTAATATTCCAGTTAGTAAATTAGTAAGCAGTGAAAAAGATAAATTACTTAATTTAAAAAATAATATGCAAAGACGTGTTATAGGACAAGATGAAGCTTTAACTTTGGTTAGTGATGCTATTATAAAAAGTAGGAGTGGAATCAAAGATCCAAATAGACCAATTGGTTCATTTATCTTCTTGGGACCTACTGGTGTAGGTAAAACAGAAGTTGCTAGAACTCTAGCATATGAACTATTTGATGATGAAAAGCATATGATAAGAATTGATATGAGTGAATATATGGAAAAATTCAGTGTGTCAAGACTTATTGGATCTCCTCCTGGATATGTTGGATATGAAGAAGGAGGCCAACTAACAGAGGCAGTAAGAAGAAATCCTTATAGTATTGTTTTATTCGATGAGATAGAAAAAGCTCATCCAGAAGTATTGAACTTATTACTTCAAATACTAGATGATGGTAGAGTAACTGATTCAAATGGTAGAACAGTTGACTTTAAAAATACAATAATTATAATGACTTCTAATCTAGGTAGTGAACATATTCTAGATGGACATAAAGAAGAAGTAATGGATGAGGTTAAACATCATTTTAGACCAGAATTTATAAACAGAGTTGATGAAATAGTTGTATTCAATTCTCTTAGTAAAGAAGCTATATCTAAAATTTTGGATAAAATTATTAAAGATATTGAATACAGATTAAAAGATGATAATATTAAACTTGATATAACAGATTCAGCAAGAGCATATTTAGTTGATAATGGTTATGATGTAGCATTCGGTGCTAGACCACTTAAAAGATTAGTAGGAAGAACAGTGGAAGTATTGTTATCTAATATGATTATAAATAATGAAATAAAACCAAATAGTAAATATGTTATAGATTATAAAGAAGATCATTTTATAATTAATAAAGCATAAAATAAATGAAAAGGCACATTAAAAATTAAAATGTGTCTTTTTTTGTTCAAAAAAATTATTAATTTCAATAGTTTAATGACTTTTTATTAGAAAATTGGTACAATGTATATAGTACGGAGGTGTTTAACATGCTAGGAAGTATTACTTTAACAATATCTGGACTAATATTTATAACATTAATATCGGTGGTTTACTTTACTAAAAAGAAATACAATAGTTTAGATAATAATATTTATAGATTTTTATTGATTCTAACAATAATTTTATTATTCCTTGAAATAATAACAGTTTATACTATGTCTATTCGTGATAGAATACCTGTTTTAAATGAAATTTTATGTAGAATATTTATACTTGGTGATATGATTTGGTTTTTAGCAATTGTTGGATATATTAAAAGCCTTTCTACAACAAAAAAGTATGATCATGCTATTGAATTTTTCTTTGAAGGAAGTATGCTTTTCTTTACAATACTAGGCATGATACTTTATCCAATAACTTGTTTATTACCAATGAAATTTACATCAGGACCTCATAATGAGTTTTACGTAATAGGTGGAAAAATGGTTTATCCTTTATATGTTGTTTTTGGATTCGTTGCTATTTATATGTTTATAGTTTTATTAAAAAACATGAATAAAGATAACATAATAAGAAGAATACCAGTTTTCATATTTTTGATATTTTACGCTATTATGGGAATTATTCAACTTTCATATGCAGATTTAAATGATCTAACATTTTTATTTACATTTTGTGTAATATCAATGTATTTTACTTTAGAAAATCAAGATATTAAGCTTGTATCAGAACTTGAAATAGCAAAAAAAGAAGCAGAAGAAGCAGACAAAGCTAAAACAGATTTTTTATCAAAAATGTCTCATGAAATAAGAACACCTATGAATGTTATTATGGGCTTTAGTGAGGTTCTCTTAAAAAATAATACCTTAAACATGAGTGAGGTCAAAAATGATGTAGAAAGTATTAATAAAGCTGCAAATAGTTTACTAGGAATAATTAATAATATACTTGATTTATCAAGAATAGATTCTGGTAAAGAGCAAGTAGAAGAAAATGAATATTGTATTAATGATATTGTTTCTGAGTTAAATAGTTTTGTATATTCTAAAATAGATAAAGAAAAAGTTAATTTTGTTATTGAATCTAGTGGTGATATACCTAAAAAACTAATAGGAGATAAATTAAAAATATATAGAGTTTTATCTAATATTTTGAATAATTCTGTTAAGTATACTTCATCAGGAGAGATAAAACTTTTAATAAATAGTGACATTAAAAAAAATGGCGTTAAATTGAAATTTACTATTTCTGACACGGGTCAAGGAATTAAGAAAGAAGATTATGGTGAAATTTTCAATAACTTTAATGATAAAAGTGATGATTATCTTAATAAAAATAGTGGTGCAGGACTTGGTCTTGTCGTTGCTAAACAATTAGTTGATATGATGCATGGTGAAATAAGTTTTGATAGTGAATATGGAATAGGAACAAACTTTTATATAACAGTAAATCAAAAAACAAGTAGTAAAGAATTAAATGAAAAAATTTACATTGATAATTTAAAAAATGCATCTAAAAAATCAACAATATTTGATTGTTCTAAATACAAAATGATGATTGTTGATGATAATAACTTAAATATAAAAGTAATTAATAGATTATTGGAACCATACAAAATTAATATAGTTAATTGTAGTAGTGGAAAAGAATGTATAGATAGGATAAAACAAGGGGAAAAATATGATATTATTATGCTTGATCATATGATGCCAGAATTAGATGGCGTTGCAACTATGAAAATTTTAAGAAAGATAAAAGAAGTTAAGTTACCTCCTATCATTTCTATGACAGCAAATGCCGTAACTGGTACTCAAAACAAATATTTAAAAGCAGGATTTGATGATTATATTGCAAAACCAATAGATATTAAATCTTTAAATAAATTGATGACTAAATATTTTGGAAAGTGAGGTTAGAATATGATAGAAGTAACACTAATTTCTGCAGGTGGATTATTATTTTTGATGCTTTTAATAGGTGTTTATTTTTATAAGGCTAAACAAACTCATGTTGATAATTTATTCTTTAAAATGGCCTTAATAACTTTAGCACTTGTTATAATATCAGAAATAACTACTGTATGTTTTATATATTATTTACCAAATAAAGAAATAGGAAACTTTTTATCAAGAGTAAATGGAGTTGTTACTATTAGTTGGATAACAATATTATATTGTTATATAAGCTCTCTTGGAGAAGTTTTTGATAAAAATAGTTTTAAGATGTATATAAAAGAAGGCAATAAATTAAAGATAGTTTTGATAAGCTATGTTATTAGTATTGCTATGTTTTTCTTTCTAAAATATGATAATGTTATTTTAGAAAAAAGTGCTTATATGTCAGGTAGTGCACTTTATTACCTATATGTAGTTGGTTTTATCTGTGTTTTGGTATCATCTTTAGCGGTGGTTAAAAATATAAACCAATTATCAATGAAACAAAGAATTCCTATTGCTGTAGGGCTTATTACTGTAATAATATTTATGGCTGCGCAAATTATTTTTCCAAGAGTTTTAATAATAACTAGTGGATTTGTACTTGCCATGTATATAGCATATTTTGTGTTTGAAAATCCTGATCTTTATTTAATCAAAGAATTAGAAATAGCTAAAAATAGAGCCGATGATTCAAATAGAGCAAAATCTGATTTCTTATCTAATATGTCTCATGAGATAAGAACCCCTATGAATGCAATTATAGGATTTAGTGAAGGCATATTAAATGATAATGATATGTCTGTTGAAATGGCAAAAAAAGATATTAGTCATATCTATCTTGCTAGTTCAAATCTCTTAGAAATAATAAATAATATACTTGATATTTCTAAAATAGAAACAGGAGAAGAAAAAGTAGAAGAAAAACCATATGAATTAGGAAATATTATTTTAGAATTAAGAAGTATAATAGAAGCCAGAATAAATAAAGAAAAGGTTAAATTTGTAACAAACGTTGATCCTAATATTCCATCAGAATATATTGGTGATAAAACCAAATTATTTCAAATATTACTAAACATTTTAAGTAATTCAGCTAAATATACAGAAATAGGTAAGATAGAAATTTCAATTACTGGTGAAAAACAGGAAAATAATATGCTTCTTCATTTTAAAATTTCTGATACTGGTTTTGGTATAAAGAAAGAAGATTATGATAAATTATTTGAAAAATTTGCAAGGTTAGATAGTGCTACAAAAAATGAAATAGAAGGCACTGGATTAGGTCTTGTTATAACAAAAAAATTAGTAAATCTTTTAAATGGAAAAATTTGGTTTGAAAGTGAATATGGAGCTGGAACAGTATTTTATGTAGATATTATTCAAAAGGTTCATAACTATGATAAGATAGGAGAAATATCATTAGTAAAAGAAACTAACAAAGTTGAAAATTACCTAGATTGTTCAAAGTATAAAATATTGATAGTTGATGATAATAAATTAAACTTAAAAGTAGCTCAAAAAGTGTTATCTCCATATAAATTTAATATTACATGTTTAAATGGTGGAAAAGAATGCATAGACGATATCAAAAGTGGAAATGAGTATGATCTTATTTTTATGGATCATATGATGCCAGATATTGATGGAATAGAAACGTTAAAAATATTAAAAAAATTGGATGGTTATCATATATGTCCAGTAGTAGCGTTAACTGCTAACGCAATAAATGGTATGAGAGAAATGTATTTAGAAGCAGGATTTGATGATTATTTATCAAAACCAATAAATACTAGTGAATTAGATAAAATAATTAATAAATACTTTAATAGATAGGAGAAGAAAATATGGATAAAAAAGAAGAATTTTTAAGAAACAATGGAGTGGATTTTGAATCAGCAATGACTTATATGGGTGATTTGGAAACTTTTAATGAAATACTTAAAGACTTTTATGATGGAATTGATGATCAAATAAAGCAATTAGAAGAGTGTAAAAATAATTCTGATATGACAAATTATGCGATTTATGTACATGCATTAAAAAGTAATTATCGCTCATTGGGAATTACTGCTCTTGCACAAACTGCTTACAATCACGAATTAGAAAGCAAACAAAATAATATTAATTATGTTAATGAACATTTTAATGATTTAGTTGAAGATAAAGAAAAGTTTAAAATATTCGCTAGTAACTATATGAATTTATAGGAGGTTTTATATGAACAATGGCTTTGTAAAAAATGAAATATTTAAATTCTTTTCTAATGTTATTTCTATAGATATAACAAAAGATAAAGTAGAAGTGTTTAATATTACTAATGATTCATTAGATACTTGTACAACATTATCATTTTTTGATTACATGGAAAAAATGAAAACAATAATACATCCTGATGACTTGAAAATGTATTTCGATAATTTATCAAGTTACGTTTTAGATAAAAATGGTGGAACTATATCTTATGGGTATAGATTAAAAAATAACAGTGGACATTATGATAACTATATTAATTTAGTTACTAAAATTAATAATGCAAATACCGATATCATGCTTGTATTCACTTTGAAAGATGAATCTGTTAAAAAAATTGAAAAAAACGATAATAATGATAATTTAGATGATTATATAAAAGCTATGTCTAGTAGAGTATCTGATACAATTCTAAAAATATATAACACATTGGATAATGTATATAATAATATGGGTAATGACTATATTAAGATTTTATTAGAAAAATTATTACATGATTTTCCTGAATTTAATACTCAATTTCAACAAGATATAACATTTCAAGTTAATAAAACTAAGAGTAGTTTATTAATTGTTGATGATGATATGATGACTCGCAATTTGTTAAAAAAGACTTTTAGCGATGATTACGATGTTGTTTTAGCAACTAATGGTCAAGAAGCAATTGCTATTATTGAAAAAGATGGAATTAATAATATAGATGGTATATTTTTGGATTTACTTATGCCAGTATTAGATGGCTTTGCAGTATTAGATTATTTAAGAGATAAAAATGTTTTATCTAAAGTTCCTGTAATAATAATAAGTGGTATAGAAGATAAAGAAACAAGACAAAAAGTATATAAATATAATATAGCTGACTTACTTGAAAAACCATTTAATTTAGAAATAATTAAGTATCGTACAACTAATTTAATAAATTTATATAAGACAAGTACTTCACTTAGTAATATTATAATGTCACAGAAGAATAATTTGCTTACAGTTTCTGATGAAATTGTAAAATCATATCTATATGATAATAAAGAAAAAATAACTAAAGTCAAAGAATATTTGTTATATATCTTAGAAGAATTAAAGCAAAATAAAGATTATAAATTAGATGATTATACTATAAATAAAATATTGGAAGCTTCAGAATTTTATAATATTGGTCTTTATATAATACCAAGACATATGGGTAAAAACGGAACATTTTCTGATTATGAATTAGAACTTATTAAGAGTCATCCTAAATTTGGACAAATGCTTATTAATGAAGTGTTGAAAAAAAGAAATGATACTAATTTACTAAAATATGCGAATGATATAGTTTTAAATTGTTATGAAAAATATGATGGAAGTGGATATCCAAATGGAATAGAAAAGGATAAAATACCTATATGGGCACAAGCTACATCTTTGGCGGCATTATTAGAGATAGCCTTATCTAATAATAAAAATTTAAGTATTGAAGAAATAACAAATAAATATTTTAGTGATGGTTCATTTTCTAAAGAACTAATAGATTTATTACCAAAAGTATTAGAAAAAATAAAAAACAATTAAAAGAGCAAGAAATTGCTCTTTTTTTAGGAAATGAAAAAGATAACTGTAATATTAAGAGTGAGGAGGTGATAATAGTAACGAAATATAATTGTGTTATGCAAGATGAAATAAAAGATTGTGGTGCGGCATCCCTTTTGACTATCATTGAAACATATGGTGGTAATGTTTCAATGGAATATTTAAGAATGTTAACAAACACAACCAAAAGTGGAACTAATGCTTATTATTTATTAGAGGCTTCTAAGTCGATTGGATTTGATGTTAGAGCAGTAGAGGGCTCAATCGAACTTTTAAATAAAAAAGATCTTCCATGTATAGCTCATGTAATAATAGATAAAAAATACAAGCATTTTGTTGTTATTCATGATATAAGTAAAAAATATATAATTGTTGCTGATCCTGCATTAGGAATTAAAAAAGTTTTAATAGATGATTTTAAGAAAACATCAACAAATAAATATTTATTGTTAAGGCCAAACAAAAAAATACCTAATTATAAAAATAATAAAGATTTTATTACAAAAATTATTAAGGACATATTTACTCACAAAAAAACAATTTTCTTTGTTTTTCTAAATTCATTCATATATACTTTATTAAATATATTAGGTTCATATTCATTTCAATTTGTTATAGAAGATGCAATAAATATAGGATCATTTAATAATTTGTATTTTATTATGCTAAGTATGTTTTGTTTTATTATTATAAAAGCATTAGTTGATTATTTTAGAGTAGAATTAATAAATTATATTAACTATAAATTAGATTTTGTACTAACACATGATATTTTCAAACATATAATATTACTTCCTTATCAGTACTATAGAAATAAAACAACCGCAGACATAATATCAAGAATAGGAGATATTGGAAGCATAAAAGAGGCATTGAGTAGTGCTTTTATATCTATAATAGATGGAATACTATTAATATTTATATTTATAGCATTAGTAAATATAAATATATATTTAAGTTTGTTGTCACTTCTAATTGTAATATTATACTTTTTAGTTATAAAAATATTTAATAACAAACTAAATAGTAGTATTTCAATTAATCAACAAGAAATTTCTAAAGTTAATTTATCATTAATTGAATCTATTGAATCAGTAGAAACTATTAAAGGATTAAATGTAGAAAATGAAATTACTGATAAATTTGATGATACTTATACTAATTGTTTAAATAAAAATTTTAAACTTTTATCAATTTTTAATAAAGAAGGATTATTAAAAGATTTGATAAATGGTTTAGGAATTAATTTAATAATATTAATAGGTTCATTATTAGTGTTAAAAGATAAGATGACAATAGGTGAACTTATCACATACAATGCACTAGTGATTTATTTCTTAGAACCCATAAAAAATATTATTGATTTTAATGTTCAAATTAATAAAGTGAAGGTAGCAATTAGAAGAATTATTGATTTATATTCAATAAATAAGGAACAGTTAAATATTGATAAAAAATATGTTGATAAAAAGCTTGATGGGAAAATTGATATTATAAATTTATCTTATTCATATAATGGTCGGGATAAGATATTAGATTCTGTTAATTTAGTAATACAAAAATATCAAAAAATAATGCTATGTGGTGACAGTGGTAGTGGAAAAAGTACACTTGTTAAAATTCTGATGAAGTATTATGATATTCCAAATAATATAATAACAATAGATGAAAAAGATATAAATGATTATAATCTTCTTCAAATAAGGCGTGATATTTGTTATGTTAGTCAGAATGAAAAATTATTTACAGATTCTGTTTATAACAATATTGTTTTGGATAGAAATATTGAATATGATGAATTTTTAAAAGTATGTAAGATAACAGGTGTAGATAAAATTGTTAATAAAAATATATCTAAGTATGATATGTTACTTGAAGAAAATGGTTTTAATATAAGCGGAGGAGAAAGGCAAAGGATTATTATGGCAAGGTCTATTTTAAAAAATGCCAGCATTTACATTTTTGATGAGAGTATAAGCCAATTAGATATAGAAAGTGAAAGAAAAATGTTAATTAAAATATTTAAAGCATTTTCTAAAAAAACAATTATATTTGTATCACATAGGTTTGGTAATAAGGATTTATTTGATAATATTTGCTTTATAAGAGAAGGACATATAAATGATAAATATTAACAATTATAATAATTTGTATAATAAAAAAGTAAGATTACTAAATTGTTTAACGGTAGGAATAATTTTTGTAGTACTGATTATATTTATAGTTTTTAGAAATATAAAATATGAAGAATTTTATATTAATAATGGTATGGTTATAGATTCCAATGTAGTAGAGTTAATGGTTAATGTTGATGAATTAAATTATGTTACAACTAATGATAAATTAAAAATAAATGATAATACTTTTGCTTACACAATAATATCAATTAGTGACGTTATGTTTAATAATAATTATTATTACCAAAAAATACTACTAAATATAAAACTCGATAAAAAGAGTAATATTAAAAATAATATTTTAAAAATAAAAATACCATTAAGTAAAAAGACCATTTTAAAATATATTAAATATAAGATTGGGGGATTTAATGAAAAAAATTAATACTGAAGAATTGAAAAATATTGAAGGTGGAGGAATATCTGTCTGGGGAGCTATTGGAATAGGTGCAGCTGTAGTATTTGCAATAGGAGTAATAGATGGATTCTTTAGACCTTTGAAATGTAATTAGGAGGTTATATGAATAATATAAAAAGAGAAGATTTACTGATTATTGAAGGAGGAATATCTGTATCAGGAAGTTTTATAAATTCATTAACGGGAGGTATAAAAATAATACTTGAACTTGGTAGAAGTTTAGGATCGGCATTAAGAAGAGGAAGCAAAAGAAAATTATGCAATATATAATAAAAAAATTAAATAATAAAAAGAAAATAGTATCTATCTTTTTAGCAATATTTACCTTTCCTATTGCAATGACAATTATTAATGCAACAGTATTAACTATATTCAATTTAGGAGGTTATTTTGGAACGTTTATAAGATATTTATTTAATACTGTTGTGTGTTAATTAAAGGCCTTATCAAGACATATTTGATAAGGCTTTTTTTCTTCAGAAAATAAGACAAATTTTTCAAAAAAATATCTTCCTTTTAAGTTGACAAAAGGTATTTAAAAAGGTACCATAAATATATACATAATAGAAAGGAAGTATTTAATGAAAAGAAGAAAAAATAAGAGTCTAGCAATAGGAATACTATGTTGTATGTTAGTATTTATGGGAATAGGATATGCAGCATTATCACAAGTATTAAAAGT
>CAKPRZ010000002.1:0-167500 GCA_934183165.1 uncultured Bacilli bacterium | reverse complement strand
TTTTTAATTTGTCTTTCATCTGACAAAGTTCTACTTTTTTCAGAAATGAATTCATCAATTATAAAATTATTTGCATCACTAAAAAATATCAACTTTAACTTTTTTGCTAATTGAAATGCTTTTAGATTTATATTTTTTATTTTACTAGCACCCATAGTACCAACCTCTATCTTGATATTATATACAACTATATTATATATGATTGATTTTATTTTATCAATCTTTAAATTATTTATATACGCAATTATTATTGAATGTATCTATTATAGCTACAATACTATTATTTATTTTTCTTATGTTGTTAACATATTTATTTTTAAAAATCTTAGCGGATATCATTTTTTCTTCATTAGAAGATAAATCTAGTAACAAACTATTTATTTTATTAAAATCACCAACTCTACCAGTGATATTATCAAACCAATATTCAATTTCATCTACTTGTCCTGCATATCTTAATTTTTCTAGTGTTCTCATAAATGATTTATTATCTACTAAAGTTTTACATACGTAAGATTGTAGTAAGTATGCTTGAGATGTATATTGTTTGCCAAATTCTGATTTTAATCTGTCTATTAAGTTAGTAACTTCATAATTATTGATATTTACACTATTCAAAGTATTAAGCCAATTCATAATATCACTAGTTTGTTTTGTATTTATAATTTCCTCTAAAATATAATTATCATTTTTTGAAATTGGTTTTGTTATATCACTTTTATCATATTTTATATAACTTATCCCTGTTCTTAAATAAATGTTTTTATCATCTATTTTCATTTCGTTTTTGATTGAATTAATAGCATGATTAAATTCATGAATAATTGCATCCAATAACTCTATAAAATTATTAGTAGTATTTTTATTTATAATAACGTAACTATCTATTTGATAATTACTATCTATATGTCTTAAATTCCTACCAAAAAAGGCAGACACATGATTGTTTGCTATCTTATCAGACTCATATATTAATGTTTTACTAAAGCAATCCAGTATAACTTTTTCATTTTCTACTCCGTACTTATATATAAAGCTAGGAATTATTATATATAGTAAATGTTTTATGTTATTATTGTATCTATTATAATCTGAAAGTCTATTGATGAAATCGACGTATCTATTAAATAACTGTCCAATATTTTCTACATTCATATTATTTCTCCTTTTTTGTTAGTGATGCTAGAGTAATTGAATTATCACCATACTTTTCTACAATTTTGTCTAATATAATATCTATTGGTTTATCTTCTTTTTCTTTTATATCAAAAATATTAGTTTGAACATTCATTGACTTAGAAAAATTAGCTAGTCTCACTCCTATATTTCTTAATTTTGTTCCATCCCATGTTTCTTTGAATAAATTTATAACATTATTATATATTTCTGTTGTAGAATTTGTACTGTTTTTCAATTTAATTTGTCTAGAGTAACATTTAAAATCATAATTTTTAAATGTTATTGCTATGGTATTAGCATATCTTTTCTTTTTTCTCAAAAGTCTTGATACTTTTTGAGTTTGAAGTAATAAAATTTTTTCTATCTCACGGTCGTTATCTATGTCATGTTCAAACGTTTCTGAAACACTAATGCATTTATTTGTATCATAACTATTAATAACTTTTGTATCATCTATTCCATTAGCATGATTATAAATTATAACTGCTTGGCTTTTAAAGTATTTTTTTAATATGTTTAAATCAAAGTTTGCCAAATCACCTATAGTATTCACTCCCAATTCTTGTAATTTTTTGCTTGTTTGCCTACCTACCATAAACAATTCCTCTATAGGAAGTGGCCACATTTTAGAAACTATTTCATTATTATACATGGTATGCACTTTATTTGGTTTTTCTAAATCGGATGCCATTTTTGCGCATAACTTGTTATTGCCTATTCCAACATTAACAGTAAATCCATACATATTATAGATATCATTTTTTATTTTATAAGCTAAGTTAATATAATCATTATATAAATAACTAGTATTACTCATATCCATAAAACACTCATCGATTGAGAATATTTCTATATCTGGAGTATATTTCATAAGGTAAGAGAAAAATTGATTTGACTTTTCTTTATAAAATTTATAGTCAGGAGGAAAAATTAAAAGGTTTTTACATTTTTTTCTAGCAGAATATAAAGTTTCTGCAGTTTTGATATTATACTTTTTAGCTTCCGGAGATTTAGCAAGAACTATTCCATGTCTTTTAGATTCATCTCCACCAATTACCGCCGGCACTTTTCTAATGTCTATATCATAACCTTGTTCCAAGAGTTTAACAGCACTCCAAGACAAAAAAGCATTATTAACATCAATATGGAAGATTATCCTTTCTTTTGTCATTTTATCACCCCATATCTATTAACAATGCTTATTATAGAACAAATGTTTTAAAAACGCAATATTAATATTTACTATTTAATTAAAATATCTCCTGTCATCTCTTTAGGAACTGAAATATCCATTAATTTAAGAATTGTTGGTGCTATATCAGATAATTTACCAACTTTATTAGGATCTAATTTTACCGTTTTATCAGTAATAATAAGTGGAACTTTATTAGTAGTATGACTAGTAATCACTGACCCGTCATTACCTATCATCTCTTCACAATTTCCATGGTCTGCAGTAACAATAATGGTTCCATTACATGCTTTGAATATTTTCCCTAAACATTGATCTACCGTTTCGACCCCTTCAATAGCAGCTTCTAAAACTCCGGTATGTCCTAGCATATCACCATTGGCAAAATTAAGTACTATTAAATTATAATCATTAACAATCGGTAAAAGTTTATCTGTTATTTCACAAGCAGACATTTTTGGTGCTAAATCATATGTTTCTACTTTAGGTGATGGAACTAAAATTCTATTTGATCCTTTAAGCACAACATCAACTTGTCCATCAAAGAAAAATGTAACATGAGCATATTTTTCAGTTTCAGCAATTCTTAATTGACTATATCCTTTTTCAGAAATATAACTGCCCAAAGTATTAACTAAATTACTACTAGAAAAAGCAGGAGTATGAATAACTTCTTCACTAACAGGAACCATAGTAACTAAATCTATGTTATCAACAGTTCTTTCAAATTCATTAAAATTTTTGTTTGTTAATACTTTAAATAATTCTCTTTGTCTATCTGTGCGGTAATTAAACACAATTACTCCATCGCCAGATGAAACAAGACCTTTATCATCTATTATTGCTGGAACAATAAACTCATCTGTGATCTGTTTGCTATAGTTTGTCTCTATGGCTTCTTTATAACTAGAAAATCTATCTCCCTTTCCATTTACAATAGCATCATACGCTTTTTTAATACGTTCCCATCTATTATCTCTATCCATCGCATAAAATCTACCCGAAATTGTAGAGATTTTCCCATAATTTAACTTATCAAGCTCATCAAAATATTTTAATGCACTATCAGGTGGGGTATCACGTCCATCAGTAAACAGATGAAGATATGGTTCAATATCTTGTTCCTTACACAATTTAATAAGTGCTAATAAATGTGAAAGTTCAGAATGTACTCCACCATCACTAATAAGTCCCATTATATGTAACTTTCTATCATTTTTTTTAACTTTTGAAATCAAATTGAGAATTTTATCATTCTTATAGAAACTACCATCTTCTATAGCATTATTAATCATCTGTAAAGGTTGATACACAATTCTCCCTGTACCAATATTTAAATGTCCCACCTCACTATTTCCCATTTGGCCTTTTGGTAAACCAACAAATTCTCCACTTGCTTCTAACATACAATGTGGATAATTGTTCCATAAATAATCAAAATTAGGAGTATTTGCTAGTTTAAATGCATTTCCTTTTTTTTCTTTTCTAATTCCTACTCCATCCATAATACATAAAACTATATTTTTCATTTTAATACCTCCTACAATATATCTTCTAAACAAAACAATGCATAAGTTGGAATATATTTAATTCCTTTTTTCATACAAAAATTATCTTCTGTTATTCTTATTGCTTCATTAATATTAAATTTGTTCATAAATAACGTAAGAGACTTAGCCTTTGACAAATTTTTATTTACTATTTCTATTGGTATTACTTTACCAATTCTAGTTTGAACAACAAAACTAACTTCTGCTTTTCCTTCAGATTGATAATAATAAAGATTAAATCCACAATTAATAAGTGATATCGCAATTGCATTTTCTATAATAATATTTTTAATTTTATCATTAAATAAAAATTTATTTTTATTTAAAAACATTTTGCTAAATAATAATCCAGTATCATTTAAGTACAACTTAAATGTGTCCTTATCTTTACAAGAACTAAGTGGATACTTTACTTCTGATATTTTATGACTTTTATATATAAAACCATTACTATTTAAAAAGTTAATGGCTTTTTCATAATCTTTACTTCTTCCACCTGTTTTTATAAGCCCATATTGAAATTTTTTGTTAGGCTTTTGAAGTTGAAAAGCAATACTATCAAAAACATCAAGACTACGAACTATATCAATTAAATTATCTAAACAATTAAATTCTTTTTTATAGGAATCTATTATTTTATCATAAACAGAATTCAAAAGTAGTTTGTTTTTGTTTTGAACGCTTAGTTCTACAGCTTCTGGCATACCACCTGTCATTAAATATTCCTCAAAATATTGTAACGCCAAACTATGAAAAGGCATTGGTTTATTATTTTTAAAAGATGATTTAATAAATTCTATCAATTGTTCATTGTTTATTGCCATTAAATATTCTTCAAAATCTAAGCTTGTCATCATTCTATAATTAAATTCTTCACATTTGAATTTTTTCAAGTTTTGTTTCATAGAGGTAATAAGTATTATATTATAATTATGTTTATTACGCCCAAACACTTTTAAACCACTTGCAATATCCTCATCATTTAAATTATCGAATACAATAAGCGTTTCATTTTCAATTATTGTTTCATTTGATAAAACTGATAAACAAGATATGATTCTATCAATTGTTCTTTCTTTTTTTAAAATCTTATAAAGTTCAATATTGTTATCAGTATTAAAATAAACTACATTATCATAATTCTCTTCACCGAATTTTAAAACTGAATATGTTTTTCCTACTTGTTTATTGCCATATAGCATAAGAGGTTTCTTCATAGGATCTTTTTTCCATTTTAATAAAGTATTGTCTATTTTTCGTTTCATAAAGTGTCCTCCTATATCATTATTTCCAAATATATTATATTACTTGTGTGCTTTTAATGTCAATAATGCGTAAATAAAAAGCTATAAAATAGCTTTAACTTTTTATCGTTCCTTGGTGAAATTCCAATCTAAGTTTATCTGCAACAGTAACTATAAATTCTGAATTAGTTGGCTTTGCTTTATCAATATCAACACTATGACCAAAAATTTCTTCCATTAAATCCCAATTGCCTCTATTCCAACTAACTTCTATTGCATGACGAATAGCACGTTCTACTCTAGAAACAGTAGTTTCAAATTTAGTTGCAATATCTGGATATAGTTCTTTCGTTATCCCACCAATAACTTCTGGATTTTCATATATTATATATATTCCTTCTCTGATATATTGATATCCTTTAATATGAGAAGGAACACCCAATTCATGTAATATCTTTGTTATAGAAATTTGCAAATTATTTTTATAAACATCAATGGACTTATTATTAACATTATTAACATCCATTGATTCTAAAATACGTTTTTCTAGTTCACTTAATTCGAAAGGTTTTAAGATAAAATATCCTATTCCAAGTTCAGATACTTTTCTTATCATATCTTGTGTATTATATGAAGTTAAAACAATAACCTTCTTATCTATATTTAATTCTTTCATCTCCTCTAATACTGTAACACCATCTTTTCTAGGCATAATAAGATCAAGAATTATCACATCATATTCATCCTGTTTTTCTTTTATTAACTTCATTCCTTCAACGCCATCATGGGCAATCAAAGTTACTCTAATACTTTCATTACTACTAAAATACTCCTTTACCATCTCAACAAGCTCATAATTGTCATCAATCATAAGTACTTTAATATTTTTCATTATTTATTCCTTTCTTACTACCATGTATCGTTATTATACAACAAAAATCTCCCTAATAAAAGAGAGATTTTTAGCCAAAATTGTAAAGTTTTGTCGAAATTGCATCATGAATTAATAATATAATCAAATTCATCTATGGATGTACTACTCTTTCCAATTAAATATCCATCAATTTCGTCTATATCATTTAAACTATCTATATTATATTTATTAACACTGCCTCCATATAAAACCAAGCTATCTAAATTGTATTTCTCTTTTAAAGATAGTTTAATAGATTTAATTATATCTTTCAAATTAATATTTTTAGAAACATCTACTTTATTTATACCATCACTAATCGCCCATACTGGTTCATAAGCAAATATAATTTTTTTTAGTAAACTATAATTTATATCTTCTAAAAATTCATCTATTTGTTTTTTTATTATATTCATACTATCATTTATATTATTTATATCTTCACCAATACACACAATAGGAACAAAGCCTTTTTCTAAAGATTTTAATAATTTTTTATTTATTAATTTACTATCTTCGTTTTTATATTTTTTATTATCACTATGTCCTATAATAATATATTTAATTCTTAGTGATGTTAGTTGTTTTAATGATATTCCACCATTCATTGGACATTTTAAATCGAAATCTTGGCACCCAATATTTAAGGAAGTTTCTTTAAACATTGAAAGATATATTGAGCTTGGACAAACGATTATATTTTTTCGTTGTTCATACTTTTTAAAATGATTAATATATTTAATCATTTCATCATTATCCATATAATTTTTATGATTTGCTACAAAAATTTTCATAAATCACCATCTTCTATTTATTATCTATTGCTTCTAATCCTGGCAATGTTTTACCTGCTATATATTCTAGAGTAGCACCGCCCCCAGTGGAAGCATATGAGACTTTATCTTTATATCCAAATGTCTTGCTTGCAGCGACAGTATCCCCACCACCTAATATTACAGTTACATCAAGTGATGAAATAAATTTTAATATATTCTTAGTACCATCACAATAATTAACATATTCTGAGTAACCCAAAGTACCATTCCAAAATATTGTTTTAGCATTTTTTAAATTTTCTATAAATAAATTTATACTATCAGGACCAATGTCCAATCCCATTTCATCTTCTTTAATTGAATCTATTGAAGTTATTCTATTATGATTTGTATCAGTAAACTCTTTGGTGGCTCTAATATCAATTGGTAAAATTATTTTTTCATCATAATTATTTATCATATCTAACGCAAAATTCAAATTATCAATATCTACTAATGACTTTCCTACTTCATACCCTTTAGCTTTCAAAAAAGTAAATGCCATTCCTCCACCTATTAAAATCTTATCAGCTTTTTCTACAAGAGCAGATATTATCTCTATTTTATCACTTATCTTAGCGCCACCTAAAATTACAACATATGGTCTACTAGGATTATTTAAAACACTTAATTCTTTTAGTTCCTTTTCAATCAGAAAACCAATACCTGATGGTAAATACTTTGAAATTCCAACATTTGATGCATGTGATCTATGGGCTGTACCAAATGCATCATTAATATATATATCACCTAATTTAGCCCAATATTTTCCCAAATTATCATCATTTTTACTTTCTAATTTTTCTGGATAATCTTCCCAACGTGTATTTTCTAATAAAATAACTTCACCATCATGCATATTATTAATTGCTGCTTCTACTTCTAATCCTCGAGTATCATTAATGAATATCACATTTTTATTTAGTAATTCACTTAATCTTTCTCCTACTCCTCTTAAACTGTTTTTCTTCTTATCTGATTCGCTTTTAACTTTACCAAGATGTGATAATAATATTACCTTGGCCTTTTTATTAATTGCATAATTAATTGTTTTTAGACTTTGAACAATTCTATTGTCATCGGTAATCTTTCCATCTTGCATGGGAACATTAAAATCGCACCTAATTAATACTCTTTTACCAGTTAAATCAAAATCTCTAATAGTTTTTTTCATTATTTAATCACCTAACCTTAATAATTTATAAACAAATAAAGCCCTAAAAGGCCTTATTTTAATGTAAAATTTGAAACAGTATTAACTGTATTTTTCATTTGAGATTTAATATCTGCAGGATAACTACTCCATTTACCAGCTTTTGAATAAGTATTAGTTTTATAATATGTTTGAAGTACATAAGCCGAGAAAGACTCAGAGAAAAATTCACTAGGATTAGAGAAGGCATAACTTCTCAACACGTTTTTTCCTTTATACTTATTATATAAATTTATGTATTCTTTGCTTGAAGATAATCTTATTTTTCCAGAAGCAAATCCATATTTCGAATCAATTGAATGAGCAAGTTCATGAGCAACAGTACCATAGTAGAATCCACCACAATTAATAGCGTTATATGAAATAACATTACCCGCATATGTCATACCACTATAGTTACCACCCCATACTGATTTAAATGTTGATGATGATAATAAATAGATACCATTAGAATATTTTAAAAGATTAACAGGAGTTTCTTTTATATCAGTAATATGAGATTTCTGAGCTGATGCATTACATCCTTTTTCAATATATACTTTAACTCCATTAATAGTCATCTCACTAGCTAGTCCCTTCTTTAACCATGCATGCTTATTTTCTGTTGGTTCCACAACTTTATAAGTTTTAGATTTTTTTGCACCAGTTGAAGATTGAGCAGTTACAGTAGCTGTGCCTGCTTTTACTGCTGTCATTTTCCAAGTATCACCAGTTTTAGTAATACGAATAACATTAGGGTTAGAACTAGTTACAGTTGCAGTAGCCGAAGAAGGTGTAGTTGTAACTTTAATCGTTCCTGAAGTGCCAGCTTTAAACGTATCTGTAAAAATAGTCATATCAATAGATCCTTTTGTTAAAGGATTATTAGATGGCTTTGTGATATTCTTTTTAACTATTGCATAAAAAGTTTTATTTGATCTAAGTGTGATAGTTGACCCAACTTTATATTTAGCTGATGAAACTAAAGTAATATCATTCCATCCAACTACGCTATACCCTGATTTTGCTGTTATAGATGGTGCTTTTATAGTGCATGATGTGCCAGTTGTTGTACAACTCAATCTTTCAGTGCCAATATTTGAAGCCCCATTCTTTTTAAATGTAGCTATAAACGTCTTTCTTTTATTATTGGAATTAGAAGAATTATTAATATAATATGTTTTTGTTTTATAAGTCGCAATTTTTATATTACATTTACTATCTTTATATACACCAACTTTAGCATGCATTTTATCCAAAGATAAAGGAAAACCTAACGAAATATAATCTTTTGTTGTTACTTTTCTACATACTCCATTTTTAATTAATCCACCTTCGTAATAAAAATCAGATCTATACCAATAAGCTTTGCTTCCAAGATAAACAATATGCCCTGTTATTTCGATTTTTGTTCCTCTATTGGCTTTATTACTATTAATATTATCTGTAAATACAACTGTAGGATACAATAAAGCATTTTTTTGGCCACTTCTTATATCATTAGCTTTATATATCAAAAAATACCACAATAAAGCCCCAATAACTAAAACAAATATTATAATACTTGAAACCACTAACCTTTTATTATTTTTTAACTTCTCACTCATAATACTCTCCTATCTTCTTTTATTATATATATTAATATTTTTTTAATCAATAATATTTTAATTTTTTATTGAGCAAAAATTAATTATATGATATTATTTGCTTATAGTAGGAGGAAGATAATGAAAAAATTTACGTGCTATCTACTAGCCATTATTTTACTATTAACATGTGGCTGTGGTAAAAAAGCTTCTCAAGATGAAATAAATAGTATAACCAAACAAATTTCGGTTTCCACAGGACAAGTGGAAAAACTGGATGATAAACTTAAAGAAAATAATATTACATTTGAAAAAATTGAGTTAAAGGGAAATGACAAAGGTGCCCTTAAATGTTATTATTACTATTTTAGTAATGATAATGTCATCGTTTTATATGAATTTAGTGAAAGCAATAAAAATTATAAAGAAATAGCAGCAAATGGCTATATAAAAGAAAAAGATGTAGATGAAACAACTTACGTTATAACACATAAAGGATTGGTATTAACAGTAAATGATAATATTCCTGAAATGATTACTATCAAAAATATAGTTAATGAATTATAAAAAGAACATTCTAAAATGTTCTTTTAAAATGCTCTTTTATTTTTCTAATAAAACTTTAGCAGTTCTCACCATTTGTGCTGAGTACCCCATTTCATTATCATACCAAGCTACAACTTTTACTAGTTGTCTACCATCAACCTCTAATATATCGGTACTTAATCCATCTACCAAAGCTCCACAATGCATTCCAATAATGTCACTAGATACAACAGGATCCAAGGTATACATCAAAGTTTCATTTGTATTATCTTTAAATAACTTATTTATTTCTTCAACAGTAGTATTTCTTTTCAACTCTAAAACCACATCTATAACAGAACCAGTTGGAACGGGTACTCTCATCGCATTACCATTTAATTTTCCGGCAAGACTTGGTATAACTGCACCTATTGCACTAGCTGCACCAGTAGATGCTGGAATTATGTTGGCTGCTGCAGCTCTACCGCGACGAGCCTTAATACCTTTTTTGTGTGCTATATCAAGAGTTGCTTGATCGTTTGTATATGCATGTACTGTTGTCATGTATCCCTTTTCTATTCCTATATTTTTATTTAAAACATCAAGGACTGGTGCAAGACAATTTGTTGTACATGATGCTGCAGAAATAACCTTTTCACTGCCATCTAGAATATCATCATTAACATTATATACAATTGTCTTTAAATCTCCTTTAGCCGGTGCTGAAATAATTACTTTTTTGGCACCAGCTTTAATATGTTCCTCTGCTAACTCTTTAGTTGTAAATCTACCAGTGCATTCAAAAACAACATCAACGCCTAATTCCTTCCAAGGCAATAAACTTGGATCTGTTTCTGAAAAAATAGGAATTTTTTTCTCTTTAAATACAATACTATTACCTTCATATGAAATATCATCTACATTATATCTTCTTTGATTAGTATCATATTTTAGTAAATACGCTAATTGTTCTGCATCTGTAAGATCATTAATCGCTACAACATCAAAATCAGAATCTTCTTGCATTATTCTAAAAACCAATCTACCAATTCTACCAAAACCATTTATGGCTACTTTTATCATTATTTCACTCTCCTTATTATAAATAAATTATAATGCTTAAAAAAAGTATTGTCTACTAATTCAACAATACTTTACAAATATTTATTGTTTAAAACAGCCTCCACCTATAAATTCTCTAAGCAAAGATTCTTTTGGTATATCTTCAGATGGTATTGGCAAAAACATCTTAAGCATATTTATTAAACGCTTAGCCTCACTGTAATATGGACTATTTATATCAACCGAATACAAAAGTGGTTCTACATAAGTTTTTAGCACTCCTAGTTCATATACAAGTGCTGTATTAAATAAAACATCTGCTTCATCTTGATGCGGAAAAATATATTTTTCCTCTCCTCTTCTTACACTGTCCCATTTTTCTAGTGTTGTTTCTACATTATTACCTCTATGCCTATTATCCCTAATAATTCTTCTAAGTAATCTATTATCTGATGTAGAAATTCTATTTTGGTTATCAAGATTCAAACATGTGAATGGTCCTATATAGATTTTATATTTATTTTTTTCAGGAACACTTTGTAGTATTTGTGGATTAAGGGCATGAATACCTTCAATAATTAAAACATCATTTTTATCCATTTTTAATATTTCGCCAGAAACTAAATTTGACTTTCCTGCTACAAAATCAAATATTGGTGTTCTTACCTCTTTTCCATCCAATAAATCTTTTATTTGTTTATCAAACAATGGTAGATCAAGTGCTTCTAAACATTCGTAATCATAATTACCATGTTCATCTTTTGGAGTTAATTGCCTATCTACAAAATAGTTATCCATTGATATTGTTTTTGGATTAAGTCCAAAGCTTCTCAAATACATAGATAATTTATTACAAGTAGTAGTTTTTCCGGAAGATGATGGCCCTGCAATTAGGACAATTTTAGTTTTACTCCTATTTTCATAAATAGTTCTTGCAATATTCAAAAGTCTATTAGACTGTAACGTTTCATCAATTCTAATTAAATCTCCAATATTTCCAGAAGATACAAACTTATTAAGTGAAGGTACTTGCTCTATATTCATTATTGATATCCAGTCATGATACTCTTTGAAAACTTCAAATATCTTAGGATGATTAACAAAGCTTTTAATTTCGTCCTCCATATAAGTAGTTTGATATAATAAAACGAAACCATATTCATCTAAGTACTTTAAATCAAATCTTTCTAAACATCTAGTCTCTACAGGCATATAACTAAAGAAAAAATTATACATATTATCTAGTTTATACAGAGAAACATAAGTATTAGTATTATATTTTAATAATTCAACCTTTGAATTATCACCAACTTTAGAAAAGTAATCAATCGCATCCATTCTATTAACATTTAACTTTTCAATAGGCAAATTTAATTTTATGATATTTTTCATTTCTTTTTTTAATTTATTAAAATCTTCTTTAGCTATTTTTTTATCTGTTTTTATATAGATACCTTTATCTATTGAATGTTGAACAATAAAACGATGACTTTTAAAAACTCTTTTGCCTGCATATAAAACTAAATATAATAAACCATTAACATATGCTCTATTGGCTTCTTTGTCAGCTATAGTTAAAAATTCTATCTTACATTCTCTGTTTATTGCATAAGACAATTCTTTATGTTTACCATCTACTTTAGCTAAAATTATAGGTAATTTATAATTTTGTTGATACATTTTACTAAGTTCATGTAAGGTTTCTCCTTTAGTTATTTCAATTTCTACTCCATCTATTTCTACTAGTAAACTTTCGCTTAACATTATTTCACCCTCTTATTCTATCAATATCTTATCATAAATTTAAATTTTAGACACTAATTTATGTATATTTTTTTTCAATTGACACTATTATAATTATAGGTGATATAAATGAGTTTAGTACCAATTATAGTAGACAAAGAATCAGGCAATGAAAGAAGTTATGATATATTCTCAAGATTATTAAAAGAAAGAGTTATCTTACTTAGTGGAGAAATAGATGACAATCTTGCTAATGTTGTAATTGCTCAATTACTATATCTAGATTCAATAAGTAGCAACGATATAAGTTTATATATAAATTCCCCTGGTGGATCTGTAACAGCTGGTATGGCTATATATGATACAATGAATTTTCTTAAAAGTGATGTTTCCACAACATGTATGGGAATAGCTGCATCAATGGCTGCCTTTTTACTTTCGAGTGGAAAAAAGGGTAAAAGATATGCACTTCCAAATAGTGAAATAATGATTCATCAGCCATTAGGTGGTGTTCAAGGCCAGGCAACAGAAATAAAAATTGTCGCAGAACACATACTAAAAACCAAAAAGAGATTGAATGAAATACTTGCTAAAAACACAGGTCAAGATATTAAAAAAATAGAAAATGATACTGAAAGAGATCATTTCCTAGATGCTGAAGAAGCATTAAATTATCATATTGTTGATAAAATAATACAAAAAAAAGAAAGCTAATGCTTTCGTTTTATATTATACATTATTTTGCTTGATTGTAGTTAAAATGTAATGTATCAGTAACTACATAAGCATCATTTGTACCATCACTATTTGTATCAGTATTGAATGCTGGCATTTTTAATGTACCATCACTACTAATAGCTGGATTTAAAGTATAAGTGATAGTAAATGTAGTCTCATCATTTTGTGCTAGAGCATCAATTCCTGGATTAGTCAAATCAGTAATTTCAGTTTCTCCAACTTTTATAGTTCTAAGTACTACATCTGTATCAGCGTTAGTAAATCCTTCAGTAGCTTCAATATTAGATAATATAGCTTTGATTGATCCAAAGTTCTTAGCTGTTACTGTAAATGTAGCAGAATCTTCTGGCTTTACAAGATTTAAACCAACAGTAAGTGATGTTGTTTTGCTATCTTCAGTGATAGTATCAAAATTATTAGAAGTAATAGATCCTTGATTATTTCCTTCTGCAGCTACTGGACTAGCACTAGAAAAATGTACATCCCATGTACCAGATACAGTAGCAGTAGTAGTTACATTTAATTGAGCTGATAAAGCTGCAAAACCTACACCCATAAAGATTAATGTTAAACATAAAGCTACGATTACAACGTTTTTACTTTTCCTTTCGTTCATATTTTTCACCTCCTATTAAAAAAGTTATGAGTTATAACTTATCATCTATCCTCATACTATAACCAGTATATCTATATTTTTTTCCAAAGTCAATTAATATATGATTTTTTTTTACTCATTTACATCCATATTTCGACAACGATTAGCAATCTCTTTTAGTTTTCTAAATCGATGATTAAGTCCTGACTTAGTTATCTTTTTATTTGTCTCCAAAGTTATAATCTCGCTTAACTCTAATAAAGAAGCTTCCGGATATTTTAATCTATATGTTACTACTTCTTGCAATTTATCATCTAAAAACTCTATACCCATTTTTTCAACAATTAAATTAATATCTTTTATTTGTTCGTTGGAACTCATTAAGATTTTATCAGTATTAGCTTGTTCACAATTATTTAGTCTATTTGTAATATTAATTTGTTCCTTATAAGCTCTTATATTTTCATAATACATGACAGCTTTATTAGCACCTATAATAATTAAAAAATCACTTATATCATCAGAGTCTTTTATATAAACCATATATTTTTTATCTCTTAATAAAATTTTCGCATTCAGCTCAAATTCATTTAATAGTCTTTGTACAAAAACAGATTCTTCTTTTCTATCAAATAACATTTCTAAATGATATTGTGATGTTTTTGGATCATTAATACTACCACACGCTAAAAAGGAGCCTCTAATATATGCCTTAATCTCATCTAAAGACCCTATTATATATTGACTAGTTGTTGGCTTAAATTCACCATTTTCATCAATTATAGCTAAATCTTTTAGCATATAATCTATATTATCGTGAATCAATAAAGAATAAACTTTTTTTGCTGTAAAAAGAGTATTGTTCCCTTCTGTAATTTCACAGTTAAAATTATAAATTTCATTAATAAAAGAAAACATTCTCTTTGCAATGTTAATGTTTTCTGTATAAACTTCAAAGTTACTAAAATCCTTACATGAAGAACGAAGAAATCCTGTAAGTTCAGCTATTTTTTCAGAACGATCAGTATTTAATTCTGTCACTTCATTCTTGACATTAGCCGTAAAAGACATACAAATCCCCCCTAAGTATGTAATAGTAATGTATATATAACAAATCCAATCATTAAGAAGCATCCTATTATTATTGGATAAAATGATATCTTTACAAATGCAGATTCTCTATTTTTTTCAGAAAGTGCTCTACCAGCAGCAGTAGCATAAACTAATGCTCTACTATTACCTTTACCATTAGATTCTCTACTTTTTTGAGCAATATAATCACTAAAATAATAAATGTTACCGTTATTAATAACATCGTCATAATAATCAGTTCCATATGGAATAGTAGTCCTAATAAAATCATAATTATTAGAAACAAACGAGGGATCTCTTTTATCAATTTCATTGTAATCAAACCACTCTGTATTAGAAACATATCCATCAGTTACAGAATTAGATAAAACATAAGATCCAAGTGATAATAATACTAATGATTTAATATTTCCTTTTATAGTTGACTCATTGTTTTGTCTTTTATCCATTCTAGATATTCTCGTAAATCCAAAATCCTGATAATCATTAACCACAATGTCATTAAAACTCATGTTTTCAACATAGTATCCTTTACTATGTAAATACTTAAGCTGTCTATCCAAAGATGCAATAACCTCAATGATCTTACTGTTATCTGAGTCTTTTAAAATAAAATCTTTTAAAGTAATTGCAGAATTAACATATTCCATATTATCACCTATTATAATTATAACATGTAAATTTCATTATTCAATATTTCTATTATTAATTTTTTTTAAACTGTTTTTTATACTTCGCCAATAATTATCCACATCTTTATATCTTATATCCAATATTTTAGCTATATCAGAATTAGAAAATCCATTAATTTTCATTTCATAAACAAAAGAGTAATCATCTTTTAGATTGTATTTAATCCTGTTTATTTCATTACTTATTTCATAACTATTAAACACAAACTCAACATTATCATCTTTATTATAAAGAGTATCTTCTAAAGATAAATCCTCATCTGAATCAACATTATCGTAGGGAATAGCAAAATTTAGAATATTATTTTTATATCTAATTGCACTAACAATAATTCTTTCCATAGATCTTTTTATACAAATGAGTGCGAATGTATAAAAAAGATTATTTTCTTTTTTATTAAAATTATCAATGGCCAAACTAAGTCCATACATTCCCTCTTGAAATAAGTCGTCATAATCAATACCAATGTTATTATACTTTCTAGCCAAATTAAATGCCAGCTTACTAATCAAAGGTCGATATTTTTGATAAACAAAATTATAGGCTTCCTCACTATTTTCGCTAATCAAATAAAGTAATTCATAATCGTTGATATTTTTATAATCCATATTATCCCCTATTTCTTTAAACGTATCACCTCATAAATCATAATTCCTGCTGCTACTGATGCGTTTAAGCTATTTATTTTTCCGTACATAGGGATTTTTGCAATAAAGTCACAAGCATCATGAATACTTTTGCTCATTCCACTGCCTTCATTTCCAATTACAATTCCAATTTTTCCAGAATAATTAATTGTTCTATAGTCTTGGCTATTATCCATATCTGTACCAACAATCCAAAAGCCATTATCTTTAAGAAATTTGATAGTATTTAAAAGATTGGTAACTTTTGCTACTTTTACATTTTCTAAAGCTCCAGCACTTGTTTTCATTACTGTTGAATTTACATCCACACTTCTATCTTTAGGAATTATAATACCATCTATACCAGCAGCTTCACTAGTTCTTATTATAGCTCCTAAATTATGTGGATCTTCTAAATGATCAAGTATAATAACCACACTGTTAGGGTCATTAATCATTTCATCTACAGTAGAATATGCAAAATCCTCTATGTCTAAAATTATACCTTGATGAGAAAATTTATCAAATTTACGAAATTCATTTTTCTCTACTTTTTTGCAAGGAATTTTTGACTTTTCTATTAAAGAAATTATTTCTTTATCAGAGAAATCTTTATTAATCATTATTTTATTAACTTTTTTTCCTTTTTTTAATATTTCTTTTGCAACATTTCTACCATAGACTATCATAATTGTCCTCCCTACTACTTATTATAAGATTTTAAAATATAATTCATTATATCATCAATTCTTTTATTTTTACCAGTTAAATATAAATATCCAATAAGGGCCTCTAAAGCAGTAGCATGCTTATAAGTTATAACATCACAATTTTTAGGATGTTTACCACTTCGATAATTTCTAGCTCTTTTAACAAGTGCTAATTCTTCATCTGTCAAAATATTTTTTTCCACAAATTCTGTTAAAAATTTTGCTTGAGCTTTTGCACTTACAAATTTAACAGCTTCTTTTTGTAAATCATTTACATTAGCTATTTTTTGATATATTAAAAATTCTCTTATATATCTTTCATAAATTGTATCTCCTAAATAAGCTAATACTAAAACATTAATTTCTTTATATTCCATAAAATACTCCTTGCATGCTTTTTCTAGAATCATCTATTGTTTTTATTTTAGAAGAAGTTTTTCTTTCTAGATTTTCCTTTAATGTTTGATAATAATCAACGTAATCATCTGTTCTTTTTAATTCAGGAAAATCATAATCAACTAAAATTGGTAACAAGTAATTACTACCAAAAAACAAATATGTCCTTAAAGCAATATTAATCATTTTAAAGTTTTCTTCTTTTATTACTTTTGTACTTTTCATACACCTATTCCATTCTACAGGGTCTATTAATTCTAGTATTTTTTTATCATAGTTATACATGATATTGTCATCATGAACATCATATATTCTAATTTTTTCCTCACCTAAATTATCTGATGTATCTATGAGCGTAGTAAATAAAGCTAAAACTTCATCAAAATTCATTTCTTCTAATTGAGATAACATAACTCCATTTATATAGTCCATTATATATGCCCTAAACTTATTTCTCAACAAAAATAATTTTTTAGGCAAATTAGCTCCTTCTATAGATAAATTAGTTAGTTCATTCATTCTATATAAATCAAATGAATCCATGTTATGATTAAATATTTTTATACATTCATTTTCACCATAATGATAAACTCTAGATGTTGATCCTAAATCACCATTATTAACTAATTTAAGTCCCAACAACTCACTTGATTTTATCTTAACTATATTTAGCCTTTTAGATATATCTATACATTCTTTTACTTTCATCTCATTTATATCGAGTCTTGACATACTATCACTTCCGAACTGCACATATTTTAACAGATTTTCAATATTTTGTAAATAAAAAAAGACTAATCGTCTCTTCTTCCAAAGATAACAATTAATCTTAATATTTGTAATAGTGTGGTTAAAACTGAAGCAACATAAGTATATGCAGCAGCTTTTAACATCTTTTTACTGTCTTCTATTTCATTTTCACTTAAAATGCTTAGTTTTTGTAACTCTTTTTCAGCTCGTGATGATGCATTAAATTCAACAGGTAATGTCAAAATTTGAAATAATAAAATTATAACCTCTAGCGCAATTCCTATCCAAATTAAATCTATAAAGCCAAATATCGCTCCTAAAGCAATTGCGATATATCCTCCATATGATGAAAATCTAACAAGTGGAAATATTGCACTTCTAAATCTCATGAAAGAATATCCTTCTTTATCTTGAATAGCATGTCCAACTTCATGTGCAGCAACCGATGCACTAGCGATAGATGTTCCATGAAAAATTTCACTAGATAAACGAATTACTTTTCTTCCTGGATCATAATGGTCTGTTAAATTTCCCCTTACTTCAGTAACATATATATTATCTAATCCATTATTTTCTAGAATTTTCTTTGCAACCTCAAACCCACTAATTTTTTGGCTATTTTTAATTTTTTTATATTTTGAGTATGAAAAACTAACAAATATTTGTGCAGCTACAGATATTATTAAACCAACAAATAATAATAACTCTCCTAATATATAACTATCCATTAAACCTCCTATACTATTTCGTATGTAGTTCCTTCTCTAGAATCAATTAATTTTATTCCATCTTTTAACAGATCATCTCTTATTTTATCTGCCGTAGAAAAATCTTTGTTTTTCTTTGCTTCATTTCTTTTTTCAATTAGAGCTTCTACCTCTATTTTTCGTTCATCACTCAAAGCTTTTTCTTCCTCAATAAGCCCAAGAGATAGAACTTTATCAAAATCTTCAACTAAATATAATTTAGTAAAATCTGATAATTCATCATCTTTTAAAGCATCATATAGCACTGTTAACATAGAAGATGTATTTAAGTCATTTCCAATAGCATCTTTAAATGCATTTTGATAAAAATCTAATTTAGATTCATGTAAATCAGGTGTTTTGTCTAATGATTTAATTTTATTTTTTAGTTTCTGATAAGCAAGAGCTGCACCATCTAATGCCTCCCAAGAAAAAACCAGTTGATTTCTATAATGACTATTCAAGCAGAAAAATCTATATACCATTGGATCATATCCTTTTTCTTCTAAAAGTGAAACAGTCAAAAATTCCCCTTTAGATTTACTCATTTTTCCACTTTTATCATTTAAATGTTCACCATGAACCCAATAATTACACCATTTATGTCCAAAATAAGCTTCGCTCTGAGCTATTTCGTTAGTATGATGTGGAAATATATTATCAACACCACCACAATGAATATCTAAATATTCACCTAAGTATTCAGCTGATATACCAGAACATTCAATATGCCATCCAGGATATCCAACACCCCAAGGTGAATCCCATTTCATATCTTGATTAGCAAACTTTGAAACAGTAAACCACAACCCAAAATCAGCAGGATTTCTTTTGAATTCATCTTCTTCGACAGTATCACGTACTCCTATTTTCAAATCTTCTGGATTCTTACCAGATAATTTATAATAATCTTTAGCCTTTGAAACATCAAAATATACATTACCATTTGAAATATAAGCATAGTCATTATCAAGAAGTTTCTTTATAATTTCAATGTACTTATCTATATGATCACTTGCTTTTTCGACAATAGCCGGTTTTCTAATATGTAATTCTTCTGCATCACTAAAGAAGGCATCTGTATAAAATTTTGCTATTTCATATACTGTTTTTCCCTCTCTTAATGCTCCCTTTTCCATTTTATCTTCACCAGTATCACCATCACTAGTCATATGTCCAACATCAGTTATATTCATAACTCTAAGTACATCATATCCCAAATATTCTAAACCTTTTTCTAAAATATCTTCAAAAATATAGGTTCGCAAGTTTCCTATATGAGCATAATGATACACAGTTGGACCACAAGTATACATTTTAACCTTATTATCGACATTAGGGATAAATTCTTCAATTTTTTTGTTTAAAGTATTATATATCTTCATAGCAACCTCCATATTAATTTTATGTATAATTCACTTAATAATTTATAATATATTCCTTTTCAAGTACTACAGCAATAGTATATCACGTATATATTTAAACATAAAGCTCAAAAACATATTATTTAACTTCATAAAAAGCAATCATCAAATACTAATGATTGCTTTAAAACAAATTTTATATTTTGATAACTACTTCTTTATGTTTAGAGTAAGGTAATACTTTATTTATAACATCACTAGTTTTTAGTTTCATATATCCGTTAACAGTACCATCACTACATCCATAATATTCATTATTCAAAACATCTTTATCGATTATGATATTTATCTTATTACCATTATCTATTAAAACACTAAAAATTGTAGTAGCACCAATATTTGTACCTAAGATTTGATGCATTAATTCTTCATTAGCAAAAGAAACTCTTGATATATTTAGTGCAGCACCAAAAGACTTAGAACTGAATTTTTTATCTGAGGTAGTTACAAATAAATAAAATTCTGTTTTTTGTCTGTTACATAAAAACAATGTTTTTACTGTTTCCATATTCAATTTTTTATTTATTTCAAAACAATCATCCATAGTAACAGCATCATCAGTTTCCACTCTCTCATATTTAATATTTAATTTTTCTAGAACTTCATATGTTAATTTTTGAACCTCATTAACATATTCAAGTGGCTTATTTGTGTATATTTGACTTACGTAAAGCATAATTATTTCCTTTCTAAAAATAAAATATTATTTATTTAATAGTTCGTCTTTTAGTACTTTTGTCAAAGCTTGGTTTCCTTTGTCATTTAAATGAACACCATCTGACATAAGATATTCATCATGTTTTTTTAGATCATCATAAAAGTTAATAATTTTAACATTATCTTTTTCTAAAGTTTGTAAATTTTTATCTGTTGATAATATATATATATCTTTATCGTTACATAACTTAATTATTTCTTTATATTCAGAAACACTTAAATTTGTACTACTATCAAAAGCTAAAACAACTCTATGATTCAACTTGTTATTAGAAATTAATTCTTGAATTTTTTCCTTAAGAATTGTATAAGTAAATGATTTATCTATAGTAAATGTAGCGTTTGAAAAATCATTTTGAATATTATCAAACGCGTTTAATAATATCGAATTACCTAAAAAACTTATTTTTTCCTTCTGACTACTATTATGTTTATTTATCATCTCGGTTTTTTTAGTTTCATATTCCTTCAAATATTCACTATAAATACTATCATATACAAGTTTAGTATAAACTGCTCTACCAGTTGATGTTAGATGAATTCCATCAACCGCAAAATATTCCTTATGACCGTTGGCAGTTGCATACCAATCAATTAAATGTAAATTATTATATTCTTGAGTTAGTTTTTTTAATTTAGTATTGATTTTTTCATTATTTATTGTATTAATCCAGAAAATCTTACGGTTTCCACATGCTTTAATTAGCTCCTCTTTACAACTATTACTACAGTCACCATTAGTTCCAAGTGCTATTAGAATAACATCACTTAATTTTCCTTTACTATCTAAATCTTTTAATATTGCTTTTGCCGCCCATACAGATCTTGAAACTTTAGCATCTATATAACTATTAGGAAATTGTTTATATAGACTTGGTGATGCTCCCAACATAACTGAATCCCCTATACCAACTATTGGTAATTTTTCAACAACTTCTCCTAATTTATTCTTACCATTTTCCAAATCCTTTAAAGTTTCTTCCCAATCCAAAGCTTCTTGTTTAACTAACAAATTATATTTTTCTTGGCTTTTTTTAATTAATTCTTGATTTTGAGATAATTGTTCTTCTAATTTTTTCAGTTCAATTGAATTATCTTTTGAAGTAATATATTTACAGAAACCATATGTTGATAAACTAATAATAATCATTAACATCAAATATTTTACTATTTTTGTTTTACTATCTTTAATTGTTAATGCAAATTTAAACAACCATGAAACAATGATTATTATTATGCTTATTAAAAGGGTTTTACCAGTACTTAAACTAGTATATTGAAACAAAAATATAACCGGATATTGAAATAAATAAATTTCATAACTAATATTTGAGAAGAATTTAATAACTCTGTCAAAGGAAGATAAACTATTATTATCTAATACACTATATTCTATCAATCTTCCTGAAATTAAAGTGGTTATAATCATCATAAAAGCAAAATACTTGGTATTACTACTTACTAATATAAATAATAAACATAATATAATCAAATACGTTAAATAGATTATCTTATTCATTCTTTTCTCTTTAAAAGTTTTAAATATTAGTGGCTTATAATATGCGTGAATGAAACCTATCAACATACCTAATAAAATAGAAAACAATCTTGCAAAAGTATTATAATATGTAAATACCATACTTTTAGTAATACTAACATGATAAAAATATATAAATCCTACTAAATTTAAAATAACAAGTAATATTAACACTACTTTTTTATTAAACTTTTTTTCCAACTTTCTTAATAATAAATAAATGAAAGGGAATATTAAATCAAATTGAAGTAAAATCGCTATATACCATAAATGCATAAAAGGAGAATTAACATGTCGAGCAAAATAATCAAGATTAGCATTTATTTGCCAAAAGTTGTTATAGCCAAATAAAACAGAAGTTGTTTCTGGCTTCAAATTCAACCAATTAATATTAGGAAAAAATGAAATGACTGAAATTGTCATAAAAGATATCATAATAACTGGTAAATATATTTTAATAAATCGATTAATATAGTAATCTTTTAAAGAAAAATTTTTCTTTTTAAAAGCAGATCTACATGATAAGTATCCAGTCAACACGAAAAATGTACATACTGCTAAATATCCACCTTTTAATATATTAAAATGATACAATAAAACAGCTAAGCAAGCAATTACTCTAATTACATTAAGTAATCTATATTCTTTCTTATCTTTAATCATTTTCTTACCTCTATAATCTTTCTAACTTGAATTATAATACCTATTTAAAAAAAAAGAAAGTTCTAATTAATAATTATTTTTTTTGTATTCAAATATATAAACAAAAAAGTTATCAACAAAATCTGTTAATAACTTTTTAATAAAACATATACATTTTATCTATGTCTAGCTTGTACTTCTTCCTTTTCCGCATACTCAGGATACATACTTAAATAAGCATCTAACCTATTATGATAATTTCTAATTGCCGCTTCTCTTTGATCATAATCTAAAGAGTTTATTCTACCTGTTCCAAATAAATTTCTAGTATTTTCAACAACACCCTTTATTTCAGCTTTTACATCATCAGATGCACCAAGCCATGCTACTTGACTAGAATACTCTACATTTTCTGTTTTAGCAGTTAAGCCTTCTAATAAATTGGCTTTTTCAATTGGTGTCATTTCTTCTATATTTTTATTCAATTTAATCACCACCCTCTACTATAATGAAATATATCACGTGGTTTAGTAAAAAGTCTATGTTTTCTTACAAAAAAATAATAATTTTACATATATTTACTTAATGATATTTTTATTAATTTTCTTTACAAACGATTTTCCTTTACTAGTTTCTTTGGATTTTGGTGTGATATTAACTCTTTCTTCAAGAGAAACATCAATATTTCCTTTCAAAAACTTATATAAACCGTTTAATAAATTAAATCTTTCTAATTTATCACCCTTGCATTCTAATGCAGCATTATAACAATCAATAAATGTTTTATTATCAATATCACTAGGATCTATATAACAGCAACCAATTTTGCTTCTATAAGCATTAATCATTTTACTCATAATAATATAATAATACATATCAAAGTAATTACAATTATTAATATCAATAAAACTTTCTAATCTTTTCATTCTATTGTCTATTACTATCATTTCGCCCGAATATTTATTAGAACCTATTTTTTTGAAATTTTGTTCAAAGAGTCTTGATACAAAGTCTTCAATTAATTCTATATTTTTATCATCTGCAATTATGGAATAAGTAATGTTATTTGGAATTAGGAAACCTTGCTGATCTGATTTGTAAGAACAAGGTCTATCATCATTTAAAGAGTTAGATGACAAATATTTATCATGTATCATAACATATTTAATTGTTATTCCATCAATAGTGCAAGCCCCTTTAAACATTTCTTCATCAGAAGAGTCTAATAATATGATCATTTCCATTTCATTTGTGGTATCTGAGTTGTTTTTATATATGAACGAACCAATATAATCTTTTCTATTAACTAATCCTTTGTAATTAATAAACTTATTAATACATCTATTACTTTTGTCATCAAGATTAACTTTGATGCTATCTTTCATATTATTCAATATAACAGGTTTAGATTGATAAAAAGGTGGACGTTTATATATTTCAAATTCAAAATTATTGCTATTTAAATCATAAGAGGATTTAATATATCTAATTAAATTATCTAATCTTTTTAATTTTTCTTCATTTGTTAAACCATATGAATTAAAACATTGCATAAATAAATCTATATAAGTTTTATCGATTGGTGAGTCTATTCCCAAAGCGGTTTCTTTATATGTTGAATCAGTATATGCTCTAACCGCTTTATATATTTCTATTCTAGATATATTGTTCATTTTATGATAAGATGTTTTAATTCTATCTAACAAAGTATAATATAGTATATCAAATGAATTGTCTGTATACCTGTTTAATGATTTTAAATCTAAAATTCTATTATTTATAACAGTTAAATCATCAAGTATTTCTCCATCTAAAGGTAGTTCAAAATCTTTATTGTATAGCCGATTAACATATTCTTTTATATTTGAAATACAATTGTTTTTTTCAAAAATTACACATGCTCTTGAATATGCAGATTTAGGAAAAGAGTTTCTGCTTTTATAGTCGTTATCGATGGTAGAATATATTGAAGCCTCACGTTTTTCAATGTATTCAACGTCAATACCATTAATTGTAACAACGCCCTTATATTCTTCATTGGATTCAGAATCACAAACAATACATAGGTCCAAATCAGATGTTTTGTTATAATTACCAGTCAATCTACTGCCATAATACATCATTCCAATATATCTTGAATCATTTAAATAATCTATTCCATATTTTTCTTTCATATATGATATAAATGATTTTATCAATTTCATATTTTCTTCATTATAATTATTTGTATTCTGCATAATATGATCCCCTTTTCCACATTTAATTTTTTAGTTCTTTTAACAACGTGGCTTATTATATATTATTTTTATTTGCTTTTCAATACATTTTTTAAATAGTCTTGTTTATTCTTATAATTTTGTAATGCTATTTTTAAAGTTTGAATTATATGAATTTTTCTTGTTCCCGTTTGAGTGTTTGAGTCTTGGTAGTTCTTATAAAGCACTTCCCTTTATCATTTTTAAGTTTGTCATAAACATTATGTTCTATATTTATTATTTCCTTTTCAAAGTTAATGTTATCCCAAGTTAATGCACATACTTCTCCAGTTCTCACACCAATATAACAAGATGTTAAAAAGACACAAGTAAATGTGTCATTATCAGCAAATCTATTTAATATTAAATCTATTTCTTTTTGTGTATATAATGTTTTACATCTTCTCTTTTTTATCAAATATTGGTACCCTTAAATCTCTTGTAGGATTATATTTGATAAAGCTGTAAACATTACAAGCGTTACGAAAAAAACTTTAACAACTTTTAATATATTTTTAAGCAAAATCATTTTTCTCACATATTTCTGTTATATAAAAGTTAAGTTGCACACTTGTAATTGTAGATAATCTATATTTACCCAATTTTGAAACTATATGATTTTTAATTATATTTTTAGATGCTTGTATTGTGTTATATTTTAAATTTATTTTACACTAATTATCAAGCCAATAATCTAAATAATTAGTATCTTTAAAAGGCATATTTGCGTTTAAATATTCAGTGTATGCCTTATTCCATTCTTCTTGTACTTCTACCTTTGTTTTATAATAATTTGAACTTATCTTCTTAGTTTTTTTTTGATAACTTAAGATCAATTCCTTTTAATCAATAACTTATTGCTATCTTTCTTGTATTATTCATTCTAAAGAATAGTTCTATCATTTTTCTTGATCATACAATATTTGATATATTTTTAACCAACTCTTTTAAACCTCTTCCTAAATGGATATTACATTCATAATTCTTTGGTCCATAACTATATAATGTTGCATCATGATCTCTCATTATTTCACCACAAAATTTAATAAGTATATCTTCTTCTAATAAGTTTAATGTAGATATACTTTTATTACTAAATTCATAAAATATATTTACTAAACTACTATTTGTTTTTTTTATAATTCCGTTTGTTATTACATTAAAAAAATCAGATAATCTTATTTCCTATAATTGTATTAATATAATATGTACTCAAAATTTAAAAGAAAACTTCATTATTGAGAAATTAATCTAAATTAAAAATGATTCTTTTAGTTTTTTTATTTGTATTTTTTTATTTCATTGCCTTTAACAATATATGCATTTTTAGATATATTCATCAAGGGTGCATCACTCAAACTATCACTATATACAGTATTAACAATAATTTTGGGATATTTTTCTTTTAAATATTTAACCTTATTTTTACCCTTACAATTGTCCTTCCTAAATTTGCCAGTACAAATATCAACATCACTTGCAATCAAATCTTTTACTTTTAAATAGGATGCAAACGGTTTGAGTAAAAACTCAGGTGATGCAGAAATAATTATATCTTTAGAATGATTTTTTAATAAATAGAATTTTTTTATTTTATATTTATACTCTTCAAAAAAAATACTAATTACTATCTCGGGATTATTTACTCTTTTCATAAAAGAGAAAAAAGCTTCTTTTACATCATTTTTATTTCTCAGTTTAAAAAAATATAAAAAATAATAAAATAATACCTTAAAAGAATTTAAAATTAAAATTTTATTTTTTTTTACACAAAACTTATAAAAATCTATGGAACTATCCCCATCATAGATTGTTTTATCAAAATCGTATATATTCATAATATTTACTCCTAATAATATTTTATTGCAAAAGAGAATATATTAATTAGCTCTTTAATATTACAAGCGAAAATTACCAAACATAGAAAAATCATAAAAATCTCAAAAATTCTATCATTTTTTATAACCCTCCTAAAAAATAAATAAAATAACGATAAATATGCAAAAGCAAAATATAAACTATATAGTATTAAACCGTTTTCAGCTGTCCCCCATCCAATAAATAGTAATATTATCGAAGAAAAAATTACCCATAACATGCAAAAATTAGCAAATTTATTCTTCCTATTAAGGATATATCCTAAAATTACAATCAATAATACAATTACACCTATTATTGCTACATTTTTAACATCCGTAAGTTGGTATGATGGGTGATTAAATATTTCAACTATCTTTCCTCCTTTAGGTGCCATTATGATACCTTTTACAAAATTAATAAATTGATAAATTTTATCAATAAAGCCACTTTTTTTAGCAAATGCAGATGTTAAGGATCTAAAATTATCAGATATTAAAAATATTTGTGGAAACTGCCCACTAACTATAAGGACAGACAAAAAAGCAAAAAAACATTTAACTGTATCAATAATATATTTCTTTAAATTTTTAATTTCAGAAATCAATGGAAAAACAATTCCTGAAGTAAGCATTGTACCAACTGCACCTACATAAAAATAATTTGGTCTTATTTTATTTTCATAAAAATAATAACATGTAAGAATTAAATAAAACAAACCTATAACGTATTGTTCAAGAACAATACTAAATAACATATAAGGAAAACTAATACTAACTAAAAGATAAAAATATTTTTTTTCGCTTTCTTTTAATTTTAACATTCTAGATATTAAAATTGTTGATATCGAAAGCAATATAAATTGAATAAAAGTCATTGCAGAAGCATATTCGTAATTTTTAGGAATAAAAAATAATATTTCTGCAATTATTTTTCCTACTATTGAAAATGGTAACGAAAAAATTCCAAATAATGGTTGTCTAATGTCATTTTCAACATAACTAACATTAAAAAAAGCATCACCATATGTTAATGTACCTGAATCACTTGTATATATGACATCATAAAAGCATACTTTATTATTATACACTGGAATTGAGAAAGCGGTAGTAACGAACGGAATCACAGTGGAAATGAATAAACCAAAAAAAGAAATAATTAATAAAAATTGTTTTTCATTCTTTGATAAATTACAATAAAATTGTTTTATAATTGGAATTATTTTTTTTATAAGCAAGTATATCAATACAGAAAAAAATGGTATTGATGCTAGTATAATAATTTTATAAAAAAAATCATCAAATACTATTCCAAAATTGTATTTCACTAAATCATTCATTTTTTTTACAAAATTATTTTCAAAGTTAATGTAGTATTTTAAAGAATACATACTAATAAAAAAAGAAATTAAAATAATCCTTTTTTCAAAATAAACCTTTTTTATATATTTATAATCCACTAATATTGATATTAAAAATGTCAATATTGCACCTATAATTGTTATTTTATAATCATACCTGTTTGATAACATAATTGTAAAAAAAGGACTGGATATTATAAATAAAACTCTAATCATAATATTTAAATTTATTTTTTTCATCTTCTTCACCTTTCCTATATCAGATACAAAATTACGAATAAACCTATGACATATACTAAACCCAAACCAACTAAATATTTATCATTCATAATAACATCAACTGGATCACCATAACTGTCTCCTTCAACATCCAAACTATATCTCAATACAATGATAATAACAATTGGTACTGTCCAAATTAATAAATTATTATTTTTTAATACCACTGCACTATCTGTAGTCCAAAGTGAATAAAAAATAACTGCCATAGTCAAACACATATACATGTTTTTGTCTAAAAACTCTTTATTATAATACTCTAAAACCTTTCTAGATTTTGTACCATTTTTAATTATTTCATTTCTTCTTTTTCCTAATCCTAAGTAGAATGAAATAGCTATTACAGTTAAATATAACCAATTAGATACAGTTATATCCAAAATAGTTGCACCAAAAAAAACTCTTATAAAAAAACCAGACACTAAAATCATAATATCTAAAATAGGAACATTTTTAGCACCAAAACTATATATTAAGTTAATAATAAAATAGAATAAAATCAAACATATAGATAATATATTAAATTTTCCAATCATACAAAGAAATACAATAATTATAATTAATATAATATCAAAAATTATAGCATTTTTTACACTTATTTTACCAGATGCTATTGGTCTCTTACATTTTTTCTTGTGTTTTTTATCTTTATCCCTATCTCTTATATCATTAATTATATATATTGTGCTTGCCAAAAGGGAAAAGCATATAAATCCTAACAAACAAGTCACAATATTATTCCTATTAAAAAATCCCCCACTGAAAAGCAATGGCAAAAAAACTAAAAAATTTTTTATATAGTGTTTTATTCTCATTAATTTAACGTAATTCATATTTTCTCCTATTTAATCATTCGAATTTATAAATTTAACATTTTTTATAAATTCATAATATTTTCCTCTAATAAGTTTTATTAATTTTAAATTATAAATTTTTCTAGATAAAGTTTGTCTTATATACTCAATAATTGCACATATAATATATATTAAAATCGCAATAACCCAAACATAAAAGACAAATTTATATGAATAAATCGGTGGGCTATATTTTGATAATTCAGGATATACATTATATCAATTTATATTTATATATATACTAGGAGCATATTTGAAAAAATATCCATTAAGTGAAAGTTACATTTTTAAGATTATGTCAAAGAATATGTATAAAATTTCATTGATTACTATATTTTTTGCTTTGTGCTTTTGGTCGGGCACATTTCTATTGCTATCTTTCTAAGATAGCTTTTTATTAATATTTAATTATTTTATTTTATTAAATTTAAATCGCCTTTAATAATTATTGGGCCAAATCCTTCAATTTCATCAAATAGCATACCGTTTGGAATATCATTGTACAAATATATTTTTTTACCTAATCTAAATGCATCATACATTTCTAAGAATGTTGCTCCACCTATATAATTTTTAAATATTTCTCCTTCTTTTTCCTTATCTAAATTTAATACCAATACAGCATCCATCTTTGAAATTGTTTCTTCGCTTTGTTTATACATTTTAGCTTTAAATTTTTGGTGTTCTTCTTTTCCTAAATCCCACATCTTTTGTTCTGCGGTCGGATCATTATAACAATTAGGCAAAAACACTTCATTATTTTTTTCTTCTAAAATCTTCTTTACTTCTTCTATTTTTGAATAAAATTTTTTACTACATATTATTAATATTTTCATATATTATCACTTCCCTTTTAATTATAACATATTTATTACTATTTAAGCTGAAATGAGTAAAAAAACGTATCTAAAACGTATCTAAATGCCTTTTTTGATGCAAAATTACCTAAAAATTGTAAGTAACAAAAAACCCGCAATCCCTTATTTTATGTGGGTTTGCAGGTTTATTTAACACAACACTGTTTATACTTGTGTCCACTGCCACATGGTAAAATATTAAACCAACCAAGTAATTTTTTCCTTTTAAATTGGTATTTTTTATTTTAATTTAATAATTTTTTATTGAAATATTGCAAGTTTTTATTCAACAACTTATCTAATAACTTATCTAAAAAAATTTATTTTTTATTACAGTTTTTTGATATCGGTGTACATTCTAGGATGATATCCTTTTTTATTATAAAAATTAATAGCATTTTCATTATAAGCAAAAACATCAACCAAAACATATTCACAATTATTAAACTTAAAATATTCTTCCATCTTATCCATTAAAGCTTGTCCAACACCTTTACTTCTTATTTTAGATGTAACTATTAATTCGGTAATTATCCCTCTTTTAGGGCATTTATAATCTAAATAATCATATTCTTCATATGGAGGAATCGTACCCATAATAAGTCCAATTGCTTTATCATTTTCAATTGCTAAATAGCATTTACCATTATTCTTATCAACTTCATTCAAATCAACTAATGCCCTCTTCTCATGATATTCATGATGAACTTGATCTAATTCATCTTTATCAATAGATACAATATATTCCTCAAGTTCTGTTAATAAATCTCTAACGTCTTCAAGATGTTTCTCTTCATATTCTATTATTTTCATCTATTACCACTTCCTAATTATTAAAATACATATCCTTAGTTATTAACAATTGTTTAACAATACTATCTTGATCAAATACTTTTTCAATAACCTCTTTATCAGTATGGATGGATCCAGACTTTTTAAATATCTTTATTGCGCCTATTCTATCAAAATGCAAATCATCCTTTGAAGGAATATTTAAATATACTTTTTTCATTAGTATCACTTCCCTTATTATTGTATCACATATACTTTTTTCATTAGTATCACTTCCCTTATTATTGTATCACATATACTTTATTTTAAGGTTGATTTAGGCAAAAAACTTATCTAAAACTTATCTAAGGCAATGGACACTTCAAAAATTACCTAAAATGTGGAATTATAGAAAAACCCGCAATCCCTTTATTTATGCGGGTTTGCAGGTTTATTTACCACAACATTGTTTGTACTTTTTTCCAGAGCCACAAGGCTTTTTGTATTGGGCCTTTTGGGAGCATTTGGGAGCACTTGGCTCGTTAATTCGGCACTTGGTTGCACTCAGGAGCACTCCGTAGCACTCGGCAAACCTAGCAGAACGTATCTAAAATTTGCCATTGTTGAATTAATTACAACTTTTTAGTATCAGCATTTTTTAAATTATTTAGTTTAGATTTTATCATTTGATAATGAAACTCTGTTTCTCCGTTTGGTTCAAAACCTAAACGTTTATACAAACTTCCAACTGGATTTTGCTTAAAATATTGAATGTGCAAATCTTGTTCTTTATGCAACTCCATTATATCTTTTAACACTTGAGTACCAATTCCTTTACCTTGATATTCAGGAATTATACAAATATTTCCAATTTCATAGCTACCATCTTCAAGTGTAGCCCCATTATAAAATCCAATATCTTTTCCATTTAACTGAATTATCCAAGCATCATTGTAAACTGAATTTATAAAACTTTCAAAATATTTTCTTTGATCTTCTTCATTCCAAGAACCCCAGCATTCTTCTACATATTTTTTATATGCATCCTTTTTGCTTTTATATACAAACTCCTTATAATCATGATATTCATTATCAATATAAGGCCTCATATTATATTGGTTTGGATTCACATTATTTTCACTAATTTTTGGATATTTTTCTATTCTATATATTCCTTCGTCATCTACAATATGTCCTAGTTTTTTAAATCCATATCCAAAATGTTTATAAAACTCTACTGCTGTTATGCTGGCAGGTATTTCAACTCTATCAGCTCTTTTATAATATTCATCATTCTCTAATGTTTCTATTATTTTTCTTCCTAATCCTTGTCCTTTATATGTAGGATCTATAAAAATAGTAAAGAAGGAACTTTCAGTTAGGCTATCCCAATAAGGACCAATCATACCCACCCCAATTATTCTTTCATTTTCTGTTAAAACATATACATGAAATGCTTTTGCTCTTCTTCTTATTAAATCTTCATTGTGACTTTCTATTAAATGTTCTATAGCTTCTTTCGGATAATCTTTAATATTTTCAGCTAAGATATCTTTTTTTACAACTCCACATATTTCAGTTTCATCACCATCTATATATCTACGAACTTTTATATCTTTCATAAAATCAACTCCTACATATATTATACCATTATATTTTCTATATTTTTTTAAATTGTAATTATCTACATAAAAAGTGAAAGAACTTACAATTTTTATCTTTTTAGATACGTTTTGTATCTAATTTGAAATTAAGGTTTAAATGCACGCTTTTTCCTTATTTTGTAAGGCTTTGTAAAATTTTTATAACGTATCTAAAACGTATCTAAGACAATGGACACTACAAAAATTACTCAAAATGTGGAATCATAGAAAAACCCGCAATCCCTTATTTTATGCGGGTTTGCGAGTTTATTTTCCACAACACTGCTTATATTTACGGCCCGATCCACAAGTAGTGGATGCTCCCATATTATCAGTATTATTTATACTTAAAGTATTATTCGTATTTACTTGTTTATCAGACTAGGTAACATCTATATTATTTGTATTTATGATATTACCTGCACTATAAGTATTTCTCTAACGTGGACTTCTTGTGGACATTGTCCACATTCGTTCACAATGATATTATATCATAATTTGATATATCATCAAACATATAATTAGATTAAATATTAATTACAACTCATTAATAAAATTAATTAGAGTATTATACAGTTCTTCAAATGAAACAAATTTTAAATTAAATACAAATGATAAATCGTTCGAGTCATAACAAGAATTTAAAACATAACAATTTTTCTCTTTTAACTCATCAAAGCTTTTACCTTTTCCATGTTTATAAACATTGATAATGTTTCTGTACATATCTATTTTAGTTTTAATATCTTTGTCTATGTATTTTCCTTCTTTTTCAATCACATTTATACATGAAAACATTGTATTTAAATTTTCACTTTTGTATTTTTGGTTTAAAAACATTGCTATTTCCTTTTCGGTAAATAAATATATTTGAATTATAAAACTCATAATCAAATCATATTTAATATGTTTATATACATATAATTTTTCCCAACTTTCATATATAAGGTGTTTAAAATCCTTAATATCCTTATTTATATCATTTAAACTTATTGGTTCGATAGCACTATCCCATGATATTATTCCACTATCGATTAATATTGATATTTGTTTTAACGATGGTTCAAAAAATTGTTCTAATATTGAATCAGCATACTCTTTTTCTTTATTATTTAAGGAATCTCTAGATTTAATTGAATATGATTTTTTGATAATTTTCTCTTCACTATAATTTTGAATTATTATTTCATATTCCTTTTTTATAGTTTTCAACATTATTTTTGTTTTATTAACAAAAACGTTATAGTTTAAATCCATTATTTTTTCCTCCTTTATTATTTATTATTATATCATTTTATTTTCTAATTTAATGTTCATTTCAAATATTTCTTCAACTTCTTTCTTATCTTCGCTTGTACTTGAAATATAATATTTTTCGGTAGTTTCTATTCTTTTATGCCCTAACACCTCTGCAATATCTTTTATTTCACACCCGCCTCTTAAACTAATAGTAGCAAAGCTCCCTCTTAAATCATAAAATCTACATTGAAATCCTAATTCATGATGAATTATTCTAAATGGATATCTAATAATATCAGTTCCTGAATAAGTTCCATCTTTTCTAGTAAACACCATTTCTACTCTATTGCGTTTAGAATTATCTTTTATAATTTTATATTCTACTAACTTACCATACTTATTTTTAACTTCTTCTAAAGTATAGTGTTTATAATTTTTATCAAATTCTTTCTTATAATTATTTTGTAATACTTTATATTTCAATAAAAATGAATATAAGGTATCACAAATATAAACTTCCCTATGACTACCTATTGTTTTAGCAGTACCTAAATACCATCTGCCATTTTCTTCTTTATCTTTTGCATAAACCGTCTTATTAATTTTTATTATTCTATTTTCTAAATCAATATCATCCCAAGTTAAAGCAAATACTTCACCAGTTCTCATTCCCGTATAGCAAGCAGTTAAAAACGCACATACAAAAACTTTGTTATTCTTAAATCTGTCTAAAATTATTTCTATTTCTTCTTTAGTATAGATGTGACCTATATTGTTTTTTTTAATTCAAATGATAATACTCTAGGTATCTCCAAATCACCTGCTGGATTATTCTTAATAAATCCGAAATAGTAAGTTGCATCCCTCAACGAACTCTTAATAACCTTTTGATAATTTTTTAATGCATCCCTTGTACCAGATGTTTGATATAACTTTAATAACGCCTGATTTAGAATATATGGTGTTAAAACTGATAACTTGTAATTACCTAATTCCTTTTTAATATTACTAAAAGCTTCTTTATATCTCTTTGCCGTAGAATATTTATAGTTTATTTCAAAATATTCTTTCATCCAATAATCTAAATAATCTCCATACAACATGTTACACTCTATATTAGTTACTCCATTTATGTATTCATCGTATTCTTTTTGTCCCGCTATATATGCTTCATTTTTTGTTTTAAAACCACTTTTGGTTATTTGCTTTCTCTTTCCATTTACCTTCCCTGCTTCAAAACAATATTGATATACTTTGCCCCTTTTTCTTATACTGATCATTTTATCATCTTCCTTTCTTATTGAGCATTATTATTTTACAATATAAAAAAGGTAGCATTCTAGCCACCTTGAAATATCACTTTATTAAAATATCATTATCTTTTTTTATTTCGTCAAGCTTATTATTGCATAAACAAGAATAATCAATTGATTTCAACTGTATTTGTTCTAACATTGCATTTAATAATATAAAAAATGCTGTTAATCCATCTTCTCCATATTTGGATAATGTATAATTATTATTTATTGAATGATTCATTCCTAAATATGATATATCATTTTCAACATTAACTTTAGTAAATATAATTCCTTTTTTATAAACATATATAAAAGTAGGCAATAAGTCATAATCACCTTCCAATTTTTGAATATATTCAGTTAAAGTCTTTTCACTAACTGAATCGTATGCAAAAATGATATTTAGATATTCATTAGTTCGAGTTTCATTATATCTAAAAGTACTTTTACTTAAATCTAAATGCCTTAATGGAGTTATATCCAAACAAGTTGATTTTTCTCTTTTGAGTTCTCTTACTGATTTTATGTTTTCAATAGCTTCTTTAAAACTCTTTTCGTCTAAAATTGTTTTTACCTCAATACTACCATATACTGACTCACATGGAAATAAATAGGATGATGAATCTTTTTTAAAATAATTTGAAAAAACATTATCGTATATTACAACATCAATTTGTTTACTCATTTTATCATTATCACTAAAAATTTGTCCAGATTTCATACCATAACATTCTGGAATACAATCTCTAATTACATTAATCAAGTCTTCCTCTCTACAAGTTCCTTTCAAACCATTATGTTCATATAATCTACTAGATTCCAGCTTTGCATTTAATATTTGAGAATTAGCTTTTAGAACTTCCAGCATTTTCATTAACATTCACTCCTTTAATTAACAACTAAAAGGATGTCAACAAATTTTATTTTGCTGACATCCTTGAATTTCAATGGATTTTGTCCACATTTTTATTTATTGGTTGACAAACAATAAATTTGTTACCTTTTTTATTTCAACTTTTTCCTTATTTTATGCTACTTTCCACAACAATTTTTATATTTTTTTCCCGAACCACAAGGACAAGGATCATTTCTACCTATTTTTTTTACCTTTTTTGGAGTTTGCTTAACGTGATCTTTTCCATCATTTGTTATTTGCTTTTTAGATACTTCTTTTCTTTCAATGTTTTGAGTGATCTCAGACTTAACTAAAAGTACTGTAACATCTCTATCAATATTTTGCATCATTTGATCAAACAATTCGAAGCCTTCCATAGTATATGCTCTTAATGGATCGTCTTGAGCATAACCACGAAGTCCTATTCCTTCTCTTAAATGAGACATAGTATTAATATGTTCAGTCCAATAACGATCTATTATATTTAACATAATAACTTTTTCAAATTCATCAGTTATTTCTTTTGGAAGTTCCTTAATTTTTTCTTCATATTCTTCAACAACAATATTATAAATAATATCTACAACTTCTTCAGTATTTTTAGTATTGACATCATCTATTTTTAATGTTTGCTTAAATAATTTTTCATTAGCATAATCAACAATTTCTTTTATATCATTGTCTGTTAAATGTCCTTCTGGGAACAAGTGAGCTTCAACTAAATCTGTAATATGATCTTTAATAGTTTTTAAAATTGTGTCATGAATAGACTCATTATCCAAAATTTCATTTCTTCTAGAATACATTATTTCTCTTTGATTATTCATAACATCATCATATTGAAGAAGTTGTTTTCTTATATCAAAGTTATTTCCTTCTACTCTAGATTGAGCTGTAGCGATTGCATTTGTAAACATTTTACTACGAATAGGTTGATCTTCAGCAAGACCTAAAGACTGTAACATATTTTTTATTCTATCAGTACCAAAACGAACCATCAAATCATCTTCCATTGATACATAGAATTGAGTAAATCCTGGATCTCCTTGACGACCAGAACGTCCACGTAACTGATTATCAATACGTCTTGATTCATGTCTTTCTGTTCCTAATACACAAAGACCACCTAATTTTTTAACTTCTTCACTAAGTTTAATATCTGTTCCACGACCTGCCATATTTGTCGCTATAGTTACAGATTTTAATTCTCCAGCTTTCGCTATTATTTCTGCTTCACGAGCATGGTTTTTAGCATTCAATACTTCATGAGGAATTTTTTTCTTTTTTAACATTGAACTTATTAATTCATTTGTTTCAATAGCTATTGTACCAACCAAAACTGGTTGTCCTTTTTCATATCTTCTCTCTATTTCATTTATTAGAGATTTGTACTTTCCTGTTTGTGTAGCATAAACTAAATCAGGTTCATCATCTCTAATAACTTCTTTGTTTGTAGGGATCTGTATTACAAACATATTATATATATTTCTAAATTCTTCTTCTTCTGTTTTAGCGGTTCCTGTCATACCAGAAAGCTTCTTATACATTCTAAATAAATTTTGGAAAGTAATAGTTGCAAGAGTTTTTGTTTCTTGTTGTATTTTAACGCCTTCTTTTGCTTCAATAGCTTGATGAAGTCCATCACTAAATGCACGGCCTTTCATTAAACGTCCTGTAAATTGATCTACAATTACAACTTCACCATCTTGTACAACATAGTCAACATCATTTCTCATTCCATAGTTTGCTTTCAAAGCCTGGTTTATGTGATGAACTAAATTTGTATTAGATAAATCATACAAATTATCTAATTTAAAACTATTTTCTGCTTTCTTAACACCTTCATCTGTTAATGTTACAGTTTTTGTTTTTTCATCATATAAATAATCTTCTTCTGCTTTTAATCTTTTTACAAAAGAATCAGCATCTATATATAAGTTGTTTCCTTTTACTTCACCACCAGAGATAATAAGTGGAGTCCTAGCTTCATCTATTAAAACAGAGTCAACTTCATCGATAATAGCAAAGTTTAATCCCCTTTGTACACGGTTTTCTTTCTTTACTACCATATTATCTCTTAAGTAATCAAAACCTAATTCATTATTAGTAGTATATAAAATATCACAATTATATTGTTCTTGTTTTTCCTTTGGAGATAAGCTTCTTAAATTTGTACCAACTGTAAGTCCTAAAAATCTATGGATATTACCCATCCAATTTGCATCACGATCAGCAAGATATTCATTAACAGTAACTATATGAACACCTTCACCACCTAATGCATTTAAATACGCTGGCATAACTGAAGTTAATGTTTTACCTTCACCAGTTTTCATTTCAGCAATATTTCCATAGTGAATAGCAATAGCACCTAATAACTGTACATAATATGGTCTTTCACCAATAACTCTAAAACATGCTTCTCTTGCCGTTGCAAAAGCTTCTACTAAAATATCATCTAGAGTTTCACCCGATTTTAATCTTTTTCTAAATTCATCTGTCTTAGCTTGTAATTCATAGTCAGACAATTTAATATATTCTTCATTTAGTGCATCGATTTTGTCTGCAACTAAAGAGAACTTTTTTAACTCTTTATATTCATGATCAAATAATTTTTTTAATATGTTCATAACATCATCTCCTGTAATAATTATTGTAACAAATAAAAAAGGAATTTTAAAGTATTATTCCTTTTTTTAAGCAATTTTAACTAATTTTATTCTGTTTCAATAACTCCATAGTCATTGTCAGTTCTCTTATAAACCAATGTAGGTTGCAATGTATTAGCATCTTTAAATAAGTAAAAATTATGACCTAAAAGTTCCATTTGTATAATTGCCTCTTCTTCACTCATCGGTTTAACTTCTATTTTTTTTCTTTTTACAATTTTTGTTTCTTCTTCATCGTAATCAGCTATAGAATCAATAACAATATCCTTTGTTCCCTTGATTTTTTTAGACTGTAACTTTGTTTTATTTTTTCTTATCTGTCTTTCTATTTTGTCAACAATAACATCTACTGCTGCATAAACATCTTCTTGTGATTCTTCAGCTCTTAAAATAAATTTCTTAAGTGGTATTGTTACTTCGACTTTTTGACTATGATTTTTAACTTTAATTACTACATTAGCTCTTACATTATCATAATCATCTATATACTTTTCTAACCTACTCATTTTGTCATTAATGTAATCACTAATAGCTTGAGTAACTTTTAATTTATCTCCTCTAATTATAATTTCCATATCATCATCCTCCCTATTTATATAATAACATAAAAGTAATAAAAAAGCCACCTATTTTGAGGTAGCCACTTCTTTTATTACGACAACATCTAAAGCTTGATAACCTTTAGAAGTTTCGACTAAATTAAATTCAACATATTGTCCTTCTGATAAGCTCTTATATCCTTCTTGACTAATTGCAGAATAATGAACAAATATATCTTCATTTTCTTTATATTCAATAAATCCGTATCCTTTTTCATTATTGAACCACTTCACTCTTCCTCTCACTTTACCCATACACCTCACCTTCCTATCCTAATTTCACTGCGCATGTAATATAAGTGATTATGTAATTTTTTTACGCAAAAACATAGTAACAAATATATGAGTAAAAATTTGTCGATTTCTCTAATTGGTCCTTTTTAGGACTTTTTTAGACAAATAGTTTACTTATTGTAAAGTATTAAAAATATTAATTACAATTACTTACAATAAAAAGAAATATCGTATTTTTTATCAATAAATGATTATACTTGAAAAAGAAAGTAAAGGAATGAAAATGAAAAATATGTTTTTAACAAATTCTGTTAAATATATAACTAAATATAACAATAATTATACAGCTATAGATTTAGAAAAAATTAAATATGGTTTAGAAGGAATATATTTAACTATTACTAAGTTAATTATAATCATTATATTATCAATAATATTTGATATTTTAAAACCAATTATTCTGGTTCTGATATTTTTAAATATAATAAGATATCCAGCATTTGGTATGCACGCAGATAAAAGCAGTACCTGTTTAATTTCATCAATAATTTTTATATTTGGTTTAACTTTTACATTTTCAAAATTTAACATAAATATTTATATAAAATCAGCTATATGTATCTTATGTTTTATAGATTATTTAATATTTGCACCCGCTGATACAATAAAAAGGCCATTAACTAACGCTAAAAAAAGAAAATATAGAAAATTAGCTGCTTCTATATTATCTGTTACTTATATAATAATGATATTTATAATAAAAAATCAATTAATTGTAAATACATTATTTACATCATTAATAATTGAAGCAATACTGATTAATCCAATTACATATCGTTTATTTAAAATGCCCTTTAATAATTATAAAAATTGTTAAAAATGCAAATCGCATTTTTATATAGAATAAAAAGGAGGCCCAAATGAAAAAATTTTTCTCTGTAGCTTTAGCTTCAATTGCAATGTTAGCTTCAACTGCTGCATGTTTAGGATGCACCTGGTTATTTGTTGATGAACCACAAGCGCCAAAATTTATGGACTAATAAAACAAATGCAATAATATGATAAAAGTAGACTAGATATTTAGTCTACTTTTTAATAATAAATATAAAATATCATATCATTTGATTCTTTTATAATTTGATTATAATTTTTCTAACAAAATATTGATTCAATATGCTCCAATTAGTAGAAATATTTTTTTGAGAATTAACAATTTTAGATAGGAAATATAATCCATTACCTCTACCTTTTCCTTTAGTTGAATATCCTTTATTTTCTATTTTATTCAAGTTTACTCGTTGTTCATCAAATGTATTACATATAACAACATTAATTTCATGCTTTAACATATATATTTCTATTGATAAATTTTTATCTTTTGATGTTTCACTAGCTTCTATAGCATTATCAAGGCAAATACCTAATGCTTGAATTAAGCATTCTATAGTCTTTTCATCACTTAATTTAACATCCTTTACATTTTTACTTACATTTAAAGTTACATTAAGCTTTTTATTAGTTGCAACTACAATTTTATAATATATTGTACCTTTAATACCACCTTTAGGTAAATATTTCAAATCTTCAATATATGCTTTACTAATTTTATCTGAACAATCTAATATATTATTAATATACGATTTAACCTGTTTAATATTAGACATACTTTGAATAGCTGCAAGTTGATTTTTATATTCATGGATTAGTAGTTTATCATTGTCGATTATATCTTCGAATGTTTTTGAATATTCTAACATTTCTTTATATTTATTTTCAAACTGAATTCTTCCATTATTTTCTCTAACATATAATAAAAATAATATAATTAATCCAGTCATAATCAAAACTGCAACAATATATTCTTGTATCAACTTATAATTAACCGATATTATGTACATTAATGCAAGAAGCAACGAAACTAATAGTGCAGAAAAAATCAATGTTTTAACAATTTGACTATTTTCACTTTTCTTAATAAACTTAACACTATTCGATTTCACAATTTTATGTCGTGAAACTAATACTGTTATGATTGCTACTAAAATATTACCAATGCTCATTGCTATAGCGTTATTTCGAAGTTTTGCGGCATCTACAAAAGGAACAAGCATAAACGATGCTATCACATCACCAAGTGTTAATAATACAAACAATATAATTACTGCCATTGTTGTTTCTATGATCTTTGTATTGAACAGTACTTTATATACAAAAATACTAAACAGAAAAGTAATTATACTAATTGCAATATTATACTTAACATTATAAACACCAAAATTTAAAAGTGCTAAAGATAATATTGCAATTGCTACTTTAAATTTATTAGGTTCCTCTTTTGATATATCAAAATTTTTAATTACAAAATACCCTGCCGTAGGTGTTATAAAAAACGTTAAAAATTTAAGAACATATTCCAACATATTCTTTTAACTCCTTCTTTTTGTTTCTAGAAATCTGGTAACTAACATCACCATTTTTAAAAATTATTTTATTTTCTTTCATGTCATATTTTCTTATATAATCCACATTAACAATCATACTTCTACTTGTTTTAATAAATCTATTATCAAGCAACAGTTCTGTTTCATTTAGATTTTTATTTATAAACTGTGAACCATATATAGTTTTAATTACACATCTTTTACTATCCAATTCTTTTTCAATGTAAATAATATGTCTAAATTCTATTTTTGTAACAACATGATTGTATTCATATGATAAAGTCTTTTCTCTATTATCATAATGTTTCATTGCACGTTCCAAGTCTTCAGTCAATTTTTCATCACATTTGTTTAATTTACTAATAAAATCCAATAGATATAATCTATTATCTAGTGCTTCATATTTTAATGAATTAAATGCTGTGATGATTATTATAATAGATACCCAATCATCATATTCCTCTCTAATCATTCTGGCTGCATCCAAACCAGAGCCAGCTCTAGTTTGAATATCTAAAAGATAAATTTTGAAACCCACATCCTTCTTAACAATATCTTCAAAATCCTTTTCATACTCATCAAACAAATAACATTTATAATCAATATCATATTTCATCATAAAATTATCAACAATTTGCTTTTCATGTTTTCTAAAATCTATATTATCTTCGCAAATAATAAAATTTAACACATTACCACTCCTCAAAAAAACAAAAGAGAAACTATTTATTTCTCTTTTTCCTTAATCCTCTTTTTTCTATATTTTTAACTTTATCACTTACTTTATCAGAAATAATTCCCGTGTTTAAAACAAATGTTAGGACTAAGAAAAATAATACAATATACAAAATCTTACCCATTACTGGATCTCTTAACACATAAAAAACTGATGCCAGAGAAAATAAAATATTAATTCCATAAACAATTAACACGGTTGTTCTAGGAGAAAAATTCATTTTTAGAAATTGATGATGCATATGTTCTTTGTCTGCAGTAAAAATCGGTTGTTTTTTTAATAATCTTCTAATAATTGCAAATAATGTATCCAATATAGGAATAGCAAGTATCAAAAGCGGTACTACAAGAGATGTTAACATTGTTCCTTTAAAACCTAACAAAGCAACAACAGAAATGATAAATCCCATAAACATAGAGCCCGTATCTCCAGCAAATATTTTAGCAGGAGAAAAGTTATGTAATAAAAATCCTAATGTTGCTCCAAGCATAATAACAGCTAAAGTAACAGCTAAACTATCCATTTTACCCTGAAAATAAGAAATAACAACAATGGTTATAAAGAAAATAGAAGTTATTCCTGCACTTAATCCATCTAGTCCGTCGATTAAATTAATAATGTTTATACATCCAACAATAAAAATAAGAGTTATTGGATACGCAAAAAGTCCAAATTCTACATTAAAGCCAAATGCTGTTGCATTACTTAGCAATATCTTTCCATAAAATATAATAGTTAACGCGGCTAAAATCTGACCAATTAATTTATGCCATGATTTAATTGGTTTAATATCATCAATCATACCTGTAATAATTATAATAGAACTTCCAATTAGCACAGAATTCATTTGAATACTATTAATACCAAAAATCATATATGCAAATAAAAATCCGAAATAAATACCTAAGCCACCCAATCTAGGAGTTGGCACTTTATGAATATGACGTGCTCCTGGCATATCAATAGCACCTATATGCTTTGCTATTTTTGAAATAAAGGGCATGATAAGTGCTGTAAAAATGAATGTTGTTGAAACTATCAATAAAATATAATCAATTTCTTTTGCAAACATACAAATCACTCCAAATAGATTATACCATAAATAGCAAAAAAAGTTAAACTATTACATTTAACTTTTTAATAATCAATTAAATCTAAATTCGATAGTAATATTCCGCATCCTTCGGCTACGCAAGTGAGAGGACTTTCTGAAATAAAAATAGGTATTTTCAACTCTTGTTCAAACAATTCTGGTAAACCTTTTATTAAAGCCCCTCCTCCTGTTAAAACTATTCCTTTATCATATATATCTGCTGATAATTCTGGTGGTGTTTTTTCAAGTACAGATTTGGTCTTTTTTACTATTTCCATAGCAAGTGGATTTAATGCTTCTTCTAATTCTTTTTCTGTTATTTCAATTGTAGAAGGTAACCCTTTCTTTAAGTTTCTTCCCTTAACTTCTATTTTATTATTTTTATCGCCATTATAAACTGCTCCAATATTAAATTTTAAGTCCTCTGCAGTTTTCTCACCAATTAACAGATCATGTTCATTTTTCACATATTCTATTATAGCATTATCAAATGAATTACCCGCCACTTTTAAAGATTGACTTGTTACTATTCCTCCTAATGATAAAACAGCTATATCAGTAGTACCTCCACCTATATCTATTACCATATTACCACTTGGTTTTGAAATATCCATGCCGGCACCTATTGCTGCTACTTTAGGTTCTTCTTCTACAAAGACTTTTTTTGCTCCAAGATTTTCTGCAACTTCTCTTATGGCATTTTTTTCAACTGATGTAATATTGGATGGACAACAAATCAATATCCTAGGCTTTGATAAAATACCTCGTCCTTTTATTTTCTTTATATATTTTGTAAGCATAATTTCAGTATAATCAAAATCCGCTATAACACCATCTTTAAGTGGCTTTATTGCCTTTACCTTTCCAGGAGTCCTGCCTAACATCTCATTTGCTTCATGACCTATTGCTAAGACAGTTTTACTGTCAGTATCAATTGCAACAACACTAGGTTCATTAAGTACTATACCTTCACCTTTAACATAAATTAATATGTTAGCTGTCCCTAAATCTATTCCTATATCTTTCATATCTGAACCTCCTCAAGAAAAAAAGGCATTAAGCCTGTAATTCAGCAATTTTTTTATCAAAACATTTTTCCGGATTTAATACTTGACCATTTATATATATTTCAAGATGTAAATGATTACCTAAATCTTTATTAATCTTTGATGTTCCACTTTTACCAATTATACTGCCTTGCTTTACTGTATCGCCTTCTTTGACTGATACTTCACTCAAACTTTGATAAACACTTATAATATTATTTTCATGTTTAATTTCTACAGTTTTACCAACAACATCATTATTTTCTACCTTAGTAACAGTTCCATCATAAATGCTAATAACATCAAATGTCTTATCTAATATATAGTCAACACCTGAATTCTGAATATAACTATCTTCATAATATATTATTGCATTTTTTTGAGAATCTTGATTTTCCTTATAATCATAGTAATATTTGCCAATAGCAACATCAGTATTGGTAAAAGGTTTAATTATTACCTTATCAGTTGATACAACTGGAGTATCATTAGTCCAAACAATATTTGAAACGTAAGTGATATCCTCTACTTTTTCATCTTCCTTACTACCATTAGCAAAACTCATAAATGTTGAAATTGCTAATAGCGAAACTAATAATACATATACACTAGGCATTACAAACTTTTTTAATTTTAATTTTTTCTTCATATTTTCACCTCATTATAAGTTTTAACAATAAGGTTTCATTTTATACAAAAAATTATATTATTTGTGATGATAAAAACAAGTCATAAATAAAATTAGTTATTAAATATATTAAAGATAATCCTATTAATAAATATAAAATTCTAGCTTGAACAACTCTATTTTTTTTAAAAAATTTATTAATATTTAATGATTCAAGTGACCAAACTACTAATATAGAAGAAAAAAGATATATAAAAAATTTAACGCTCATTACAGTGTTCCTCTTCATACTTTGTAATCATTTTAATTCTATTAATATGTCTTTCAGCATTTGAAAAATCGGTAAATAAGAATTCATCTAAAATATCTTTAGCTTTATATGTTGGCATATCCCCACGAATAGCTACTATATTGGCATCATTATCTAATCTAGTATATCTAGCATCTTTAACATTATCTATTTTTGCACACCTAATCCCTTTTACTTTATTGCACGCAATACTTATCCCAATTCCACTTCCGCATATCGCAACACCAAAATCCACTTCATGAGAAGCAACTTTTTCCCCTAGCAATATACCATATTTTGGATAATCAACGCTTTCTAAAGTATCAGTACCATAATTATAAACTTCAATATTTTCTTTTTTTAAATAATCTATTAATTTGGATTTAAGTTTTACACCTCTATGATCACTTACTATTCCAACCTTCATTATGTATCACCTCTATTTTCATATAGTATAACACAAAAAGAAAAAAACTAAAATAATTTAGTTTTTTGTCTATTTACAAAGTATCAATACTATTTGTTTTCTGTTGAAAAACCATATTTTTTATTAAATTTATCTACTCTACCTGTATGTGAAGTTCTTGATTGTTTTCCAGTATAAAAAGGATGACATTGAGAACATACTTCTACATGAAATTCATCTTTAGTAGATTTAGCGATAAACTCATTACCACATGCACAAATATATTTAGTATCTCTATATTGTGGATGAATACCTGCTTTCATTTTATCTCTCCTCCCGCCATGACTAATTCAAGTCATAGTAATTAATTGCTAACTTATTGTAACAAATAATTTGGTTTAATGCAACATTTTTTTGCTAAAGTGTTTTTTCAGTAGATTTCTTTATAAATATATTATCGATTGTTGGTTTTATTTTATAAAAAATTGCTCTATATCCACTGGTATTTGGATGAATATCAGAAGGATTAGGTAAATATTTTTTTTGATTATTAAATTCAGAAAATATATCTATAAATTGAACTTTATTTTTATCAGAAATGTTTTTAATTATTTTGTTGCCATATTTAACTAATTTATCTATTTCGTTCTTGTATATGGTTGAATTAGGATATGGATTATAATAGCCAACAACAATTATATTAGATTTAGCATATTTTTTTATTAAAATTAACATTTTTTCAAATTCTATACTTAATTTATCTATTTTTTTGTACAATTGATCTTTTTCTTTTAATTCATTATTAATATTTAATATATTAAACTCTTCTAGGAAATCATTGATTCCAACTGATATAGTAACCAAATCTGATTCCCTTAAAATTCTCTTTATATTTATATTTTCATCAAATGAAATAGTTTTATCGGTATTTATATAATCAATAATATCTTCTATTTTATTTCCACTCTTTGAATATTGTTTATTATAATTTTTAAGTATATGATTGTTTTCTAAATAATCTGCAACATAATCTGTATATCCATAACTTATTTCACCATAAGGACCTTGCCCAAGCGATATAGAATCACCTAATGCAACATAATTGATTTTATTATCAAATCCTAGTTTATAAACTATAAATACTAAAAATATAATTAATAATAATAGCAAAATTTTTTTGAATTTCATTATATCACCATAAAAAAAGAATAGTTTAACTATTCAATTATATTTCTATTATTTCTATTTTAGCACCTACATCACTCAATTTTTGAACTATATTTTCGTATCCTCTTAATATATGCTCTGCATTAGTAATAATTGTCTCTCCATCAGCAATTAATGCAGCACACACCATAGCAGCACCAGCTCTCAAATCTGTAGCTTCTACTTTTGTTCCAGTTAATTTACTAGGACCCACTATTGAAGATTTCATTCCTATAACCTTTATGTCTGCACCCATCTTATTAAGTTGAGGAACATGCATAAATCTATTTTCATAAATAGTTTCTTCAAGTATTGATTTACCATTACATTGTGTTAATAAAACAGAGAATGGTTGTTGTAAATCAGTAGGAAACCCCGGAAAAGCTAAAGTTTTGACTTTTGTTGATTTGTAATTATTTTTCTTGTTAATCAAGAAATAATCAGAACCAAATTCTATATCAACACCTATTTCTATTAATTTTGAAGTCAAAGCTTCTAAATGCTCTGGAATTAAATTATCTATTTTAAGTTTATTTCCAATTAAAGCTCCAATTATTGTATAGGTTCCCGCCTCTATTCTATCAGGAATAACTTCGTGGAAACATCCATTTAAATGTTCAACGCCAATTATTCTAATTTCACTAGTGCCAGCTCCACTTATTCTAGCTCCCATATTATTTAAAAAGGTTGCTACGTTAACTATTTCTGGCTCTTTTGCAGCATTATCAATGATGGTAGTTCCATTAGCTTTAGTAGCTGCCAACATAATATTAATTGTTGCACCAACCGAAGCTATATCTAAATAAATATTTGCACCCTTAAGTTCTTTTGCTTCAACTGTATATATATCATCGTTATATGTAACAGTTGCACCAAGTGCTTCAAATCCCTTCAAATGCAAATCGATTGGTCTAGCTCCTATTGAACATCCACCAGGAAACGACATTTCTACATGTTTATATTTTCCAAGCAAAGCTCCCATGAAATAGTAAGAAGCTCTTAGTTTTTTTGCTAGTCTATTTGGAATAGGTTTATTACTCATTGTTTTGGAATCTACAATTATACTTTCACTAGCTCTTTTTACATCGGCTCCCAAATAATTTAATATATCACTTAATGCATCTGTATCTGTTATTTCCGGAACATTACAAATTGTTACTGCTTCATCAGATAAAATAGCTGCTGGTATTAATGCTACTGAACTATTTTTAGCACCACTTATTCTAATAGTACCTTTTAATTCATTTCCACCTTGTATTTTTAATGCTTTCATACTACCTCCACTACACTATATTTTATTACACTCATTATAAATGATTGCCTATATATTTTTAATTATCTCAAAATATTCTTTTATGCTTTCTTTAATTGTTACTTCACCGCTTTTTAATATCTTTCTAGTATCTACTATATTTTCATTATTTGCAATATACAATTTTATTGCTTCTTTCCAGCAAAATTGCAAGTTTGTATTAATATTAATCTTTCGAACATTTAATTTAATTAATTTAACTATATCATCAGTAGATACTCCACTTCCACCATGTACTACTAAAGGTACATCTACTGTTTTAGATAACTCTTCTAAAAATTCAAAATCAATCAATGCTTTATTTTTATACAGACCATGTATATTTCCTATGGCAGGAGCTAATAAATCAACTCCTGTTTCATTAAGATATTTTACATAGTCATTAACACCATACATATCAGGAACCAGATTATCTTTGTTATATGGTACAATTCCTACTTCACCTTCTACTGAAACATTAAATTGATGTGCATAATCCACAACTTTTTTAGTTAATAATATGTTTTCTTCCAAAGGTAATGAGGATGCATCAATCATAACAGAAGAAAAGCCATTATCAATAGCTTCTTTACATATATCAAATGATAATGCATGATCTAAATGTAATGCTACATTTATTTTTATATTCAAACTTTTAATCAAAGATTTTACTAAAGATGATACTACTACAGCACCACCCATATACTTTAGTGTTCCTTCACTTACACCCAAAATTACATCATGATTTAAATTTTGACATTCTTCTAAAATAAATTTGGTTAATTCTAAATTACTAGTATTAAATTGATATAAAACTTTATTTTTATTTAATAGTTCTAGAGTGTTAACAATCATTAAGCATATCACCAATTTAATTTTATCAACTATTAAACTTTAAGTCAATAAATTAAATATATAAAGAATTCCCAATAATATTAATATAATTGCTCCTAACAAAGTTGCTTTAGATCCAAATTTTTCACTTAATTTATTTCCGAATTTTAATCCAAACAATGTAAATAGAAAACTAGTTATTGCAAAAGTAATATAAGACATAAGATGATTACTTGTAATGCTAGAAATACCAATACCAACCATAAAACTATCAATACTTACGGTAAAACCAAATATTAAAAGTGCACTAATTTTTTTTAAATCCCATACTTCATTATCTTGAAATAGCATTTCAACTGCTATTATTAAAAATATTCCTCCAACAACAATATTAGGAGCTATAGGAATTCTAGTTAATATTTCTTGACCTATAGCATTTCCTATTAATGGCATTACAAAATGAAACAATCCAACAATTATACTAAGTAAATAAATCGTCTTTTTATCAAGCCCTAATGTTCCATAAATTATAGACAATGAGAAAGTATCCATACTTAAACTTATAGCAACCAAAAAAATAGTAAAAAAAGATAACATAATATCACCTGATAAATAATACTATGTTACCTTTTAAATAATTCTAAAAATATTTATCTATTATTTCTTTAATAAAAGATTTGTATTCCACTTCCTCTATATTTTCTTCATCTTCATCCATCAAACAAAGGGGAGGAAATAAAACACACCACCAGTTTTCTCCTTTAGCTTCACCTAAAGTTATTACAACTGATTCATAATATCCTTCATCATAATTAATACCTTTATATGTCTTTTGAGGGAAATAATTGTATCCATAATTAACATTAAATTTATTATTTTTAGTATCTAATGTTTTTTTTACTGTATATTCAACATCAGGTAATTTATTTTTTAGTATAGCTCTTACATCATCAATATTTTTTGCATCTTTTAAAACATCTCCAAGCTGAACCTGTACAGCCTTTCTAACTTTTTGCTTGGTTTTTTGATCACTACTTGAATTACTATTTGCTATAACTCTTATACGAATAGACTCATTAGGGATAACTATTTCTTCAGTCACCTTAGATTTACTAATAAGAATTACTATTAATAAGGCAAATGCTATAGTTATAATTTTTTTCATTTTATCACCTATTAAATACTGATAATCTATTTAAATTTTTATACAAAAAAACAGTTTATTTCTAAACTATTTATGTATTAACACTATTCTATCTTTTCCAGATAAGTCTTTATAAGTTTCAATTATTACATCTTCATCATCTAAATATTTCCTAGCTAATTGTTCTATAGATTTCTTTTGTAGGTACCCTATCTCAAATGCTATCAAATATTTTTTGTTTAAATTTTTTTGAATATTTTTTAATATTTTTTCATAGAAGAAAAGCCCATCATTTCCTCCATACAAGGCAAGATGCGGTTCATAATTTTTAACTTGTGGTTCTATGTCTTCATCCGGTGAAATATAAGGGGGATTACTTACTACAACATCATATTTATCTGTAATATTATCTAACATATCACCCTTAATAATATTAATGTTAGCATTTAATCTATCAGCATTAACCTTAGTGACATCTAAAGCAAGGTCACTAATATCTAGGCAAGTAACCTCTGAGTTATCAATCTTTTTCGAAAGAGTAATTCCTATTGCACCACTCCCACATCCCAAGTCAATAATTTTTATAGGCTTTTCAAAATGATTATCAATGTATTTAATAACTATTTCTACTAGTTGTTCTGTTTCAAAGCGTGGAATTAAAACATTAGGATTTACTAAAAAATCATATCCATAAAAGCAAGTAGATCCAATTATATATTGAAGTGGATACCCATTTTTTCGACTTTCAATCATATTTTTAAATTTATTTACATCATTATCTGAAACTAAAAGATCCAAATGAGTCAATAATTCCAAGGTATCATATCCAAGTATACCCGCTAATAATATATTAACCTCATGAGAATGAAGGAATTTCCTTCCATATATGATTAATTCTTCTACAGTCATATTAGTTCCCTTCTAATTTTCGTTTTTGATCTTCCGTAATTAGGGCTTCAATAATAGGTTCTAGATCTCCTTCCATTACTCTGTCTAATTGCATTAATGTAAATCCAATTCTGTGATCTGTAACTCGATTTTGAGGATAATTATATGTTCTTATTTTTTCAGAACGATCACCTGTTCCTATCTTACTACGTCTTTCTGCACCCTCTTTTTCTTCTTTTTCTTGTAGTTTCATATTATAAAGTCTAGTTTTTAATGTATTAAGAGCCATTTCCTTGTTTTGAATTTGACTTCTTCCAACTTGACAATAAACAATAGTACCTGTTGGTATGTGTGTTACTCTTACTGCTGAATCTGTTGTATTTACACCTTGACCTCCACAACCAGAAGATCTAGTAATATCAATTCTTACCTCTGACATATCTAACTGAAAATCAAATTCTTCCGCTTCAGGCATAACTAAAACTGTTGCTGTAGAAGTATGGACACGTCCTTGTGTTTCTGTCACAGGAACTCTTTGTACCCTATGAGCTCCACTTTCATATTTTAATTTAGAGTAAACATTTTTTCCTTTAACCATAAATCCAATCTGAGAAAATCCTCCACCTTCAGAAGATTCTTCTTCCATTACTTCAACTTTCCAGCCTTGTTTTTCAGCATATTTTAAATACATTCTATACAAATCACCAGCAAAAATATTTGCTTCGTCTCCACCAGCTGCTCCTCTTATTTCAACTATAACATTTTTACCATCGTTTGGATCTTTTGGTATTAATAAAACTTCTAACTTTTTTTCATTAGCTGTCTTAACACTTTCTAGTGCAGATAATTCTTCTTTTGCATATTCACCCAATTCAGGATCTTTAAGCATTTCCTTAGCTTCATCTATATCAGCTAGAATTTTTTTATATTCTCTATAGCAAACAACTATATCTTCTAAATTGGACATTTCCTTAGATAATTCTCTAGTAAGTTTAATATTAGATAAATTCTCTGGTTTCAATAGTTCTCCATTTAATTCATTATATCTATTTTCAATAGCATCTAATCTCTCTATCATCTATATCATCCCTTCAAAAAAATTATATCATAGTAAGCAATAATTATCAAAAAAAGACTTATTAGTTATTTTCTAAGTCTAATTCATCTTCATCAATTATTACTAAATCTTTTAGATCATCATCACCATCATCAAAATCATTATCATCGTTTTGACTGTCAAAATCTTCTTCAGAATCATTGTCTTCTCCCTTTGATTTATTAGTTGATTCTTCAACATCAATTTCATCTTCATCTTCTTCAACAGTTACAATTTTATCAGATGTATGTCTATTACGTAAGTCCCAATTACCATTATCAAGTAGTATAAAGCGTTTATCAGTAACCAACATCATATAGTAATCACCAATTTTAGCCTCAAATGTAGATTGTGGTAAATCTAAAAGTTTTATTATTTTTTTAAATAAAGTTGGAGTATTTTGGGCGCCATCCTCTTCTAATAATAAGTTTGTAATGTCTTTATATGATAGTAATTCCAATTCTTCTTTTGGCATATTATTTATACTCATATACATCCTCCTACGGTTATTATTATATGCGCATCACCTATATTGGCAACAACAATCAAATCATATACTTTTATATCATTAATTTTATACAAAAGCAACTATTTTTTACTATTTTATAAATTGAATTTTATATGTAAATTGTTCTACATCATTTACTAAATAAATAATTTCTATAAATTTATCATTTTTAACAATACTTTTGGTAAAAATATTAATATCTAAGTTTTGACTTTCTTCTTTTAAATATATTGATAGATAACTACTCTTATTCTCATTAAATTGAACATTACTCTTCATAATACTATTTTCACGCATCAAAAAATTTCTTTCTAAATTTAATAATGTTTTTGTTCTTTCATTATCATCGTAAATTAGTATATTATTTTTTTTATCTATTATTCCTGTTGTTTCAAAAATAGTACTATTATATTTACTATTAAGTTCAATTTTTAACATTATTTTTTCCATATTTCCTCACCAACAGATAATAATATAACATAAATTTTATTTTACACATAATATATTTATTTTTTTTCATAATAAAAATAGAAATGGTTGGTGACTTTTGTGCATAAAAAAATTATAAAATACTTTTTATTTATCATTTTTCTTGGTGGTGCCATATGCTTTTGCTGGTATGGTTATAATAAAATTAATAAAGAACTAAATATTAAAGGTGCTAATAATATTTCATTATATGATAATAATAATGAAATTGTTTTTCAAGGAAACGGCACTAATAAATGGGTAGATCTTGATCAAATTTCAAGTAATGTTATAAATGCAACTATATCAACAGAAGATAAGTCATTTTATAAACATTTTGGATTTGACTTTTTAAGAATTATCAAAGCAAGTTACATAAATATAACAAGTGGTAAAACTAAACAAGGTGCTTCAACTATCTCTCAACAATATGTTAAAAATTTATTTTTAGATTTTGATAAAACTTGGGAAAGAAAATGGAATGAAATGTGGCTTACTATAAATTTGGAATTAAATTATGATAAGAATGAGATTTTAGAAGGCTATTTAAATACCATTAATTATGGACATGGCATGTATGGAATAGAAAAAGCAGCTAATTATTATTTTAATAAAAGTGCTAAAGACTTATCTCTAGCAGAAGCAGCAATTCTGGTTGGTATCCCAAAATCACCAGCAAATTTTTCTCCATTAGTTAATTTAAAAGTTGCTAAAGAAAGACAAAAATTAATTCTACAAGGAATGGTAAAAAATAAATATATTAGTGAAAGTCAAATGAATGAAGCCTACAATGAGAAATTAAAATTTTATGGCAAAGAATCAAGTGATAGTCTTACTTCAGTAGCATATTTTAGAGATGCTGTATTAAAAGAATTAGAGAATATTGATTCTATTCCTAATTCGTTTTTAGATACTGGTGGATTAAAAATTTACACAACACTTGATTTAAAAGCACAAAAATCTCTGGAAGAAAGTATCAACAAAAATGATAATTATAAAGATCTGCAAGTATCAGCTATAACTATGAATCCAAATGATGGTAGCATTTTAGGTCTTATTGGTGGTGCTAATTATATTAAAACCCAATATAATAGAGCAACTAGTTCATTAAGACAAGTTGGATCTACTATGAAGACATTCCTATACTATGCGGCCTTAGAAAATGGTTTTACATCAAGTACTAGTTTCACAAGTGAGGAAACCACTTTTACGTTTTCTAATAAATCAACTTACTCTCCTAAAAATGCTAACGAAATATATGGTAATATTCCTATTTCTCTTGCAACGGCTATATCCTATTCAGACAATATTTATGCTATTAAAACTCATATGTTTTTAGGAGAAGATACTCTTGTTAATATGGCCAAAAGACTTGGTATAACTGCAAATATAAGTGCAAATCCTTCATTACCACTTGGAACTAATGAAATAAGTATTATTGAAATGACATCAGCATATGCAACATTTGCAAACAATGGTTTCAAAATTATTCCTCATTTAATTACAAAAGTAGAAGATGCTAAAGGAAATGTCTTATATGAATTTAAAGATAAAAAAGAATTAATACTAAATCAAAGTCTTGTTTATATTCTAAACGAGCTATTAACAACAACTTATGATTCTTCATTTATTGATTATAATTATCCAACTGTTCTTAATCTTGCAGCAAAAATGACAAGAAAATATGCAATAAAATCAGGTACTACAGCTACAGATTTATGGACTATTGGTTATACACCACAAGCAATTACTTCTGTATGGGCTGGATATGATGATAATAAAAATATTCCTATAAAGGAATATTCTGTAGCAAAAAACATTTGGATAGATGCAATGGAAACATACCTTAAAGATAAAGAAAAGGTTTGGTATACCAAACCTAATAATGTTGTTGGATATTTGGTAGATCCTATAACTGGGAAACCAGCAACGGATAAAACCAAACACAAAAAAATTCTTTATTACCTAAAGGGAACTGAGCCTACCGGTAATGAAATGGTTTTTGATGAAATATCTAGATAATAATTGTTGCCATATCACCATTTTTTAATAAACAAGCATTAGCATCATCAGTGTCAAGATGCAATTCAAAAACACCAAGTTTTGTTTCTTTTATTGAAACATTTTCAATAATTGACGATTTTTCACTACCGATTTTAACTGATACGTACTTTTTGTCAGTTAAACCATATTTTTGACGATCTTCCTTATTAATGTGAATATGTCTTGTAGCTAAAATACAACATTTTTTTGTAACTTCGCCATTAGGCCCGACAATGGTAACTTCCGCACTATCATCAATATCTCCAGAATCTCTAACTGGAGGATTAATTCCTAATACATAGCTATCAGTTTTTGAAATTTCTACTTGAGAATAAGCTCTAAATGGTCCTAAAACCCTAACTCCAGAAATTTCAGATTTTGGAGTCCTAATAGTTACTTTATCAGTACTAGCAAACTCACCAGTTTGAACTAAATCTTTAGTTTTCTCTAAATCTTCTTTATTAAAAAGTATTTTGTAATCTTCCTCTGTCAAATGTATATGACGATTTGATATTCCAATTTTAACTTGCATGATACTGCCTTCTTTCCAGAAATGATTATAACATATATTGTTCATTTATTCATATAATATATTGTAATTTTTTAAAGAAAGGAGCATTTATATGAATAATAATTATGGTCAAAGTCAATATGAACCAAATTATATACCACAACAAAGTAGTTCTCCACCTATGTTTTACAACAATCAGCCTAATAACCAAGACAAATATCAATATTCGCAAAATATATTAGAAGCAAATGTAGGGAAAAAAGCAAAAATTCATATGTCTTTTCCAGACTCAATAGAATGGCGAGATAAAATATTTTCTGGTACCATCGAAAAAGCTGGAGCTGATTATTTACTAATAAAGGAAAACAAAAACCCCTTCTTATTGCAAACAGTTTATATTAACTTTATAGAATTCACTGAAGATATAAATTATTAAGCAGATGCCTCTTTTAGTAATTAAAACTTTATGATATACTAATTAAAAATAGAGGTGATTAAATGATATACATAATATCAGGATTAATAATTATATTCATAATTTATTTGCTAATAATACTATTTTTAAAGCAATCAACTACAATAAATGATTTAAAAATAAGATGTGATGAAGCAACTGAAACAATTGAAATTTTACAAGAAAAACAAATAAGTGCTATTACTAAACTATCCAAACCTATCCAAAAACAAAGTGATGAAAAAGTGTTAATCTCATTACCAAAAATCAAAAATAAAAATTTATCAATTTTCGAACTAGAAATAGAAATAGTAAATTTAACTAGCGAAATAAATAAAATAGTTGATGAAGAAAATTTTGACTTCAATGAAGAAGAAAAAGAATTATTTAAACTTTTAAATAATAATCTCTTGGAACTTAAATCATTAACTAAATATTTTAATGAAATAGCAGTAACATACAATAAAAAAGTTAAGAGTATTAAATATTTAATGGTTAAAATAATTAAAAAATATCATCAATTTGAATTGTTTGATTTAACTGAAGAAGTAGAATTTGAAATATTAAAGAAAAAATAAAATGTAGTGATACATTTTATTTTAATTTCCAATTAATTGGTTTTAAACCATTTTTTACTAAAAATTCATTTGTTTTTGAAAAAGGTTTGCTTCCAAAAAAACCATTATATGCTGAAAAAGGAGAAGGATGTGATGATTCTAGCACTAAATGTTTAGAATTTGTAATATACTTCTTTTTGCTTCTAGCAAACGCTCCCCATAATATAAAAACAACAGGAGTGTTTTTTTCATTTAATTTTTTTATAACTGCATCTGTGAATTGTTCCCAGCCTATATCTTTATGAGATGCAGCCTTGTTTGCTTCAACAGTTAATACAGAATTTAAAAGCAATACTCCTTCTGATGCCCATTTTAATAAGCTACCATTATCTGATATTTCTATACCTAAATCCATATTTAACTCTTTAAATATATTTTGCAATGATGGTGGTTTAGGCACACCATCTTTAACTGAAAAAGATAACCCTTCAGCTTGATTTTCACCATGGTAAGGATCTTGTCCTAAAATAACTACTTTTGTATTTGCATAAGAAGTAATCCTAAAAGCCTTAAATAAATCACCCTTTTTTGGATATATTATTTTTCTTTTATATTCATCTTCTACTTTTGCCATCAAATCTAAAAAATACTCTTTAGACATTTCATCCTTTAAAATACTATCCCAGTCTTGACCTAACATTTTCATTCACCTAGTTAGATTATACTATATTTTATAACTTTTTATAATCTTTTATTATGATATGACGTAATTTTAATATTACATACATATTTATAATAGACAAAATGGCAACTGTTATATCAACAATATTCCATAATATTTTGGGACTAGCTATTCCACCTATGAAAATAAGAAGTAATGTTAATAATTTTAATATAATTATGGAATTACCTTTATTTTTAAACAAGAATAAAAAATTATTTTCACCATAATAATAGCCCGCAATTATAGTAGAATATGCCAAACTAATAACCAGCATTAAAAGTACTATTGGTCCCATTGAACCCAAATGGTAATTAAATGCATGTTGTGTTAATTCAATACCATTAATATTAGTTAAAGCAAAATCTTTAAAATTCGAAGTAAGAATAATTAATGCTGTTGCAGTACATATTACAAAAACCGTAAAATATATTCCTATTATTTGCATAAGACTATAACTAATTTTATCACTAGGAGCAGTACAAGAAGCTGCAATTGAGCCAGTTCCTAAACCTGATTCGGTACAGAAGGTACCTCGTTGTATACCTATTAGAAAAGTGCTAAGTATACCAATTCCAAAACTTTTGAATGAAAAAGCGCTATGAAAAATAGATAAAAATAAAATCGGTATTTTATCTAAATTAGATGTGATAACTATAATACTAATTATTATATAACCTATACCCATCACAGGAACTAACTTATTTGTAATATTTACTATTCCATTTAAACCCTTCAATATAACAAGTGCCGATAATATCACTAATAATAACGAAACAACTACACAATTTATATTGTAGAGTCTATTGACAGATATTACTATAGTATTTGATTGTATACTTATGAATCCTATTATATAAGTTATAATAATTAAAACAGAATATATTTTAGAAAGAACTTTTTTATTTAAACCTTTACTAATATAATATGCTGGTCCTCCTACGTATTCATTATTATTTTTTTCTTGATACTTAACTGCTAAATAAGTTTCACAATAGGAATTAATAGATGTAATGATGCAAGATAACCAAATCCAAAAAATTGTTCCTGGTCCACCTAAATATATAGCAAGTGCTATTCCCGATAAAGAACCAACCCCAATTCTAGCTGCTAATGACATTGATAAACTGCTAAGCGGTGTTATTCCATCAGTGTTATTTTTATTTATTCCTTTAAATAACGAAAAAAATTTCAACTGTGGAAATTTTAATTTAATGCTAAAATAGAGTCCTCCACCCAACAAAAAAATAAGTGCTACAAACCAAAGAAAATTCATTAATAGTTTAATCACTTTTTATCACCTATTAATTATATCTCTTTTAGCACCTATTTTATTACATTTTAATTATGATTTTTTATAAAATTATTACTTATTTGTGCAATAACTCGTTCCGGATTATCTAAAAATTTTTCATACAAATTAGAATCTCTTCTTAATGCATTTATTATCTTAATATCATCATCTGATAAGTTAACAATTCCATTATCACGTTTCTTATATTGATATTCCATTCCAATTAACCATAAGAAATCAACTTCTAAAAAATCGGCAATTCTTATTAAAACGTCCAAAGGAGGAATTCGATTTCCTTTCTCATAAGCGCAAACTTCACCCTTGCTCAAATAAATACTTTTTCCTAACTCCTCTTGTGTTAAACCTAATTCTTTTCTCTTTTCTTTAAGTCTTTTTTTGAAAATTACCATATAACTACCTCATTTAGTTAATTATAAGTAAATTTTTCTATGTTATGTTCGAAGTTTACCGAAAGTGAATAAAATAATAATATCCACAAATTCGTAGATATTATTATTTATGATATTTTTCATTATTTAATATTTTATATGCTCTAAAAATTTGCTCTAATAAAATAACTCTAAACAATTGATGAGGAAATGTCATTCTAGAAAATGAAATCTTATAGTTAGCTCTATTTTTAATTTGTTGGTCTATTCCATATGATCCACCTATTACAAACACAATGTTGCTGTTCAATATTTGAATTTGGTCTATTTTTTTAGAAAACTCTATAGATGAGAGTTCATTACCTTCTATTTCTAAAGTTATTACAAAATCTTTATCTTTTATGTGCTTATTTATTAGAACTGCTTCTTGTTCCAAAGCTAGCTTGGAATTTTCAATGGATGAATCATTTAGCTCTATTATTTCCAGATTAGTATACTTTTTAATTCTCTTTGAATATTCTAAAATTGCATCACTTAAATATTTTTCCTTTATTCTACCAACACAAATTATTCTTATCATATTAAACCTCAACAGTATCTAAAGATATATATTGATCAGTCAATATTATATTATCTAAATTAAAATCAGTGTCACTAAGTTCTTTCTTTACAGTGTCAAGTGCTAGCTGTTTATCGTTATTATGTTCACTAATATGTGCTAAAAATATATATTTTGTTTGCGGTCCTATTACTTTTTTTAACAGTTTGGCAGTTGTTTGATTTGATAAATGACCCGAATCACTTATAATTCTTTGCTTTAAAACAAACGGATATGGACCATTCATTAACATTTCTACATCATGGTTTGTCTCTATCACATAAATATCTTTATTTGATATTTTAGGAATATACTTTTTATTTAAATATCCTGTATCGGTAATGTATACTAATTCTTTTCTATCACATTCAATAATATATCCATAACACTCTACATCATGAGATAAATGAAATGATTGAATCTTAACATTATCTATATTCATTTCCTTATCAATAATCTCAAAATTGTTAGGGGTAATTGTTTTTACCAAATCGTCGTAAACCAGTTTTTCTGTACACAATTTAATATTAGTTTTCTTCAATAGAGTTAGAAGGCCCTTAATATGATCACTATGTGAATGTGTAATCAAAATTATGTCTATTGAAAAAATATCTACATTAATATCTTCCAAAGATTTTTTTATTTGTAAAAAGCTAATACCAGCATCAATTAATATTTTTAAATTTCTGCATTCTATATAAGTGGAATTCCCCTTTGATCCACTCGCCAAAACTTTTACTTTCATTATGATATTTTTGCAGGATTTATACTTTTTCCACCTACATAAGGATATCCTTTCCATACTCCAAAATGTAAATGAGTTCCAAAAGCAAAGCCTGACGCTCCCATTTTTCCTATTTGTTGACCAATACTAACTATATCACCTTTTTTTACAAGTCTCGCTGACAAATGTCCATAATTTGTATAATATCCATTATTATGATTAATAATTATATAATGTCCATTATATGAAGTATAATTTGACTCTGCTACTACACCATCATTTGCAGCGTATATAGGAGATCCAAATCCGGTTCCACTAATATCAAGACCATCATGGAATTTTCCCCAACGCCAGCCCCATCCACTTGTTATAACATATGGAGTTTTAGTTGGCCATGCCCATGAACCAAGTGAACCAGTACTAACACTACCTTTACCTCTTATGATAACCTTATTAACAGCTGGAACAACTTCTTGTGATGATATAACAACCGCACTAACTACTTCACCATTAGACTTTTTAATTTTTTTAGTAACTTTTGTTGTTCCGTTATTTCCTTTTTGTTTAACTCTTTCGATACCTTCCATTAAACTATCATCATATACAATTTCTGTTTTATATTTAGTAGTTTCCATTTGTACTACGTGATCTTCTTCAACTAATTTAAAAGCAGGCTTAATAACACCAAGAGTTACTTGCTCTCCTGGATATAACAGATTATCACTACTATTAAACTCAGTATTTGCAATTAAAAATTCTTCCACTGATAATTTGTTATCATAAGATACTTGTTCTATTGTATCTCCTTCTTTTACGGTATATTTCTTTTGCTCTTCCAAGGTACCAAATAATAAAAATTTACTTAATTCTTCACTGTCAGAAAAGATTTTATCATTAGTAGATAATTTATTCTGTTTTATAGTTATTTCATTTTCTATATACATGTTTTCTATTATAGAACCAGTATCAGTAATTTTTTCTTGTGTCTTATTTACATAATCCTTATATTTATCTTCACTTACAAAAACATTAATTGTTTTTTTTAAAGCATCAGTAAAAATCTTTTTGTTTAGTACATTAACAACAACTGTATCAGTCATGTATGTTTCATCCTCATCTGATTCCTCTACACCTTTTATTGTGACAGTATAACCCATTATAGTAAATGGCGAAACGTTTTTTATTTGTGAATAAATACTAGAAACAGAAGAGGCTTTCTTATTATAAGTTTCCTCTTTTATTATATTTAAATCTTTTGGAGCATATACTTTTTCTACATTGTATTTTTCTTTAATCTCTTTTTCTTTTTTATCAATATAATCATTTAATTCTTCCTCTGATTTAATATATCCTATAGTTTTTCCAGACAAGTATACTCTATACAATTGAACAGGATTTGAATATTTTGTATAGCCTGTAAAAAATACAACACTACTAATTGCAACTGCCAATATAGTATATATAATTGTTTTTTTATTCATTCGGACCTCCTATTGCTTCTTTTTTAAAACTCAAAAATGTTGATGTATCTCTTTTAAATAAAAGTTCAATGGTAGCTGTTGGACCATTTCTATGTTTTGCTACAATGAATTCACTAATACTAGTATTAGATTCGTTTGCTTTTTCCCTATTATAATAATCATCGCGATATAAGAATGATACAATATCAGCATCTTGCTCAATAGAACCAGACTCTCTTAAATCACTCATTATTGGTCTTTTATTTTCACGAGCTTCTACACTTCTTGATAATTGTGCCAGAGCAACAACAGGAACTTTTAATTCCATAGCCATTGTTTTTAACGATCTTGAAATATCAGAAACTTCTTGTTGTCTATTTCCACCATAGTTAGCTGATGATGAAATAAGTTGTAAATAATCTATTATAACTAATGCTAAACCATCTTCACTATTAGCAAGTCTTCTACATTTTGATCGTATTTCACCTATCGTAATACCTGGTGTATCATCCATATATAACTTAGTATTTCCAAGTCTATTCATAGATTCACTGATTCTTTTCCAATCATTATTTTGTAAATTTCCTGTGGCTAATTTTTTTCCTTCAATTTGACCTAAAGAACTTATCATACGATTAACTAATTGTTCAGCACCCATTTCCATGTTGAATAGCGCTACTGCCTTACTAGAATTGAGTGCTACATTAGTAGCTAAATTGACTGCAAATGCAGTTTTTCCCATAGCTGGACGGGCTGCAATAATTATAAACTCATTTTCATGTAGTCCAGACGTTAAATTATCAATATCATACCATCCAGTTGGAACTCCTGTAATATCTCCTTTTGTTTGAGATAATTTTTCCAAATTTGCTTCTGCTTCAACAAGTACCTCTTTAATTGTCTTAAATTCTGTTGATCGTCTATTATTAACTACTCCCAATATTTTTCTTTCGGCATTATCCAAAGTTTCATTAACATCATTATCTGAATCATATGCACTAGTAACTATGTCCGTAGAAACATTAATCAACTTTCTAAGTAAAGCCGCTTCTTCAACCAATTTTATATAATGATCAATGTTTGCAGCAGTAGGAACATATTCCATAATTTCTGTTAAACGTTCGATACCACCTACTAGATTTAATTTATCTCTATTTTTTAATTCACTAGTTAAGGTAGTTAAATCGATTGGAACTTTTTTTGATGCCATATCAGACAAACAAGAAAAAAGTTCAGCATTAACCTCAGAATAAAAAGAATCTCTAGTAAGAGCATCAACAGCTTTCTGAAGAGCATATTTTGATAAAATCATAGAACCAAGTACTGATTGTTCTGCTTCTAAATTGTTAGGTATATTTCTACCGGCCATTTTACCACCTTCTATTTTTCTAGTTTTATTTTTAATTTTGCAATTACATCTTTATACAAAATAATATTTATATTATGATATCCCAAACTTGCAACACTATCATCAATATCGATTTGTTTTTTATCAATATTAAATCCTTTAACAGCAAGTAATTCTTTTACTTGTTTTGAACTTATTTTTCCAAATACTTTATCTTCTTTTCCAACATTAACTTTAAATGTAAGTTCCAATTTTTCAATAGAATCTTTTAATTTTATTGCTTCTTCTCTATTTTTTTCATCAGTTGCTTTCTTAATTGCTTGTTCATGATTATACTTTGATAAAGTTTGTTCATTTAGTTGAACGGCATAACCATTCTTTATTAAAAAGTTTTGAGCATAACCTGTTTTTACTTCTTTTTTTTCGCCTTTTTTACCTTGGCCTCTTAAATCCTTAATGAATAGAACTTTCATTTTCTTCCTCCTTTATTTTTTTTGCAATTTTTGTTATTTCTGTAATAACTTCATTTAATGATTTATCTTTTATTTTAGCTGCGGCTTCATGATTATCACCACCACCACCAAATTGTTCCATTATTTTTCCTATATTTATATTTCCCATGCTCCTAGCACTAATTCCAATTCCACCATCTATCTTTCCAACAACAAATGATGCTTCAATATTATTAAAAAGTAAAATGGTATCAGCAATTTTAGCTAAATCTTCACGTCTATATATTCTAGTTTGTAATCCTTTACTAATAGCAATTTTTTTGACTATTTTAACTTCTGTTATTACTTTTTGCATTTCTATATATTCTTTTATATTTTGTTTCAATAGGTATTGTACTGCTTTAGAGTCAGCTCCACAGTTAGATAGATAATATGCCGCATGATAAGTACTGCTATTTGTCTTTATAACAAAATTGTTAGTATCTAAAACAATGCCTGCAAGTATTGTAGTCGCTACATCCTTATCAACTATTAAGTTATCATTTTCTAACATATTTGTTATAATTTCACAAGTACTAGATGCATTAGAATCAATAAACAATAAAGCATTCTCTAAATCGACTGTATTGCTACCAATACCATGATGATCTATTATAATTATGTTATTAAATTTTTCTATAATATCTGGATTTTGTAATAAATATTTTTTATTAGTATCAACTATCACTAATAGACTATCACTATCAATGGTTATATTAATATCTCCACTTTTTACTATATTAATTTTACTACTATAACTATCAATTACTTTTTTTACACTATCTTCCAATTTTTTATCATCAAGAATAATATATGCATCCTTTTTATTAAATGACGCATAACAGTATATCCCTATAGCTGCCCCAAATGCGTCTAAATCAATATCTTTATGCCCAATAATAAAAATATTAGAAGCTTTTTTTAAACATTTCTTTATTACACTAAATTCTTTTTTATGCATTATACCTCCTAAAAACCCAATTTAATTATACTACAAATTTTGTATCTTGTATATAATTGAAAAAATCTAAAAAAAATTAATTCGCTTGAATTAATTTTTAAGTCTTATTTTTTTAGTCTTTATATTTCCCAAAAAGAATCCTAGTATAATCATAATCAAAAAATAATAATTTACTACACCATTATTTATAATTTTATTTATTATAAAATAAATATTAGTGAATATAAAAATAAATATAAAGTTCACTAGAATTTTAAACAAAATTTTAGTTTTAAATAAATATTTATAAAAAAGATTAAAAAATAAAGAAAAAGTCATACCATATAAAAAAGAAAAAACTAAAGACTGAATTTGTATTTCTAATGACATTACTTAAATAATCTATTTAGTATACTGTTTTCTTTACTTTTATTTTTATAATCTTCAACATAAGAAAAAGAAATTATTGTTCCCTTTATAGAAACATTACCCTGCATAGTATCTAATTTTACTAAGTCTAAATCTGTACCCTTTATTATTAAGTGACCCATGTTCGTTTCTAATAAAAATTCTTCACTATCAAAATTGTCTATTTTTTTTACTCCAGTAACTATCATGTTTTTTCTCTCTACCATATTAACACTATGATTATAATTATTAACTAGATTATCTACTTTATCCATTTTCTTCCTCCCAGTTAATAATATGCTTTATGAATGAAAACATGAAAAAAAGAGAAATCTAATTTCTCTTTCTAAATCAAATTATTCTTCTTCTGATTCAACAGATTCATCATCTGCTTTATTATAAGCATCAAAGATAGCCTCTTCAAACATAGTTCTAACTTCTGGATTGATAGGATGCGCTATATCACGATATCCACCTACAGCAGTCTTTCTACTTGGCATAGCTATAAATAAACCATTGTCTCCTTCTATTATTCTGATATCATGAACTGCAAAACTGTCATCTAATAATACAGATGCAATTCCCTTCATTCGTGATCCTTCTTTTTCAATTTTACGTACATTTACTGATGTGATTTTCATCTACGTATCCTCCCTCTTAAAGTATCCAACTTTACAATATAATATTATAATAAATAATTAGAAAAAGCAATATTATTTTGTAAAAATTTCCAGACTATCAGTTAAGATATCACTATAACTAAAGCTTTTAGTTTGATTTGAATTATTAGTTAATTTTATAGTAAAAACAAAATTATAGGTGTTTTCTATTATTCCCTCAAATTCCTCTATTTGATTTCGACTACCATTGAATCTAAATTTTAAAGTTTTACCTTTTCTACTTTCTAGGTTTTCCTTTATTTTTTTTATATTCATCTTGGATACCCCATATACATAATACCATTAGTTATTATTCCACCTATACCATCTTCCTTATATTTTGTTCTAGAAATTATTTTTAATATATCAATCGGTTCATTTTTTGGAGATAATGCTATTGATGTTGCTATTATTGCTGGATCTAATGCATGAATATTAACTCTTTTAGGACTACTAGCAAAATTAGCACCATTTTTTATGAGTTCCTCGTAATTTGACTGACATGCACCAGCAATTATTACCAATTTATCCTGTGATTTTTCATATTCCCTTGCCTTTTTCACTGATTCAACAAAATATTTACTGTTTCTATAATTATCTATATTAGTTAAATCTTTTCTATCTTTGTAAAAAAAATCGTGTCCAGTAATAATCACAATATCTGGTTGTAATTTTTGCAGATAATTCTCTATTTCATTTGCGACTACTTCTTCTTTTTCTACAACACCATATGCTTTAACTTTCATTTTTTTATAAAACTTCATACATCTATCTAAATATTCTTTATCACCATCAATATGTAATATTTTACCTGGTAAATAAAAATACGAACTTCTATCTAAATTTAAGATATCATTAGATCTTTCAATTAAAACTTCATCATCTTCACTCTCTAAATCAGTTTCATTTTTATCGACTAGTTTTAAATCACTAGCTGGACTATCTGCATAAAGTCTCACATTAACACCTTTCAAATATATCAGCGCACCATCAATTGATACTATTTTAAAAATAGTATCATTATTATAAGAATTTCTAGTTACTATATCACCAATTTTAAAAAGCATATTATCACCAATCTAATAATATGCTTTACACTAAATTATATTCGCAATTTTTATGAACATTTCTAATGGAATTTGTTCAGCTCTTGAACTTAATGAATATCCATTTTCCACTAAAATTGTGGATATTTTTTCTAAATCATATTCTTGTAAATTATTTTTTATAGTTTTTCGTTTATATCTAAAACAATCATTTACAAGTTTAAATAATTTTTCTTCACTGACTTTTAAGCCTTCTGTTTTTTTATTCTTTAAATATATTACCGCACTATCAACATTTGGTTTAGGATAAAATGAATTTCTACTAACATTAAACAATTTAGTGATTTTAAAATAATAATTTAAGAAAACTGTTATAGACCCATATTCTCTACAACCTGGTAAACTTGAAAATCTATCGGCTACTTCCTTTTGAACCATTACAACTATTCCATTAAACTGAACCCCAGAATTAATAATTTTTGTAATTATTGGAGTAGTTATATAGTATGGTAAATTAGCAATTACATAGGCATTATCATAAGTGTATTTTGATAAATCGGTTTTAATATCTCTTTTTAAAAAATCATCCCAAACAATCTCTAAATTGTTATTTTTAATTCTATTTAATGTCTCTTCTAAATCCTTATCTATTTCATATGCCAAGACTCTTGTCTTAGTTATTAACTCTTTAGTTAAATAACCTGCACCAGGTCCAATTTCAATAATTATATCATTTTCGCTAACATCAATTGAATTTGCTATTTTATCTATAATAGATTTATCTTGAAGAAAATTTTGACCAAATTTTTTTTTAAATTTATGATTATATTCCAATTTAAATCCTCCCATAAAATAAGCATCTTATTAAGATACCTACCATCCCCATCTCACGATTTCATATTCTACTTTTTGAAATCCAACTTTTTTTGATGCTTCCTTTTCTGTCTTCATAAGTAAATCAAATTTTGTATTTTTAATTGCTCCACCCCTATCTAAAACAACAGCCATAACTTCTTTTCCAAGAGTTGAATTAGTAATTTTTACAATAGTACCACAAGGAATTCTCTTGTCTGACGCCAATATATTGACTTTTCCATATTCATTATCATTAAAATAGATATTACCATTTTTTACATTTTGTGATGGCGGACAGCCTGTTTTCCCTCCACAACCTTTACAATCAGGACCGTATCCCGTCATTGTTCCACTAAATTTAACTGGCATATTTTTCGCATAATCCAAAATCTCATTAAAACTAGTAACCTTTTTAGTAGAAACTACTTTTTTATTGTACTTTGAAACCAAATGAATAGCTTGTACTGCTCTTGCATTAGAAACATCCTCAGTAATTACTGTCTTATCACTATATCCAAATGCAATAATTAAGAAAAATGCTATTACGAACATTATATATATACTTTGATTTCTTATTAATAACAGAGTTTTTTTCAAAAAACATCACCTACTATAAATTAATTTCAATATATCATAACCATTTTTTTAAGTCAAATAAATTAATTACATTATTAGTAGTAATACTAGCCACTTCAAAAACACTAATTTCTTTTATTTGAGCTAATTTTTCTGCAATGATAGGTATATTTTTAGGTTCATTAATACTTCCTCTTAATGGAACAGGTGCTAGATAAGGACTATCTGTTTCAAGAATTATATTAGATAAATCTATTTTTTCAATAACACATGGTAATTTAGTATTTTTGAAGGTTAAAACACCGCCTAATCCAAGTTTAAATCCCATTTTTATATAAATATTAGCAGTTTCAATACTTCCATTAAAACAATGGATAACGCCTTTAATAGAATGTGATTTTAGTATATCAATTGTATCTGCTGTAGCATCTCTAGTATGAATAACTACTGGAAGGTTCAAGTGTTCTGCTAATTGTAACTGCAAATCAAATAATTGCCTCTGTTTTTCTACATTATCCTTACCATAATAGTAGTCAAGTCCTATCTCGCCTACCGCTATTATTTTGTTTCTGTATTGCTTAATAATTTGTGTAATTTTTTCTAAATCTTGTTTAGAGTATTTATTAGCTTCTGATGGATGTAATCCAATAGAAAAAAACACATTATCATATTTATTGATAAATTTGAGACCATTTTCTATTTCATCCATTGAACAACAGCTAACTATTAAATATTTAACGTTTCTTTCCTTAGCGTTATTTATTACCTCATCAATGTTTTCAAAACTATCTAAGTGTAAATGTGAATCTACAAACATGCTTATCACTCCTTCTATATAATACCACAAAAAAAAGATATAAACATATCTTTTAAATAGACTTCTTATTTATAAGCAAATACTTAAAATAATAAATAAGTAAAATGCTACCATAAATTAATTCCGGAATGATTTTTGTATCAATATAACTTAATACAAAATATATTCCTATAAATAATAGTAGTACTACTGGGTTAAAACTGTTTCCTTTTGCCATAATATTCCCTTTCTTTTTAATACTACACTACATTACCAGTATATATCATTCCAAAAATTAGTCAAATACTTTTGCTAGCTTTTTATCTTAATTTACAATGTTTGACATTATTTTATATCAATTCTATTAAATAAAGGTTGTGGTTTTTCTGTTTTATAAATATTATCATTTGCATAAATATCTTGTCTTTTATCTATACCTAATTGTCTAAATATCTCTTTAGCTGTGGATGGTAAGAAAGATTCAAGGTAAACAGCTGATACTCTAATTGCTTCTAACAAATTATAAAGAACTGTTTGTAAGCGATCACTTTGTGTTTCATCTTTTGCTAGAATCCATGGAGTAGTTTCATCGATATATTTATTGCTTCTTCTCAACAAATCAAAAATTGAGTCTAATGCAGATCCCACTTCCAAATTATTCATTTTATCATCAACATTTTTCCCTAAGTCATTAATTTTATCTATTAATTCATTATCTAAATCAGATTTTATATTACTATTTATAACATTACCATCAAAATATTTATTAGCCATAGCAATTGTTCTATTTACCAAATTACCTAAAACATTAGCTAAATCACTATTTATTCTTTCTATTAATAATTCTTTAGTTAAATTTCCATCACTAGAATATGGTATTTCATGTAACACATAATACCTAACTGCATCAACACCAAACTCTTCAACTAAATCATCAGCATATAATATATTTCCTTTTGACTTACTCATTTTATCATTTCCAAATAATAGCCAAGGGTGTCCAAAAACTTGTTTAGGTAGTGGTAGATCAAGTGACATTAAAAAGCATGGCCAATAAATTGTATGAAACCTAACAATATCTTTTCCTATTAAATGCAAATCTGCTGGCCAATATTTTTTAAACATATCGCTAGAAGTATCAACATCGTATCCTATGTTAGTAATATAATTCGTTAAGGCATCTAGCCAAACATAAACTATATGCTTTGGATTGAAATCAACTGGAATTCCCCAAGAAAAAGATGTTCGTGAAACACATAAATCTTGTAATCCTGGCTTAATAAAATTATTAATCATTTCATTTTTTCTAGCTTCTGGCTTAATAAAATCAGGATGGCTATTGTAATATTCCACTAGTTTATCTTGATATTTTGATAATTTAAAGAAATATGCTTCTTCTTCTGCTTTTTTTACTTCACGTCCACAATCAGGACACTTTCCGTCTATTAATTGACTTTCAGTAAAAAAAGATTCACAAGGAGTACAATACAATCCTTCATATTTTCCAAGGTATATATCTCCTTTTTCATACATTTTTTTAAATATTTTTTGAACCTGTTTTTCATGATTTAAATCAGTTGTTCTAACAAATCCATCATAACTGGTATCCATAATATCCCATATTCTTTTTATTTCACTAGAGATAGAATCAACAAACTCTTTTGGTGTTACGCCTTGCTCTTTAGCCTTTAACTCAATTTTTTCTCCATGTTCATCTGTTCCAGTTTGAAAATAAACATCATAACCTCTAAACCTTTTATATCTAGCTATTGCATCAGCCAAAACTATTTCATAAGTGTTTCCTATATGTGGTTTCCCAGAAGTATAAGCTATTGCAGTTGTTATATAATATTTTTCTTTTTCCATAAATCCTCCTATTTTTATAATTTTGTAGCTGTAGTTGAACCAATTCCTCCAACTCTTTTAACTGTAATACTTTCTTCATTATCAACAGTTAAAAACTTTGTAAAAATTCCTTGACATACTTTATCACCAATATCAACTACATAATCTTTATTTCCTTCATTTTTTAACTTAATCCAAATGTGTCCTTCATTTTCGCTATTATTATAATAATCCTTATCTATTACACCAACTTGATTACACATTCTAATATTGTATTTAAATCCTTGACTACTTCTAACAAATAAAAATAAAACTTCGTCATCATTCATATTAGCTTTAATACCAAGAGGTATTTTTATTTCTTCACCAGGTTTTAAATTAAATTTTATTAAAGATGAAAAATCATATCCAGCACTATGTTCGGTGCTTCTACTTGGCAATAAATATTTGTTGTAATTATCTCTATCATCATTTATATCCTTTTTATATTGTTCAAAACTTATTTTTTCAAAATATCTACCCATAATTAACCTCCAAAAAAAAACAATTATTCAACCAATAAGGACGAATAATCGCGGTACCACCTTAATTTATAGACCAAAGTCTATACACTCAAAACATTAACGCTGTCAACGTATTAACTTACATATCAATTAATAAGTTCCAGAACCATTTACTATATTATGTTTGTCCTTTTTCACCAACCAAAGACTCTCTTAAAAACAATCATATAGCTCTTTCTTTCAAAACCATTAAATATAAATTATAATAGATTATACACAAAAATTAATTAAATTTCAATATGATTAATAAATAAATTATTAATTACATTTATAATATTTTGATCAGGTGTTAACTCATCAGCACCAATTAGAATAATGCTACCTATTGTATCACCGTTTACTATTATTGGATTTATAATATAATTTGTGTTTTCAAATTCTGGTATTTTAGAATTAAGAGAAGTAAGTTTAGTTCTCTTTTCTAGAGATGAATATAATCCTTCACTTATCTCTTTATTAATTAATGTTTCATATTTTTCACTACCAAATGATACTAAAAATTTATCAGTATCGGTAATCAATATATCATTATTTATTGTCTTTGATATTATACCTAAGGTTTTATTAAGCGAAGTAATTGAATCAGCAACTATATCTTGTTTTTTCAAAACAATTTCACCATTTGTAGCATATATTTCCAAGCAGTCACCAGATTTTATTCTTAGATTTTTTCTAAATTCTTTAGGAATTACAATTCTCCCCAATTCATCAACTCTTCTTGATATACCATTTGTATTCATTAGATACCTTCTTCCTAAGATTAGTATCTACTAATATATTTAAAGTATGTAACATTAATTACTTTTTTTTATATTAAGATTAGCTGTTTTGTTATTTAATTCAATGTATTTATTATAAGTTTCTTTTGTTATATTCTTTAATGTATTATCACGATATTCTATTGAATCTATAATAGCATTAGAAACACTCATATCATAATTATTTAAATAAGCATTTAAATCATTTATTGCTTCTTCTTTTAAATTATAATTTTTACTTATTGCTCCAGAAAGATCCAAATAAATTGCCTTATTCATCGAAACATCAAATTCTTCTCTAAATTTCTTTGTACTTTCATCTATGTCAGTATCAAATTCACTAGTTGTGAAAGAACTATCCTTTTGAATTGCTTCTTTTAACTTTGTTTTTTTTAACTCTAGCAAATCTACTACCATTTTATTTATTTTTTCCACTTCTTGATTTAGTAATTCTGTTAAGCTTTTTAAATCATAATCAATTTGATAATTAAATAAAATATCATTAACTTTTTTAATAAGCTTAGGTGTAGACAAAGCAATTTTGTTATTTATAGTTAAAAGTAGAGAATCAAAATTATTATCTATATCTAATAATAATTTATCAAACAGTATCTTTTCATTTTTTTCTTTAAAAATCGCACTTATTGTATTATCCATTCATATCTCTCCAATTTTACATATAAATATTATCAAATATATTAAAAACAGTCAAGAAAGCTTACAATTTAAATAGTTTTCCATATAAAAAAGGAATCAAATTCCTTTCCTAATCATTTTTAAGTTTTATATTACTCAAAAGTTTAGTTAAATAATATAAATAATGTTTTTCTAAATTTTGCAATGATAAACTTATTTTAATTGTTTCATTTTTGTACTCAAACGTAAAATTTCTACTTATTTCAAAGGCTTTTAAAAATAATTGTTCACCATCGATTTGTTCCGAAACTTCTTTTTCTATATATAACTCAATAACATTCTTTTTCATTATAACTCTATTTATTTTTAACTTATTAGCTAATGCTTCAAACCATTCTTCATACATATAAATAAGAATATTATCACTTACTTTACCAAATCTATCTTCTAATTCTTCTTTAACTTGTAGCAACTTATTATAATCAGTAATACCATTAATCATTTTATGAATTTCAATTTTCAACTCCTCATCTGATACATAGCTATCAGAGATGTGTGTTTCGACATTAATTAAATTGTGTGCTCTTGTCGATGTTTCATTTTCTTCTACTTTTATACCTTTTAATTTAGCCACTTCTTGATTTAATATTTTTAAATACAAATCTATTCCAATGCTATCAATAAAACCTGCTTGTTCGCTTCCTAGAATATCACCAGCACCTCTGATCGCTAAATCCCTTGAAGCTATTGCAAATCCACTACCCAATTCCGTAAATTCTTTTATTGCATTTAGTCGCTTAATTGCAGTATCACTAAGCAATTTATCTTTTGAATACATTAAATATGCATATGCAATTTTATTACTTCTACCAACACGTCCTCTAATCTGATAAAGTTGACTAAGTCCAAAATGATCTGCATTGTAAATAATTAAAGTATTAGCATTTGTAATATCTATTCCTGTTTCTATTATAGTCGTACATAATAATATATCATATTTATGATTTATAAATGCATTCATTCTATCTTCTAATTCTACTTTGTTCAATTGACCATGAGCATAAACAATTCTAGCTTCTGGAACTAATGATTCCAACTCATGGAGCTTTGCTTCAATTCGCGCAACATTATTGTAAAGGATATAAATTTGGCCATTTCTTGCTAATTCCTTATAAATTGCATCACGAACTAATGCCTTGTTTTCTTCTATCACATATGTTTGAATTGGATATCTATCAACTGGAGGAGTTTCTATTAATGAAAGACTACGTAATCCAGACAAAGACATTTGTAGGGTTCTAGGTATAGGAGTTGCAGTTAAAGTTAATACATCCACGTTTTCCTTATATGATTTTATTTTTTCTTTATGTGTAACGCCGAATCTTTGCTCTTCATCCACGATTAATAAGCCAAGATTTTTAGGCTTAATATCACTACTAAGTATTCTATGTGTTCCAAACAAAACATCTAAAGTACCATTTTTGAGTTCTTCTATAATGTTATTTTTCTCTTTTTCAGTAGTAAATCTATTTAATAAAGCTATTTTAACAGGATAATTTTTAAACCTGATTTTTGCATTTTCATATTGTTGTGTAGACAAAATTGTTGTTGGACATAAATATAAGACTTGTTTAGAATTATTTACAGCTTTAAATATTGCCCTAAATGCAACTTCAGTTTTACCATATCCAACATCACCACAAAGTAATCTATCCATCGGTTTTATTGATTCCATATCTTTTTTTATTGCATCAATTGATGTTAACTGATCTTTTGTTTCAACATATTCAAATTCATTTTCAAACATTGTCTGTAATTCATTATCTTTTGAAAAAGCAAAACCCTTTTGCATTTCACGTTTAGCATATAATTCAAGCAATTGTTTTGCTATATTACTTACTTTATTTCTAACTCTTAATTTAGTTTTCTCCCATTCACTACTTCCAAGTTTATTAATTTTTGGGGACATTCCTTCTTTACCAGTAAATTTCCCTATTAATTCTATTTTTTCAACAGGTATATATAATTTATCGTTTCCTGCATATAAAATTTCTAAATAATCTTTTTTTAAATTATTTTGTGTAAGTGTCTTAATTCCATTATATATTCCGATACCATTAGTTATATGAACAACATAATCTCCTATTTCTAAACTAGATATACTCTTTATTTTAGAACTATATTTATATTTGCTTTTATAGGTTTTAATCTCTTTTTTTGTAAATAATTCGTTTTCAGATAAAAATACATATCTTCCATAGATAAAACCTTCTGTCATAGAAAAATTTATAATATTTACTTTATTATCAAATATATCATTTTCTTCGGTTATTACATATGGAGAATCTAAATATTTTACAAACGATTTGATTTGACGATTATTTATCGCAATTATAATAGTTTTATTATTATATAATTGTTTCCTTATGTATTCATTAATTAATTCAACATTTTCAGAAAATTTTGGCACTGATTTTACTTCATAATCATAAACTTTACTTACGTTATTAAAATAATTATCTATCGTATTGTAATAAATAATATTTTTTAAAAATTTCAAATCAAATTCATGCATATAACTGCCATTATAATTATCATCTTTTAATCTTTTATATTCAAACATATCTTCAATTAATTTATGATTTACTGTATTTATCTGAGATATATCTTTTAAAACAATTATTGGTTCTTTTAAATATTCAGCTATTGATACTACATTGTTATTGTATTTAGGTAACCATTTTTGATTAGTTTCTACAATATCTAAATCTTTATAATCATTTAACAAAAATTCTGTATTAGGATAAATTTCTATTCTATCTATATTCGATACTGATTTTTGAGTTTCTGGGTTAAACATTCTAATAGATTCTATTTCATCATCAAAAAATTCTATTCTTATTGGATATTCATTATTAATAGGAAAAACATCAATTATAAAGCCTCTAATTCCATATTCTCCTGTATTGGTTACTACTGTTTCCTTCTTATAACCAATATTATTCAAATCACCAATTAACTTATCTCTTGAATAAGTGTTACCAATGTTTATTCTTATAACATTATTTAAATATGTTTTTTTACTAGGTAGATATCTTAAATAAGATTCTAAATGGCATATTAATATATGACTTTCTTCACTGTTAAGTTTATTCAATGTGTCAAGTCTTATCGTTTTAAGTTCAGGACTAATAGCGATTGACTCGCTAGTAATAAATTCATCCATAGGAAATAATAATGCTGTATTATCATACTTTTCCAAACTATTAAAAATAGTATTTGCTTCAAACAAAGATGAAGTTAAAATCAAAATATCTTTATTATATGTTCTTTTTAATTTAGATATATATGCACAAAAAAATTCATTGGTTATTCCATATAGACCAATGTTATTTATATTATCAGGTGTTAAAATAAGTTTATCTAAAAATTTCATATATTCAATGCACCTTTATGATTATACTTCGACATTACTTTATCAAAATCATTAAATAAAAATTCATCAATTATCAAATCTGTTACTTTAAATATTTCTGTATACGTTTTTAAATCACTTTCAGTAAGTTTTCCTAAAACATAGTCTTTTGTATCAATATTTTTGTTATTAGATATACCTATTTTCAATCTTTTATAGTTTTGAGTACCAAGCTCTAGTTCAATATTTTTAAGTCCATTATGACCCCCACTGGAACCACTTGATTTTAGTTTATATCTACCTATTTCTAAATCTAAATCATCACTAATTATTAAAACATCGGAAATATCCACTTTAAAATAATCTATATATTTTTTTATTACTACACCAGATAAATTTATATACATCTGAGGCTTTAAAAAGATTACATCTTCATTTTTTATTTTTGCTTTAACATATAAACCATTAAATTTATTCTTATAGACAGAAATGTTTTTTGTCTTAATATAATTATCTAATGTCATAAAACCAATATTATGCCTAGTATTTATATATTCATTTCCTGGATTACCCAATCCAACAATCATCTTCATTTCGTTCACCTTCTATGCCATATATCATTTAAAATTTTTCTTTACTTCTTCCGTATATTGACCATTTTCGTCATGTATTATAATATACTCAACCTTTTTTAATCCTGGGTTTCCATTTTTAACACATTCAATCATAAGCAGGTTTGAATCTGTTCCTCTTTTTGGAAAAATAAATTTTATTCTTTTAGGTTCTAACTTATATTTATGTAATAAAATGAGTACTTCTGTCATACGTTCTGTTCTGTGCACCATAGCAAATATTCCATTATTTTTTAAATATTTTGCCGATAATGATATCAGCGTTTCCAAATCCAATTTTACTTCATGACGAGCAATTGTCTTTATATCTGATTTATTTAATATTGATTTATCATAAACTTTAAAATACGGAGGATTACACGTTATGATATCAAAATATTCAGCGGAAAAATATCTATTCAAATTTTTAACATCATCATTAATTATCGTAATTTTACTTTCAAGATTATTGATTTTGGTAGTTTCTACAGCCAGATCATATATTTCTTTTTGAAGTTCTATTGCATATATTTTACTTTCATCAGAAATTCTAGTAGATAAGATCAAAGGTATAGGTATATTTCCTGTACAGACATCCAAAATTTTTAGTTTTTTTTGATTAATGGTAACAAAATTAGGTAATAATACTGATTCTAATGAAAATTTAAAAAAATCAGTATCTTGAACTATATTCAAATTTTTATAGCCGACTAAATCATTTACAACTTTCATATTCTTTTAAACTAATATTAATTAATGATTTATCTTCTTTTTCCAATGTTACCATTTTTTTAAATAAATCATGTCCAACGACTTTGGATTTTATTCCATTATATTTTATGATAGTTCCAATTGATGGAAATTGTTTTTTCAACTCAGTATATTGATCATCTTCATAGTTTAAACAGCACAATAGTCTTCCACATATACCATTTATTTTATTTGGCTTTAAAGAAATATATTGATTTTTTGCCATGTTAATTGATACACTCTCAAAATCATTTAAAAATAAGTTACAACATAAGAATCTTCCACATGGACCAATTCCTCCAACTTCTTTTGCTTTATCACGAACACCTATTTGTCTAAGTTCTATTCTAGTTTTATATATAGACGCCAAGTTTTTAGCTAATTCTCTAAAATCAACTCGATCATCAGCAATAAAATTGAATACTAATTGATTTCTATCAAAAGTAAAATATGCATTTAATAATGTCATATTGACATTCAATTTTTTAGCTAATTCTTTGGCCTTTTTTAAAGCTTTTTCTGAATCAATAATATTTTTTTTATTTGTAGAAAAATCAGAATCTGTTGCTTTCCTTATTATATTTTTTAAAGTTTTAGGAATTTTACTTTCGTCTATTTCTATTACATCACTTGCAACAGTTCCAAACTGAAAGCCTCTTTCTGATTCCACTATCACTAAATCATTTTTACTTATATTAATATCATTGGTAGAAAAATAGTACAATTTATTTGAGTTTTGAAATGATATTTTAACTACTTTTTTCAATCTTACCACCACCTAATCTAATACTAATTTATCAACAATAATTCGAGTGTTTACATTATATTTTAACAACATACTTAAATCATTTAACACATTTATTTTATCATAAATATAATTTAATTCATATTTATTAGAATACTTTTTTAATATATCTAAATTATTGGATAAAACATATAAGGGAAGATTTAATTTATAATGTGCTAAATCAACATATATATACGTTAAAATATTTAATATATTTTTTAATTTATCAGCATTATATTTATAAACATCTGATAAATATGCTATTGATTTTTCTTCATTTGCTGCTATTATTTCAAATATTTGCATTGCTGTTTGTAAGTCTTCGGCATCAAACTTTTCATCACTATAATTACAAAAATTTAAAATTTGACATCTAGATACAATTGTATCTAAAACAGTATAAATATTTTTAGTAACTAATATAGCTGTTATATTATCATTTGGTTCTTCCAAAAATTTAAGTATTGTATTAGCAGATGATTCATTCATGTTTTCAGCATATTCAATTATATAGTAACGTCTGTTATTTGAAAATGATTTTGTTTTATATTCATCCATTAAATCTATTATTTGTTCTTTTTTTATATATTGACCAATTGGTTTTATAATTTTTAAATCCTGAAATATATTTTTATCTATCAAATAATTAATTTGATCTAAATATTCACAATCATTAATTTCAAAAGATAGCATATGTTTAACTAATTCTAAAGATAAATTGGTATCATAATTTGCATCGACTTTTAAAATGTAAGCATGATTTTTTAATTTATCATAATCTAGTTTTTTTATTGTTTCTTTATAATTCATGATACCTCCTCATATTAAAATATATATAGTTTTAAAATCAACAACATGATAAGTCCAGGAATTCTAAGTAATGTCAAAATTGTAATTGTTATAATATTAATAGGAATAATTAAATTAAAATTAATTGATATTATATTGAACGTATATAACACAAAAAAAGAAAATGTTACTCTTTTTATATATTTGATCATTAAATCACCTATTAAATACTATGTTCATATAAACTCACTATTCTATTTCTTTTCTATCATTAATCGCACGTTCTAATGTTAATGAATCAATGTATTCTATATCAGCACCCATTGGGATACCACTAGCCAATCGAGTAACTTTTATGTCTAAACCTTCTAAAATTCTTTTTATATACAAACTGGTTGTTTCTCCTTCAATACTAGGCTTAACAGCTATGATAATTTCATCAAAATCACTATTTTTGATCAATTGAAGTAATTTTTCAAGGCCAATGTCTTCTGGATTAACACCATTTAGTGGAGATATTAAATCATTTAAAATGAAATAATATCCATTGTATATCTTTGTTTTTTCAAACATGTATAAACTTTTAGGATCTTCTATAATACATAATGTTTTAGTATTTCTATTTAAATCTGTACAAATAGAACAAACATCTTGATCAGTTATATTATTACATCTACTACATTTATGTAATTTTTTCTTTGCATTAGAAATACTATCTGAAAAAAAATCAACATTATCTGCATCCATATCAAGAATGAAGAAAGCCATTCGCTCAGCAGTTTTTTCACCAATGCCGGGCAACATTTTAAAACTTTCTATAAGATTTTTTAAACTTTCTGGGTACATATTAAAATAATCCTGGTATATTAGAAAATTTTCCCATTTTTTCTTCAGTTTTTTTGTCAACCTCTTTGAAGGCATTATTAAGTGCTATAATCAACATATCACTAAGAACTTCTAAATCATCTTTTTCTATTTCTTCATTTTCAATCTTAATTTCAATTACTTCTTTTTTTCCATTTACTTTTACTTTAACAAAACCATTTTCTCCAGAAAAAATCATAGAATCAATCTCCTGCTTTGTATTTAACATATCTTTTTGTAAATTTTGTGCTTGACGCATCAATGCTTGCATATTCATTTTAAATATCCTCCTTTTTTAGCAAATCACCAAATAGTTCTTTTGCTTTTTCATCTATATTATTTTGTACTTTTTCTTTTTTTGAGCTATTTTCATCAGCAATATATACGTATTTATAGCCATTCTTTATATTACTCATATATTCTTGTTTTAATGTTTTCCACTGATCATCAGTAACTATAACTATTTTTAGATCAATATTTAATTTTTCTTTTAAAACAAGTTCATATTTTTTTAATTTTGAATTTATTTTTGATGTCATTGTTTCATAGTTTGATGTTAATATTAAATTTGTATCACTAGCAACTACAGGGCAACAATCTATCAAATCACAAACCATAGAGCCATTTTTAGCATCAAAAGTATAATTATCAAGTAAATTCCACTTTTGTTTAATATCAATCAAAAATTTCTTATTGGCATTGCAAAATGTATTATTAACTCTGATTTTATACTCGTTTTCATTAAGTAATGACTCTTTTGAAATTATGTTTGAACTATGTTTATTTTCATCACTCAATAATTGTCGAACATTTGTTTTAATATTGTCTTTCTGTATTTTATTGAGCAATTCAATAATCATCATTTCAAACATTATTCTTGTATTACTACTTTTTTTTAATTTAATAGAGTATTCATTCATTAAATTAATAATAGTCAATTTATCATAATCATAACTTTCAACAATTTGATTTCTTAATTCATAAATCAATTCATTAAGAATTTTAATTAAATCTTTTCCAGTATCAAAATATTTTTTTACTTGTTCAAAACTTTTATCCAAATTTTTATTTAAAATATTATCGAGTAATCTTTTTATTTCATCTAACGAAACAGAACCAACAATTTCTTTTACATTATCTGCATTAATATATGTTTTATCATCACAATATAAGCTTAATTTTTCAAGAAGACCAATAGCATCTCTTAAACCACCATTTGAATTTTTGATAATTTCTGATATTCCAGAATCATCGATCAAAATATTTTCAGCTTTCGATATTTCATTTAATCTATTGTACATACTTTGATCATCAATATTTTTAAATTCAATAGTCTGGCATCTTGATACAATTGTAGTTGGTACTTTGTAAAATTCAGTTGTAGCCAAAATAAAAATTATATGTTCTGGCGGTTCTTCTAATGTTTTCAGTAAAGCATTAAATGCTCCAGTAGATAACATATGAACTTCATCAATTATATACACTTTATATTTAAGTTTGTTTGGAACCAAATTAATTTTGTTTTTTAGTTCTCTAATTTCATCAACGCCATTATTTGAAGCCGCATCTATTTCTATAATATCCACGCAATTTTTATCATTAGATTCAATACAATTTGGACAAGTATTACAACATTCACCATTTTCATTATTCAAACAATTACATATTCTAGCAAACATCTTGGCAATTGAAGTTTTTCCTGTTCCTCTAGGGCCATAAAACAAATATGCATGTGATATTTTATTTTGTTTAATAGAATTTATTAATATTCTTTTAGCAATATCTTGTCCATATACTTCTTCAAAGTTTGATGGTCTATATTTTCTATATAAACTTTGATACATATTTTTCTCCTTTCTCCTCATATATTATATCATTTTAGACTAATTTAAACTAGTTTTATTTTATTTTTCTCAATGTTTCACGTGAAACATTATAAATTATTTCCCGGGAAATATTTTTTTAGATGCAAATTATTTCCCGGGAAATAATTTGACCAGAAAAATAATAAATTTTAATTAAATTTGTTTTTATTACTTATAAAGTAATATTAATATCAATTTCTATTTAAATATTTTTATATTGATTGTTTTTCAAATTCTAAAGTGAATTACTATAACATCAGCAATCATATTTATTATAAGATAATCAATTTGCGTTTTTTTAAGTATCAAAAAAATTAATGTTTCACGTGAAACATTAATTATCTCTTATTTTTTTAAAAAAAGAATTAATTAAATTGTCTTCTAAATGCAGTTTTTCAATAAGAACTTGATGATTACTATTCTTATTTGATAATATTTCATTTGATATATTTTGAGCAAAATTATTATTTGAATTATTTAAATAAACAACTTTTTTTATGCGAGCTTGTTGAATTGCACTTGCACACATGGGGCAAGGAAAAAGCGTAGTATATAGTATACAATCATTTAAACGCCAATTTTTTAATTTATTACAAGCTTTATTTATTGCTAATAATTCAGCATGACATAAAACATTGCTTTTTGTTTCTTTTAAATTATGGGCTTTTGATACTATTTTATTGCTTTTTACTATTATTGAGCCTATAGGTACTTCATTATCATCATAAGCTTTTTTAGCTTCTTTTAATAAAATTTCGATAAAATCATTCATAAATTACCTCAAATAAAATGATGCACACAAACATTGATTGTTAAGGCTGCTATCTTCCGATCCTGACCTGGTTCCAATATATCTGTTGCATCGTAATAAATAATACACTACTTTTGATTTTTTTTCAACTTTTTTATAATGTTTCACGTGAAACATTATAAATTATTTCCCGGGAAATAATTTACATAAAAAAATATTTCCCGGGAAATATTTTTTTTATAACTAATTGTTATCTGCTTCTTCTACAATTTCTTCTTTTGAAACTAATGCAACAGTAGCAACTTTTTGATTATTCTTAAGATTAATTAGTTTTACACCTTGAGTATTTCTATTCAAAGTAGAAACTTGATCAGTTGATATTCTAATAATTATACCACTATCAGTAATAATCATTAAATCCTCATCACCAGTTACTGTTGATAAAGAAACTAAATTACCGTTTTTTTCTGTTACATTGAGAGCCTTAACGCCTTTACTACCACGATGAGTTAAACGATATTGTTCTACTTCTGTTTTTTTACCATAACCATTTTCTGTTACAATTAATACTTGTTCGTGACTATCAACAACTTCAGCACCAACTACGTGGGCATTAGTAAATTCTATTCCTTTAACACCACTACTACTTCTACCCATTATTCTGACTTCATTTTCATCAAATCTTACCATTCTTCCATTACTAGCGCCTATTAAAATTTCATTAGAACCGTTTGTTTTACGTACAGCAATCAATTCGTCATCATCTTTCAAAACAATTGCTTTTTTACCATTATTCCTAATATTTTCAAATTCAGTTAGCAATGTTCTCTTTGTTAAACCGTTTTTTGTAAAAAATATCAAACATTTGTTTGCAGTATCTTCTTTATCTATCTTAATCATAGATGTTATTTTTTCTCCATTTTCCAATGGTAATAAATTAATTATTGGTAAGCCTTTAGATTGTCTACTAAATTCAGGAATTTCATAACCTTTCATACGATATACCTTACCCTTATTACTAAAGAATAAAATGTAATCGTGAGTCTCCATATTAAGTATTTTTTCTACAAAATCTTCTTCATTAGTTGTCATTCCTTTGATTCCCACTCCACCACGATTTTGTATTCTATATGAATCTAATAACATTCTCTTAACATAACCTTTATTTGTTAAAGCAATAAGAACTTTATCAACAGGAATTAGTGATTCATCTTCTATATATTCAATTGCAGTCATATCTATGTTTGTTCTTCTTACATCACCATATTTTTCCTTTATTTCTAACAATTCTTTCTTAATTACTTCTAAGACTCTAGCATCACTGCTTAAAATTAATCTCAATTCATCAATTAATTTTAATAAATCAGAAAGTTCATTTTCTATTTTTTCTCTTTCTAAACCAGTCAAACGACGTAATTTCATTTCTAATATTGCATTAGATTGAACCTCTGTTAAACCAAATTGACTCATTAATTTAGTTCTAGCTTCATCATCACCCTTAGAAGCTCTAATCAATTTAATAATTTCATCAATGTGATCTAAAGCAATCTTTAAGCCTTCTAATATATGAACTCTTTTTTCTGCATTATCTAAATCAAATTGAGTTCTTCTGATAATAATCTCTCTTTGAAAATCAATATATTTACTAATAATTTCTTTTAAATTTAATGTTTTTGGCACTCCTTGGTCTAGCATTAAAAATATAATACCATAACTTGTTTGAAATGATGTATGTTTATAAAGTTTATTTAACACTACTTGTGCATTTGCGTCTTTTTTTAGTGTTATTGTTATTTTTATTCCATTTTTTAAATCTGAATGGTAATCTGCAATTCCTTCTATTGTTTTACTATGAACCAATTCAGCTACTTTGTTTTTTAATTCTAAAGTATTAACTCCATATGGAACTTCATCTATTATAATATATTGTTTACCATTTTTTTCTTCTATTTTAGCTTTACTTCTAATAGTGATACTTCCTCTACCTGTTTCGTATGCTTTTCTAATACCACTATTACCTAAAATGGTTGCTCCAGTAGGAAAATCTGGTCCTTTTATGTAATGCATTAACCCATTTATATCAATATCAGGATTATCAATATATGCAACACACCCATCAATAACTTCCCCAAGATTATGTGGTGGGATATTCGTTGCCATACCAACTGCAATACCAGTAGTACCATTTACTAAAATATTAGGAAATCTGGATGGTAATACAACAGGTTCTTTTTCTGATTCATCAAAATTAGGTATAAAATCAACAGTATTTTTATTAATATTTCTTAATAATTCCAATGATATTTTAGAGAGTCTAGATTCTGTATAACGCATTGCAGCTGCTCCATATCCTTCAATATTACCAAAATTACCATGGCCATCAACTAACATATATCTATATGAAAAATCCTGTGCCATTCTTACCATTGCTTCATATATAGAAGAATCTCCATGTGGATGGTATTTTCCCATTACATCTCCGACAATTCTAGCACTTTTTTTATGTGGTTTGTCAGGAGTATATCCTGATTCGTACATAGAATATAAAATTCTTCTATGTACAGGTTTTAACCCATCTCTTAAATCCGGTATAGCACGGGCTGTAATAACACTCATGGAATAATCTAAGAATGAATCTTGTACCTCTTTTACTATATTATTTTGCTCTAATTTATCCATTTTATTCCCTCCTATACATCTAAGTTTGCATATGTTGCATTAGTTTCAATAAATTCACGGCGTGGCTCTACTTCTTCACCCATCAATTTTGAAAATACCTCATCTGCCCTTATAGCATCATCTACCGTTATTTGTCTCAAGATTCTTTTATGAATATCCATTGTAGTTTCATTTAATTCTTCAGCATCCATTTCTCCTAAACCTTTCATACGCATAATATCGTATTTCGTATTAGGACTCAAAGTTGATAAGTATTCATCTCTTTCTTTCTCATCTAAAACATATTTAATCGTTTTTCCATGTTTAATTACATACAAAGGTGGTTGTGCTGCATATACATGACCAGCCTCAACAATTGGACGAAAGAAACGATAAAATAATGTTAATAATAATACTCTTATATGTGAACCATCAACATCGGCATCGGTCATTATTATAATCTTATGATATCTTAATTTTGATAAATCAAAGTCATTACCTATTCCTGTTCCAAACGCTGTAATTATTGTTCTAATTTCTTCATTTGCAAGTGCTCTATCCATTCTTGCTTTTTCTACATTTAATATTTTACCTCTCAATGGCAATATTGCCTGTGTCATACTATCTCTACCCTTAATTGCTGAACCACCGGCACTATCACCTTCGACTAAGAAAATTTCACTAATACTAGCATCTTTACTTTTACAATCAGACAATTTACCATAAAAATTTGTTACGTCTAAGTCACCTTTTCTTCTAGTTAATTCTCTTGCACGTTTAGCGGCAACTCTTGCTCTAGCTGCTAGCATTGATTTTTCTACAATTATTTTTGCTTGGTTAGGATTTTCTAACAAAAATCTTTCAAACGCCTCCGAAAATATTTTATCTGCAATACTTCTTACTTCTGCATTGCCCAACTTTGTTTTTGTTTGACCTTCAAACTGTGGATTTGGGTGTTTACAAGAAATAATCATCGTAAGTCCTTCTCTTACATCATCACCACTTAATGCATCATCATTATTTTTTAATAATCCATTATTTGTTGCATATTTGTTTAAAACCCTAGTAAGTGCACGCCTAACACCATCTTCATGAGTTCCTCCTTCAGGAGTTGTTATATTATTTACGAAAGAATAAATGTTAGAAGTATCACCTTGATTGTATTGTAATGCCACTTCTATAGATATATCCTTATCCATACCTGTAACATCAACGATGGTATCATGTATTGGATTTTTATTTTTATTTAACATTGCAACATATTCACTGATTCCACCCTCATATAAAAATTCTTCTCTTTTATCATCGTCACGTTCATCAATTAAGATAATTTTTAAACCTCTATTTAAAAAAGCTAACTCTCTTAATCTGTGTTGTAAAGTGTTATAGTTAAATATTGTCGTTTCTGTAAATATTTCTGGATCTGGCTTAAAAGTTACTGTTGTACCAGTTCTATCCTCTGAACATTCACCAATTACCTTTAAATCACCATCTGGATGACCACCATTTTTAAATCTTTGAAAATATACTTTACCTTCTTTATATACTTTTACCTCTAACCAATCTGACAAAGCATTTACTACACTTGCACCAACACCATGTAGTCCACCGGATACTTTATAACCGCCTCCGCCAAATTTACCACCAGCGTGTAATACAGTAAATATAGTTTCTACTGTACTTTTTCCTGTTTTTTCATGAATTCCAACTGGTATTCCACGACCATCATCTTTAACAGTTATGGTATTTTCTTTACTAACTATTACTTCTATATCATCACAATATCCAGCCAAAGCTTCATCTATAGCATTATCAACAATTTCCCATACTAAATGATGTAATCCTCTTTCACTAGTAGTACCAATGTACATACCAGGTCTTTTTCGTACTGCCTCTAACCCTTCTAATACTTGAATTGAAGAAGAATCATAACTTTTATCATTTGCCATTCTTATCACCTTTTTCTATTATTTTTTTATTTTTTATTTCAAATATCTTTGCTTCATTAAGCTTTTTTCTATTTATATCTCTTATATCATTTGTTGTAATTATAACTTGTCCTGCATGATTAATATAATCAATTAACTTATTTTTTCTTTTTTTATCTAATTCACTAAATATATCATCTAATAATAAAACAGGAACACTACCAATTTTTTCTTTATATATATCTAAAAGACATAACTTAAAAGAAATAATTGCTAATTTTTGCTGTCCTTGTGAACCAAAATATCTAATGTTATTAGTATCCAGATTAAAAATAAAATCATCTCTATGAGGTCCGTATATAGTCATACCAAGTGAAATTTCTTTTTGATTATATTTATGAAATATAAATTTCATTTTTTTTGAAATTTCTTCTTTTTCAAATACTTCTATACCTATATTAGTTTGATAATCTATTTTAAGATTTTTAATATTTGTTATATCTTCAAAAATTACATTTATTCGTTCATTTATACTATCAATAAATTCTTTTCTAATTTGATATATATATACTGCTCTTTCAATTAATTTCTCAGTTATGATATCAAGATATCTATCGTCTGCAATACTATTTGTCATTAATTCCTTTAAATAATCATTTCTTATTTTTAATAATTTATTGTATTCATTGTATATTTCAATATATTTTTCATATATTTGGCTTAATTCAATATTAATTATATTTCTTCTTATTGAAGGAGATCCTTTTAATATTTCAATATCTTCAGGAGTTATATTAATAACATTGAAATTTCCTATATAACTTGCCATTTTCTTTACTTTTTCCTTATTAATAAAAAATGATTTTTGAGTTTTATTAAATAAAACCTCTAGTCTTTTTGGAATGTTTTTGTTTTTTATAGAAGCTTTTATTTTAAAATAATCAGTACCTTGTTTAATTAAATTTTCTTCATAGTTAGTACGATAAGACTTTGTTACAGACAAAAAATAGATTGCTTCTAAAATATTGGTTTTTCCCTGAGCATTATCACCTATTATTATGTTTATATTCTTATTAAATTTTAATTTTAATTTCTCATAATTTCGATAATTATTAAGTTCAATTTCTTTAATTATCATGTAATCAACTCAAAAAACCCCATATTTTCACCTTTACCTATCTTTTAGTAGTCCTATACATACATATTAATTATATCACATTTTTACATTAAAAAAAGGCTTTTTTGCCCTTTTTAAGTAAATTAAAACTTTTTTAATCTTTGTTGAAGAATATAACCAAGTTTAGTCGATCTTAATATTTGATTTTCTATTGATAATTTTGAAATATTAAATGTTTCTCTTAAACTATTCTTAAATACAACAGTACATTTATTATCACTTTTTTCTATTTTCTTTATATAATTAACATTTATCCAACAGCAATCATCCTCTAAAGAAGATTTTGTTGGAAAAAATATAATATTTTGTGTTTCTTCAATTAAAATTGGTAATTTATAAGCGCAATCCAACATTTTTTTTGCGGCTTGAAGCCTTCCTTTGTATGTACTTCCATAGTATTGACAGCTTTCATCCATTATTTCATATGCTCTTTTATTAATTATATATTCATTATTAAGTTCAATAACCCTAGTTTTATTGTATTCCAATGGTAATACAGCTAATGTTTCTTCATTAATTTCATAAAAATTCATATTATCCCCCTATTCGACAAATTTCTAGAAATTTTTATTGTAATTTTAAAAATTACATCCACATAATATCATAAACCAATGTCGAACTAACACGAATTTTGTTGAAAACTAATAAAAAAAAATATAGTCATCAGACTATATTAATATGTTCTAATTGGTAATACTAATTGAATTAAATCTTTATCATCTACATCTTTTACAATAATTGGTTTTACTTCTCCAACAAAAGACATTTCTACTTTTTCACCAACAAATGATTTTAAAGCTTCCATCATATATTTAGCACTAAATGATATTTTTATTTCTTCATCATTATTTTTTTCTATTATCATTTTTTCTTCTACTCTACCAATTTCAGCGGATGAAGATTTAACTATTAATGTATTATTATTTGTTTCTAAAGTCACAATGTTTTTTTCTTTATCTGATGTTAAAATACTAGCTCTATCTATTACATCATACAAATCCGACAAATTTGCTGTTATTTTTAGAAAAGAATCACTTGGTATTAAATTATTAACATTAGGATAGTTTCCATTAACTAATCTGGTTTGAAATAACAAATTTTTCTGTTTAAATAATACTTTATTATTAAATATATGAATTTCAATATTTTCATTATTATCACTTAATACTTTCATAAATTCTAAAATATTTTTACTAGGAATTATTATATTATAATTTTCACTTGCAAAATCTTCTAACTCTAATTGTTTTTTTGCTAGACGATATGAATCTGTAGCACTACATTCTAATATATTTCCTAAAACTTTAATATTAATTCCAGTTAAAATTGGTCTAGATTCATCATTTGATGTAGCAAACGCAGTTTGATTTATAAGTGTTTTTAATTTTTTACTATTAATTGTAATAAAAGTTTTACTATCTTCAAGTGAAATATTAGGATATTCTTTCTTGTCTATCCCATTTAAATTAAATTCACTATTTTCAGTAAATATTAATATTTTTAATTCATCTATTACTTCTATATTAATAAATTCATCTGGAAGTTTTCTTACAATATCTAATATATATTTACCTTGAATAATAATACTACCCTCTTTTTCAATTATCATGTTGTTATCTGCAGGTATAAATGTCTGTATTGTAATATCATTATCTGATGCAGTTAATGTTAATCCTTTCCGAGTTAAATCGAATTTAATACCAGATAATATAGGTATTAAATTTTTAGTTGAAATAGCTTTTGATACTTTATTTAATCCTTCTAACAATAGTTCTTTTTTGATTTTTATTTTCATAATATATTCCTTCTTTCTTATATATTTTTTATATTATTACAGTGGAAACTGTTAATAACTTTTTTAAACCTTATTTATCAGGCAATATGATTATTATTACTTGTGCAAAAAATGTTAATAGATTGTTTATTATAAGATTTAATGAATTTCTTTTTGAAGTTTATCAATAGTTTTTTCCAAGTCTTTATTAATTTTTATTTCTCTTTCAATTTTTTCACATGAGTGCATAACTGTAGAATGATCTTTTCCACCAAATTCAATTCCTATTTTTGGAAATGATTCATCTGTAAATTTTCTACACAGGTACATAGCAATTTGTCTTGGAAATGAAATGTTTGAATTGCGCTTTTTTGACTTTAAGTCTTCAACAGATATTTGGAAGTATTCTGCAACTACTTTTTGAATTTTATTAACGTTATTTTTTTCACTGACTCCCTTATTTATATAGTCACGTAATGCTTCAATTGCTAAGTCTAGATCTATTTCTGAACCCATTATTGTTGAATAAGCAACTAGTCTAGTTACCGCTCCTTCAAGTTGTCTTATATCACTACCAAGATTAGATGCCATATATTCAATTACTTGTTCAGGGATATCTTTATTAATTGCCTCACCAAGTATTCTTTTTTTCAAAATGGCAACTCTAAGTTCAAAATCTGGTGGAAAAATGTCAACTGGTAATCCCCAACAAAATCTTGTTCTCAAACGATCTTCCAATATTTTTAAATCATCTGGAGAACGATCTGAGGAAATTATTATCTGTTTATTATCACTATATAAGGTATTAAACGTGTGGAAAAATTCTTTTTGTGTTTCGGTTGCTCCACCTAAGTATTGAATATCATCAATTATTAATACATCAATGTTACGATACTTTTGTTTGAAAAAATCAACATAACTGAAATTAGTACCATTTTCATCTTTTTTATTTATTCCAATAAAATCAGAAACAAACTGTTCACTAGTAACATATAATACCTTTTTATTACTTGTTTTAACAATGTAATTACCTATTGCATGCATTAAATGTGTTTTTCCTAACCCACTATTACCATATATAAAAAGTGGATTATACATTTTTCCTGGATTTTCAGCAACTGCCAATGCCGCAGCGTGCGCAAATTTATTACTATTTCCTACTATAAAATTATCAAAAGTATATTTTGAATTAAGATTAGAATCGATAAAAGAATTGTTATTTAAATTATTATCATCATTAAAGTAATTAATATTATCAATAGTTTTTTCCACAGGTTCTGTGATATCTTCTTTTAATAATAATTCTAACTCATACACATTATTTGTGCATTTTTTTAGGTTATCAATAATTATATCACGATAATTATTCATGATGTGATTTTTATGAATGGCATATGGAACAATGATCTTTGCAACATTATTATCTAGTTTATATAATTCAGTTTCTTCAAACCAAGTTTGATAAGACAATGAATTTATATCTTCTTTAATCTTGGATAGAACGTTATTCCAAATTGTTTTTTCATCCATATTATCACCGCCCCCTGGATAAAGAATCAAAATCTACAGATATTGTAACGTAAGTTGTTAAAAAAATAAAGTAAAAAAATAAAATAAAAAATAATTAACAACTAATGCACAGAAATATCCACAAATATGGTGATTATTATATAACGAAAATAATAACTTTTCCACATTTTCCACAAATTTATTTTCACAGGTGTGGTTTAATTTATAAACAGGCCTGTTAATTCTGTTGAAAAAATAAAATTGAAAAAAATAGATTGACAAATAATTAGCAACCAGATTATAATAGGGTAGATTTTAGTTTGGAGGTGTATGAAGTGAAAAGGACTTATCAACCAAATAATAGAAAAAAAGCTAAGAAACATGGTTTTTTTGCAAAGTTAAAAAATAATATAATTAATAGACGTAGAAAAAAAGGACGTAAAAAATTAGTATAATTATTCCACTGTTTAAAAGTGGCTTTTTTTTATTAAAAAAAGTAAGGAGTATATATAATATGAAAAAAACTAATACAGTAAAGAAAAAAGAAGAATTTAATGAAATTATTTCAATAGGTAAGGTATTAAAAAATGATTTTTTTGTAGTATATTATAAGAGCAATCAATTAGATAAATTTCGTTTTGGAATATCTGTTGGTAAAAAATTGGGTAATGCTGTATTTAGAAATAAATATAAAAGAAAAATTAGAAGTATTATAGATAATAATAAAAAATACTACCAAAATGAAATGGATTATATTATAATAATGAGGAAAGCATGTATTAATAGTGATTTTTCTATAATGAATGATAAATATGTGCAATTGATAGAAAAAATAAAAATAGAGGAGAAATAATGAAAAAAAACAATAAAAAACTAGTAATTTTATTTTTTACAGTTTTACTACTAACTGGTTGTACAAAGTCATTGACAAAGGATAATAAAGTAGTAACTAATCCAAGTACTGGCCAAAGTTTAACAGAAAATATTTTATGTAAGCCTAAAAGTGAAGAAACAATAAAAATATACAATGAAAATAAGGATAAAGTTGATATTTCAAAATTACCTGAATGTGAAGATTTTAAAGTTAATTCAGGAGGTTATGAAGGCTTATGGACTTCAATATTTGTAAAACCTTTAGCGTGGCTTATTTTAAAAATAGGTTCGCTAGTAAAAAATTATGGATTAGGTCTTATAATAGTAAGCTTATTAATAAGATTGATTGCTTTCCCAGTTACTAAAAAAACAGCAATGCAATCAGAAATGTTAAAAAATGCAAAACCCGATTTAGATAAATTAGAAAAGAAATATAAAGATAAAACAGATCAAGAGTCACTCATGAAAAAGAATCAAGAAATGATGTTGATATATAAAAAATATAATATCAATCCAGTGTCAGGATGCTTATTTTCCTTGATTCAATTACCTTTATTTATAGGATTTTTAGAAGCAATAAATAGGGTACCTGCTATTTTTGAAGGAAAATTTCTATTATTTGAACTTGGGACAACACCAAAGACGGCTTTATTTCATGGAAACTTTGCTTATATAATATTAATAGTTATAGTTGCGGTTACAACATATTATTCATTTAAATTGAATGCTACTGCTATGACAAATAATGATCAAGCAAAAACAATGAATAGAATGATGGTAATTATGATTACTGTTATGTCAATATTTATGACTTCGGCATTAAATATCTATTGGATAACAACTAATTTATTTACAATAGTTCAAAACATAATAGTAAAAAGAGGTAATAAAAATGAAAAAAAGTAATTTTATAGGTAAAACATTAGAAGAAGCAAAAGAAAAAGCTTTAGTTGAATTAGGCTGTAGTGAGGATGAAATCTTTTGCAAAGAAATAAATTCAACAGGTGGTTTGTTTAAAGCAAAGAAAACTGAGATAGAAGTAATAACCAAACAAGATATTATAGAAGATGCTAAAAACTTTTTAATTAATATCACTAAATTAATGGGATTAAATATTAATTTTGAAGTAAAAGAAAGAGATGGAATTACAACATTAACTATATTTTGTGATAATAATAATATTTTAATTGGAAAACAAGGAAGAACTGTTAATGCTTTATCACTTATATTAAAACAATATCTATTTAATGAATTAGGATTTTACTATAATTTAATTCTAGATGTTGGTGAATATAAACAAAAAAATGAAAAAAGGTTAGAGAGACTAGCAAAATCATTGGCTCGTGATGTAGTTAGATCCCAAATGGAACTAAAGCTAGATCCAATGAATTCATATGAAAGAAGAATAATACATACTGTGTTATCTGAAAATAATAAAGTAACTACTGAAAGTGAAGGAATTGAACCTAATAGATATGTAATAATTAAACCTAAGAAAGATTAATATCTTTCTTTTTTTTTTGAATAAATAGTGATATAATATGTTCAACTTTGAAAGGAGTATAATATGGATGATACAATAGCAGCTATTTCAACCACTCAAGGAGTAGGCGCAATATCTATAATTAGAATTAGTGGAAAAAATTCAATAGAGATAGTAAATAATATTTTTCGTGGAAAAAACTTAAAAAAAGTAGAAACACATACAATTAATTATGGTTATATAATAGATTCTGATGAAATTATTGATGAAGTATTGGTATCGGTAATGAAATCACCAAAAACATTTACCAGAGAAGATATTGTTGAAATAAATTGTCATGGAGGAATTTCAACAACTAATAAGATATTGGAATTAGTACTCAGAAGTGGAGCTAGACTAGCAGAACCAGGAGAATTTACAAAAAGAGCATTTTTAAATGGAAGAATTGATTTAACCCAGGCAGAATCAGTAATGGATTTGATAAATTCAAAGAATGAATCAAAAAGAAAGGTTGCTATTAAGGGTTTAAATGGATATTTAAGCAATATTATAAAAAATTTAAGACAAGAAATAGTAGAGCTGTTAGCATCAATTGAAGTTAATATTGATTATCCAGAATATGATGATGCAATTGTTATGACTAACGACATAATAAAACCAAAAATTGACGATATAATAAAAAAATTAAAAAAAATAATTAATGAATCAGAAAATGGCAAGATATTAACTACAGGAATAAAAACTATAATAGTAGGAAAACCAAATGTAGGAAAGAGTAGTATTTTAAATAAATTGTTAGATGAAGAAAAAGCAATAGTAACTAATATAGAAGGAACAACAAGAGATACAGTAGAAGGTACAATAACAATAAATGGAGTGTCATTAAATATAATTGATACAGCAGGAATTAGAGAAACAAACGATGTAGTAGAAAAAATAGGAGTAGAAAAAAGCTTAAGTTTAATAGAAGAAGCCGATTTAGTTATTTTAGTATTAAATAACAATGAAAAGCTAACAGATGAAGATATAAAAATACTTGAACAATGTAAAAATAAAAAGACAATTGTTGTTATAAATAAGAGTGATTTGGAAAAGAAGATCGATGTAGATAAAATCAATTATGAAAATATAGTTTATACTAATACTGTTGATTTATATGGAATTGAAAAACTTAAAGATAAAATAGTAGAATTATTTAATCTTAATAAATTAGAACAACAGGATTATGTTCATCTTAGTAATGTAAGACAAATTTCATTAGCAAAAGAAGCAGAGAAAATCTTAGATGAAGTCAATAAAGGAATAAAACAAGAAGTACCAATAGATATGTTAGAAATAGACATAAAAAGAGCATGGGATAAGCTAGGAGAAATAACAGGAGAGACATACACCGAGGAACTAATCGATCAATTATTCAGTCAGTTTTGTTTAGGAAAGTAAAAAAAGTGTTATAACAAATCATAAAAATTAATTAAACAACGTTAAAATTATTTCCCGGGAAATAATTTTAATAGGATAAATGAAAAGAGATAAATAAATTCTCTTTTTCTTTTATTAAAATTATTGTATAATAGTGCAAGAAAAAGAGGAAGTGTATTAAAATGGAATATGACATCATTATAGTAGGTGGAGGTCATGCTGGATGTGAGGCTTCTTTAGCTGCTGCGCGTTTAAATAATAAGACATTGTTGGTAACAGGAAATATAAATAATATAGCTGATATGCCATGTAATCCATCAATCGGAGGTCCAGCTAAAGGAATAATTGTAAGAGAGATTGATGCTCTAGGTGGTGAAATGGCTAACAATATTGATCATAGTTGCTTACAAGTAAAAATGCTAAATACAAAAAAAGGTCCCGCAGTAAGGGCTTTACGTGCTCAAGGTGATAAAATAACTTATCCAAAACAAATGCTTAAAACATTACAACAACAAGCAAACTTAGATATAAGGGAATCTTTAGTTGAGGATTTAATAGTTGAAAATAATATTGTCAAAGGTGTTATTTTAGAAAATGGAGAAAAAATATTATCAAAAGCAGTAGTGTTAACTACAGGAACATATTTAAAAGCAGTAGTACTAAGAGGTTCCAGTAAAAAAGAAAGTGGACCGCATGGTGAAAAACCATCTAAATTTTTAAGTGATAAATTAAAAAATTATGGTTTTATAATTCAAAGATTAAAAACAGGTACTCCACAACGAATTGATAAAAATAGTATTGACTATTCAAAGACTAGTTTAGAACCTGGTGATAATGTTTTACATACTTTTTCCTTTGATAATAAACCTCAATATAAAATAAATGAGCAAGTTCCATGTCACCTAATTTATACAACTCCAGAAACACATAAAATAATTTTAGATAATTTAGAAAAATCCAGTATGTATGGTGGATATGTAGAAGGAATTGGTCCTAGATATTGTCCTTCTATAGAAGACAAAGTTGTTCGCTTTAAAGATAAAGAAAGACACCAACTTTTTTTAGAACCAGAAAGTTTATATTATGATGATATATACATCCAAGGATTTTCAACTAGTATGCCAAAAGATATTCAAGATAAAATGGTACATTCTTTACCGGGATTGGAAAATGCAAAGATAACTAAATATGCTTATGCCATTGAATATGATGCAATAGATCCATTACAATTAAAACAATCGTTGGAAACGAAGATATTAGAAAATTTATTTACGGCAGGCCAAATAAATGGAACCAGCGGTTACGAAGAAGCTGCAGGGCAAGGATTAATTGCCGGAATTAATGCTTCTAGAAAAATTAATAATCAAGAACCATTAATTTTGAAAAGAAATGAAGCATATATGGGAGTTTTAATTGATGATTTAGTAACAAAAGGAACAAAAGAACCATATAGAATGTTGACTTCACGAGCAGAATATAGATTGTTATTAAGACATGATAATGCTGATTTAAGATTAAGAAAATATGGTTATAAAATTGGTTTAATAGATAGTAAAAAATATAAAAAGTTTATAGATAAGAAAAATCAAATTATAGATGTTATTAATATATTAAAATCAAATAAAATAACTCCAACTGAAGAGGTTAACTTATATTTAAATAGTATTAACTCATCAAAAATACTAGATGGCATAACGCTATACGATCTTTTGAAAAGACCTGAAATAACAATTGAAAATATCAATCATTTCTTAGAATTAAATTACTCAGAAGAAGTATTAGAACAAGTTCAAATAATGGATAAATATGAAGGATATATTGATAAGGCTAAAAAAGAAGCAGAAAAAATGCTTAATCTAGAAAAAATAAAAATACCAGATGAAATTGATTACACTGGGATAACAAATTTAGCAAGTGAAGCAAGACAAAAATTAGCACAAATAAAACCATCCACTATAGCACAAGCCTCACGAATAAGTGGAGTTAATCCTGCTGATATTTCAATACTTATGGTATATTTAAAAAAGGAAAAAAAATTATGAGAATAGAAGAATTTATTTTAGAATTAAAAAAAATAAATATTGAAATAACTAAAGATCAATTATCGCAACTAGACAGGTATTACAATTTATTAGTTGAATGGAATCAAAAATTGAATTTAACTTCTATTACCAAAAAAGAAGATGTGTATTTAAAACATTTTTATGATAGCCTAACAATTGTTAAAGCAGCTGATTTAAATAAAGTAAATAGTTTATGTGATGTAGGAACAGGTGCAGGGTTTCCAGGAATAGTTTTGAAAATAATATTTCCAAATTTAAATGTAATACTAATCGATTCATTAAATAAAAGAATAAATTTTTTAAATGAAATAATCAAGAAATTAAAATTAGACAATATTAAAGCTGTTCATACTAGAATGGAAGATTATTCAAAAGAAAATATTGAAAAGTTTGATATAATAACATCAAGGGCCGTTGCTAAGATTCAAGTATTATCAGAAATATCATTTCAGTCCTTAAAAATAGGAGGCCAATTAATTCTCTTAAAAGGTCAATGTGAAGAAGAAATTGTTGCTTCTAGAGAAATTTTAAAAAAAATTAATGGTAAAGTAAAAAATATAATAAAATTTAAACTACCACTTGAAAACAGTAATAGAACAATTGTAATAATAGAAAAGGTTGCGAAAACGCCAAACAAATATCCAAGATTAATGTCAAAAATAAAAAAATCATTGTAAAAATTAATAGAATAATGTATAATCATAATAGAATAAAAATAGGGTAAAAGGGGATGAAACATTATGGATAATGAGGTAAAATATTTATATTTAGACGATATAATACCAAATAGGTTCCAACCAAGAGAAAATTTTGATGAACAAGCCCTAAAAGAATTAGCTGTATCAATAAAAGAACATGGCGTTATTCAGCCAATTGTTGTTAGGCAAATAGGTGAAAAATATGAAATAATAGCAGGTGAAAGACGATATAAAGCATCAACTATGGCAGGGCTTACAAAAATACCTGCAATAATTAGAAACTTAGATGATAAAGAAAGTTCTAAGGTTGCTTTGATAGAAAATCTACAAAGAAGAGATTTAACTCCAATAGAAGAAGCTAGAACTTATCAGAAAATTTTAGAACTTGATGCATTAACTCAAGAAGAATTAGCAAGAACAATGGGAAAATCTCAGTCTGCTGTAGCAAATAAATTAAGACTTTTATCTTTAACAGAAGAAGTTCAAGATGCTCTTTTACATGAACAGATATCTGAAAGACATGCTAGAAGCTTATTGAATATAACTGACCCACAAAAACAAGTTGATATGTTAAAAAAAGTAATTTCTAGTAGAATGACAGTTAGAGAATTAGATGAGGAAATTAAAAATATGAATAATAATAATCAATCTATGATAAATCCAATTCCAACTGGTAATGTATCAGAAGCTTCTAATGTTGAATCATCTCCTATTATTAATCAAAATTTAAATCCAACAGAAGTAGATATTAATAAAGTAAGAAATGAGGCTGTTGATATATCAAGTCCATTGATTTCACCTATTATTGATAATAATAGTCCAATAGATAATAATTTAAATAATAATATTGGTACAAGTTCTGTAAATACAAGTTCAATTCCAACTGATAATGAGGTAATAGGAGGAAGCGGGTTACTTGCTGGTATGAATGTTAATGAAACTAGTAAAATTCCTTCTCCAGAACCAATTTCAATCAATAATACTGTAACAAGTAATCAAATTCCTGATAACAATATAGGATTAGAAAATAACTTATATAAGAATTTTGATATGCCAGCTGTACCAATATTTGAACCAAATAATAGTCAGACTACTCAAAATAATAGTCAGGTTGTAGATAATGTTCAAACAAATAATACAGTACAAGAAGTTAAAAATGCAATTAATACAATTAAACAAAAATCAAATAACATAGAAGTTGAAGAATTTGACTTTGAAGATTTTTATCAATTAGTAATAAGAATTGATAAGTGATATTGGTGTATGTTAAAAATTGATAGTCATGGCTATCTTTTTTTAATAATTTAATAAAATGATTTAAAAATACTATTTTTTTTGATAGAATAGATATAGAAATTTTAGTGGTTAGGAAAAGGTGATGTAGATGGGAAAAATTATTTCATTAGTAAATCAAAAAGGTGGCGTAGGAAAAACAACAACAAGTATTAATCTATCTGCATCTTTAGCAGTTTTGGGTAAAAATGTATTACTAGTTGATTTAGATCCACAAGGAAATGCTACAACAGGTATAGGGATTCCTAAAGGAGATATAGATAAAAGTGTTTATGATGTTTTAATTGATAGATGCAATATAACAGAGGCAATAGTAAGAACAAAATATAAACGTTTAGATGTATTGCCAGCTACTATTAACTTAGCTGGAGTCGATATAGAATTATTAGAAAAAAGCAGAGAGGAACCAACATTTAGTAAAGGTAGTCAACTCAAATTGAAAATAGATACGATAAAAGACAGATATGATTATATTATTATGGATTGTCCACCATCACTTGGATTAATTACTACTAATGCATTAACAGCTTCCAATTCTGTTATTATACCAGTCCAATGTGAATTTTTTGCTCTTGAAGGAATAATGCAGTTACTTAACACAATTATGATGGCCCAAAAGACATTAAATCCAAATTTAGATATTGAAGGTGTTTTATTAACGATGTTAGATTCTAGAACCAATTTAGGATTTGAGGTAGTTGATGATATAAGAAAGTATTTTAAAGAACGTGTTTATAATACAATAATACCAAGACTTATTAGATTGACTGAAGCTCCATCTCATGGAAAACCAATAGTTGCTTATGATCCAAAAAGTAAAGGTACAGAAGCATATTTAAACTTAGCAAAGGAAGTGATTGAAAGAAATGGAACAAATTAAAAGAAGAGCTCTAGGAATGGGCTTAGAAGAGTTATTTAATAACGAACAATTAGATTTAAATAAATTTGAAGAAAAAATAGTAAATGATACACCAAAAGAAGAAATTATTGACTTAAAATTATCCGATTTGCGTCCAAATCCATATCAACCTAGAAAGGTGTTTGATGAAGAAAAGTTAGAAGAACTTGCAAATTCGATAAAAGAATATGGAGTTTTTCAACCTATAATTGTTAAAAAAAGTATAAAAGGATATGAGATAATAGCTGGTGAACGTAGAGCAAAAGCATCTAAAATTGCTGGCAAGGAAACCATTCCAGCCATTGTAAGGAATTTTACTGATGAAGAAATGATGGAAATTGCTTTATTGGAAAACCTACAAAGAGAAAATTTAAATGCAATAGAAGAAGCAAGTGCTTATACTAAATTACTTGATACTCTTAATTTGACTCAAGAAGAATTGGCTGAAAAGCTTGGTAAAAGTAGAAGTCATATAACAAACATGCTAGGACTTTTGACATTACCAGACGAAGTAAAAAACATGATTAGTGAAGAAAAAATATCAATGAGTCATGCAAGAGTTCTTAGTAAAATAAAAGATAATGAAAAAATAATTACACTAGCTAACAAAATAGTGGAAGAAAAATTGAATGTAAGAGATGTTGAATTAATTGCTCAAGATAATACTATTGAAAAAAAGCATAAAATAATTAATAAGAAACATGATTCAGAATATTTATATTTAGAAAACTCTCTTTCTGAAAAACTAGGTACTAAGGTTAAAATTAACAATAAAAAAATAGTAATTAACTTTACGAATGATAAAGATTTAGATAGAATTATTGAAATATTACAAGTCAAAGAATAGAGGTTTTGTATGGAAGAAAAAAAATATCAAATAGGCTCTATTGTTATGATGAAAAAACAACATCCATGTGGTACTAATAAATGGAAAGTAGTAAGATTAGGTGCTGATATAAAAATTGAATGTTGTAATTGTAAACATATAGTCATGATTTCAAGGATTGAATTTAATAAAAAATTGAAAAAAGTTCTTGATGAAGATGGAGAATAATTATGAAACAAAGAAAAAAAACTCTAAAATTAAAAAAATTTAATATTCATCCAATTATAGGTTTTATTATTTTAAGTGTTATTACAGTTTTATTGAGCTGTATTTTATCAAAAATTCAGTTCCAAGCAACATATAATGAAGTAAATGTAAATACTTTAGAGTTGGAAACAAAATTAGTGACAGTTGAAAATTTACTTAATTTTAATGGAATGAAATTTATCATAAGTAATGCTGCAAAGAATTTTGCTGGTTTTACCCCATTAAGTAGTTTATTAATTGCATTAATAGGTCTAGCAATAGCTTCAGCTAGTGGTTTAATTGATGCTTTTGCAAAAAGAATAACTATTAATTGGAAACATACAACTCAAACATTTTTAGTATTACTTCTTGCGACAATTTCCAGTTTAATTAATGATGTTGGCTATGTTATATTAATTCCTTTATGTGCTTCACTATATAAATCAAACAAGAGAAATCCTATGCTTGGCATTATAACTGCTTTTTGTGGGATAACATTTGGCTATGGAGCAACAATATTTGTTGGTTCTTCTGAAGTTGCTTTAATTCCTATTACAACATCAGCTGCTAGATTAGTAGATGCAACATTTCATATAAGTTTAACTTCAAATATTTTTATAATGATATTGACAACAATTATCACGTCTATAGTAGGAACTATTGTAATAGAAAAGATAATAGCTCCTAAAGTTGGCAGGATAAAGCAAAATGAAGATGATATGGCAACAAAAGAAATAGATATTACTCAAATTAAAGAAACAGAACAAAATAAAATAGAAATAGATGTAAGAGAACAAAAAGGATTAAAAAAATCATTAATATGGGGAATAATTTTTATGATATTATTTGCTTATATGTTGATGCCTGGATTACCACTTTCTGGAATGTTACTTGATAAAGGAGAAAATACATATTTAAAACAGTTATTTGGTGAAAATGCTTACTTTCAAGATGGATTCACTTATATGATATCGTTGTTTTTTATCGTAACAGGAATTGCTTATGGGGTTTGTTCAAAAACAATAAAAAATATAAAGGATTTATTTAATAAGTGTTCGTCTTATTTAAATAATATTGGTTTATTACTTGTCATGATTTTTTTCGCTTCGCAATTTGTATCAATATTTAAAAAATCTAATATAGGAAATGTCATCGTTGCTTTATCATCAAGAATAATATCACATTTACCTTTTTCAGGAGTTCCCCTTATAATTATAGTAATGCTTATGGTTGCCATTTGTAGTATATTTGTTACTACTGCTAATACTAAGTGGTCTATTTTAGCTCCTGTAGTTGTTCCGTTAATGATGCAATCAAATATTAGTCCACAATTTGCACAATTTATTTTAAGAGCAGCAGATTCTATGACTAAAGGAATAACACCACTTTTAGCATACTTTGTTATTTATGTTGGTTATTTAAATATTTATAATAACAAAGAGGGAGATACAATAAGCATAAAAAAATCTATTTCTTATGTTATGCCATATTGCTTAATAATGGCATTATGTTGGATTTTAATAATAATAGGTTGGTATATATTAGGAGCTCCAATTGGATTAGGAGTTAGTTCTACTTTATAGGAGGGTTTTAATGGGTTTAAAAGCAGGCATAGTTGGATTACCAAATGTTGGTAAGTCAACATTATTTAACGCAATAACAAAAAAAAATATACTAGCAGCAAATTATCCTTTTGCTACGATTGATCCGAATGTAGGAATGGTTACAGTTCCAGATATTAGATTACAAAAATTGGAAGATATGTATTTGCCAGAACGAACTATAGCTACTAGTTTTGAATTTACTGATATTGCTGGATTAGTGAAAGGCGCTTCACAAGGTGAAGGCCTTGGGAATAAATTTTTATCTCATATTAGAGAAGTGGATGCAATTTGTCAGGTAGTTAGGTGCTTTGATGATAGTAACATAATTCATGTTGAGGATAAAATTGATCCCATAAGAGATATTGAAATTATTAATTTAGAATTATCATTATCTGATTTAGAAATAATCGAAGGAAGAATTGGCAGAATTCAAAAAAAGGCTGAAACTAATAGAGATAAAGATGCTTTAGCGGAACTAGTTATATTAAAAAAGGCTCAAGAAGCATTGACTAAAGGCGTACCTTTAAGACTAGTAGATTTTAGTAAAGAAGAAAAAATGACTTTGAAAAACTTTAGTTTGATAACATTGAAGCCAATGATTTATTTAGCAAATGTCAAAGAAGATGACATAGTTAATGGCAACCAATATGTTGATATGGTTGAAGGGTATGCAGAACAGGAAGGATCCAAAACTATTAAGATATGTGCTAAATTAGAGTCGGAATTAAGTGAGTTAAATGATGATGATAAAAAAGAAATGTTAAATATGATTGGTTTAGATGAAAGCAGCTTAGATAAATTAATTAGAGCAACATATGAGAATTTAGGACTTGAAACATATTTTACTGTAGGAAAAGATGAAGTAAGAGCATGGACTTTTAAAAAAGGAATGAATGCTAAAGAATGTGCGGGCATTATACATACAGACTTTGAAAAGGGATTTATTAAAGCAGAAGTTATTTCATATGATGATTTAATTACGTGTGGTAGTGAATTGAAAGTTAGAGAATGTGGAAAAGCTAGGTTAGAAGGAAAAGATTATCTAATGCAAGATGGCGATATATGTCATTTTAGATTTAATGTATAAAATCTCATTTAAAAAATGGGATTTTTTTATGGACAAAATTAAATATATTTGGTATACTACTTGCGAGTATTTCGGTACTCCTTGTTTCACAATGTGAAACCGATTAGTCCAAAAGGAGGTGTAAAAATGAAAAAATATGAAATTATGTTTATTGTAAAACCTGATTTAGAAGAAGCAAACATTAATGCTGTTGCTAATAACATGAAGGAAGTTTTAAAATCAAAAGGTGCTACAATCATTGAAGAAAAAGCTATGGGACAAAGAGAATTAGCCTATGAAATTCAAAAATATAAAACTGGATACTATTTTTTATATGTAATTGAAGCAGAGGATAATGAAGCAACAAAAGAATTTGATCGTATTGCTTTAATTAACGAAAATGTTATTCGTCACTTAATTGTAAAAGTTGAGGAAAGATAAGAGGTATTCTATGAATAAAGTTTTTTTAATAGGTAGATTAACAAGAGATCCAGAATTAAGATATACAGGAAGCAATTTACCTGTTGCAACATTTACAGTTGCAGTAAATAGAAATTTTACTAATCAATCTGGTGAAAGAGAAGCAGATTTTATAAATGTTGTTGTTTGGAGAAAACAGGCTGAAAATGTTAAGAATTATATAAGACAGGGAAGTCAAGTTGCTATTGATGGTAGAATCCAGACAAGATCATATGATGGTGAAGATGGAAAAAAACGTTATGTTACAGAAGTTGTTGCAGATAATGTTCAATTTTTAGATACTAAAAATAGCAGATCTGAAGCAAGCCAACCATCAACAGATGTTTCTCCAAGTTCATTTGCTGATAGCAATAATGACACTACTAACGTAGCAAATGATCCTTTCGCAGATTTTGGTTCAAGTATTGAAATTAATGATGATGAGTTACCATTCTAAGAAGGAGGATAAAATGGCAGAATTTTATAGAAAAAAGAAAAAAGTTTGTTACATGTGTGCTGGTAAAACTTTTGATTATAAAGATGTAGATATATTAAAAAAATATACAAATGAAAGAGGAAAAATTTTACCACGTCGTGTTACAGGCACTTGTGCTAAACACCAAAGATATGTAGCAGAACAAATTAAAAGAGCAAGAGCAATTGCTTTATTACCATATACAAACTAATCTAGTTATATAACTAGATTTTTGTTTGGTTGCAAAAATCACAACTCTAAGGTATAATTAGTCTGTAATATTATACTATAAGCTTTAAACTTTATGTATAGATATATAAATAGGGGTGATATCGTGGGAAAAAGAATAGTAAAAAAACAAAAACCTAAAAAAAACATTTTACGTTTCTTTGTTTTTGGTTCAACCTGCATTGTGTTATCAATATTTATAACAATGACAATATCGAAGTTATGGACTAAGATTTATAGTAAATATAAAGAAAAAAAAGAATTAACACAAAAGATTGAAAAGTTGAAAAAAGAAGAAGAAGATTTAGCCTTAAATGTTGAAAAAATGCAAGATCCTGAATATGTTGCTAGATATTTAAGAGAAAAATATTTTTATTCAAAAAAAGATGAATACATAATAAGAATTCCTGAAAAGTAATTCTTTTTTTCTAGTTTGCTTGATATATTTTAATATTTAATATAGAATAAATAGCGTGGTGGTAATGATGAATAAGTCAATCAATTATTTAATGAATGACATTAAACTTCAAGATAATGATGTTATTGTAGTAGGAAATTCAAGTGGACCAGATTCGATGGTTTTAACTAATATCCTATTGAAAATAAGAAAAAAAATTAAAATAAAAATTATTTGTGCACATGTTAACCATAATGTAAGGGTAGAAAGCAAAGAAGAGGAACAATTTTTAAAAAAGTATTGTGAAGATAATGATATTGTTTTTGAACATATGACAATAGAAAAATATGGTGATGATAATTTCCATAATGAAGCTCGTACTATTAGATATAACTTTTTTGATATGCTTGTCAAAAAATATGGAGCAAATTATTTAATGACGGCACATCATGCAGATGATTTAATGGAAACAATTTTGATGAGGATAGTTAGAGGTACTTCATTTAAAGGATATGGTGGATTTAAGAAAGAAATTGATAAAGTTAATTATAAGATAATTAGACCACTAATTTTTTATACTAAAAGTCAGATTGCAGATTATGCTGAAAAAAATAATATACCATATCGTATTGATAAGTCTAATTTTAAAACTAAATATACAAGAAATAGATATAGAAAAGTTGTACTACCTTTTTTAAAAGAAGAAGATCAAAATGTCCATGAAAAGTTTATACAGTTCAGTAATATGATTTTTAGCTATGAAGATTTTGTTGACAAAGAGTCTACGAAGTATTTTAAAAATGTATTTAAAAATAATATATTATATATCGATGAATATAAAAAATTAGAACAGTTATTGCAATACAAAATAATAAGCAAAATTTTAGAACAATATTATCAAGATGATTTGATTTTAATAAATAATTCTCATATTTTATTAATTCAAGATTTAATAAATTCGAGAAAGAAAAATAGTTACATTAGTTTACCAAATGATATAGTTGCAATTAAATCATATAATACGATTGTTATTAAGCCTAAAATAGATGATATATGTGATTATAATTTTGAATTTACAGATTATTTGAATTTACCAAATGGACACAATATAAAAATAGTAGATGCAGCCGAATCGAATGATAATAGTATATGTAGGATTAGTACAAATGAGGTGACTTTGCCATTATATGTAAGAACTAGAAAAATAGGAGATAAAATGCAACTAAAGAAAATTAATGGTTCTAGAAAGGTTAAAGATATCTTTATTGATAGCAAAATATCTTTAAATGATAGAGATAATTGGCCAATAGTAGTTGATTCAACAGATAAAATTATTTGGATACCAGGAATTAAAAAGTCTAAATTTACTAAATCAAAAAATGAAAAATATGATATAATATTGAAATATCAATAAATTTTAGGAGGAATTATGAATAAAAAGAATGCAAAAAAAGGATTTTTACCATATGTATTTTTAATAATAATAATGATTGGAATATATTATATGGTTGCTATATCAAATAAAAAAGTAAATGATATTACATATGATCAATTCTTAAAAGAGATAGATAAAAATACTGTTACTGAAGTAACAATAACACCAAAAGAGCGTGCTAGTGTATATGAAATATCTGGTAAATTAAATACATATAAAGAAAATGAAACATTTTTCTTAAAAGTTCCATTAACTGATAGTGTAATTTCTAAGATAATTTCATCTGATAGTTCATCACTAGGATTTAAGCTTATTACTAATAATGATCCAGAATCAAGTTCAATTCTATTAATAGTAATAAATGTTTTACCATTCGTTCTTTTATTAGCAGGAATATTCTTTATTTTTTCAAAGCAAATGAATGGTGCGGGTAAATCAATGGATTTTGGAAGAAGTAGAGCTAAATTAAATAATGAAAATAACAAAACAACATTTAAAGATGTAGCTGGTTTAAAAGAAGAAAAAGAAGAAGTACAAGAATTAATTGATTTCTTAAAAAATCCTAAAAAATTTCAAAAATTAGGAGCTAGAATACCAAAAGGTGTCCTTCTTGTTGGGCCACCAGGTACAGGTAAAACTTTACTTGCTAAAGCAGTGGCAGGTGAAGCAAATGTACCGTTCTACTACATAAGTGGTTCTGATTTTGTAGAATTATTTGTTGGTGTTGGTGCTAGTCGTGTAAGAGATATGTTTAAACAAGCTAAACATAATGCTCCATGTTTAATCTTTATAGATGAAATAGATGCTGTTGGACGCCAAAGAGGTACAGGACTTGGTGGAGGACATGATGAACGTGAACAAACTCTTAACCAATTACTAACAGAAATGGACGGATTTGGTGCAAACGAAGGAATAATTATAATTGCCGCAACTAATAGAGCAGATGTACTAGATCCTGCTTTGTTGAGACCCGGAAGATTTGATAGACAAGTTACAGTTAATTTACCTGATGTTAAAGGTCGTGAAGAAATACTAGAAGTTCATGCTAGAAATAAAGTTTTTGCACCAAATGTAAAACTTAATAATATTGCAAAAAGAACTGTTGGTTTTAGTGGAGCAGATTTGGAAAACTTATTAAATGAGGCTGCACTTTTAGCTGTTAGAAGAAACAAAGAGTTTATTACTATGACTGAAATAGATGAAGCTCACGATAGAGTTATAATGGGACCTGCTAAAAAGTCTAAAAAATATACTGAACATGAGAAGAAAGTTGTTGCTTACCATGAAGCAGGCCATGCTGTGGTTGGAATTAAATTAGATGGAGCCAATGAAGTTCAAAAAATTACTATAATTCCAAGAGGCTCTGCTGGTGGATATAATTTGATGTTACCAAAAGAGGAGACATTCTTATCAACAAAGAAAGAACTATTAGAAACAATTAGTGGATTACTTGGTGGTCGTGTGTCAGAAGAAATAGTATTTAATGAAATGACTACAGGAGCTCATAATGATTTTGAAAAAGCCACAAAAATAGCAAGGGCAATGGTTACAGAATATGGTATGAGTGATTTAGGTCCAGTTCAATTAGAACAACAAGAAGGTGGCGTGTTCTTAGGAAGAGATTACAATAAAACAAGGAATTTTTCTAATGAAGTTGCACATGAAATAGATATTGAAATGCGTAAAATAATTGATGAATGTTATAAAAAAACAGAAAAAATTATTTCAAAAAATAGAGATTTATTGGATTTGATAGCAAATGCACTACTTGAACATGAGACTTTAACAAAAGAACAAATAGATTATCTTGTAAAAAACAAAAAAATGCCTGAAGAAGAAAGTTTAAACGATTTTACTGTTGCTGAATTAAAAGAAAAAGCAAAAGAAAAAGGAATTAAAGGATATTCTAAAATGACAAAAGAAGAATTAATCAAAGTTTTAAAAGAAGATTAAGTCTTTTTTTTATTGCCTGTAATTTACATATTAAAAATTACATGTTATAATGTATCAATTGATGGAACTATTGGGTGATTGATATGTGGAAAATAGGAAATGTAAAAATAAAAAACCAAATTGTTTTAGCCCCAATGGCTGGTATATGCAATTCAAGTTTTAGAAAAATAGCAAAAGAAATGGGATGTGGATTAATATATGCCGAAATGGTCAGTGATAAAGCAATTTTTTATAATAATAAAAAAACTATAGATATGTTATATATGGAGGATTCAGAAAGACCAATAGCACAACAAATATTTGGAAGTGATGTAGATTCTTTTGTTGAAGCTGCTAAGTATATTGAGAAAACTATGCATCCAGATATTATAGATATAAATATGGGATGTCCTGTACCAAAAGTAGCACTAAAATCACAAGCGGGTGCGGCTCTACTTAAAAATCCAGAAAAAATTGAAAAAATAGTTTCTGCCGTTGTAACTGCAGTTAATGTTCCTGTAACCGTAAAAATTAGAAGTGGATGGGATAATAATAATATAAATGCGGTGGAAGTTGCAAAAATATGTGAAAAGGCAGGAGCAAAAGCAATTTGTGTTCATCCTCGTACTAGAAAACAAGGATATAGTGGAAGTGCAGATTGGGATATTATAAAAAGTGTCAAAGAAGCTGTTAATATTCCTGTAATTGGAAATGGTGATATAAAATCTATATATGATGCTGATGCTATGCTTAAGCAGACTAATTGCGATGCTATTATGATAGGAAGGGGTGTCTTAGGTAATCCATGGTTAATTAGAGAAATAGATGCATATTTGAATAAAAATATAGTTTTGGAAAAGCCAACGGATATAGAAAAAATAGAAATGGCAATAAAACATTTAAATTATTTGTCTGAACAAAAAGAAGAAAAACTAGTTGTATTAGAAATTAGAAATCATATAGCTTGGTACCTAAAAGGAATGAAAAATTCAAATGAAATAAAAAATTTAATATATAAATGTACTAAAATTAATGATATAATAAATATATTAAAAAATTATGAATTAGATATTAAGGAGCTAAAAGATGAAAGCACAATTTAGTAAAAGATGTTTTGCATACATAATTGATGTTTTTATAGTATTAGTTTTGTCGTCATTAATAACAGGACTAATTCCGATAAGTGAAAAAGCACAAAATTTAACTGAAACATTAAATGATGTAGTTAATAAAACAACAGAAAAAGAAATATCTATAACCGAATATAATAAATTGTTGAAAGATATTAATTATGATTTGAGTAAAGAAACAATAATGACTAGTTTGATAACTATAGTAATATATTTACTTTACTTTGTTGTATTACCAATGTATAATAACAATCAAACGTTTGGAAAAAAACTGATGAAGTTAGAACTTAAAACACTGGATGGAGGAAAACCCACTATCAACAACTTGTTATTTAGAGCATTGATTTTATATGGATTAGCTGATAATTTGATAGGATTGATATTAATTATGTTCCTAAAAAAGCCGATTTATATTAATGTTACTTCAGTTTTAAATACATTTCAAACTAGTATTATAGTTATTAGTATAGTTATGATGATAATAAGTAAAGATGGAAGAGGAATACATGATCTTGTAGGTAATACAGTAGTTATTAATAAGGAGGAAATAAAATGAGAGAACTATCAGAACAAGAATTAGTAAGAAGAAACAAATTAGAAGAAATAAGAAAAGTATGCAACCCATATCCTGAAAATTTTGAAAGAACTCACACATTAAAGGAAGCAAAACAATTAGATGATGGTTTAGAAAATATAAAAATTGCAGGGCGTATAATTTTCATGCGTAAAATGGGAAAGTTGAGCTTTGTTAGGATTAGAGATTTGGAAGCTGATATGCAATTAGAAATAAAAATCGATATGGTTGGTGAGGAAAATTATGACTTTTTCAAGAAACAAATCGATTCTGGAGATTTTGTAGGAGCTAGTGGAGAAATTTTCACTACTCAAACTGGTGAAAAAACTTTGCGTGTTAAGGAATTGACTTTTTTAGGTAAAGCCTTAAGACCACTTCCTGAAAAATTTCATGGACTTGTAGATACTGAATTAAAATATCGTCAAAGATATGTTGATTTAATAACTAATGAAGAATCAAGAAAAATTTTCTTAGGTAGAAGTAAATTATATGCATTTTTACATAGATATTTGGCAGAAAACGGATTTTTAGAAGTAGAAACTCCAATAGTTCAAACCGCTGTAAGTGGTGCATCAGCAAAACCATTTTTTACTCATCATAATGCTCTTGATTTAGATTGTAATTTAAGAATCGCACCAGAAATATATTTAAAAGAGTGCATAGTCGGAGGGTTTGACAGAGTATATGAACTTGCTAAATGTTTTAGAAATGAAGGAATGGATTCTCAACATTTACAAGAATTTACTCAAGTAGAATGGTATGTAGCATATTGGAAATATGAAGACAATATCAAATTCTTTAGTAATTTTATAAGAAGCTTATTAGACGAGTTATTAGGAACTCAAGTTATTAATTATCAAGGACATGAACTTGATTTTTCAAAAGAAAATTGGGATAGAATTGATTATTGTGTGGAATTAGAGAAAATTCTAGGCTTTAATGCTCTTGAAATCGAAGATCCTAGTGAGTTAAAGCAAAAAATAGTAGAAAAAGGATTGTTTAGCTATGGAGATTTAGAAGATTATAAATCATTAAGTCAGATTATTGATTTTGTTTACAAGAAAAAAATCAGAGAAGGAATAATTCAACCAACTATTATTTATAATTACCCATCTGTATTAAAACCACTTGCTAGAAGAAATGATGATGATTCAAAACGCGTTGATGTATTCCAAGTTGTAGTTTGTGGAACAGAATTATGTAATGCATATTCAGAATTAGTAAATCCATTAGAACAACGCGCTGCTTTTGAAGATCAATTAAAAGCAAAAGATCAAGGTGATGATGAAACGATGGATATGGATGAAGATTATTTATTATCTATGGAACAGGGAATGCCTCCTATATCTGGATTAGGATTTGGAATTGATAGATTAATGATGCTAATATATGATGCTCCTTCAATCAGGGATGTTGTATTATTCCCAATGATGAAACCAATTGATAAAGATACAGATAAAAATTAGAAAATCTTTTTTAAGGTTTTCTTTTTTTATTTGATTTTTCACGCAAATTTCATTTAAAAAACTTGTATTTAATGGTAATTATTGTATAATTATTAATAGGAGGGTGAAAAATGAAAAAACATAATTTATTTAAAGTTGTTGGGATTGCTATTTTAGTGACTGTACTATTAACATGGTTATTACCAATTACATATTATCAATATGATATAGTTACTGGTGCAAGATCACAAGTTGGATTATTTGATTTATTTAAATATCCTAGTGAATCACTAAAGTATTTTGGTGATATAGCATTATATATTCTAGCAATAGGTGGATTTTATGGTGTATTACATAAAATCAATGCTTATCAAAAATTAATTGATAACATTTCTAAAAAAATGATTGGAAAAGAATCAATTATTTTGATAGTAATAATGGCTTTATTAGCAATCTTCACTTCAGTATGTGGAGCTTCAATGGGGCTATTAATAATAGTACCATTTATTGTTTCCTTAGTTTTAGCTATGGGATATGATAAGATAACTGCAGCATTAGTTACTGTTGGATCTATATCAGTAGGTTTACTTGGAACAACAATATCATCTACATACATCAGTGATGGATACAACACTACAATTCAAAATGGAATGGGTGTAGTAAATGCAATTCTTAGTACTAAAGCAACAAGCCAAATAATTGCTAAGATAGTATTGTTAGTAATAGGTTTAGTATTATTAATTGTTAATACATTATTACATATTAAGAAAAATCCAAAATCTGATGCTGCACTTTTAAAAGGTAAAGAAGCAAAGAAAGAAAATAGTAAAAATAATGATCAATGTAGTAAAACATGGCCAATTGTTTTGATTGTTGATTTAATATTTGTAGTTTCAATGCTATCATTAATGTCATGGACATCAGTACTTAAAGTAAATTGGTTTAGTAAAGCAACAAATGCAGTTTTAAGTGCTAAAATATTTAAATTTCCTATTTTTGGTAAAATATTAGGTACAGTTCCTGCTTTTGAGAATTGGACTTTAACAGAAATAGGTATACTACTATTAATAGGTTCATTTATTTTATCTATTATATATAAAGTTAAATTTAATGAGTATATTGAGTCTATTGTAGTAGGAGCAAGGAAAGCATTAAAGCCAGCAGTATTAACAGTTTTAATATATGTTGTACTGGTAATAGTAAGTTATAATCCAATAACATTGACTATTACAAAACCATTATTGAAATTAGGAACTGGTTTAAATGTATTTACAATGTCATTAGTTTCAATAATAGCAAGTGTATTCAATGTTGATTTAGGTTATGCTGCATCAAGTGTTTTACCATATGCAACACAATTGATTACCGATACAAAACTATATCCAACAATTGCTTTAATTTGGCAAGCAACATATGGATTTGTAACTTTGGTAGCGCCAACAAGTGTAATTTTAATTTCAATATTATCATACTTGGATATTCCTTATGGTAAATGGTTAAAATCAAACTGGAAATTAATTTTAGAAATCTTAGCTTTATGCTTATTGACATTCACAGTTTTAATTTTAATATAGTTTAAAAAATGAAGAATTTATAATTTATATAAATTCTTTTTTTGTTTAATTTTTAGAAATAATTATCATTATGTACATAGAATTAAAAAGAAAGGAGATTCTATGTTTTCTAATTTTGATGAAGAATCGCGTAAAGTATTAACAAAATCCAAAGAAGAAATGCAAATACTAAAACATCCTTATATAGGTACAGAACATTTGATTTTATCTATGTTAAAAAATAGTAATTACAAAGCTACTAAAATCTTTAATAAATATGGAATAACATATAATAAATTTAAAGATGAAATAATTAAAATTATAGGTGTTGGAAAAGAGTCAAATGAATGGTTTTTATATACACCATTATTGAAAAGAATAATTGAAGAAGCTATCATAATAAGTAGGGAACAAAATTTAGATGAAATTAAATTGGAACATATTTTAGCAGCATTATTTGATGAAAATGAAGGGGTTGCCATTAGAATAATGCTAGGAATGAACATTAATATAGAAAAACTATCCAAAGAATTTTTATCAAAAAAAGGATACAACAATAATACAAAAAAGAAACTACTTATAGAAGATTATGGCTATAATATGAATGAATTAGCCAAGAAAAATGAATTAGATCCTGTAATAGGAAGAGAACAGGAAATAAATAGAATCATCGAAATATTATGTAGAAGAATCAAAAACAATCCATTATTAATAGGTGATGCTGGTGTAGGAAAAACGGCAATAGTAGAAGAACTAAGTAAGAGAATTAATGATGGATTAGTACCAGATAAGATAAAAAACAAAAAAATTATTTCCTTATCTATGTCAAGTTTGATAGCAGGTACAAAATATCGAGGCGAATTTGAAGAAAGGATAAATAAACTTTTAAAAGAAGCTTCATCATCAACAGATATAATTTTGTTCATTGATGAGATTCATACCTTAGTAGGTGCAGGTGGAGCGGAAGGTGCTATTGATGCCTCTAATATATTAAAGCCATTTTTAGCAAGAGGTAAATTAAAATTGATTGGTGCAACAACAACTGAAGAATATAAAAAATTTCTTGAAAACGATCATGCTCTTGATCGCAGATTTCAAACCGTTATGATTGAAGAGCCACAAACTGATGAGGTCTTAGAAATATTAAAAAAATTAAAACCAATTTATGAATCTTTTCATAATGTAATAGTAAAAGATGAGATTTTAAATTTAATAGTAACGTTAACTGATAAATATATTTATAATAGAAAACAACCTGATAAATCTATTGATATATTAGATGAAGTCTGTTCAAAAGTATCAGTAGAAAGAAGTAAAAATGATAATAAACTTGATGATTTAAAATTAAAGTTAAAGGATTTAAATAAAAAGAAAAATGTTTCTATAGTAAATCAAAACTTTTTAGAAGCTGCACAAATAAAAAATAAAGAAAATTTTATTGAAAGTGAAATAAATAAAATTGAATATTCTAAGTTAAAGGTAAAAGAACGAAAGGAAGTAACAGCAAAAGCGGTTGGTGAAATAATTAAATTAAAGACTAATATACCTGTGTATGAAGTTATATCCAGTGATATAGCAAGCTTAAAAAAGATAGAAAAAACATTAAATTCAAAAGTCATTGGTCAAGAAGAAGCAATAGCAATTTTATCAAAAGATATAAAGAGAATAAAATTAGGGTATAAAAATGATAAGAAACCACAATCTTATTTATTTGTTGGACCAAGTGGAGTAGGAAAAACAATGCTTGCTAAGGAATTAAATAAAATTATAAATAATAATAAACCTATTATTAGATTGGATATGAGTGAATATAATGAGGAACATTCGATTAGTAAAATAATAGGATCGCCACCAGGCTATGTTGGATATGCAGAGAAGACTACAATTTTAGATGAAATAAAATTTAATCCTAATGCAATAATATTACTTGATGAAATTGAAAAAGCTAATTCAAAGGTAATTAATTTGTTTTTACAAGCATTGGATGAAGGTGTTATGAAAACATCAACGAATGAAATAGTTAAAGTGAATAATAATATAATAATTATGACTTCAAACATTGGTTTTAAGCAAAATGGTATAGGGTTCAATAAAGATGAAAGTAATCGTATATTAGATAATATAAAAAATATATTAGGATTAGAAATGACTAACAGAATTGGAAAAATATTGATGTTTAATTTTTTAAATGAGAAAAATATTAAAAGAATAATAATGAATGAAATAAAGGAAACAGAAAAATATTTTTCATTAACTAAAGACAACTTTATAGTAAAAGAAAGAGTAATAGAACAGATAATAAAAGAATCTAAATATCAAGAGTTTGGGGCTAGAAGAATTAGTAAAATAATAAAAAGTAAGATATATGATACTATAATTGATGAAAAACTGAATAAAAAAATAAAAATAACTATAGATTCCATATAGATTGGAATCTATAGTTTGTTTTTTTCTACATTTACTAAATACTAATGTTTTGTTATAATGTTAATGAAAATGTGAGGAATATTTATGGAATTAAACAATATATATGATAATTTTAATAACCTTTTAACAAAAACAACAGATTTAGGGAGGTTACTTTGACGTAGATGGTAAAAAGATTCAGATAGAAAAATTAGAAAAAGAAATACAACTTCCTGACTTTTGGAATGATAAAAAAAATTCAGAAATAGTTATTAATCAACTTAAAGATTTAAAATCAGTTGTAGATCAAATAGAAAATTTAACAAAAAGCCTAGAAGAATCAGTAGAATTAACTATGTTAGCTAAAGATAGTGATGATAAGGAATTAGAAGAAGAACTAGTGTCAAATTTAGATAAATATCAGCACGAGTATGATGAATTGGAAATAATTTTATTATTGAATGGTGAGTATGATAAGTATAATTGTGTTATGGAAATACATCCAGGTGCAGGTGGTACTGAATCTTGTGATTGGGCATTAATGCTTTATAGGATGTATACTAGATGGTGTGATAAAAAAGGATATAAATATGAAATTTTAGATTATCAGGAGGGTGAAGAAGCAGGTATAAAAAGTGTGACACTTTCAATAATAGGAATTAATGCATATGGATATTTAAAATATGAAAAAGGTGTTCATAGACTAGTTAGGTTATCACCATTTGACTCAAATAATAGAAGGCATACATCCTTTGCATCAGTTGATATAATTCCAGAAATAATTAATAATAATGAAATTGAAATAAACGAAAAAGACTTAAAAATAGATGTTTATCGTTCAAGTGGTGCAGGTGGTCAACATGTTAATACAACTGATTCTGCAGTTAGAATCACACATATACCAACAAAAACAGTAGTGACTTGTCAAAATGGAAGAAGTCAGATTCAAAATAAGGAAAAGGCACTACAAATATTAAAAAATAAATTAATTGTCTTAAAAGAAAAAGAAAATATAGAAAAAATGGATAATTTAAGAGGTGAACAAAAAAATATAGATTTTGGTTCGCAAATAAGGAGCTATGTTATGCACCCATATTCTCTTGTAAAAGATCATAGAACAAATATGGAAACTAGCAATGTATTAAAAGTGTTAGATGGAGATATTGATATTTTTATAAATAGTAATATAAGGAGGAAATAATGTTTGGATTTAAAAAGAAAAAAATTGATACAGAGGTTATTAATGAAACTATATATAAAAAGATGTGGCTAAAAAGATATGCTTACTTTTTTATTGGATTGTTATTGATATCAATTGCATTTAATGCTTTTTTATTACCAAATAATATAGTTTTTGGTGGAGTTAGTGGTATATCGATTATTACAAAAAAGTTTTTCGGCTGGGATCCTTCTATATTTATAATGATTAGTTCATTATTATTATTAGTTGTTAGCTTTGTATTTTTGGGTGTAAAAAAGACAAAAGGATCAATTATGGGTTCAATAATGTTCCCAATATTTATAGAGCTTACATCAAATATTCCTCTTTATTTAAATCTAGATAAAACCGATTTACTTATATGTGCTATTTTTGGAGGAGTTTTATATGGTATTGGAGCTGGTTTGGTTTTTAAGGCAGGCTTCACAACTGGTGGTACTGATATAATAAACCAGATTATATCAAAATATGCAAAAACTAGCATGGGAACATCACTAATTTTGTCAGATGGTTTGATAGTTTTATGTGGGGTGTTTGTATTTGGAGTAACTAAGTTAATGTACGCCATTATAACTCTTTATATAATTAGTTTAATTACAGATAGAGTATTGTTAGGAATTTCTGATTCTAAAGCATTTTATATAATCGCAGAAAAGGACAATGAAATCAAGGAATATGTTTTGAAAGAATTAGGACATGGAGTTACTATATTTGAAGGGAAAGGTGGATTTAGTAAAGAAAAACAGAAAGTATTATTTTGTGTTATACCAACAAAAGATTACTTTAAGTTAAAAGAAGGAATTCATAATATTGATAGTGAAGCATTTTTCGTAGTAACTGATGCTTATGAAGTGTTAGGCGGTGAATAATTTGAAAAATAAAAATATACCATTTACATGTTTTAAGTTTTCATTATTAATATTCTTACTGTTTATTTCAGCCTTGAATTATAATTTGTTTATTTCTAAAATAAAAATAGTAGCTGGTGGAGTAAATGGGGTTTCTATAATGTTAAATTATTTATTTGGTTTTAATGCTTCGCTTACAATATTAATTATTTCTGTTGGTATTTTATTAATTGCAATAATTTTATCAGAATATCAAATCGCTTTTAGTGCTTTATTGGCATCAATTATTTATCCTTTTTTTGTAGAAATTACAAGTAATGTTAGTGGTTTAATATTAATCAATGACCATGATGTAATAGTTGTGTCAATATTTTCTGGAATCATTTCAGGATTAGTAACAGGCTTACTTTGTAAGTTAAAAATTAGTCAAGGTGGATTTATAGTAATTCCACAAGTTTTATATAAAAAATATAAAATATCGATAAGCAAATTTAATACCTTTATCAATTTAATTATTATAATATTTGGTGGTTTTGTATTTGGAATTAACAACATGTTATATGCAATAATTTTTATTTATTGTAGTCATCTAGTAATGGATAAAATAATTTTAGGAACATCACAGAAAAAAATATTCCACATAATAACTTATAAAAATAGTGAAGTTGAAGAATATATAAAAGAGATTTTAGGTACTGGATATACAACGTTTAAAGCAAAAGGTGCATATGGTTTAAGACAAAGAACAGTTATAATGTCAACTGTATCTAACAGAGATTATTTTAAATTGAAAGAAGGAATTCATCAAATTGATTCTGATGCATTTATGGTTATTACAGACTCTTATCAAGTAAAAGGTGGAAAATAGTCTGATTTTGTGATATAATCTATAAAGATAGAAGGTGGTGTGAAATTGGAATTAATTAATATCAAAAACGTAAATAAAAGATATAAAAACGGTGTTACAGCTGTTTATGATTTAAATTTAAAAATTAAAAAAGGTGATTTTGTTTTTGTAATAGGTGGCTCTGGTAGTGGGAAATCAACATTTATAAAAATGTTATATCGTGAAGAAAAACCAACAAGCGGGGAGATAATTTTAGGTGGAATCAATGTAGCCAAATTAAGAAATAGTAAAGTATATAAATTAAGAAGAAAACTTGGCATAGTATTTCAGGATTACAGATTATTGCCAAAATTGACTGTTTATGAAAATGTTGCCTTTGCTTTAGAGGTAATAGGTGCGAAAAAAGTAGAAATAAGAAGAAGAACATTAAAAGCAATAGAGTTAGTAGGTTTGAAAGCAAAAACCAGAAATTATCCAGATCAACTATCAGGTGGTGAACAACAAAGAGTTGCTATAGCGCGTGCCATTGTCAATAATCCAAAATTATTGATTTGTGATGAACCAACAGGGAATTTGGATCCTGATATGAGTATGGAAATAGTAAAAGTTCTAGATAATATCAATAAAACTATAGGTACTACTATAATAATGGCAACACATGATAAAGAAATAGTAAATAAAATGAAAAAAAGAGTAATTGTCTTAAAAGAAGGACGATTAGTTCAAGATTATGAGAAAGGAAAATATGATAATGAAGCTATTTAGAATGTTTGGTAGAAGTGTCCGTGACGCTTTTAAAAGTGTAATTAGAAATTTTTCTTTATCAATTGCATCAATTTCATGTATTAGTATTACCTTGATTATAGTAGCTGCATCACTTGTTGCATCATTAAATGTTAATAATTTCACTACATTAATAGAAAAAGATGTAACAGTAGTAGTATTTTTAAATAAAGAAATAACAAAAGAAGGAATAAATACTTTTGAACAAGAATTAAATAAGATTGATAATATAGCATCAAAAAAATTTAAATCTAAAGAAGAAACAAAAAAGGAAATGATGAAAGAATCGGAAATATTTTCTAGTACAATGGAAAATTGGTCAGAAAAGGAAAATCCATTGAAAGATAGCTATTTAATAAAAGTAAAAGATATAGAAAAAATTAAAGATACAGCAGCTAAAATCAAAGATTTGGAAAATGTTGATGTTGTAGAATACGGTGAAGGAATGGTTGAAAAACTAGTAACAGCTTTTTCTCTAATTGAAAAAATATCTATATTTTTAGTTCTTGTCTTAGTCGTAGTAACAGTTTTCTTAATCATAAACACAATAAAATTAACTATCTTTTCAAGAAAAAGAGAAATATCAATAATGAGATTAGTTGGAGCATCTAATTTCTCAATTAAAAATCCTTTTATAATAGAAGGAATGATAATAGGTGCACTAGGTTCTATTATTCCTATTGTAGTAGTAGTTTATGGATATTTAGGTTTATACAACCATTTTGAAGGAAAATTATTTTCTCCTTTAATTAAGCTTATCGCACCAACTCCATTCATATATAAAATTTCATTTGTTGTAATTATTCTTGGTATTTTTGTGGGTATGCTAGGAAGTGCAAGGGCAGTAAGAAAGTATTTAAAAGTATGATAAAAAAAGTTACACTAGGTTTATTGCTACTTTGCTTATTCTTTATACCTAACAATACATATGCTATAACATTAAAAGAATATGAAAATAAAGTAACTAAATATAAAAATGAAATTGAAGCCACAAAAAAAGCGATAAATAAAACTCAAGCCCAAATAACTGCTACCCAAAATGAAATTAAGCGTATTAAAAATGAAATGGAAAATCTTGAAGAAGAAATAGATAATATGCATAAAGAAATCGAAAAAGGTAAAGAAGAAATTAAAGAGAAAAGTTTAGAAATTAAAGAGTTCTTTTCATACCTACAGGTTTCTAATGGAGAGAATGTCTATCTTGAATATGCATTTGGTGCAGACAACATGACTGATTTTATATATAGAATGTCAATAGTAGAACAAATGACAGAATACAATAACAATGTTATTAAAGATCTGAAAAATATGATTGATAGAAATAATAAAAGAGAAGTAGAAATAGAAAAAAAAGAAAAGCAATTAACTGCTAAACAAAAAGATTTAGAATCAAAAATTGTTTCATTAGGTGAATCGAAAGAATCACTTGAAGAAGGAGGAGTAGATTCTGCTAAGCAATTAAAAATATATCAAGAAATAGTTGCAAGTTATAAAAAATTAGGATGTAAAAGTAATGATGTTATTGGTGTGGATTGCGCTACAACTGGTGCCGCTGGAATATTTAGAAGACCAACAACAGTTGGTTCAATTTCTAGTGAATTTGGTGGTAGATGGGGTAAAATCCATAGAGGATTAGATATTACTAGTCCAAACATGAAAAATGAAAAAATATATCCAGTAGCAAATGGTACAATTACTGCTAAATATAATGACCCAAATGGTGCATTAGTATTGATGATTGAACATTATGATAATAAGACTAACAAATGGTATACTTCTGACTATTGTCATATGAGTAGATATGCCCCAAATCTTTATGTTGGTAAATATGTTACAAGTGATCAATATATTGGTTATATGGGAAATACGGGATATGTTATTCCAAGACCAACCGCATCAAGACCAAATGCAGGAACTCATTTACATATGGAAATAGCTCCTTGCAGAATTTATAAAGATAATAAATGTGGTACATGGTCAAAATATACTAGTTATATGAATACAATATATAAACAAGGATTTAAAGGACCTAGAGCATTGATTAATTTCCCATCTGGAGGAAAAAGATGGAATAGTAGATAAAAAGAGAAGAGAGTTTAATTAGAAAATTTAATTCTCTTTTTTCTTTATCAATATTTCAGAATCATATTTAGGAATGATTAAATTAATTTTATTATTAGTTATAATTGGCAAATAAGAAATATCAACTGTTGTTGATATAGGAGGAAATGAGTTATCAAAATGAGATAATATAATATTTTTTGGTTTGATTTTTTGAAGCAGTGGTACAACTTTTTTATTCAAATCACTTCTTCCTTGAAAAGGTAGTATTAGATAATCAACATCAGTTGGATAATTTGTATTTTTATCTAATGCCATACTACCCAATAACAAAAAGGTCGTTTTATGATGTTTAATATAGTAAGAAACTGTTTCATGGGCTTCTTTATGTTTGAAATGAGCTTTTATTAATATTAAGAGATTGGAAGAGTATTTTATTATATTTTTATTAAAAACGGTTTTAATAATTAGTCCCAGATTAAATCTAATATGCTTTCCTTTTAAAACAGTAATATCAAAATCTCCTATTTTAATACTATCTGTAGGTTTAATTAATTTTAGGTTACTTTTATTAACACCTTCTTTTATAAGTCTTCTATATGGTGAAAGTGTACAATGAATGTTACAAACTTTATCTTGAAAAATAATTGGTAAATCCATTGTATGATCAATATGTCCATGAGTTATAAAAATATTTTTAATTTTACTCATTTTTTGAATAAAATAATTATTGCTTTTTTTGTCTATTCTTATAAATGGATCAAAAATAAGAGAATTTTCCTTATCATCAAATTTTATTGTAGCTGTTCCAAACCATGTAATTTTTAACATGTATATCACCAATCACATTATACCATTATAAAATTATAAGTTAAAGATATTATGGGATAGCAATTGACATACAAACAAATGTATTATAAAATAAATAAAAACCTGTAGAAGCAATATAACAATCATGTGTATTAATTTATTAGGTATTATGAAAATACTTTAAATCTTGCGTTATTTAGTATCGCTTGGCCTTTTAAAATGAACAAAAATAAATATAACTAAACAGAAAAATTATAAAGGTTATAATATATTAATTTATAAGGGGGAAAATATGACATTAACGACTATTATTGAAGAATACTACAATTTGATTTGTGAAAAGAATTATTTATTGTTTTTATCGAATGGAATATTAGAAGATAAAGAAAACATACAATTTGTAATTGAAAAAATATTAATAAATGATAATTTTAAAAATATAAATGTTAAAGAAATTTTAAAATATTTACATAGTTCGATTGATGACAATAATTTGAATTATAAATTTACAAAATACTTAAATAATTTAATAATATTTGCTGAAAAATATAATATTGACTCATTTGAAGAAATAGAAAATAAAATCTTAAAATTATGGAGTCAAGAACATATTTATGATGAATCATTATTAAAATATATTATTAGAATAGATTCAGATAATTTATATAAAATATATGTTGATATGGTAAAAGAAAATCTAATTAAAGATCCAAATATTCGTATTGGTACTTCGTCTGAACCATTGTTTACTATGCTTCCTAAAAAGGATGAACTGTTAATTTATAATTTAAAGATTATTGCCAATCCATTAGTAGATTGGACTATATTAAGAAATGGAATAATTGCACTAGAATATTTTATTTATGAATATGAAACAAGTGAAAATGATACATTAAAGAAATATTATCATGATATAATAATAATTGCTATAAAAGGCAATATGTGTGTATTTAATAATAGATATTTTATAGATTCAAAATATAGTTACATTGAAAAAGATACAGGGTTATATTTGTTATCGTTATATAATGGTAAAAATATACAATATCTACATAAAAGACTAAGTGATAATAATTTTATAAAAGAAATAAAGGAATACTTAATAAGCGATGATGGATATAATCATCAATTGAAATTATATAAAGAAAATAATCTTCAAGGAGATAGTGGTTTAAATAAAATAAAACTATTAAGAAAGAAAAAACATTCTCGTTAAAAAACGATAATAATAAGTGTAAGGCAATTTTATTGACTTATTTTGTTTCAATGCATATAAAATGATAAAATACAAATAATTAAAAGGGAGGTTTATTATGTTTGAATTGGTATCAAAATATAAACCAAGTGGAGATCAGCCAAAAGCTATTAAAGAATTAGTAAATGGCCTAAATAAGGGAGAGAAAGAACAAGTTTTATTAGGAGCAACCGGAACTGGAAAAACTTTTACAATTGCTAATGTTATAAAAGAAACTAATAAACCTACATTAGTACTTGCTCATAATAAGACATTAGCGGGTCAATTATATAGTGAGTTAAAAGAATTGTTTCCAAATAATCATGTGTGTTATTTTATTAGCTATTATGACTATTACCAACCAGAAGCATATGTTCCATCAACAGATACATATATAGAAAAAGATTCTTCAATTAATGATGAAATAGATGAAATGAGGCATTACGCAACTAGTGCATTATTGACTTATAAAGATGTCATAGTTGTTTCAAGTGTTTCATGTATATATGGAATAGGAGAAGTTGAAGAATATAAAAATAAAATGTTAACACTTGCTGTAGGAGAAGAAATAGATCGTAATAATGTTCTTCTAAAATTAGTTGATATGTTATATGAAAGAAACGATTATGATTTTAAAAGAGGTACTTTTAGAGTAAGAGGAGATGTTTTAGAAATAATACCTGCTAATGAGAGAACCGCTGGCATAAGGGTAGAATTTTTTGGAGATGAAATAGATAAAATTAGTGAAATAGATACAATAACAGGAGCAATTATTAAAAACAAGAAAAGTATATCAATATTTCCTGCAAGTCACTTTGTAACCAGTGATGAAAAGTTAAAAGAGGCAATAAAAAGAATTAAAATTGAACTAAGTGGGCGAATTGAAACCTTAAAAAAAGAAAATAAACTATTAGAAGCTCAAAGAATAGAACAGCGAACAAATTATGATATAGAAATGCTTGAAGAAACGGGGTTTTGTAGTGGAATAGAAAACTATTCAAGACATCTAGCATTGAGAGAAGAAGGAGAAACTCCAACAACATTAATGGATTTTTTTGGAAAAGATTATTTGCTAGTTGTAGATGAATCTCATGTAACATTACCTCAAGTTAAAGGTATGTATAATGGTGATAGAGCAAGAAAAATGAATCTAGTAGACTATGGATTTCGATTACCAAGTGCTTTAGATAATAGACCCTTGAAATTTGATGAGTTTACAAAAAAAATAAATCAAGTAATATATGTTTCTGCAACACCAGGTGATTATGAATTAGAAAAAGTAAATAATAAATATGTTGAACAGATAATTAGACCAACAGGATTATTAGACCCTATAGTTGAAGTGAGACCAACCAAAAATCAAATTGATGATTTGGTAAATGAAATAAGAACTAGGATTGACCAAAATGAACGTGTTCTAATAACTACATTAACCATTAAAATGTCAGAAGAGTTAACTAATTATTTAAAACAATTGGATATCAAAGTGGCATATTTACATAGTGAAATAAAATCTCTTGAAAGAATGAATATAATAAGAGATTTGAGGCTAGGGAAATATGATTGTATTGTGGGTATAAATCTATTAAGAGAAGGTATAGATATACCAGAGGTTAGTTTGATTGCAATATTAGATGCTGATAAAGAGGGATTTTTAAGAAGCAGTAGAAGTTTGATTCAAACGATAGGTAGAGGTGCTAGAAATGCCCATGGTAAATGTATTATGTATGCAGACAAAATAACTGATTCTATGGATTATGCTATCAGCGAGACGAATAGAAGAAGAAGAATTCAGAATGAATATAATGAGAAAAATGGTATAGTTCCAACGACAATTGTCAAAAAAATAATGGATACAATTACCAATGATGATACTGGAGTAATTAAAAAGAAAAATAAAAAAGAACAAAAAGTGGAAAAACCAAACATTGAGTTATTAGAACAAGAAATGAAAGAAGCAGCAAAAAGGCTTGACTTTGAAAGAGCAATGGAATTACGTGATATAATATTTGAATTAAAAAGTTGATTTTACTCATTTAAATATTTGTGATATAATATGGAGTCGAAGAGGAGTGATATTATGGAAAAAAGTATAGGTTATATAACTTTGAAAGGAGAAAATTCAGTACAAGAAAATGAAGAATATAATGGAAAGTATATTGTTTTTCCTAGTATAGAGGATTCTTTAAAATTTTCTAGTCTGAGCGAAGAAAAAACAGTTGCAAGAGTTGAAGCATTAGATCCATTTGAATTGGCAGATGATGATTATTATGGATATTATAATATGATTGGTGCAACTAAAGTAAAGATTATACATGTATTAGATTATCAAGAAATAATTACAACAATGTTAGATAATAGTAAAAGAGAAAGAGCTAGAATCAAATTTTTACAAGGATACAAAGTTCATGACGAAGATTTACATAAATTTGAGGCAACTGGATTAGATACTTGGGAAGCAGTTGAATATTATCAAAGAGGTAATAAAAACATATATCGAGAAGATATAGGGGAAAAAGTAAAACGATATGGAAAATATAGTAATTAAGGGTGCAAGAGAAAACAATTTAAAAAACATAGATTTAATTCTACCAAAGAACAAATTGATTGTAATGACAGGTGTAAGTGGAAGTGGAAAATCATCACTAGCGTTTGATACCATATATGCAGAAGGTCAAAGAAGATACGTTGAAAGTCTTAGCTCATATGCTAGACAATTTTTAGGTGGTAGTGAAAAACCAGATGTTGATTCTATAGAAGGCCTATCTCCTGCAATTAGCATCGATCAAAAAACGACTAGTAAAAATCCACGCTCTACAGTTGGAACAGTGACGGAGATATATGATTATTTGCGTCTTTTGTATGCAAGGATAGGAGTACCATATTGTCCAAATCATCATATACCAATTTCTTCTCAAAGTGTTGATGAAATGACAAATAAAATCCTTGAATATCCAGAAGGAACTAAAATTATTATAATGGCACCTGTTGTTCATGGCGAAAAAGGTGAACATAAAGACTTATTAGAAAAGTTAAGAAAAGATGGTTATGTAAGAGCTAGAATAAATGGGGAGAATAGAGACCTATCTGAAAATATTGAATTAGATAAGAATATAAAAGATAATATTGATGTAATAATAGACAGACTTATTATAAAAGATGGAATAAGATCTAGATTATTTGAGGCAATTGAATCGGCAACTAAGTTAGCAAAAGGAAAAGTTATCATCGATGTTGTTGGAAATACCGAATTATTATTTTCTGAGTCTTTTGCATGTCCATATTGTAATTTTTCTTTGCCAGAATTAGAGCCAAGAATGTTTAGTTTTAATGCGCCATATGGTGCTTGTAATGACTGTAAGGGATTGGGTATAAAGCTTACAATAGATAAAGATTTAGTAATCCCAGATAGAAATTTATCAATTAATAATGGAGCAATTGTAACTTTAAGTGATGATCAAGGTGGAATCTATTATAAAAGATTAAAATGTGTATGTGATCATTATAAAATTGATATGGACAAACCATTTAAAAAACTTACAAAAAGAGAAGAAAATATTGTTTTATATGGAAGTCCTGAAATAATACAATTTAATTATGAAACTAAAAGTGGTAATGTTTATAACCAGAAAGATTTTTATGAAGGAATTATAAACAATTTGCAAAGAAGATACATGGAAACTACAAGTTCTTGGATAAGAGAGTGGTTAGAAAAATACATGATTGAAACAACTTGCGAATCATGTCATGGTTCAAGACTAAAAGAAGAGGTTTTATCGGTTCTAATTAATAAAAAGAACATATATGAAATAACTTGTCTAAGTATCAAAGATATGTATGATTTTATATGCAACTTAAAGCTTACTAAAGAACAAAAAGAAATAGGAAAATTATTAATAGAAGAAATAAAAGGTCGATTGAAATTTTTATTAAACGTGGGTCTTGAATATTTAACCTTAAATAGAATGGCATCTACGTTGTCTGGTGGTGAGTCACAAAGAATAAGACTTGCAACACAAATAGGATCTAGGTTAACTGGAGTTCTTTATGTATTAGACGAACCAAGCATAGGATTGCATCAAAGAGATAATGAAAGATTAATTAATTCATTAAAAGAAATGCGTGATTTAGGTAATACACTAATTGTTGTTGAACACGATACAGATACTATGTTGGCCGCAGATTATTTAGTTGATGTTGGTCCAGGAGCTGGAGATAATGGTGGAAAAATAATGGTAGCAGGAACTCCAAGTGAAGTTATGAAAAATGAAAATAGTATTACCGGTCAATATTTAAGTGGGAAAAAGTGCATTGAAATTCCAAATAAAAGAAGAAAAGGACTTAATAAATATATTGAAATAATAGGTGCCCAAGAGAATAATTTAAAAAATATTGATGTGAGAATTCCACTTGGAACATTTACCTGTGTGACGGGAGTAAGTGGAAGTGGAAAATCAAGCCTAATAATGCAGATCCTATCGAAAACAGTAGCTCAAAAGTTATATAAGTCAAAAGATAAACCTGGGAAGTTTAAAAAAATAAAGGGATTAGAAAATGTAGATAAATTAATAGAAATAACACAAAACCCTATAGGTAGAACACCAAGAAGTAATCCCGCAACATATACTGGCGTTTTTGATGATATAAGAGAGTTATTCACTAATACAAAAGAATCAAAAATGCTTGGATTTGGTAAAGATAGATTTTCCTTTAATGTTAAAGGTGGAAGATGTGAAGCCTGTAGAGGCGATGGAGTAAAAAAAATAGAAATGCATTTTTTGCCTGATGTATATATCCCGTGTGAAGTTTGTCATGGTACACGATATAATAGTGAAACATTAAATATAAAATATAAGGAAAAAAACATTGCTGATGTTTTAAATATGAGAGTACATAGTGCTATCAAATTTTTTGAAAATATTCCTAAAATAAAAAACAAGCTTCAGGTTTTAGAAGATGTAGGATTAGGTTATATTAAACTTGGACAAAGCGCTACTACATTATCTGGTGGTGAGGCTGCAAGAGTTAAATTAGCAAAAGAATTACAAAAAAAGCCTACTGGAAAAGCATTATTTATTATGGATGAACCAACTACAGGATTACATACTGATGATATTAAAAGGTTGCTTGCAATTATTAAGAAAATAGTAGATAATAAAGATACAGTAATAGTAATTGAGCATAATTTAGATTTTATTAAGAGTGCGGATTATATAATTGATATTGGTCCAGAAGGTGGATCGCAAGGTGGAACCATTGTTTCTGTTGGTACTCCTGAAGAAGTTTCTAAAGACAATAAATCATATACTGGCCAATTCTTAAAGAAAATATTGTAAATTATTATGAGGAAGGTGACACAATAGTGGATAATGTGGCATTAAGAATAGGACCAATAACTATTTATTGGTATTCTATATTTATAGTTGTTGGCATACTTTTAGCAATGGCTATGCTATTTAAAGAGGTTAAAAGGCAAAATTTAAACAAGGAATTTATAATTAATTTAATATTTTATGTCATTTTGTTTGGAATATTAGGAGCCAGACTATACTATGTTCTATTTAATCTAAGTTATTATTTATCAAATCCTCTAGAAATTATTAAAGTATGGCATGGTGGGCTTGCAATACACGGTGGAATTATAGCTGGCATTATAGTAATTATTGTTTATTGTAAAAAATATAATGCTAATATATTAAAAATATTAGATATATTTGCCGTTAGTGTTATTATTGGGCAAATTATAGGAAGATGGGGTAATTTCTTTAATCAAGAGGCATTTGGTCAAATTACTAGTAAAGCTTCTTTAGAGGCTTTAAAAATTCCTCAATTTATCATAAATGGAATGTATATAGAGGGTAAATATTATCAACCAACATTTTTATATGAGTCACTTTGGAATTTAGTAGGTTTAATTATAATGCTTATTCTTAGAAGAAGAAAATACAATAAAATTGGTGAATTGACTGGTTTTTATATGATTTGGTATTCAATTGGAAGATTCTTTATTGAACACTCTAGGAGTGATAGTTTAATGTTAGGAAGTATCAAAGTTGCTCAACTAATATCTATAATCCTACTTTTAATAGGCATTATTATAATTATAAGAGCAAAAAAAGGCTCTAAGTTTGATAATCTTTATAATAAAAAAGGAGAGAAAGATGAAATTAGATTTTGATGTTGCCATAATAGGTGCCGGTGTTGCAGGTATGACTTCTGCTATATATTTAAAAAGAGCAGGAATATCTTGTTGTTTGATAGAAAAAGATATGTATGGCGGTCAAATTAATAAGGCATCAAAGGTAGCTAATTATCCTGGATATGTTGAAATAAGTGGTATTGATTTATCGATGAATATATTTAAACAAATAGAAAACCTAAAAATTAAATATATTAATAAAGAAGTAATTGACATTGATTTGACTAGGGATGTAAAAACCATTAAATTGAGAGATGGTAACACTGTAACTTCAAAATTGATTATCATAGCAACAGGGAGAAGCCCTAGGAAAATAGGTATAGACAATATAACTTCTTTTGAAGGAAGAGGAATAAGCTATTGCGCTACCTGTGATGGTAATTTCTTTAAGAATGAAGATGTAGCAGTAATAGGTGGCGGGTCAACGGCATTAGAAGAAGCTTTATATTTATCTAAAATTTGTAAAAAGGTTAATATAATTGTTAGAAGTGATAAACTAAGAGCAGAAAGATACTACATAGAAGAAGCAGAAAAATGTTCAAATATTAATGTAATTTATAATAGAGAAGTACAAAGTATAAATGATTCAGAAGGTGTATTAAATTCTATTACATTAAAAGATAAACACAATAACATAGCTGAAAAAATGTCAGTAAAAGGATGCTTTGTTTGTATTGGATATATTCCTAACAGCGATTTATTTAACAATCTAGAAAAAGAAGATAATTATATATTAGTAAATGAAAATCAAGAGACTAATGTAGACGGAGTTTATGCAATAGGTGATGTTACTAAAAAAAGCGTTAATCAACTTTTGACAGCAATGAATGATGGCGTTATAGCTGCTAATAGTTGCATAAAAAAAATAGATGATTCTAAAAAAATTTAGTTGCTAAAATTATGCTTATTATATATACTTAAACTAGGAGGAATAGAATGAAAAAAATAACTAATGTTTTTGTTTGTTTAACTTTAATTGTTACTTTTATACCACTTGTAGTAAAGGCTGATGCCTCTCCGAGAAAATGGTATACAGAATTAGAAAAAAGTGAAGTAGTGTCTGGTGATGAATTAAATTATACTGTTAAGTATGAAGTAACATCGTCTGATACTAAAGAAGATATGGTAAGTAAGGGTGAATCAAAAACAGTATATGTTAAGTTTGACTCTGATATTTTAAAATTTGTTAGTGCTAAAGAAATCACTTCAACTAATTCCGAAGTTGAAACTACAGTAATTAAAAATGGAGTTGTAAAATTAACAATTACTTCAAATAATTCTTATAAAGAATTTAATATGTCTACACAAATGACATTCAAAGTTCAAGATTTATCAGAAGACAAAAAAACAACTATTGAATTGATTCCAAGTTATGAATATGAACCAAATACAGATGTTAGTGGTGATAGTGATCCATTTTGGTTAGGTGAGGTAGAAAGTGGGAACAAAACAAGAGAAATATCTATCAGTAAGAAGAAGGTAGAAAGTACTGATACTGATAAGAATACTGATACAGTAAAAGAGAATAAAGCAGTAGATAGTGATCAAAAATACAAAAAGATAATATATGCCTTAGTAGTGGCTAATGTTATATTATTAATTGCGACTGTTACCTTATTATCGAGACCTAAAGCAAAGCAAGGTGAATAAAATGTAGGGAGGATAACTATAAAGTTTATTCTCTTTTTAATTTTGAAGGTTGACTAAAGTAATGAAATGTGTTATTTTATTGCTATCAACACGAAAGTGTTTTTATTTTGGAAAAATGAGAGGGATAGTATGGTTAAAGAAAAAGAAAAAATAACTAAAAGTAACAACGAAAATGTTAAAACAGAAAAAGTATCAAAAGCAAAAAAAACTGTGAAAAAGAAGGAAAAAAAGAATAATTCAACAATGACTTTTAAAAGTGAATTTAAGAAAATAAAATGGCCTACTAAAAAAGAAATGGTTAAGTATTCAATTTCAACAATTATATTTATTATTTTCTTTGCGGTATTCTTTTTATTAATTCAGTTATTAATGTCATTCTTAAAATCAGTAATTTAGGAGGATAAAACATGGAAAAACAATGGTATGTAGTTAACACTTATTCAGGACATGAAAAAAAAGTAAAAGAAAAACTAGAAATGCGTGCTGAATCTATGGACATGAAAGATTATATTTTTCGTGTAGTAGTTCCAGAACAAACAGAAATAGAAGTAAAAGATGGTGTTCAAAAAGAAAAAACAAAGAAACTATTTCCAGGTTATATCCTTGTCGAAATGGTAATGAGTGATGAAGCTTGGTTTGTAGTAAGAAATACACCAGGTGTTACTGGATTTATTGGTTCAAGTGGTAAAGGAGCAAAGCCAACTCCATTACAACCTTATGAAGTCGACAATGTACTAAGAAGTATGGGAATAAGTAGAATTGAGATTGATAAAGAATTAGAAGTTGGTAAGAAAGTTAAAATAATTGCTGGACCATTCAATGGTATGTATGGAGTTATTGAAGAAATAGATAACGAGCATCAAAAATTAATGTTGACAGTAGATTTATTTGGTCAAGAAACTTCTGTTGAAACAGAAATTTCTCAGATAGAACTAGCATAAACTAGTAAAAAATCAAATTATGCTTGATTTTTATTCGCAATAATGTTAATATTGAGACGCTATATTTAATTTATAGTCTCAAATAAGTGGGAGGCAAAAGCTATTTGAACCACTCGCGAAAACTAAAATATTATAGGAGGTGTTTTTCGTGGCAAAAGAAGTTGTTAGAAAAATTAAATTGCAAATTGCAGCAGGAAAAGCAACACCAGCTCCACCAGTTGGAACAGTGTTAGGACCAGCAGGAATTAACTTACAAGAATTCTGTACTAAGTACAATGATGCAACACGCGATAGAATGGGGGATATTTTACCAGTTGAAATTTCAATCTATGATGATAGAAGTTTTGATTTCGTAATTAAAACTCCACCAACAGCATTTTTAATTAGGAAATTTGCTAAAATCGATAAGGGTTCTGTTAAAGGATCAAAAGAAATTGTTGGATCTTTAACAAAAGAGCAAGTTAGAGAAATTGCAGAAATTAAATTACCTGATTTAAATGCATATACAATAGAAGCAGCTATGAAAATAGTTGAAGGAACTGCCCTAAACATGGGAATTAAAATTACTGAATAAAATATAGGTGTATAAACCTAGTGGGAGGAATTTTCCGTATAACCACATGAGGAGGATAGAATGAAAAAAAGAGGAAAAAAATATGTAGAAGCCTTGAATAAAATTGAAAAAGGTAAAGCATATACTAAAGAAGAAGCTGTTAAATTAGTAAAAGATACATCTGTTAGTAAATTCACTTCATCAGTTGAATTGGCTGTTAGATTAAATCTTGATACTAAAAAAGCTGATCAACAATTAAGAGGAGCAATAGTATTACCTAATGGTACTGGTAAATCTAAAAAAGTTTTAGTAGTTGCTCGTGGAGAAAATGCTAAAAAGGCAGAAGCTGCAGGTGCAGATTTTGTTGGTGATACTGATATATTAGAAAAAATCGAAAAAGAAAACTGGTTCGGTTTTGATGTAATGATAGCAACACCAGACATGATGCCTTTACTAGGTAAGCTAGGACGTGTTTTAGGTCCAAAAGGATTAATGCCAAATCCTAAAACAGGTACTGTAACATTAGATGTTGAAAAAGCTGTAAAAGAAGTTAAAGCAGGTCGTGTAGAATATAGAACTGATAGTTTTGGTAATATTCACGGAATAATTGGTAATACTACATTTGAAGAAAAAGCTTTATTAGAAAATCTGGATGCATTTATGTCAGTTTTAATTAAAGCAAAACCATCTACAGTAAAAGGGGATTATATTAAGAATGTAAGCATTGCTACTACTATGGGTCCTGGAATTAAGATAGCTACAAATTCCTTTGACAAATAGTAAAATATAATATATAATACAATTAATTTGTTGGTGCCATAGACAGTAGGTAGTTAGTAAATCCTACCGAGGACTAAACTGTAATGTTTTTTAGAGTCTTTATGTCTGTGGATATAAAGACTTTTTTATGGCATCTCTAAATAAATATAGGAGGTGTAATAGTGGCAAATGAAAAAATACTAGCTAAGAAACAAGAAGTAATTAATGAAATTAAGTCTAGAGTTCAAGATAATGCTACAGTTGTTTTGTTTGATTACCGTGGAATAACTGATAATGAAGCAAAAGAACTAAGAAGAGCATTACGTGAAGCTGGTGCTGATTACAAAGTTTATAAAAACACTTTAATGGCAAGAGCACTTAATGATTTAAATATTGATCTTAATGAAAGCTTAGTTGGTCCAAGTGCGTTAGCATATGGAACTGATCAAATTGCTCCAATCAAAGTATTGAGTCAATTTGCAAAGAAAAATGAAGCTATAATCCTAAAAGTTGGTGTTGTAGACGGCGAGGTTTCTGATAAAGAAAAATTAGCACAATTAGCTACAATCCCATCAAGAGAGGGATTATTAACTATGTTAGCAGGTGGCATGATTGCTATTGCTAAAGATTTGTCAATATGTTTAGATTTATATGCTAAACAAAAAGAAGAAAATAATTAATTAAAAATAAGGAGGAAAAGTAAAATGGCAAAATTAACAAAAGAAAGCTTTATCGAAAGTTTAAAAGAAATGACACTTTTAGAAATTAAAGAATTAGTAGATGCAATGAAGGAAGAATTTGGAGTAGATCCAAGTAGTGTAGCAGTAGCTGCACCAGTAGCAGGAGCTGCTGAAGAAGCTGCAGGTCCAAGCGTTGTAACTGTAACATTAGTTAATGCAGGAGCTGCTAAAATTAATGTAATCAAAGTAATTAAAGAAATTACAGGATTAGGATTAAAAGAGTCAAAAGATATTGCTGATAACGGTGGAGCTGTTAAAGAAAACATTTCAGTTGATGAAGCTAATGAAATTAAAGCTAAATTAGAAGAAGCTGGAGCAGAAGTAGAAGTAAAATAATTGAGCTAATACTTTAAGCATTATATATTGATATAATGCTTTTTTATTTGACATAAATGAAAAAAAATAGTAAGATATTCTCATGAAAGGAGTTAACTATATATGTTGATATGGTTAACTCCTTATTACGTGGGAGAATAAAATGAGTCAATATTTTGATAATGCGGATTTGAAAAGTGATATTGTAAAATATAAAACAAGCATTTTCGACAAAGAATTTTGCTTTAATACAGATAATGGAGTGTTTTCAAAAAACAAATTGGATTTTGGAACAAGATGCTTACTAGAAAATTTACCACTAGATGATATTTATGGAAATATATTAGAAGTTGGTTGTGGATATGGAGTAATTCCAATTATATTAACAAAAACTGTGGATAACATTAAATTATTTGATGCTGTTGATGTAAACAAAAGAGCATTACATTTAGCAAAGTTAAATATAAAAGAAAATCAATTAGAGAAAAGAAATATAAATTTTTTTGAAAGTAATTGTTATGATAATGTGAGTGGTAAGTATGATGTTATTATTTCAAATCCACCAATTAGAGCTGGAAAAGAAATTGTTTATAGAATAGTGATGGATGCCAAAGAATATATGTTGCCATCTGGAAGGCTTTTTATTGTTATAAACAAAGATCAAGGTGCTAAATCATTGTTTAAAGATCTAGAAAAGCAATATAGGTGTGAACTTATAAATAAAAAGAAGGGTTTTTGGATAATAAAATGCATTTTACATTGACAACTTGTCGGAAGTATGCTAATAATATAAATTGGCAACGTATTAGATTAAGTAAAATATGTTCTTCAATTAAATTAATGTAATAGGGGTGAAATTGTGGCTTATAAAATAGTTAATTACGGTGAACACCGAAAAAGAAGAAGCTTTTCAAAAATTAAAAACACATTTGAATTAAAAGATTTACTAGAAATTCAAAAAAAATCGTATCAATGGTTTATTGATACAGGAATTAAAGAAGTATTTGATGACTTATTCCCCGTAGAAAATTTCTCTGGAACACTTTCTTTGGAATTTGGAGATTATCATTTTGATGAACCTCGTTATTCTATTAAACAAAGTAAAGATAGAGAAACTACTTTTGCTGCGCCTTTAAAAGTTGAGGTAAGACTTTTTAACCATGAAACAGGAGAAGTAAAAGAACAAGAAATATTCTTGGGTGATATGCCAGTTATGACTGATAGTGGTACTTTTGTCATAAATGGTGCAGAACGTGTAATCGTTTCTCAGTTAGTAAGATCCCCAAGTGTTTATTTTAATAAAGAAATAGACAAAAACGGTAGACCTTGCATTACTTCACAAATTATTCCAACACGTGGAACTTGGCTTGAATTTGAAACTGATGCTAGGGATGTTTTGTATGTCAGAATTGATAGAACTAGAAAAGTACCATTAACAACTCTTTTAAGAGCTTTTGGATTATCTAGTGATGAGGACATAATAAAATTATTTGGAAAAGATGAGTATATAGAGAATACTTTAGCCAAAGATTCTACTAGAAACACTGATGAAGCCTTAATAGAAATATATGAAAAATTAAGACCAGGTGAACCAGCAACACTTGATTCTTCTAAAAACCAAATTATTACTAGATTCTTTGATGAATTTAGATATGATTTAGCTAAAGTTGGTCGTTACAAATTTAATAGAAAATTAAATGTAACTGATAGATTATTAAATCAAAAATTAGCAGAAGATATAAAAGATGGCGATGAGATAATTGCTGAAAAGGGAACTATTGTAACAAAAGATGTTCTTGATAAATTAAAACCAATTTTTGAAAAAGGATATGGTGTTACTACTGCAACTATAAATAGAGATTTAGATGATTATGATAAAGTTCAAGTTGTAAAAGTGTATAATCCATCAAATCCAAAAGAAAAAATTAGTGTAATTGGAAATGATCAATCTATAGAAGTTAAAAGACTTACTATATCAGACATTTATGCTTCAGTTTCTTATTACTTAAACCTTTTGCAAGGTGTTGGACAATTCGATGAAATCGATCATTTAGGAAATCGTCGTATTCGTCAAGTTGGTGAACTTTTACAAAACCAATTCCGTATTGGTGTATCACGTATGGAACGTGTAATTCGTGAAAGAATGACAACACAAGAAATGGAAGAGGTAACACCAAAAACATTAATTAATATTAGACCAATAACAGCAGCAATGAAAGAATTCTTTGGTTCGAGTCAATTATCACAATTTATGGATCAAACAAATCCAATTGCTGAACTTACAAATAAGAGACGTTTATCAGCTTTAGGACCTGGAGGTCTTTCTCGTGATAGAGCTGGTATGGAAGTTCGTGACGTTAATGCTTCCCATTATGGTAGAATTTGTCCAATCGAATCTCCAGAAGGTCAAAATATAGGTCTTATTACTTCCCTTGCTAGCTATGCAAAAATAGATGAATATGGATTTATAATGACTCCTTATAGGAAAGTAAAAGATAAATATTTAACTGATGAAGTAGAATATTTGACTGCTGATGAAGAACAAGATCTTATTATTTCGTTAGCAACAGTAACAGTTGATGATAATAATATGATGATAGATGAAACTGTTCCAGCTCGTTTTAGAGGTGAAAATATAATTGTTAAACCAGAACAGGTGGATTATGTTGACGTTTCTCCTCAACAAGTTGTAGCTGTAACAACAAGTTGTATTCCATTCTTAGAGCATGATGATGCAACTCGTGCTTTGATGGGTGCAAACATGCAACGTCAATCAGTTCCACTTATAAGAAGTGAGGCTCCTCTAGTAGCAACAGGTGTTGAATATGTTGCAGCTAGAGACTCTGGTGCAGTTGTTTTAGCAAAAGCAGATGGTGTTGTAGATTATGTTGATGCAAGAAAAATAGTTATTCTAAACAAAAACGGAAAAGACGAATATTATTTATCAAATTTTGAATTATCAAATGCGGGTACTTGCCAACATCATAGACCTATTGTAAAGGTAGGAGACAAAGTAAAACGTGGTTCAATAATTGCTGATGGACAATCAACAGATCAAGGTGAATTGGCATTAGGTAAAAATGTTGTTGTAGCATTTATGACATTTAATGGATATAACTATGAAGATGCTGTTATCTTGAATGAAAATTTAGTAAAAGACGATGTATATACTGGTATTCACTTAGAAGATTTTGAAATGCAATGTCGTGAAACAAAGCTAGGACCTGAAGAGATAACTCGTGATATACCAAATGTTAGTGATGATGCAAGAAGAAATCTAGATGAAAACGGAATTGTAATAGTTGGTACTGAAGTGAAAGAAGGAGATATCTTAGTTGGTAAAGTGACTCCAAAAGGAATGGCTGAACTTACTAGTGAAGAAAAATTATTACACGCTATTTTCGGAGAAAAAACTCGTGAAGTAAGAGATACATCACTTCGCGTTCCACATGGTGGTGATGGAATTGTTCATGATGTTAAGATTTTCTCAAGAAAAGAAAATGATGAATTACCTGCAGGTGTTTCTAAAGTAATCCGTGTATATATAGCACAAAAACGTAAAATACAAGTAGGAGATAAAATGGCAGGACGCCATGGTAACAAAGGTGTTATTTCATTAATTCTTCCACAGGAAGATATGCCTTATTTACCTGATGGTAGACCAGTAGACATTATGTTGAATCCACAAGGTGTTCCATCTCGTATGAACCTTGGACAAATTCTAGAATTACATTTAGGCATGGCTGCTAAAAAGCTTGGTGTTCATGTAGCAACTCCAGTATTTGATGGTGCTAAACTAAGTGATATTGAAGATATGATGAAAGAAGCAGGCATGGATCCAGATGGAAAAACTGTTCTATATAACGGTCGTACAGGAGAACCTTTTGATAATAGAATCTCAGTTGGAGTTATGTACATGATTAAACTACATCACATGGTTGATGATAAATTACATGCACGTTCTACTGGACCATACTCATTAGTAACACAGCAACCATTGGGAGGAAAAGCACAATTCGGTGGACAAAGATTTGGTGAAATGGAAGTTTGGGCATTGTATGCTTATGGTGCTGCTCATACACTTCAAGAAATTTTAACAGTTAAATCAGATGATGTCGTAGGACGTGTTAAAGTATATGAATCTATTGTTAAAGGACAAGAGATTAACCAAGCTGGAGTTCCTGAGTCATTCAGGGTACTTATGAAAGAATTCCAAGCTTTAGGATTAGATATCAATATAATTAATGACAAAAATGAAGTATTAGAATTAAAAGAAATAGAAGAAGAAGAATATAAAGATGATTTTAATGGTAATGTAGAAGATTCGGAATTACCAATATCTGTTTCCGAACCGGATGAAGACTATGAAGACGAAGAAATAGAAGAAGAGGAAATAGGAGAAGACTTCGATGAAGCATTTGAAAAAGAAATGATGGAAGGAGAGGATTTTTAGTGATAGAAGTTAATAAGTTTGAAGCTTTAAAAATAGGAATTGCCTCTCCAGATAAAATAAGGGAATGGTCTTATGGTGAAGTAAAAAAACCAGAAACAATTAACTATAGGACCCTTCGTCCTGAACGTGATGGTTTGTTTTGTGAAAAAATATTTGGACCAACAAAAGATTTTGAATGTGCTTGTGGTAAATATAAGAGAGTACGTTATAAAAATATAGTTTGTGATAGATGTGGTGTAGAAGTAACTCGTAGTAAAGTAAGACGTGAAAGAATGGGACATATTGAGTTAGCTTCACCAGTTTCACATATTTGGTTCTTTAAAGGTGTTCCATCTCGTATGGGATTGGTTCTAGATATGAGTCCTAGAGATCTAGAAGAAGTATTATATTTTGTTAGTTACGTAGTAATTGACAAAGGTATAGCTCCACTTGAAAATAAGCAAACATTATCTGAAAGAGAATATCGTCAATATTATGAAAAATACGGTGATGGATTCAAAGTAGGAATGGGTGCTGAGGCCATTAAGGAATTATTGAAAAAAGTTGATTTAAAGAAAGAAATAGATGAAATCAGTAAAGAACTAGAAACAGCACAAGGACAAAAAAGAACTAGATTAGTTAAACGTATTGATGTTCTTGATGCATTCTATAAATCAGGTAATAGACCTGAATGGATGATTTTAGATTGTATTCCAGTAATACCACCTGAACTTCGTCCAATGATTCAATTAGATGGTGGTAGATTTGCTACTTCTGATTTAAATGATTTATACAGAAGAGTAATTAATCGTAATAACCGTTTAAAGAAATTAATAGATTTAAATGCTCCGGGTATAATAATTCAAAACGAAAAACGTATGTTACAAGAAGCAGTTGACGCCTTATTTGACAATGGAAGACGTGGAAGAAGTGTAACAGGTGCGGGAAATCGTCCTCTTAAATCACTTTCTAGTATGTTAAAAGGTAAACAAGGTCGTTTCCGTCAAAACTTATTAGGTAAACGTGTTGACTATTCTGGACGTAGCGTTATCGTTGTTGGACCATCATTAAAGATGTATCAATGTGGTATACCTAAGGAGATGGCTCTAGAATTATTTAAACCACATGTAATTAATGGATTAGTATCTCGTGATATAGCGCATAATATAAAAGCTGCTAAAAGATTAATAGAAAATAGAGATCCACAAGTATGGGATGTAGTAGAAGATGTTATTAAAGAACATCCAGTTATGTTAAACCGTGCTCCTACATTACATAGGCTTGGTATTCAAGCATTTGAACCAGTATTAATTGGTGGTAAAGCTATTAGACTTCACCCATTAGTATGTCCAGCATTTAATGCCGATTTCGATGGTGACCAGATGGCTGTTCATGTACCTTTATCAGAAGAAGCACAAGCAGAAGCAAGATTGTTAATGCTTGGAGCAAATAACATCTTATCACCAAAAAGTGGTGATCCAATTGTTACTCCATCACAAGATATGGTTATTGGTAACTATTATCTAACAATGGAGAAATCCGGTTTAGAAGGTGAAGGAAGAGTATTTAAAGATTCTAATGAAGCTTTAATGGCATATGAAAGAAGAGAATTGACTCTTCATACAAGAATTGCTATTCCTGTTGATTCATTTAAATATAAATTATTTACTGAAACACAAAAAGGAAAATATTTGGTTACAACAGTAGGAAAGTTAAAATTCAATGAAATATTACCTGATTCATTTGCTTACATAAATGAACCAACATTGGATAATATTCAAAATATTACACCAAATAAATATTTTATTGAAAAAGGTGAAAATATACCTGAGAGAATTAAAGAAATGCCACTTGTTAAACCATTCCCAAAAGGAACTTTGGAGAATATAATTGCACAAATCTTTAAGAGGTATAAAACTACTGAAACATCTATCATGCTTGATAAAATGAAAGATTTAGGATTTAAATACTCAACAATTGCTGGTATAACAGTATCAATAAGCGATGTTGTTACTAGTGATAATAAACAGGAAATAATTGCTGAATCTAAAAAGATGGTAGATAAAATTAATAAACAATATCAACGTGGTTTAATAACTGATGAAGAAAGATTAGAAAAAGTTATTGAAACTTGGCACGGATGTAAAGATAAAGTACAAAAAGAACTTGAAATTAAAGCTAATGAAGATATTGATAACCCAATATTCATGATGATGCACTCTAAAGCACGTGGTTCTATTTCGAACTTTACACAAATTGCTGGTATGCGTGGACTTATGTCAAAACCAAATGGTGATACAATTGAAATCCCAGTATTATCTTCATTTAAAGAGGGATTATCTGTTGCCGAATTCTTCTTATCAACACATAGTGCCCGTAAGGGAAGTGCTGATACTGCATTAAAAACTGCCGACTCTGGTTACCTAACAAGACGTTTAGTTGATGTAAGTCAAGATATTATAGTAAGAGAAGAAGACTGTGGTACTGAAAATGGTGTTGCTGTAAAAGCATTTGTTAATGACAAAACAGGTGAAGTAATTGAAAAATTATATGATCGTATTGTTGGTAGATATACAAACAAAAAGATCGTTCATCCTGAAACAAAAGAAGTTATTGCTGACAAATTGGAATATATTACAGAAAATTTAGCTGATAAAATAATAGCTGCTGGAATAACTGAGGTTGAAATAAGAACGACATTAACATGTAATACAGTAAATGGTGTATGTCAAAAATGTTATGGACGTAACTTAGCAACAGGAAATATTGTTGAAATTGGTGAAGCTGTTGGTATTATGGCTGCTCAATCAATTGGTGAACCTGGTACTCAGCTAACAATGAGAACATTCCATACAGGAGGAGTTGCTGGTGGAGAAGATATTACACAGGGTCTTCCACGTATTCAAGAATTATTTGAAGCTAGAATTCCAAAAGGAAAAGCAACTATTTCTGAGATAAATGGTAAAGTTACAAAAATTGAAGAAGATCATGGCAAATATAGAATTAGTGTTTCTAATGACCTAGAAACAAAAGAACATGTTACAAATTATCTTGCTAAATTACGTGTTGCTTTGAATGACGTTGTATCAGCAGGTGATAAATTAACTGAAGGTGCAATTAGTCCAAAAGAATTATTATCTGTTACAGATCCACTTACTACACAAGAATACATATTGAAAGAAGTTCAAGGCGTATATCGTGGACAAGGTGTTGATATTTCAGATAAACACGTTGAAATTATTGCTAGAAGAATGATTTCAAAAATCAGAATAGTAGATGCAGGAGATACATTATTCTTGCCAGGCAGTCTAGTTAACTTTAGAGAATTTACTGATGGTAATAAAGAAATAATTATCAAAGGAAAACGTCCTGCAACCGGTAGACCAATATTACTTGGTATTACTAAAGCTTCTCTTGAAACAGACTCATTCTTATCTGCAGCTTCATTCCAAGAAACAACAAGAATATTAACAGATGCAGCAATAAGAGGAAAAGTTGATACATTACAAGGATTAAAAGAAAATGTAATTATTGGTAAATTAATCCCAGCAGGTACTGGTGTTAAAGAATATCAAAATATTGATTATAACTTAGCGTCAGATATCAAAGGGGAAGAACCTTTAGAAAAATTAGAGAATGAATTAATGGAATAATTCATTCTCTTTTTTTCGTTGATTTAATGTTTTATTTATTGTATGATATAAGTGGTGATGGAGATGAAAAAATTAGATAATAAAGGTTGGGGATTAGGTATGTTTCTAACTTTTATTGGAGTTTTTTTTATAGCAATAATATTAATTACTTATGTAGCAAACAAAAATGGAATGGGTTCACATTCATATAAAGAAGAGCCAATAGAAAATCCACATTTAAAGGAATATAAACAGTATGAAGTGGTAGTAAAAGAATCAGCTGTAAAATATCAAGAACAAAATTATCCTTATATTAATGAAGGTGATACGTTCTATATAAATATTAGTAAATTAAATATAGAAGAAAAAATCACAAAAAATTGTAGTGGATATGTTGAATTTGGAAAACAAAATGGCAGTTATATTTATAATCCTTACTTAAAATGTGGAACATATAAAACAAATGGATATATTAATGATTTAGACAAATAAAAATAAGAAAGCATATATTAAAATTATGCTTTCTTATTTTTTAACAAATCTCGAATTTCTTCAAGTAGTAGAACTTCATCAGATTTCTTTGGCTCTTCTTTAGTTTCTTCTTCTTCTTTCTTTTTAAATATATTATTGATAGCTCTAACAAAAATAAAGATAAAGAACGCTACTATTAAGAAGTCAACAACATTTTGGATAAAAGCCCCATATGTGATCGTTGCATCTTTAATTTTGATTGACAGGTTTTTAAAATCAATTCCACCTATTAATAATCCGATTATTGGCATCAATATATCATTAACAACAGATGTAACAATTTTACCAAAGGCACTACCAATTACAACACCAACAGCTAAATCAATGACATTTCCTCTTTGGATGAATTTCTTAAATTCAGAGAAGAAACTTTTAACTTTTTCTTTTCCTTTTTCCAAATTTTCTTTTTTTTGTTTATCCTTATTATTTTTCATAAATTCCTCCTAAGGAAATTATATATTAAAACAAAAATATTTTCAAATTTTATGTATTGACATATAAATAGTATAGTGATATATTAAATACGCTGATTGAATTAGGCTTTGTTTAGGCAAGGCTTATAATTTAATAGAAAAAATGATACACCTGGAGATGTGTAAAGAAAGGAGATTGAATTTATGCCTACAATAAACCAATTGGTTAAGAAAAACAGAAGTGATAAAAAAAGAAAAAGTAAATCACCTGTGTTAGGTATTGGATTAAATAGTATCCAAAAGAAACAAACTGATAAGAAATCACCACAAAAACGTGGAGTATGTACTCGTGTTGGTACAATGACACCTAAGAAACCAAACTCAGCACTTCGTAAATATGCACGTGTTCGTTTAAGTAATGGTATGGAAGTAACTTGTTATATTCCAGGAATTGGTCATAACTTACAAGAACATAGTGTTGTATTAATACGTGGTGGACGTGTAAAAGACTTAATCGGTGTTCGTTATCATATTATCCGTGGTACATTAGATACAGCTGGTGTTAAGGATAGAAAACAAGGCCGTAGTAAATATGGTGCTAAAAAACCTAAAAAGTAAGAGATATAAAAATTGAAAGGAGGAAACTATAATGCGTAAAAGATGTGCAGTTAAAAGAGATGTTCTACCAGATCCTATATATAATTCAAAAGTAGTTACTAAGTTAATTAACAGTATTATGTTAGATGGTAAAAAAGGAACAGCTCAATCTATTCTTTATAAAGCATTTGATATAATTAAAGAAAGAACAAATGAAGATCCAATGACTATTTTTGAAAAAGCAATGGAAAATATTAAACCATCTTTAGAAGTTAAATCAAGAAGAGTTGGTGGTTCTAATTACCAAGTACCTATTGAAGTTACTCCAGCAAGAAGTCAAGCATTGGCAATCCGTTGGTTAACAAAGTATGCTAGAGAAAGAGGCGGAAAAGGTATGGCCGAAAATCTAGCTAGTGAATTAATAGATGCATCAAATGGAACAGGTGCAGCAGTTAAAAAACGTGAAGATACTCACAGAATGGCAGAGGCTAACAAAGCATTTGCACATTATCGTTGGTAGGAAAGGGGTAAAGTATGGCACGTGAAACGTCTTTATTAATGACAAGAAACATAGGAATAATGGCACACATCGATGCAGGTAAAACTACTTGTACTGAACGTGTATTATTTCATACTAAGAAAATCCATAAAATTGGTGAAACACATGATGGTGCATCACAAATGGACTGGATGGAACAAGAACAAGAACGTGGAATTACTATTACTTCCGCAGCTACAACAGCTTACTGGAAAAAGTATCGTTTCAATATAATTGATACTCCAGGACACGTAGACTTTACAGTTGAAGTTAGTCGTAGTTTAAGAGTACTTGATGGTGCAGTTGCACTTATTGATGCTCAAGCAGGTGTTGAACCACAAACTGAAACAGTATGGCGTCAAGCTACTGAATTTAAAGTTCCAAGAATTATTTTTGCAAACAAAATGGATAAAATGGGAGCAAACTTTGTATACAGTTTAGGAACAATTGATTCTAGATTAGGAGTTAATGCAAAACCTATTGAATGGCCTATTGGAGCTGAAAGTGAATTCAATGGAATTATTGATTTAGTAACTATGAAAGCATACCAATATGATGGTAAACCTGAAGAAGATGCAAAAGAAATAGAAATTCCTGAGGACTTAAAAGCAATAGCTGAAGAAAAAAGAGCAGATTTAATTGAAACAGTTGCTGAGTTCGATGATGAATTAATGGAAAAATATTTAGAGGGAGAAGAAATACCAGTAGATCTAATTAAAAAAGCAATTAGAACAGGTACTTTAGCAGTAAAATTCTTCCCAGTAATGTGTGGTACTGCTTTAGGAAATAAAGGTATTAAATTACTTCTTGATGCTGTAATAGATTATTTACCATCTCCACTTGATGTTGAGGCAATACCAGGTGTTGATAAAAATGGTGATGAAGTATTAAGACATCCTTCTGATGATGAACCATTCAGTGCTTTAGCATTTAAAGTTATGACTGATCCATTTGTTGGACGTTTAACTTTCTTTAGAGTATATTCAGGACATTTATCAAGTGGATCTTATGTAATGAATTCTACTAAAGATGCAAAAGAAAGAATTGGTCGTATATTACTTATGCATGCAAATCATCGTACAGAAATTTCTGATGTATATACTGGAGATATTGCTGCAGCAGTAGGATTAAAGAATACTTCTACTGGTGATACACTATGTGATGAAAAGAAACAAGTTATTCTTGAATCTATGGAATTCCCAGAACCAGTTATTCAGTTAGCTGTTGAACCTAAATCAAAAGCTGACCAAGATAAAATGGGTATAGCATTACAAAAATTAGCTGAAGAAGATCCAACATTTAGAGTTCATACTGATCATGAAACTGGTCAAACAGTTATTTCTGGTATGGGTGAACTTCACTTGGATGTATTAGTTGATAGAATGAGAAGAGAATTCTCTGTTGAATGTAATATTGGTAAACCACAAGTAGCTTATCGTGAAACAATCCGTCAAGCTGCTGATTGTGAAGGAAAATATATTAAACAATCAGGTGGTCGTGGACAATATGGTCACGTATGGATTAAATTTGAACCAAATCCAGATAAGGGATATGAATTTGTTGATGCTATCGTAGGTGGTGTTGTTCCTCGTGAATATATACCAGTAACAGACAAAGGATTACAAGAAGCATTAGCTGGTGGTGTTCTTGCTGGATATCCAATGATAGATGTTAAAGCTACATTATTTGATGGTTCATATCATGATGTAGACTCAAGTGAAATGGCATTCAAAATTGCTGCTTCTCTTGCATTAAAAGAAGCAAAGAACAAATGTAAACCTGTATTACTAGAACCAATAATGAAAGTTGATGTAACAGTACCAGATGAATATTTTGGTAACGTTATGGGAGACTTAACTAGTAGACGTGGTAGACCATTAGGACAAGAAAGTGTTGGAAATGCAATTAAACTTAGTGCAATGGTTCCACTTGCTGAAATGTTTGGATATGCTACTTCATTAAGAAGTAATAGCCAAGGACGTGGGGCATTCATTATGCAATTTGATCACTATGAAGAAGTTCCAAAAAATATCGCTGAAGAAATCATAAAGAAAAGCGGAAATTAGTAAATATAGTTAATATTTACAAAAAATTCAAATAATAACAGAAAGGTTTGTCCCTTTCTGATTATTATATAAAAAATAGTTGATAAATTATCAATTATTAGTTAAAATAAAATAGTAATTAAAAAAAGGAGGAAATAAAAATGGCAAAACAAAAATTTGATCGTTCAAAACCACATGTAAATATTGGTACAATTGGACACGTAGACCATGGTAAAACTACTTTAACAGCTGCTATTACTAAATGTTTAGCAGAAAAAGGAATGGCTGAATTTACTGATTATTCAAATATCGATAAAGCGCCAGAAGAAAGAGAACGTGGTATTACAATTAACACAGCACACGTTGAGTATGAAACTGACAAACGTCATTATGCTCATGTTGACTGTCCAGGACATGCTGACTATGTAAAAAATATGATTACTGGTGCAGCTCAAATGGATGGTGCAATCCTAGTTATTGCTGCTAGTGATGGACCTATGGCACAAACTCGTGAACATATCTTACTATCTCGCCAAGTTGGTGTACCTAGAATGGTAGTATTCATGAATAAATGTGACCAAGTAGATGACGAAGAATTACTAGATTTAGTAGAAATGGAAATTCGTGATTTATTAAATGAATATGGATTCGATGGAGATAATACTCCAATCATCCGTGGTTCAGCTTTAAAAGCACTTGAAGGAGATCCAGCTGCAAAAGAACAAATCTATAAATTAATGGATGCAGTTGATGAATGGATTCCAACTCCAGAACGTGATACAGACAAACCATTCTTAATGAGTATTGAAGATGTATTTACAATCACTGGACGTGGAACAGTTGTTACTGGACGTGTTGAACGTGGTAAGTTGAATCTTAACGATACAGTTGAAATAGTTGGTATTAAACCTACAAAATCTACAGTAGTTACAGGAATTGAAATGTTTAGAAAACAACTTGATTTCGCTGAAGCAGGAGATAATGCTGGTGTATTATTACGTGGTATTTCTCGTGAAGAAGTTGAAAGAGGTCAAGTATTAGCTAAACCAGGAAGTGTTACACCTCATCATAAATTTAAAGCACAAGTTTATGTTTTATCTAAAGAAGAAGGTGGACGTCATACTCCATTCTTTGCAAACTACAGACCACAATTCTATTTCAGAACTACAGATGTAACAGGTGTTATTGAATTACCTGCTGGAGTAGATATGGTAATGCCAGGAGATAATGTTGAAATTACAGTTGACTTAATTCACCCAATTGCAATCGAAAACGGAACTAAGTTCTCAATTCGTGAAGGTGGACGTACAGTTGGTGCTGGTAATGTTTCAGAAATTATTGAATAATATTACAAATAAAATAAGAGTTCAAATTGAACTCTTATTTTTTTGCTTCTTTTAAACTGTATTTATCTTTGGTATTTCTATACAATGCATACATTGGTTTATTAACAATTAGATTGAATTCTCCAATATATTCTATAGCTTTACTATTATATCCTAATTTTGCTTCGTTCAAACCTTTATATTTATTATTATCAGTAAAGTCTCCAGAAATAGCGTTTAAATCAAAATATTCAATACCACTTTTAGCATATTTTTCTATAATTTTCCATTTCATTAAATAACCAGCACCAAGATTGTTATATTGGTCATTATAACCTTCGATAAGTAAATATAGTTTATTATTATGATTTATTATTATTGCACCACCAATAATTAAATTATTAGGATATTCTTTTAATAATTTTGTTGCAATAACCAAGTGATTTTTATAGGAAGATAATATTCTGTCTGATTCCATTTTTTTATTTAAAATGGTTCGCATATCTTTCCCCTTTAATCCTTCATTTTGAATTAAATTATTTAAATAGTCGTTTATTTCTGCTTCTTTTTCATATAATTGTTTACTATTTTCAACATATACTTCAGTATTGATACGTGCAAAATATAATTCAAACTTATTACCAAAACTATTTTTAAATTCTTTGTAATATCTTAAGGAATAATTGCCCTTATTACTGATGAATTCATACATCTTTTCTATATCAAAAGTATTATCTTTATATATTTCTATACCATATTTTACTGCTTTACGTAATTTGTTTCTTACATTTTTTTCTAGTTCGTAAAATAGCGTTGGGGCATCTTTATTTGCAATATTTAAAATCGCATGCCATCTTGGTTTGACAGCTTCCATATAATTATTAAATCCACAATGATTAAATCCATTTTTCTTTAGTTTAAGCATAATATTATCTATATTTGGATTACTTTCTAATATATTTCCTTCTTCATCTCTTACACTTTTAATTATTAAAGGATCTATTTTGATTATCAAATAACTTTTTTTGAATAAAAAGCTTTTAAGTCTTTTAATCATTTCAGGAAGCATATCCATATTATTATAATCTACAATTAATCCATGAGGAGCATATCCGTATTTAAATCCCATAAATATTGGTCTATTTAGTATTAAGGAAGCACCAATAATTGAATCATCATGGATAAAACCAACATATGAAGCACTGAATCCAAATTTTGACATTAGATTTCCATACTCTACAGATTGATAAAAATTATCTAATTTACTGTTTTTAACAAATTCAGTGAAAGCATCTAATTTCAAATTTACAACCTTCATATTTGACCTCCTTTTATTTACATATAGAAATTATAACATAAAAAAATATATTTTTGAACAAATAGTATTAATATTATACCTCAAAACAGTCAAAGTTATTGATTTTTGGGTAAAAATATGATAAATTAATAGCTAGTATGGAGGGATTATCTTGAAAATATTTTTAATAGTTATATCATTGCTTTTAATTGCAATTGTATTATTACAAAGTAATAAAGCTGAAGGTGCTTCTCAAATTATTTCGGGAGGAAATTCTGATTTATTTAGTAAAAGAAAAGAAAGAGGCTTAGAACTTGTTATTAGTAGAGTTACTCTTGCACTTGGCATGACTTTCTTTTTGATTAGTTTAATAGCAGAATTTATTTAATAGACTATAAAAAGTCTTTTTTTTATTGTATAATTAAAATGGTGATAATATGAAAGAAAAAATATTAAATATATTAGAGGAGTCAGACAAAGCTTTATCGATAGAAGAAATGGATCAATTACTTAATTTAAATACAATAGAAGAAACAAAAGAGTTTTCAGATGCATTAAGAGAATTAGAGGATTCATTTGAAATATATCACTCTAATAAGAATCGATATATGTTATTAAAAAACAGTAATTTAAGAAAAGGTATCCTTAAAATGAATAAAAAAGGTTATGGATTTGTTGATGTTGATGATGAAGAGCAAGATATATTTGTACATGCGGATAATATAAATAAAGCCCTTAATAATGATAAAGTTATAGTAGAAATTTTGAACAAAAACAGTGGAGAAAAAAGAGAGGGAAGGATTGTTAAAGTCCTTGAAAGAGATTTATCCACAATAGTTGGGGAAATTTATTTTAAAAAAGACAAAGGATATATTATACCTGATGATAAAAAACTTGATATTCAAATAGAAATAGAGAAAGATAAAACTTGTGGTGCTGTTGATGGACATAAGGTTGTTGTTAAAATATTAAGAAATATTTCAAAAAATAGATACAAGGGAGAAGTTATAAGAATCATAGGGCATAAAAATGACCCTGGAGTTGATATTTTATCAATAGTATGTAAATATGAAATAAATGATACATTTCCTGATGATGTTATAAAGCAATTGGATTCAATACCTGATGAAGTAAAAGAGGAAGATAAAAAAGGTAGAAAAGATTTAACCGATGTTACTATATTTACAATAGATGGTGATGATACTAAAGATATAGATGATGCTATATCTATTGAAAAATTAAAAAATGGTAATTATAAATTAGGTGTTCATATAGCTGATGTTTCATATTATGTAAGAGAAGGAACTCCTCTAGACAAAGAAGCCATGGATAGAGGTACTTCTGTTTATTTAGTAGATAGAGTTATTCCAATGCTTCCTCATAAACTATCAAACGGAATTTGTTCATTAAATCCAGGAGTGGAGAGGTTAGCAATCTCATGTGTAATGGAAATAGATAATAATGGTAAAACAGTTGATTATGATATATTTCCAAGTATTATTAAGTCTAGACTTCAGATGACCTATAAAAAAGTTAATCAAGTAATTGAACACAATGAAGTTCCAGATGGATATGAACCATTTGTAAGCGATTTAAGACTTATGAATGAATTATCACAGATTATTAGAAAAAATAAAATAAATAGGGGATATATTGACTTTGATGTTGATGAGGCGAAAATTATAGTAGATGAAAATTGTCATCCTACCGATATAGTGTTAAGAAATAGAGGCAGGGGTGAAAATTTAATTGAAGATTTCATGATTCAAGCAAATGAATGTGTTGCATCCCATATATTCTATATGGAATTACCTTTTATTTATCGTGTTCATGAATATCCAAAAGAAGAAAAGATTAGAGAATTCATCTCATTTGTTCAAAGTTTGGGTTATAATGTTAAATTTAATACTAAAGATTTAAGTCCTAAAGCAATTCAGACATTAATTAATCAACTTAAGGATAAAAAGGAATTTAAAGTATTATCTTCATTATTATTAAGAAATATGCAAAAAGCAATATATTTGCCACAAAATTTAGGTCATTATGGATTAGCAAGTAAATGTTATACACATTTTACATCACCTATTAGAAGATATCCTGATACAACAGTACATAGACTACTTAGAACATATTTGTTTGATGATGATATGTCTAATCAAACACTTAGTAAATGGCAAGAGAAACTAGTGTATATTGCTGAAAATTCATCATTTAAAGAAAGAGAATCAGTTGAATGTGAACGTGAAGTAGAAGATATGAAAATGGCTGAATATATGGAAGATCATATAGGCGAAGAATATAAAGGAATTGTATCGGGTGTAACAAATTTTGGAATGTTTATTCAGTTGGATAACTTAGTTGAAGGATTGGTCCATGTAAATGATATGAAAGACTATTTTATGTATGATGAACTAACACAATCTTTAATTGGTGAAAAGACAAAAATTAAATATACGCTTGGAGATGAAATATTAATAAAGGTAAAAGATGCTTCTAAAGAAGCTAAAACAATTGACTTTGAAGTTGTAAAAAAATTATAGGTGATAGCATGGAAATATTAAACAGAAAAGCAAGACATGATTATTTTATAGAAGAAGAGTATGAATGTGGTATAGCATTAACTGGAACAGAAATCAAATCTATAAGGGATGGTAAAGCAAATATAAAAGATAGTTATGCTATAATAAGAAAAAATGAATTATATTTACTTAATATGCTTATATCTCATTATAAGGAAGGAAATATATTTAATCATAATGAGACAAGAACTAGAAAGTTATTAATGCATAAAAAAGAAATATTAAAATTAAATGACAAAGTAACTTTACAGGGATATACATTAATTCCATTAAAAGTGTATTTCAAAAACAATAAAGCGAAGATATTACTAGGTTTATGTAAAGGTAAAAAAGATTATGATAAACGAGAGAGTATAAAAGAAAGAGATATTAAAAGACAATTAAATAAAGATATCAAATCAAAATATGCTTAGTATTGATAAATTACATAAAGTGTAGTATAATCTTTCCACGGGGTCGACTAGGTTTCGACAGGAAGGATAGAATTTAGATAGCAAGTAGGACGCAAACCTTAAATTGCATCAGTTAAAATAACTGGAAACAAAATTAAAAATGCATTCGCTTCAATGTTCACTAAGAACGCTGTAGCTTTTGCCTAATCTAATTAGGGAATGCGCTCTATGTAATTCTTTTCCTACGGGAATTATTTAGGGCTTATTTTAGTAGGATATATCTTTGCAATGCCTATGTGTAGAGATGAATTTGAATAGGCTAGCTATATAATTGGTTGTTAATTACTTGTTATGTAGTTAAATTAATTAATTAACTAAACTTGTAGAAGTCTATCTGTCATCCTTTTTGGACGGGAGTTCAATTCTCCCCGGCTCCACCAGATTGATACTAAACTCGAACTTTTCGAGATAATATAAAAACTACTTTCAATTTAATTTGAAAGTAGTTTTATTTTGTTAATTTAGAAACACACTTGCAAATTGACATAATCAATTAGCGTGTGGAATTACATTTAGTAATTCAATTTTAAATAAGTTATGCTATAATAGTAAATTAAAAAGATAAAAGAAACATTGGAGCTATCTCTAGGTCCAAATCATAAATTTACATCAAATAAATTTCAAGATATATGCAAAAGAAAGGGAATAAAAAATAGTCAAGATTATTGTTATCAGTTTCCTTATTCTAAAACCAAAATTTATAAATATAGTGATATAACAATTGAATATGTTAGTCAAGTTTACATCGAAGAATTCAAGAAATAAAAAAGTTGCGAATAATTAATAATTATGTGTTATACATATATATGTAGATGGGATACTTGTGAAGGAATAACGATGTGTTGGCAATGCCAGTAAGCATACTTTGTATGTGAGCATTCATCTCGCCTGGGGTACCCATCATTTTTTTATGAAATTTGACTTTTTGTAGAAATTGTATATAATAGTGTACTAACAAAAGGGGGAATAATTATAAGAACATATAATGGTGATAACTATAAAAATGTTGCAATACTAGGTTCATTTGGTAAACATTATGATTTAATTGTTGATGTATCAAAAAAGTTTATAGAAAGTGGATTTAATGTGTTAGTCCCCAAAATATCAGGAATTAAAGATAAAAATAGTAGTTTTTTAATTTTAATTGGCGATAACTCTAATAATCCTAATCAATTAGAATTAGATTATCTTAATAAATGTTTAGAAGCTGATTTGGTATATGTTTGTGACAAGGATGGTTATATTGGTACAACGGTAGCATTTGAACTTGGCGTGTTAACTAGCTATGGTCAAGAAATCTATTTTTTAGAAAAGCCCAATGATGATTTATTTACCAGCATGATTCATCTTCAAGAAAGTACAATATGTAAACCAGAAGATTTAATTAATAAAATTAATTTACATAACGAGATTTGGAATAGTAGAGAATGGTTTGATAAAGATGAGCGAGATGATGAAGTGCCTTTTGCACTTACCAAAAAAAGAAATACTACTATTTATCCAAAAGTAATAAATTAATAAGTATAGTTGTAGATTACTACAACACTTGCACCAGATTGATAGTAAACTCGAACTTTTCGAGTGGTAATAAATGCTAACTAGAAATAGTTAGTTTTTTTGTTATTTAAGAAAGGAAAGTGATTTAGTATGACCATAGAAAACTAAAGAACAAAAAATAAATGATTATTTATATAATAAAAATTATGAATATGGTGATAAAAACTTTGATATTAAAAAAACGAACAAAAGCTCGTCTAATAAAACTAAAATAACACACTACGCTATTGGCAAAGCCTATCGCCAATTTCATTGAAATTTCGTTTCAACAAAACTTGCCACGTTTTTTAATTATTCTTCTTTTTTCTAGATAAAACTAATTGTTTTGATTGTTTTATATCATTTTTATCAATGGCTTTATTTAAACCTTTTGGAAATTTAGGTTCTGATGTTTTTCTAGAATTTGTTTGTTCTAGTTTTGTTATATCCTCTAATGAATAAATTGTAATTGGAAAGTCATAACTTATAATTTTATAATTATCAGTACTCATAAACCTAATTTGAATTGCTTTGACCATTTTTATTTTGTTATTTTCGGAGCTAATAACGATTATATAATCATCATGTAATAAAATATCACTAGGAACTTCATTAATGGTTAAGTTTTCTATATTTTTAAGAAATGCAAAGCTTAAATCTAGACCGGGTAAATTATCATTATAATAATTTTCTTCTTTTTTTCTTTTTTCAATTAATTGTTGTTTATACCACTCTAAAATACTTTCTTCTGAAATTAAATTCAGTCCTTTATTGTAACAACCCCCATCAAAAGTGAATAAACCAACATTTCCTGATTTAAGTAATTCTATAACTTCAGAACGATTCATATATTTTGTAGACTCTTGATTTGGAACAATTAATTTAGTTGCAACTAATCCCTCATTATCATCTTTAACTGCAAAAGTTTCTATAATCATACCATCTTTAATTTCAATATAAACTTTATTAAAATCTAATAATTGATTAACATATTCTAACTTTCTAAATCCAACTCTGCTTTTGTGATATGGGATTTGTGAATAAGCAAATTGATTTCTTCTTTCGTCTGAAGTATATTTATTTACAAATAAATATGAATTAGGTTTATAGTGATATGTCATGCCATCAGCATTTAACATAGTAAACCCACTATTTAATTTATGTGGAACCATTATTTGAAGGCAATCATCACCAATATAATGATTTTGAATTCTTTGAACAAATTCGTATTTTTCTTTTTTCATGTATAAACCTCCCTCGTTTGTACTTAATATTTTAGCATAAAAATAAAGAAGATTATCATTTTTTTCTGTATTTTAGTAAAAATGTAGTATAATTCATATTAGTTAGTAGTTATTACTACCTAGAAATTTATGCCTAGGGGTTGTTATACTTCTACTGAAAGGGCATAATATTGATTGATACTCGAATTTTTCGAGATAATATAAAAACTACTTTCAAATTAAATTGAAAGTAGTTTTATTTTGCCTATATAATTAACAATGAAAGTATTTAATTTTTATTAGTTTTTAACCAGAAGATATTTTTTAACTTTCAACATAATTTTTGGCTTTCATTTCGCTAATAAATTGAGTAGAAGCAATATTTAAAGAACTAAGTGAAATCAAATCCTTTATTTCTCTTGAAGTTATATTTTTGCAATCAATAGAAATATCTTCAAATATTTTTCCTTCAAAATCATTATCATCACCCTTATATGAAGTTGATATTGTGTATTTGATATTATCAGTATCGACTTTTTTATTCAGTTCTAAATTTAATTGATTAAATGCGTCTTTAGTTAAATTAGAATATGTGTTTGTTATTTTTAAATGTACAAGTTTGTCATTTATAAATTTAGCATTAACTAATTGATTATCCTTTTTCATGTGAACTTTACCGATTGTAGAATATGGCTTTACATATTTTGAGTTAATTTGTATTACAGGTTTTAATCCATATCTGGTATCATCATTAGCAAATTTGTTGCTATACAACAATCCTTGCATATTAACACTATCTACACTGTCATTATCTTCGGAGTCTGGTTCATGGTAAATTGTAAATCCATCATAGTAATCTGATGAATTATTTTCTCCAGAGTCTTCTACTAACCAACTACATGCATTATCGTCATTACTACATCCAAGTAATATTGCTTCATCTTTTGTTAATAATCTTATTGTTTTTGCATTTTTCCAATTAAGACTATTTAATATTTCCAAACCTCTATCATATGAATAATATTTCTCTTTATCATTTGCTTTATATAATCCATCATATATCAATAATAAATCTTCATCTTGTTTAATATTCCCTTTTAAAACAGTAAAAACAGATTTGTCTGTACCATTCAAATCAACTAATACTTTTTGAATGTATTTCTTTTCCATACTACAGTAAAGATAATCGGTTGACAAATCATAACATCCCTTAATATCTGTTACATCATCAGCTGTTAAATAAAGTGGTTTATATTCTTGTGTTTTAGTTGCGCTTTTTTGAACAAATATTATTGTTAAAAATATAATAATGATTAATGCTAATCCTCCAATAGTAAATATTACTTTTTTGTTTTTCATCTTACTCACCTCTATTATTAATTTTAACATATTTTTTCTCAATTTTCTTAAATTGTATTCTAATTTTTAAAAGAAAGTGTTAAAAGTAATAAAAATAACAGTTAATGCAATAACTTTTATCCAAATGAATTATTGATTAAACTATATTTGAATATTTATAAGATATTAATCAATTTGATAAACATCATAATTAACTGAAAGAAAAAAGATGATTTAGATTTCATTGTCTAAATCACCTTTGTTTTAATTTTTATAAACTATTTGTTTCTCTTAATGAATAAATCGATTATTTATATCTTTATCGGAATTAATCATATCTTCTTTTCTCAAAGGTTCTTGAAAAATGTAATTTTTTGCTTCAGTTTTTATGTCAGCTGAAATTGAATCTAAAATTGCTTTTAACTCTTCAGGATTATGATTAAACAATGTAGGAACAGTTGTAATAATCTGTATAAGTTCCTCTTTACCATAACCTAATAATATTAGTTCTTTTAATTGTTGCTTTAAATTATCTTTTTCCATAACTTCTCCATTAATTTGATATTATCATATGATGTTTTTATTTAAATTTCCTTAAACAAAATGTAGATATTAACAATTATTATTTTTCTAAACTAAAAGTTAATCTCTCAAATATTTCTTTTGCTTCTTTTTGTGAATTAGGATTTCCTAATAATATTCCTGTATTGGAATTATTAATTTTAATTACATAATTAAATTCAGAATTATTATAAGTGTAGAATGTATAAGTGATTCCATTCTTATTTCCACTATCTATTATTTTGGAATTGGTGTCATTATTAACAAGTTCTATATATTGATTGTACCCATCCATAGTTATAAAGGTTCCCTGACTTAATTTTGTATTATCTTTTGATATAGTAAATGGTAAATCAGAGGATAGATTATATCCATTTGATGTATCTAATTTCACTTCCACAGAGTCCCCCGTTTGGACTTTATAAATGAATGATTTTGATGTAGTGCATCCAGTTAAAGTTAAAGTTAATATGAAAATAACAGATAACATTCTAATTAGTTTTTTCATATTATTGTATTCACCTCCTTCTATTATCTATTTTTCTATATTTATTTTATCATATATTTGTATGATTTTCCCGTTTTTATATAAAATTTGACACACTAATGATGATAATTAATTAAAATTTGAGTGATATATGTCATATCAAAAGAAAAAGCTGTGTGTCAACCGGTGTATACTAATTTTGATTATATAATGACATTATTAAAAACAAGTAGTATAATTGGTTATATAATAAGGAAGTGATTTTATGTATGATATTAATACTAAGAATGTTAAGAAAGGGATAGGTTTTAACTTTATATTTTTAATTGCTGGTTTGTTTTTCTTAGTCCTTTTAGTAGGAATTTCAGTATCTAATTATTCAAAACTAAAAAGTATGGATTCTGAAGTTTTATCTAGTAGGGTAGAAGTTAATGCTCATCGTGGTAGTGAAGGAGACTTGGTATACTCTCCAATATATTATTATACAGTTGAAGGAAATAATTATATGTGTTCTTCTAATATTTCAAGTAATAGTAACCCTGGAAGCGCAAATAAGAAAGTATATTACAATTCAAAAGATCCAACAGTGTGTATGACAGAGTATTCAAAGTCTAATAATATTGTTCCATTGCTATTTACAATATTGCCTTTGATATTTATCGTAGTAGCAGTTATTAATATAACTAAGGTTATCAAAAGAATCAAGGCAATTAATGAATTGAATAAAAAAGGGAAACTTGTCAAAAATTTACCATATCATTTAGAAAACACTAGCATGGCTGTAAACAATGTTCCAATTCAAATGCCTGTTGTTAATTATACTTTACCATCTGGAGCAACTGTAGTATTATATGGTGATCCTAGACATGATAAGAAAATGGCTGATGCAGATGGAATGGTAGACTTAGTAATAGATGAGAATAATCCTGAAAATTATTTTATTGATTTTGAGATAAACCGAATTTCAGGTAATTTACCTACTGATTATTATAAGCAAAATGAAAACAGTTCACAAAATAGTCAACAAAATAATCAAATTTAATTTTATATCTTTTTAAAACAAATAGTGTCACCTATAAATAAAGTGACACTATTTTTTGGCTTTAATTAGTATATTTCACAATTTTAATTAATCATAATAAGGATTATACGATAAATATTCTTGCATTTCATCCTCTATCCAATATCCAAACTTTCCAGTTAATTTAATTGGCTTTTTTAATGGTTTGAAATCAAGATCCTTTGTATTTACAGCCTTAGCTCCTTTAGCAATCGAAGCTGTAATATGAGGTGTTTTCAAAATTGTAGGATTTTTTTCATCATAATTTATATAATACTTTTTTAATTCTTCAGGAAGCAATATTTCAAAACCGCTATTTTGACTATTACTACCATATCCTATAAGATAAATGTCAAAAGATTTACCTACAATATCATTAAAAATTTCATTAGAGTTTGGATGGTATTTAAATGTACAATGTAATATATCATTAATTACGTCTAATTTGTTTTCTTCTAAAGTTTTTATAAGATTAAACATATCATCTTCAAAGAACAGTCCCTCATATTTTAACATATTTTTTCTCCTTTCTTTTTAAATATCAATTATTATGATAAGGTTTTTTTATATATTTTTTATTATCATCATTGTAAAGTTGTTTTAATTTTTTTCCAAAGCGTTTTGATTTACATAAACGTTCAACACTATGGAATCTTTTAACAACTAATTTAGATTGTAAATCATAATTTTTACTTAAATCCGAAATAAAGAATGTTTCTGTCTCTTCATCCATGGGATATCTATAATAATAATTTATATACTCTATCATTTCATTATATGGAATAGCAATAGCACTTTTTATATAGTTTAACTCATCTATTGTGTACTGAATTGTGTCTATGTTTTTACTATCCAATTCATGAGAAATAACGGATTTTTCTAAATTGTACATTTTTCTAATTAGCACTATAATCACCCAACCTTAGTTAACATTTTTATTATACAATAATATGTTGAAAAATCAAATTATAAGTATAATTATTTACTTTGAAATTAATAAGTAGTATTATTTTTATAGGTGATAATATGGAAAAAAGAAAAACAAAAAAAGAAATAGTTAAAATGCTTTTAAATAAAAATTTAGAAGTTGAAGATGAAGAGCAATTAATTGACTTGTTGGTTGATCAACCAATTGCTGTTGATGTTGATAAGCAAGATAAGGAAACAAAAAAGGCAGGAGATAAATTTGCTGATAAATTAACTGAAGTAGCTGGAAGTTGGGGATTTATAATAGGATTTACTTTGTTTTTAATACTATGGATCTTGCTTAATTTATATGTGTTTACCAATGTTGATCCATATCCATTTATTTTATTGAATTTGGTTTTATCGTGTGTTGCTGCTCTTCAAGCACCTATTATTATGATGAGCCAGAACAGAGCAGCAAAAAAAGATAGTATGAGAAGTCAAAATGATTATAAAACCGATTTGAAAAGCGAACTGATTTTGGAAGAGTTACATGACAAGATGGATAAAATAATTAATAATCAAAATAAGATAATTAAATATATAAATGAAAATAATAAATAATATTGAATATTCAATATTTTTTATTTGTCAAAAATAGGTTTAAATATTGCACCAAAAAGGTGTATAATTATATATGTGAAGCTATTAAATTAAAATAATTAAATATATGCATATAATAAATTGGAGGTTATTTATGTTTGAAAATAAAAAAATATTTGTGCTTGGGATGGCTAGAAGCGGATATGAGGTTTCTAAACTATTGAGTCATCATAATAATGAAATTTTAATTACTGATCAAAAAGATCAGGATGTTAATCATATTAGTGAATTAGAAAAATTAGGAGTAACTTTTTTAAAAAGTGATAATCCTGTTGATTTACTAGATAATTCTTATGATTTTGTCGTAAAAAATCCTGGAATTAGATATGATCACCCATTAATTAAAAAAGCAGAAGAACTTAATATAAAAGTTGTTAATGAAGTTGAAGTAGCATATCATTTTTTACCAAAAAATTGCTATATTATAGCAATTACTGGATCAAATGGAAAAACGACTACAACGACATTATGTTATGAATTTTTAAAAGCAATGGGAAAAAATGTTCATCTTGCTGGAAATATAGGATTACCACTTTCTAAAATGGTTAGTGATATAAAAGACAATGATATATTAGTGATAGAAATATCAGCTCAACAATTACATGATTTACATGACTTTAATCCTAACGTTAGTATTTTAACAAATTTAACACCAGTTCATATTGATTTCTTTGGTGATTATGAAAATTATATAAATCATAAATTAAAAATATTTATGAATCATGATGATAGTCATGTTGCAGTGATAAATAAATCTAATAAAGATGAGTATGAAAAAACAAAAGATATTAGGTCAAAAAAGATATATTTTTCTAGTACAGAGCAAGCAGATATATGTATAAAAGATAATTCTATATACTATAACAAAGAAAAAATCGTTGATTTGTCTGATATAAAAATAAAAGGTCTTCATAACTATGAAAATGTAATGTGCGCTATAGTAGCTACAAAGGAATTAGGAATATCCAACGATACAATCAAAAAAGTTGTTTCAACTTTTGCTGGGGTAGAGCATCGTCTAGAGTTTGTTGGAAGTATTAATGGACGTGATTTTTATAACGATTCTAAAGCAACAAACGTAAAATCAACAGAGATAGCGCTTAATTCATTTAATTCACCCATTATTTTGCTTTTAGGTGGATTAGATAGAGGACATTCTTTTGATGATTTAAAAGATGACTTAAAACATGTAAAAAACATTGTATCTTTTGGTCAAACTAAGGAACGTATTAAGTCTTTTGCTGAAAAAAATAACATTGATTGTAAAATCTTTGAAACATTAAAAGAAGCTACCGAATATGCTATTGAAGTATCAAGTAAAGGAGATACAATATTATTAAGTCCAGCTTGTGCTTCCTGGGATCAATACAATTGTTTTGAAGAACGAGGAGAAGAATTCAAAAAAATTGTTAAAGAATATTCTAATAAAAGATAGAAAAATATAAATAATTATGATATCATTTAAAAAGAATAGAGGGATGATATGATAAAATTTATAGAATTTTTTAGAGATACTTTATCAGGAATCTATTATTACATATATGTAGCAATGAATATAGTATTTATTTTTGCTATAATTGGTTATTTAGGGGAGAAAAAAGAAAAGAAAAATAAATAAAATCGGAGGAAGAAATGAATTTAGAAAGTGTTTTATCAATTGTGAATAAAATAATTGATATTTTACTAGTATGGTGGGTTTTTTACTATATTTTAAAGAATATAAGAAACAATGTAAAACTAACACTAATATTTAAAGGTGTTGTTATAATTGCTATTTTAAAAATAGTTAGTGATATTTTCAATTTTGTTACAATAGGCTTGTTACTAGAATATATAATTATGTGGGGACCATTAGCAATAATTATTGTCTTTCAGCCAGAAATTAGAACAGTGTTGGAACAACTTGGAAGAAGTCAATTGCTTGGAAGACATAAAGTGTTGACTGTTGATGAAAGAGAAAGATTAGTGTATGAAATAATTCAAGCAATGGATTATTTAAGGAAGTCTAGAATTGGAGCTTTAATTGTTATTGAAAGAGATGTAAGTCTAAGAGATTATATAGAGAAAGCAAAGAAAATATATGGGGATATTTCTAGTGAATTGTTGATTTCATTATTTTTCCCTAATAATCCACTTCATGATGGTGGAGTAATTATTCAAGGAGATAAAATAAGTTGTGCGGGAGCAGTATTTCCTACTAGTAATAACATGAAGTCTAATAGAAGATTAGGTACAAGACACAGAGCTGCACTTGGTATAGCTGAAGAAACAGATTGTATTGCACTAGTTGTGTCAGAAGAAACAGGAAGATTTTCTATTGCAGTCAAAGGAGAATTGTTCTATAACTTAACACTAGATGACATTAGAATGATGCTAATAGACGAGTTAAGACCTAAACAAGATATTGAAGAAATAGAAGAGGAAGAAAGATATGAAGAAGACAAGTAATAATAAAAATATTTTTAAGTCTATTTTTAACTTATTTGATCGATGCATAATTAATCCTATTACAAAATTTATAATGAGTTTTAGCAATATTTCAAAAGGTAATAATAAAGGAATAGAGAAGTTTTTAAATAATAAACAATCATTACTTATAATTTCATTAATTGCTGCTTTTTCTATCTTTTATGCAGTTGATCAAAAAACAACAACTTTAATAGATAATTCAGCTGAAGTTTTATATGGACAACCAGTAAGAGCTATCTATAATCAAGAATTATATGTTGTTGAAGGAGTTCCTAAAACTGCTGATGTGACTTTAATTGGTAGAAAGTGGGATGTATATTTAGCTAAACAATATCCGGCTGATGAAGTTGTTCTTGATTTACAAGATTTAAAAGCAGGAACACATCAAGTAACTGCAAGATATAAACAATCAGTATCATCAGTTGAATATAAACTTGATCCATCTATTGTAACTGTTGTAGTTTATGAAAAAATGTCTGCAAATAGAGAATTGACTTATGACATTATTCATAAAGATAAATTAGATACTAAATTAAATATCGAAGGAGTTACTTTAAGCAGAGATAATGTGATCATTAAAGGTGCTGAATATAAATTGGAAAAAGTTGCCTCTGTTAAGGCTTTAATTGATGTTGAAAATTTGAACAATCCTAAAGTTGGTAGTGTAACTATGAAAGATGTTCCGCTTGTTGCGTATGATAAAGATGGAAAAGTTCTTGATGTTGAAATTGTTCCTCAAAAAGTAGAAGCAACAATCAAAATAAGTTCTCCAAGTAAAACAGTTCCAATTAAAGTTGAAACAAAAGGCACACTTGATAACATGGCAATAAAGTCATTAACACCAAGTGCTACATCAGTAACTGTCTATGGTGACGAAGGATCATTGGAAGATATAGAAAATGTAGTTGCAGAAATAGATATTAATGGAGTCAAAGAAAATAAAAAATATAATGTTAATTTGAAAAAACCATCTGGTGTTAGACAGATGAGTATTAATAAAATAACTGTTAATATGGAATTAGATAATATTACTAGTAAAGAATTAACAGGAATCAAAATTAATTCAGTTAATTTAGCATCAGGACTTAAAGTACAAGCTTTGAGCAAGGAAGATAGTAGTATTACTGTAATACTAGAGGGAAGTAGTAGTGTTATTAAAAATATTGAAGCATCATCAATTAATGCTTATATTGATTTAGCTGATTTAACACCGGGTGATCGTGAAGTTGAAATTAAAGTAACTGGAAATGATAACCGTGTAATTTATAAATCAAAAGTTAAAAAAATCAAAGTTAGAATTAGTAAAGAATAATAAAAAACCAGTCTAAATTTTAGACTGGCTTTTTAATCTTCAAAAAACAAACCAATATTTATTACACCTGCAATAGCAATTATAGAATATATTATTCTAGGTATAATATTATTAGTGTCACCAAATAATGAGGTAACTAGATTAAAATCGAAAAATCCAATAAGACCCCAATTTAATGCACCAACAATAGTTAATATTAATGCAATTCTTTGTAGTGTTTTCATCGTATTCCTCCTTTTATAATTCACTATTATAATAAACAAATATTCTTTTTTTATTCGTGAATATAAAAAAAATATAACCATATAATTAATTGAGAATAATTATAAGAGGTGAAAAATGAGAAAAAAAGTTTTAATTTTATTTGCTTTTTTAATTTTAGTATCATTAGTTGGATGCGGAAAACGTGGTGAAAAAGATATAATCAAAGCAATGGAAAAAAAGATTGAAAAAGCAAATAGCTATAAGTTATCAGGAATTTTAGAAATTACTAATAATGATGATACTTATAAATACGATGTTAGTGTAAATTATAAAAAAGATGATAATTACAGAGTAAGCTTAATCAATAAATCTAATAACCATGAACAAATAATTTTGAAAAATAGTGAAGGTGTGTATGTTGTAACACCATCATTAAATAAAAGTTTTAAATTTCAAAGTGAATGGCCAAATAACAATTCACAAATATATTTATTACATGCTTTATTAAATGATATAAAAAAGGATGAAAATCGTAGCTTCGAAGAAAACGGTGGTAAATATATTTTCAATACAAAAGTAAACTATCCAAATAATAATCAGCTATCAAAACAAAAAATTACCGTTAACAAAAATATGGAAATAGAAATGGTAGAAGTTATGAATGATAAAAATATTCCACAAATGATTATGAAAATTAATAGTTTGGATTTTGATAGTACATTTAATGATAATTATTTTGATTTAGACTCTATTATAGAACAGATAGATCCAAACAATAGCTCTAAGGGAAATGATGATTTATCTGATAATAAAAATTCATCAAATAGTAATACAAAATCAAATAATACTAATGATGATTCTAATGCAAAATCCGATGATAAAAGTGAGTCAACAGGAAGTATCGATGATATAATTTATCCACTTTATATACCAACTGGAACATCATTAACTGAGCAAGAAAGAGTTTCAAAAAATAATGGCGAAAGGGTAATATTAACTTTTGATGGAGAAAAACCATTCTTATTAGTAGAAGAAACATCAACCACATCTGATGAATTTAGTGTTATACCAACATTTGGGGAACCATTCTTATTAACTGATACTATTGGAGCTTTAGCAGACAACTCTATTACATGGTCAAGTAATGGAATAGATTACTATATTGTATCTGAAACAATGAGTCAAGTTGAACTTATAGAAATTGCCAGTTCTATAAGTGCAATTCCTACCATAAAATAAACACTTTTGTGTTTATTTTTGCAGACTGTTGACAAAGTAAAATTTGTTAATAGTCTTTTTATTTTAATGAAAATGTATTATAATTAAATTGCGAGTTC
>CAKPRZ010000001.1 GCA_934183165.1 uncultured Bacilli bacterium | reverse complement strand
AAATTCACAATATCAATGAACTATGTACAAAAGACATCAAACACATCAGGTGGAGGTGGAGGAACAACAGATGATCCGAATGCACCAGACTTCACAGTAGATGATACGGGTAAGATAGTAGCGTATAATTCATCAAAGATAACAGAAAATGATGGATATGTAGTAATACCAGCAACCAATAGTGAAGGGAAAGCAATAACTACAATAGATAAATCATCATTTACGAAATCAAATATCACAATGGTTTATGATTATGATGAATGCTATATTGATGCTGCAACAGAAGAAGAATACTTAAAAATAAAAGCAAGAGTAGAAGAATTAATGAACGAAGATGGAAGTGGATCAGACTCTGGATCTGGTTCAAGTTCAATGGCAGTAAAAAATTTAAAGCCAGAAATAAAGAAATTAAATAACTTAGTAAGTCCAGATATAGTAAAAGTATCAGGAAGTGGATCAGGCTCAGGATCAGGAAGTATGACAATATATTGGACTAAAGAGAAGGAAATACCAACGGATGCTGAAGATGTAGAAAAAAGTTATTTTAACTTAGAAACAGGAGAATTGGAAGACTCTGTATCTCAGTTTAAGAAAATAGATTTAACACAAGCAACATCACTAGAAGAGATAGGTTATGAAACCTTTTATGGTGCTCCATTAACAAGTATAAAATTCAATGAAGGATTAAAAAGAATAGGCGATAGTGCTTTTGAGGAGAGTGAATTATCAGGTTCAATAGAATTACCAAATTCACTAGAATCAATAGGATATCATGCTTTTCAGTATTGTCAATTGACATCAGTTAAATTACCATCAAATTTAAATGAAATAGGAAATAGTGCATTTAGTAATAATCAAATATCAGCCTTAGAACTTCCAAATGGTTTAACGACAATTGGTGATAGTGCATTTAGTAATAATCAAATATCAAGTATAGAACTTCCAAATAGTGTAACGACAATTGGTGATAGTGCATTTTCAAGCAATCGAATAGCAACATTAGTGATTCCATCTAGTGTCACGACGATAGGTAACTATGCTTTTAGTGGAAACCAATTAACAGAAATAACAATACCAAATACAGTAAAATCACTTGGATCAGGTGCATTTGCAGGAATAACTAAATTAACAATAGGCGTTGAATCAATTCCAAGTAATGCATTTAGTTATTCATCATTAAATGAACTAATATTACTTGATACTGTAAGAAGTATAGGAAACTCTGCATTTGTTGGGAATCAATTAACCAGCGTGATTATACCATCTGGTGTAATAACAATAAGTTCTAATGCATTTTCTTCTAATCAAACTTTAACGTCAGTTTCAATTCCAGCTAGTGTAACAACAATAGAAGATAATGCATTTAGTGGTACAGATTTATTAACTACTGTTAATATCTTAGGAGATGATAGTAGATTTGATGATAGATGGTTAGAAATTGGCTTTCAAAAAAGTTTAAGACCAATATTATGTTTATTAAAGAATGAAATTGATGATGGTTGGGAAATAACCGGTTATGAGTGTGATGCACCAGAAAATTTGACAATACCATCAAAAATAGGTAGTAAATATGTCACAAAGATAGCTAATAGTGCATTTGAAAATTGGAATCTTAGAAGTATTAAATTTGAAAATACAGAAGAAAAGCCAAGCCATTTGACTACGATTGGCAATAGAGCATTTTATAATAATCAACTAACTAGTGTAGATATTCCAGAAACAGTAACACAAATAGATAATCGAGCTTTTAGCAACAATCAGATAAAGACTATTAATATTAAATCTGGAATTATATCTATTGGAGATGAAGCATTTTCAAATAATAGTATAACTGAGTTTATAGTACCAAGCACGGTTACTTCAATAGGTTCGGGAGCATTTAGTGGTAATAGTTTAGATAAATTAGTGATATCAAATAGCTCAATAGAAATTGGCTCAAATGCATTTAGTGATATTAATAATTTGACCGTTGGAATAAGTTCTCTTACAAGTACAAATATGCAATTTGCATCTATTAATAATTTAGTACTTTTAGATACGGTTAATAAGATTGATGATTATGCTTTTGCAAATAAAAATATATCATCAGTTACAATACCAGATAGTGTTACATCAATAGGTTCGGGAGCGTTTTCTAATAATGCTTTGACCACAGTAACTTTACCAAGTAAAATTACAAAGATAAATCCATCTACTTTTGAACATAATAAATTAAGTGAAATAGTAATACCAGATGGTGTAACTATGATAGGAATGGATGCATTTAATGGTAATCAATTGACTAAATTAACAATGCCTAGTAGTGTAACTACAATAGGAATTTCAGCATTTATTGATAATAAATTAGAAAATGTATCTTTACCAGATGGTATTACTACTATAGGGAATACAGTATTCTCAAATAACAATTTGAAAACTTTAACAATACCTAGCAGTGTAACTTCGATTGGAGAATCATCTTTTGCTAACAATAAAATAGAAAGTTTAATAATACCAAAAAATATAACAACAATAGGGGTAAGTGCTTTCTCAAACAATAATATTGCAAGTTTAACGTTTGATGGATATGATGATGACACTAGCAATTTGTCAACAATCGGTGGTAGTTCATTTAGCAGTAATCAAATATCAGGAGAACTATATATACCGTCTAGTGTTTTAGTAATAAACGGAGGGGCTTTCCAAAATAACAAAATTTCAACTTTAATATTTAAAGGAGCTGATGATAAAACAAGTCATTTGTCAACAATTGAAACTAGTGCATTTGCAAACAATCAAATAACGGGAAATATAACTATTCCTTCGAATGTTAGAAATGTTGCCGGATTTAGTAACAATCAAATTCAAAGTGTTACATTTGGTGAAAATGCTACTGAAATATCAGAATTTTCAAATAATTTGTTAGAAAATTTGACGGTACCAGCGAAAGTAACCAATATAGGTGGATTTAATAACAATGTTTTGACAAGCGTAACATTTGAAAATACAAGTGATAATCCTAGCCAATTAAGAGTTATAGGTAATTTCAGTAATAATCAATTGACAGAGTTTGAAATTCCATCACAAGTTGGACGAATAGTCGCTGATGGATTAAGTTATAATCGATTAACAACTGTTACTATTCCAAATAATATAATTGAAATAGGAGATAGAACTTTCTATCATAACCAAATTAATAATTTAACAATTTCTTCGAATGTTATAGAAATAAGACCACAAGCATTTGCAAAAAATCAGTTGACTAGTGTAACTATTCCTAAAAACGTGGTAACAATTGGTGAAGAAGCTTTTAATGATAATGGTATGACTGATGTTGTCTTTGAAGGTGCTGATAACAATACAAGCAAATTAACAACAATAGGAAATGCTTCATTTAGAAAATATAGTGATGATTCAAATCCAAATAAAATAACAAGTGTTGTTATACCATCAAGTGTGGTAACAATTGGTGATAATGCCTTTGCTGACAATGTATTGACTTCATTGGAGTTTAAGGGCATAGATGATGGTACTAGTAAGTTAACAACAATTGAAGACTATGCATTTGGAGGAAACAACTTAACAAGTGTTGTTATACCATCAAAAATTACAGGAATAGGTCAAATCGTATTTTATAAGAATCCAAATCTTACAACAATAACAATCAAGAAAGCAGATAGTAGTGGAATAACTTTAGGAGCAAATTGGAATGGAAGTGCTACAGTAGTGTATGATCCAAGTTAAGGAGGAAAGAATGAAAAGGAAAGATAATAAAAAGATAAATTTAATAGTAATTCTAGTATTAATCATAGGATTAATACTAGGATATGTTCTAATAAAAGGAAAAGATTCAAAGTTAAAAGATAATGCAACAAAAACAGAAATAGGAGAGACAAAAAGTTATCGAATGGATTTAAGAATCTATGGAGAAATAAATAAAACCAGAGTAAATAAAATAATAATGGTAAATAATTACCAAAATAATGAAAAGAATATCCAAGTAACAGATACAACGAAAGAACAAGGAAAAGAACTAGAAGAATATATAATAAAAGATAAGAAATCATATCAAATAGTAAATAAAGAATTAAAAGAAGTAGATAAAGTAATATATGAGAATACCGATATATATTTAAGTGGAGTAAAGAAAGTAGGGAATTTAAAAGAAGAAAAAGAAGAGACAATAGGAGAAAAGAAATACAAAGTTTATAAAGGAAAAGTAGATAAAAGTATAATAAACGATATATTAAAAGAGACAGATATAAATTATCAAACAGAAAATGATGCAGAATGTAAGATACTAGTAAGTGAAGAAGGATATGTATATCAAGTACATTATACATTTGATAAATTAACCGTATATGCATCATACTTTGGATATAATAAAATAAGTGGAGTTAACTTAGATATGTATAAAGAAAATAAATAGGAATATTTCCTATTTTTTTCATACAAATAATATTTGAAATAATTCATAATTATAGTATAATGTATATATATACTGGAAACTAGGAGAGGATGATATGAGAAAAATTTATACTGGAATAGATATTGGTAGTGATAGTATAAAAGTTGTTGTTAGTGAAATTTTTAACAATAAGTTTCATGTTCTAGCATCTACTAGTGTTCCAAATAATGGAACTAGAAAAGGTATTATTGTTGATAAGCCTTCAGTTGTTGCATCTTTAAAAAAAGCAATATCAGAAATTGAATCTACAATAGGATTACGAATAGAAGAAGCTGTTGTGACAGTTCCTTCAAATGATAGAAAATTAAGTGTTGCAGAAGGAAGCTGTGATATACTTGGTGGAATTGTTACAGGCGAAGATGTTGTTAATTGTTTAAGTAGTGCTATTGTGGATAAAATAGATGATGATTATGAACTGGTTACAACGATACCTATAGTTTTTAGTATTGATAATAATGTTAATATTATTGATCCTAAGGGTAAAAGAGGAGAAAAACTTGGTGTTAAAGCAGTTATTGTAACTATTCCAAGAGAAAATCTATTTAGTGTTTTAGAAGTGTGCAAGCATTGTGGTATTGAAGCTAAAGATGTTACTTTTAAAACGATAGGTGATTATTATGAAGCAAGAGGACGTGACACCGAAAAAGAACTAGGAGCTATTATTAATATAGGAAGTGAAACAACAAGCATTTCTATATTTAACAAAGGTATAATTATAAAAGATGATATAATTAATTTAGGTAGCAAAAATATTGATAAAGATATTTCTTACATATATGGTGTTGATATAGAAACATCTAGGGAATTAAAAGAAAATTTTTCAGTTTGCAGTAGAAAATATGCTGATAGTAATGATATAATTGATTTAAAAGTATCAGATGAATCAGTTAGAATTAATCAATATGAATTATCAGAAATAGTTGAAGCAAGGGTTGGTGAGTTATTAAAACTTGCTAAAAAAAGCATAAATAACTTAACAAACCGCAAAATTAGTTATATAATTGTTACAGGTGGTATAACAGAATTGACGGGTTTTGGATATGTAGTAGAAAATGTTTTAGGAATCACAGCATCTACTCTTAATATTACTACTTTAGGAATTAGAAGCAACAAATACTCAACAGCTATGGGAATTATTAAATATTTCCATGAAAAATTAAAGTTGAGAGATATAAATTATTCAATGTTTGATGAATCAAAACTAGATGATATGATGATGGATAATAAGAAGAATTTGTTAAATGTAAATAATGATACAATCGTAGGTAAAATATTTGATTATTTTACTAATAACTAAGGAGGAAATATATGTTTGGCGGACTAGAAATGGATCAATTAGCAAAAATAAAAGTAATAGGTATTGGTGGTGGCGGTGGAAACGCTGTTAATCGTATGATAGAGTCAGGGGTTAAAGGAGTAGAATTTATCGTTGCTAATACCGATTTACAAGTTTTAAATAATTCGCAAGCTGATAAAAAAATACAAATTGGTGCAAGCCTTACTGATGGACTTGGTGCTGGAGCTAAACCGGAAATTGGTAGAGAGGCAGCAGTTGAATCAAAGAAAGAAATTGAAGAGGCTTTAAGTGGCGCTGATATGGTATTCATTACATGTGGAATGGGTGGAGGAACTGGTTCTGGTGCAGCACCAGTTGTTGCTGAAATAGCACAAGCTCTTGGAGCATTGACTGTTGCTATAGTTACTAAACCATTTACTTTTGAAGGTAGAAAGAGAATGGAAAACGCCCTAGCTGGTCTAGAAGAATTAAAGAAACATGTAGATACTTTAATTGTTATTCCAAATGATAGATTAAGAGAAATTATTGATAAATCTACACCAATGCTTGAAGCATTTAAAGAAGTAGATAATGTATTACGTCGTGGTGTTCAATCAATATCTGATTTGATTGCTGTTGTAGGTTTGGTTAACCTTGATTTTGCAGATGTTAAAGCTGTTATGGAAAAATCAGGTAATGCTATTATTGGTATTGGTATTGGTATGGGTGAAGAACGTGCTATTGAAGCTGCTAAACAAGCGGTTTCATCTCCTTTACTTGAAACAAGTATCTCAGGAGCAACAGATGCTATTATCAATATTACGGGTGGATTGAACTTAACATTATTTGAAGCAGAACAAGCTGCAGAAGTTGTTCGTGCTGCTGCCAACACTGATATTAATACAATTTTTGGTTCAGTAATTAATGAGAATTTAACTGATGAAGTAATCGTTACTGTAATTGCAACTGGATTTGATAAAGCAAATAGAGAACCACTTTACAATAATGTTCAATCTGGTGTAAATACAAGAAGAAATAGAGAACAAGAAGTAATCAATGTCGACGATGATGATGATTCAGATAATGATGGGGAATATGAATATCCACCATTTATGAGAAGAAATTATTAATAAATCAAAAGTCCTAGTGACTTTTTTTTTCTTTTACTATATAATTAAATATATAATGAGGTGGTTTACTTGGCAAAAAAGAAAAAGAGAAAAGAAGATAAAACTAAAAAGTTTGCATATACAAATGAGCTTTATGGAGTTTGCTTTATTCTATTAGCAATCTTGGGAATTGGACTTAATTCTCCACTAGGTATTGTTGGAAAATTAGTTAAATCATTTTCAGTATTCTTATTTGGAACATGGAATATTGTTTTTATGATAGGAATTTTTTTGATTGGTTTATATATGATTATTAATAGACAAAAGCCTAAATTTTTTAATTCACATTTGATAGGGATTTATATAATCTTAATAGGTATTTTAGTTTATTCTCATCTTAATTATGTTTCGATAAATGATGGGGATGTCGCTACTACCTTTAAAGAAACAATAAGTGATTTGATCAATAACTTCAACGCTATTATGGATGGTAATAAGTTTAATTCAAGTGGTGGTGGAATTATTGGATGTTTATTTGCGATTCTTTTCAATAAATTATTTGATGCATCAGGAACTAAAATTGTTTCAATTGTCCTTATAGTAACCGGGGTTGGATTATTTACTGGTGTATCTATATTTGATTTTATTCGTGATGGATATAGAAAAGGTAAAGAAATATTGCCAAAACATAAAGAACATACTGAAAAGGTTAAGGAAAAAACTGTTATTATTAATGATAACAATGATAGTGGTGAAGTATCAGAAGAACCAGATAAAAAATTAGTAATCTCAAGTATTGATGAACTTGCACATAATATAGAAAAATCTAATATTGAAACCAAAGAAGGTGGCGTAAGTGATACAGCTGTACAAAACAAAAATTATAAACTTCCACCTATAAGTCTGTTAACTCCAGCTAAAAAAGTTAAAAATAATAATAATCAAGCTACTATAGAAAAAAATATAGTCTTACTTGAAAATGTTTTAAGAGACTTTGGAATTACTGCCAAAGTTGTTGAAGTAAATAGTGGTCCTAGTGTTACTCAATATGAACTTGAAGTCCAAAGTGGTACTAAATTAAATAAAATATTAAGTATTAATAGAGAAATATCTTTAGCGTTAGCAAAAAAAGATGTACGTATTCAAGCACCTATTCCTGGTAAAAGTACTGTTGGTATAGAGATTGCTAATGACGAGATTAAACCTGTATCACTAAGGGAAATATTAGAAGCAATACCACAAAATAAAGCTAATAGTAAGCTTTTAGTAGCTCTTGGAAAGAATATTATGGGTAAAAGTGTTTTTGCTGAAATTGATAAAACACCACATTTATTAGTAGCAGGAGCTACAGGAAGTGGTAAATCAGTTTGTATAAACTGCATTATTTCTTCTATTTTGATGAGAACTAAACCTGATGAGGTAAAACTTGTAATGGTTGACCCTAAAAAGGTTGAATTATCAATGTATAATGGTATTCCTCATTTAATGATGCCAGTTGTAACTGATCCTAAAAAAGCCAGTGTTGCTTTACAAAAAATTGTTCATGAGATGGAACTTAGATATGATTTATTTAGTGAGAAAAATGTAAAAAACATTGCAACTTACAATGATTGGGTAGAAAAAGAAAATGCTAAGTTGCCAGAAGATGCCAAAATAAAAAAGATGCATTATATTGTTGTAATTGTAGATGAACTTGCTGATTTGATGTTAGTTGCGTCAAAAGAAGTTGAAGATTCAATTATGAGAATTACACAAATGGCACGTGCTGCTGGAATTCACTTGATAATTGCAACACAAAGACCATCAACTGATGTAATTACGGGTGTTGTAAAAGCCAATATTCCATCGCGTATATCTTTTGCGGTATCAAGTAGTATTGATTCACGTACAATCCTTGATATGGGTGGAGCTGAAAAACTTCTTGGACGTGGTGATATGTTGTTCTTACCAATGGGTGAAAATGCTCCTGAACGTGTTCAAGGTGCATATGTATCAGATGAAGAACTAGAAAAAATAGTTAACTATACTGTTTCACAACAAAAGGCAATGTACGATGAACGTTTTATGGATTTGACTAGCGTTGCCAAAGAACAAGGAAATGCTGGAGGCAGTGTTAGAGAAGTAGAAGAAGAGTATGATGATCCACTATACAATGATATTGTTGAATTTGTCATAACTCAAGGCAAAGCTAGCGCATCATTATTACAAAGAAGATTTAAACTAGGATATAACCGTGCAGCTAGAATAGTAGATTTACTTGAAGAAAGAGGGATAATTGGGCCTCAAAATGGTTCTAAGCCACGTGAAGTATTAGTAAAATTAGAAAACAATGACGAAGAATAAGAAATATTTATTCTTCCTTTTTAATGTAAAGTAAAGTAAAAGTTAACTTCCAATACTGTTTATCTTAGTATAAATATGTTAAACTGTTATCATAATAAAAAGGAAAAGAGGAATTGAAATGACACCACACATAGAAGCTAAAAAAGATGATATTGCTAAAACTGTAATTGCATCAGGAGATCCATTACGAGCTAAATTTATTGCTGAAGAATATCTTGATGATTATAAACTTGTTAATAAAGTAAGAGGTATGTATGCTTATACTGGATACTACAAAGGTAAAAGAGTTACGGTAATGGGGCATGGTATGGGAATGCCTGGAGCTGGGATTTATTTTTATGAACTATTTAAATTTTATGATGTTGAAAAAATAATTCGTTTGGGTTCTTGCGGAACTGCACTTGAAGAAGTAAAGTTATTGGATACAATATTAGTTACTGAAAGTTATACAGAGTCTAATTACGCTTTTATCTTTAATAAAGAAAAGAAATATTTAGAAAGTGCTGATAAAGAATTAACTGAAGCACTAGAAAAAACAGCATTAGAAAAAAATATCAAATTATTAAAAGGAACTGTTATGACTTGTGATGTTTTTGATCCATATGTTGATTGGCGAGCTATTATGAATAGAGTTCCTGATGATTTGACTATTTTAGCAACAGAAATGGAAAGCTTTGCACTTTTCTATATTGCCAAAGTTCTAAATAAAAAAGCAGCTTGCTTACTTACTGTAGTGGACTCAAAATGTACAACTGAAATAGTTGATAGTAAAAGTAGAGAAGTTGCATTAACATCAATGATTGAGATTGCACTTGATACAATTTAATTATAAAAATTATCAAAAAGATTATAATAAATAATAAAGGGTAGGTGAACTATGAAATATTATGAAGAAGATTTTTTATCTTATAAGTTGCATATGATTAAAACTAATAAATTTAAAACTGTAAATGTAAAAATAGTATTTAGTTCATTTGTAAAAAAAGAACAAATAACAATCAAAAACTTTTTAGCAGATATTCTTACTTATTCTACAAAGAAATATCCAACTAAAAAAGAATACAGTGTTAAACTACAAGATTTGTACGCTATGAATGCTTTTTCTAATTGTTATCGTATAGGTAAACTATATAATATGGAAATTAATGCATCATTCTTGAACGAAAAGTATACTGAGGATAACATGTTTAGAGAAAGCATAGATTTTCTAAAAGAAATTGTGTTTAATCCTAATGTAAGTAATAATACTTTTGATATTAACTCATTTAATGTTATAAAAGATATTACTAAAACACAAATTGATAGTGTTAAAGAAAACACAAGAAAACTTAGTTTAATTAGAATGTTAGAAAATATGGGCAAAGATGAAGTATATTCATATCATGGCTTTGGATATTTTGAAGATTTAGAAAAAATAACTCCTAGCAATTTATATGAATACTATAAAGAAGTAATTAATAAAAGTAAAATTGATATATATGTTTTGGGAGATATTGATATTAACGAAACCAAAAAAATAATAAATGAAGCATTTAAATTTAGTACAATAAAAATGCCTAAAAATGATTTTATTACATATCATGATTCATTTAGAAGAAAACCTAAAGAGGTAGTGGAGGAAGCTCATATTTCACAATCTAAATTAAGCATTGGTTGTAAAATTAAAGATATAACAGAGTTTGAAAGGAATTACGTTTTACCTCTTTATAGTATGATTTTGGGTGGAGGAAGCGATTCTAAATTATTTAGAGAAGTAAGAGAAAAAAATTCTTTGTGTTACTATGTTTCATCATCCGCTAATAAACTTGATAACATATTATTTATTACATCGGGTATTAATTCTGAAAACTTTGAAAAAGCTACAACATTAATAAAAAAATCTTTAGTGGATATGGAAAAGGGTAAATTTGATCAAAATGATATTGATAAAGCTACTGTTCAATATTTAGCTATGTTAGATGAACAACAAGAAAATCCTTTTCAAATCATTTCATCTTATTACTCAATGGAAATATTAAATTATGATAGTATTGATAAGAGAAAAGAAAAAATACAAAGTGTTACATATGAAGATATAAAACGTGTTGCATCTAAAATTCATGTAGATACTGTTTATTTACTTAAGGGGGCTCAATAATATGAAAGAAATCGAAATTTTAGGCCTTGATCAAAAGATTTATACCGATAAACTAGATAATGGATTAGAAGTAGTATTAATTCCTTTCGAAACAAAAAATAGTTATTATATTAGTTATACAACTAAATATGGTTCAGTTAACTTAGATTTTACTTTGGAAGATGGCAAGAAGTATTCTTCACCAAAGGGAATTGCTCATTTCCTAGAACATAAAATGTTTGAACAGGAAAACGGAGAAGATCCTTTTACATTTTTTAGTAAAAGTGGAACAGGTTGTAATGCTGGTACTAGCTATAATAAAACATCTTATTTTGTTTGGGGTGTAAATAATATTGAAGAGAATTTAAATTACTTGTTGGATTTTGTTAATACACCTTATTTTACTGATGAAAATGTTGAAAAAGAAAAAGGAATAATTATTCAAGAAATTAAAATGTACGATGATAATCCTGATTGGGTTCTTACAGAAGAAGTTCAAAAGTCAACATTTAAAAATCATCCTATTAGATATGACATTGCAGGATATAGTGAAACTGTTAATTCAATTACAAAAGAAGATTTATATAAGTGTTATAATACTTTCTATCAAAATAGTAATATGCTTCTAGTAGTGTCTGGTAAATTTGATAAAGATAAAATAATGGAAGTAATAAAAAATAATGAAACACTAAATTCTAGAACTAGTAAAACAGAAATAAAAAAAATAAAAGAAAATGAACCGTTAAAAGTTAATGAAAAATATAGAGAAATAGCAATGCCTAATGTTGTTACTTCAAAGCTTGCGATTGATGTGAAGTTATCTCTAAAAGATATCAAAAATAAATATTCATATTATTTATATATATCAGCTATTATAAGTATATTATTTGGATCATCTTCAAAATTTAGAGAAGAAATGTATGAAAAAGGATTAATTACATATTTTAGTACTGGAAAAATGATTGTTGATGATTTCTTAATTATAGAATTCTATGCTGAGACAGATAAAAGTGAACAACTATCAAAAGAAATATTTAAATGCTTTAAAAATGCTTCAATAAAGGAAGAAGAATTAGAAAGATTTAAAAAAGTTTTGATAGCATCAAAAGTAATGAACTCTGATAATGTTCAGACTTTAGCTGACGTTATTATAGATGATTATATAACTTGGAATGAAATTATTAATGATAAAATAGATAAAATAAGAAGCATGAATTATAAAGAATTAATTAAAATTAAAGATGAGTTAAAACTTGATAATAGTGCTACAGTGTTATTACATAAATAAAAATAAGATTAAGAGAACTGTTTCTCTTTTTTTTTCTATTTTACTATGATATAATTGTCTATGATAGATAATAGGGGATGGTATCTGTGAGGAATGAAAAGGCTCAAGCTTTAATAGAATTTGTTTTAATATTACCAGTTCTTATTATGATATTGTTTGCAATTATTGATTTTGGTACTATTATGATTACTAAAAGTGAACTAGAAAATAAATTATCAGATGCAGTTGATGCATTAAAAAACACTATCGAAATAGATGAGTTATATCCAAATGTTCAAAAAAGCATTAATGATAAAAATATTAAAACAGAATTATCATTTAACAATGAGACTAATTATGTAACAATAAAATTATCAAAAGAAATAAAAACAATAACTCCAGGATTGAATTTAATTATTGGGTATCCATATAATGCTAAAGTAGAAAGAGTGGTTTATTATGTTAAACAATAAAGCTCAAGCATTAGTTATATTTGTTATTATAATGCCTGTGTTATTACTTTTTTTGGCATATGTTGTTGATACAGTCAATATAAATTATGAAAGAAATAGATTAGAAAATATTATCACAACTATAAAGGAAGATGAAAGTGTTGAAAAGGCAAAAGAAATTATTAATAAAAATGAACCTGATGTTCAAATAGAAATTGTTGATAATGAATTAAAAATAACAAAAAAAGTTAAATGCTTTTTTGGAAAAATTATTGGTAGAGATTATTACGAAATTGTAGAAAAAGTAAAAGTATCTTAATAAAAGAGGGATAATATGGCAAAGATTAAAAAGGGTAAAATTATCACAGTGACTTCAATGAAGGGTGGAGTAGGAAAAACTACAACCGTCTTATTACTTGCTGCTATGTATAAAAACTTAGGAAAAAGTGTATTGATGATCGATTTAGATCTTTATTCAGGTAGTTTGGCATTTATGCTAAAAGCTGATGTAAAAAACAGTATCTATAATATATGTGATGATATGAATAATAACCGTTATAAAGGACTTAATAATGGAGAATATATATGTCATATAGAAGATCAAATAGACCTTTTGGCCTCTCCTAAAGATCCTAGACAAGCTGGTAAAGTAGATAAAAAATGTTTAAAAATATTAATGGAAAGCGTAGCTAATTATTATGATGTAATTCTAGTTGATACTAATCATTCTTTAAATGTATATAGTATGCTTGCTTTTGATTATTCCGATACAATACTAGATATATTTACTAATGATGCTATTTCATTAAAAGGAACTAGGACATTTATCTCTATTTGTAAAAATATAAAAACAAATAATTTAGTTGTAGCGTTAAATAATAGTGCTGATGATAGAAAAGATTATTTTTCTAATTATGATATAAGAGAAGTAATAGGGTATAACATAGATTATATAATTCCAGATTCTATGTATACTAGAAATTACGATATGTATGTTATGGAAGGAAGCTTACTTAAAGCATTTTCTAAGATTAAGAGTGGAAAAACATATAAGAGTATTTTATCTCTTGCGACTAGGCTCCTAGAAGATAATAAAAAAGGAGTTGATGAAAATGAAGAAGAATAGTTGGTTAGAAGAATTTGAAATTATTGATGAGCGTGAAAATAATAGAAGTACAGATTTAAATGATTATGATGTGTTTAAAGATAAAAAACTATTAGATAAATTTAGAGATAGTATTATTCAGGAATTAATTGATAATCAAATACCTGACGATAAGTTACTTACACAGTATATCAATGAAGAGATAGATGTTATTACTGATGGTTATGATTTAACTAATTTAGAGAGAAATCATTTGTTCAATTTAATAGAAAATGAAATTAATGGATATGGACCAATAACTGAACTTCTAGATGATGATAGTGTTACAGAAATAATGGTTAATAGTCCTAATGAAATATATATAGAAGTTGATGGACAACTTTTAAAAGATGAAACAATATCTTTTATTAATGATGAACATATAATTAGAACTATTCAAAGAATTGTTCAACCATTAGGGCGTACTATTGACTCAGCTAATCCTATGGTTGACTCACACTTGCCAGATGGTTCGAGAATTAATGCTATAATTCCACCACTTTCACTTAAAGGACCTGTTTTAACTATTCGTAAATTTAAAAAAAGTATTGATAGTATCGATAGTTTAATAGGTAATGGTACATTAACACCTTATATGGCAAGGTTTTTACAAGCTTGTGTTGAAGGAAAATTAAATATTATTGTTTGTGGTGGTACTGGTAGTGGTAAAACAACTTTACTTAATATTTTATCTAATTTCATTGGAGAAAATGAACGAATTATAACTATTGAAGATGCAGTTGAACTAAGATTAAAACAACAACATGTAATTTCACTAGAAACTAGAAATGTTAATTATGAAAACGATGGTGAAGTTACAATTCGTGATTTGGTTAGAAACTCATTACGTATGAGACCAGATAGAATAATTGTTGGTGAAGTTCGTGGAAAAGAAGCTTTTGATATGTTACAAGCAATGAATACTGGACATGACGGATCTTTAACTACACTTCATGCCAACTCAGCGGCTGATGCTTTAAATCGTCTTGAAACAATGATACTTATGAGTGAGATGGATATACCTTTAAAGGCAATTAGAGGATATATTGATAAGGCTTTGGATATTGTTGTCAATGTCGAAAGATTAAGTGATGGTAGAAGAAAAGTAACTTCAATATCAGAAATAGTTGGTTTTGATGGTGAAAATATTAACTTACGAGAGATTTTTGCTTTTAATCAAAATGGATTAACTGATAGTGGTGAAGTAAACGGAGAATTTGTATTATATAATTATATTCCACAAGTCTATAAAAAAATTAAAAATCGTGGAATTGATTCAATAGATGATATATTTGAAAATATAGAAAAAAATAAGAAAAACAAGAAAGAAGAAAAATAAAATAAAAAAGGAGGGTACGTATGAATATAGATATCAATACCTTAATTGTTCAAATGGTATTAATAATATCACTTATGTGGCTTATAGTATGGTTTTATCGTGTTAATACATCTACTACAACTACTAATAGATTTAAAAAGTATTGTGTTGAACCTATTAATGATAATACGACTCCCTTCTTAGAAAAACTTCATAGATTTTATGTAGGATTAAAAAGAAAATTTTCTAAATTTTTAGTTAAAAGTGCTTCCTTAAAGAAGTATAGTAAAAAATATGAAAATATGTTAGATTATTCAAAAATAAATAGAGAAGATCCAATGGATTATGTCTCAACTAAATTTATTTGGGCAATATTATGTAGTATTTTGATCGTTTTATCGGACGTTTTAAGATATCAAAGTATTTCAATATCACAAGTACTGACAGTATTTTTAGTAGGATTCTTTGTACCAGATATATATTGGATATCTAAAAGAAAAATAAGAAAAGCTAAAATTGAAAAAGCTATGTTAGATGCCATTATAATCATGAATAATGCTTTTAAATCTGGCCTTAGTATTATGCAAGCTATATATATGGTATCAAATGAATTGGATGGACCAATATCAGATGAATTTAGAAAGATGTATATTGATATCAGTTTTGGTCTTGATATGGACTTAGTTTTTGAAAGATTTGCTAGAAGAGTTAATACTGAAGAAGCAAAATATATATCAACCTCACTATCTGTTTTAAATAAAACAGGAGGTAATATTGTTCAAGTTTTTGCATCAGTAGAACGTAGTGCTTTTACTAGAAAAAAATTAAAAGAAGAGCTTGGAGCTTTATCATCATCAGCTAATGCTATATATAGAATTTTAGTAGCTGTACCAATTCTTTTAACTAGTATAATTGTCCTTTTAAATCCAAGCTATTTTAGTCCATTATTTAAAACAAGTGTTGGAAGAATTATATTAAGTTTTATGATACTAATATATATATCTTATATATTAATAATTAGAAAGATAATAAAAATGAAGGAGTAAGTTATGAAAAAGAATAGAAAAGGCGTAAGCTATAGAATTTATTCCAAGGCTATTATTGATAAGTATCAAAAAAGAATTAACCTTTTAGGATATGAGAATAGTTATGATGCAGTTATTTTCTTAAATATAAGACTTGTTTCTTCCATTTTACTATTTTTTATGTTATTATACTTCTTGGAACTTGGGTATATAATTGCACCAATAGTAACAGTTGCATATTATATCTTTTTACCAAAAATATTTATTGACTTAAAAGTAGATAGAAGAGCCGATAGGTTAGATAAAGAAGCAATGTACTTTTTTGAAGTTTTAACTTTAGCACTTGAAACAGGTAGAAATTTAAAAACTTCTCTTGATTTGACGGCTAATAATATTGATAATGAACTATCAAATGAATTTAAAATAGCATTAAGTAAAGTTAAATATGGAAAAGATCTTAATGAGGCTTTAGAAGACTTAAAAGGTAGAATTCCATCAGAAACTATTAATAATATTATTTTAAATATTTCACAATCAAATATTTTTGGTAATAGTATAATTGAAAGTATGCATAATCAAGTAGATTACATAAGGGATAAACAAATAACAAAAACTAAAGCTGTTATTAATAAAATTCCTTTAAAGGTGTCAGTTGTTTCAGTAATATTTTTTATTCCATTACTGTTACTTCTTATATTATCCCCAGTAATAATTAGTTATTTTAGTTAGGAGAGTATTTATGAGTGGACATTCAAAATGGGCAACAATTCATAGAAAAAAAGGTGAATTAGATGCAGCACGTGGTAAAGTTTTTCAAAAAATAGCCAAAGAAATTTATGTGGCAGCTAAAGGGACAAATGGTAATCCAGATGATAATCCGGGACTTAGAGCTGTTTTAGAAAAAGCAAGAAGTAATAATATGCCAAAAGATAATATTCAAAAGGCAATCGATAAGGCTGTAGGAGCAGCAGGTGGAGAAGATTATGAATTAGTTAGATATGAAGGATATGGTCCAAGTGGAGTAGCTTTAATGGTCGATTGTTTAACTGATAATAGAAATAGAACCGCTATGCTTGTTAGATCAACATTAACTAAAAGAGGTGGAAATCTTGGAACAGATGGTTCAGTTAGTTATATGTTTGAAAGAAAAGGTGTTATTGTAATACCTAAAGTAATAGATGAAGAAGAGGCAATGTTAACTTCACTTGATAATGGGGCAGTTGATTTTATAACTAATGATGATAATTATGAAATATATACAACTCCAGAAGATTTTATTAAAGTTAAAGATGCATTAGAGGCTTTAGGAGTATCAGAATTTATTACTAGTGAAATAACATTCGTTGCTAGTAACTTAATTGAATTAGGTGAAGAGGAAGCAATAAAAGTTCAAAATTTAATTGATACTTTAGAAGATATTGATGATGTACAAAGTGTTTATAGTAATTTAGGTTAGTGTGGTGCTTATAGTGAAGTATTTGAAAAAAATAAAGAAAATGTTTCATGCAGGTCTTATATATGTACTAAGTTTTATTTTCTTAGTAGTACCAGTAAAAAAGAAAAAATGTTTGTTTATTTCTGATACTAGAATAGAACTTGGTGGTAATTTAAAATTTATGTACGATTATATTCCTAGTAGTTATGATAAAGTTATAATACTAAAACATGATAGACGTGATTCAAGAGGAATATTAGGAAGTATAAAACTTATTTATGCCTTAGCAACATCTAAATATATATTCTTAGAAGACTTGGTAAGCGCAACTGCATATTTTCACTTTAAAAAAAGTCAAGAAATAGTTCAGTTATGGCATGGACCAGGTGCATTTAAAAAGTTTGGCTATTGTAGAGATGATATAAGTAGTAATCATATTCATAAAGGATATAAAAGATATACAAAAGCTATCGTAAGTGGTAATAACATTAGACAGTGTTATGCTGATGCCTTTGGTATGGATATTTCTAAGGTACAAGCTACTGGATTTCCAAGAACTGATTTATTTTTCAATAAAAAATATATGGAAAACGAAAAGAAGAAAATATATAAAAAGTATCCTTTCTTAAAAAATAAGAAAGTAATACTTTTCGCACCTACATATAGAGGTACTCAATTTAGTGAGGCTCATTACGATATTGAAAAATTAAACTTAGATGATATTTATAATAAATTTAGTAAAGAAGATTATGTATTTATATTTAAATGGCATCCTTTTTTAACAAATAATATAGAAAAAGGTATAGCTTTAGGATACGATAAATATAAGAAGTATAAAGATTTCTATTATGATTTATCAAGTGAAGCTGATATTAATGACTTACTTTTGATAACTGATGTTTTAGTAACTGATTACTCATCAGTAATTTTTGATTATTTCTTTATGGAAAAACCTATTGTTTATTTTGCGTATGATGAAGATGAATATGCAAACGATAGAGGACTTTTCTTTCCATTTAGTGACTATGTTTATGGAAGTGTTGCTAAAAACAGTAAAGAATTAATAAAAATGATAGAGATGAAAAAAGTAGATAAAGCCCAAAGAAAAAAATTTAAAGAAAAATTTTTAGATGAGTGTGATGGTAATTCAACTAAAAAAACATATGAATGGGTATTTAATAATAAACTCAATAGAAGATAACCAACGGTTGTCTTTTTTTGTTTACAAGAAATTGAATAGAAATAAAAAGTATGATATATTGGTATAGAAGGTTGGTATAAAATATGAAGAAATGTGTAATTATTTATAACCCAAATAGTGGAAAAAAATTAAGAAAAGACTTTTTAGCAAATTTTGTTGATTTATTACTAGAACATGAATATGTACCTGAAGTTCTTTTTTCAAGATACAAGGGACATATTACTAAAATGGTTAGAGAACTAGATGCTGTTGATCTTGTTATATCTGTAGGTGGAGATGGAACATTTAATGAAGCAATGACAGGTAATTTACAAAGAGAAAAAAGAAACCTTTTAGCGCATATTCCAGTAGGAACTACCAATGATGTTGGAGTTATGTTTGGATATGGTAAAGATATTATCAAAAATATAAAAATGCTTTTAGATGGTGTTGAAAAAGAAATTGATATATGTACTATAAATGGTAGACCTTTTGTTTATGTTGCGGGGTTTGGTAAATTTATGAATGTACCATATGAAACAAGTAGAAATTTAAAAAAACGTTATGGACATATGGCATATCTTATGGAAGGCGCTAAAGAGTTTACCAATAAGACTAGATTATATGATATAACTTATGAAGTGGATGGAGAAGTTTATAATGGGCTTTATTCATTTGGAATCATATCTAATGCCACAAGAGTAGCGGGTATTAAAGACTTTGTTAAAGATGTAAAATTAGATGATAATAAATTTGAAGTTTTATTATGTAATATTACAGCTAAGAAAGATATAGTAAAAAGTTTGTATTATTTAACTACTAGTGATATTACTAAAGTTCCAGGTTTTTATTTTCATAAAGTAAGTAGTATGAAAATTAAATTTAACGATAAAAATGTTAAGAAAAACTGGTGTATAGATGGGGAAAAATTAGAAGAAGATAGTGATGAATTTGAAATAAAAGTTGTTAGAAATATTAAACTATTGATCCCTAAAAAGAATATAGATAACTTGTTTGTGGAGAAATAAAATGAAAAAGGTAATAATTATAGGTGCGGGACCAGCTGGACTTACTGCGGGATATGAATTAGAAAAATTAAAAGGTAAATATGATGTTACTATATTAGAAGCTAGTAACTGTATAGGAGGAATTTCTAGAACAGTTAATTATAAAGGTAACAGGATGGATATAGGGGGACATAGATTCTTTTCAAAAGACAAACAAGTAAATGATTTTTGGAATGATATTATGCCACTACAAGGTAAACCATCTTTTGATGATAAGTTGTTAGGAAGAGAAAAGAAATTAATAGATAATGGAAAAGATCCTGAAAAAGAAGATAATGTAATGCTTATAAGACAAAGAATATCAAGAATATATTATTTAAATAAATTTTTTGATTATCCTATCAAAATGAAAAAAGAAACATTTGTTAACATGGGATTTAAAAGAACTATGGCAAGTGGCTTTAGTTATTTAAAAAGCATTTTTATCAAAAAGAAGGAAGATTCATTAGAAAATTTTTATATCAATCGCTTTGGAAAAAAATTATATAGTATGTTTTTTGAAGGATATACTGAAAAATTATGGGGACGTCATCCTAAATATATATCTGCGGATTGGGGAAGTCAGAGAGTTAAAGGATTATCAATTATGGCAGTTATCAAAGATATGCTAAAAATAGGTAATAAAAAAGAAACATCTTTAATTGAAGAATTTTCTTATCCTAAGTATGGACCAGGACAACTTTGGGAAGAAGTAGCAAGCAAATTTGAAAAATTAGGTGGCAAAATAAAGAAAAATAATGAAGTAGTAAAAATAAATTTTAATAATGATAAAATAACGTCAGTAATATGTAAAAATAAAAATCAATTAATAGAGTATAAAGCTGATATATTTATTTCTTCAATGCCACTTAAAGATTTAGTTGTTAATTTAAATGGAAAAGTTCCAAAAAACATTAAAAACATTGCTAAAAATCTTCCATATCGTGATTTTGTAACGGTTGGATTACTTGTTGATAAACTTAATTTAAAAAATGAAACAAATATAAAAACATTAAATAATATAATTCCTGATTGTTGGATTTATGTCCAGGATTCTAGCTGTAAATTGGGGAGAATTCAAGTGTTTAATAACTGGAGTCCTTATATGGTTAAGGACCCACTTAATACAGTATGGATAGGATTAGAATATTTTTGTAATGAAGGTGACGAATGCTGGAAATTAAGTGATAAGAAAAGATTAGAATTTGTAACAAAAGAATTAGTTAAAATGAACGTTATAGATAAAGATGATATTTTGGATTATCATATTGAAAAAGTAAAAAAAGCATATCCTGCTTATTTTGATAGTTATAAAGATATAGATAAATTAATTGATTATATTAATAAATTTGATAACTTATATTGTGTAGGTAGAAATGGACAACATAGGTATAATAATATGGATCACTCTATGATGACTTCCTTTGAAGCTGTTTACAACATTGATAATTCAATTAGTGATAAATCTAATATTTGGAATGTCAATACAGAATCAGATTATCATGAAGAAAAGGAGAACGATAGTTAAATGAAAGATAAATTAAACAAAATTAAAAGAACAATTGTTGGTTATAAACCTCCTAAATTTGTGATTAGATTTATATTATTAATCCCAATAATACTAATATTCATTAATTGTTTTAATTTGGATAATGATACTTGGTTTTTATTAAATCATGGGCGTTATGTATTGAGTCATGGAATACCTCATATAGAACCGTTTACAATACATTCGAATTTATCATTTGTAATGCAACAATGGTTATCATCTGTAATATTTTGGGTTTCTTTTCATTATATAGGGAAGTGGGCATTATGTTTAATACCTGCAGTTATGCTTCTTTTTATAACGATATTCATGCATAAATTATGTATGTTGATATCAGATAATAAATATTATTTATCTAGTATTGTCACATTTGTAGTTGAAAGTACTTTGAGTTTATTATTTATGGTAACAAGACCTCAAGTATTTACATATTTGATTTTAGTAATAGAATTATACTTATTGGAGTCCTATGTTAGAAAAAGAAACAATAAATATTTAATTCCTTTACCAATACTATCCATATTACTTATAAATCTACATGCATCAGTATGGTTTATGTTGTTTCTATTTATGCTACCATACTTAATTAATTCATTTAAATTTGATTTTGTATTTATAAAAAGTGATGGTTATCCTAAAAAAAATCTTTTTATAGTATTAATTATAATGTTATTATGTGGACTTGTTAATCCATATGGATTAGACGCTATTAAATATCTTTTTAATTCTTATGGAGTATTTGAGATAAATAATTATATAGGAGAAATGATAAGTCCATCTTTTGCTTTTGCATTAGGAAAAATCAACATAGCTTTTATTTTCCTATTTTGCTTTATATATGCTAAATACAAAAAAGGAAAGTTGGAAGTTAGATATTTATTATTAGTATGTGGAACTATTTATTTAGGATTGTCACATTATAAAAGTTATGCTTACTTTTTAATTGGTGGGATTTTTCCTATTGCTTACTATGTAAAAAACGAATTTAGTGTATATAAAGATAATTTTAGTAAATATTCTAAACATGTAATAAATGTATTTAAATTAGTATGCTACGTATTATTTATTGCTTCAGTTTTTATCTTTTCATCTATTACTTTAGAAAAAAGTAAAAGAACTGACAAATACATTTCAAAAGGTTTAGAGAAAAGTGTTAATTATATAACTAAACATTATGATAAAGAAAAAATAAAAGTATATGCAGACTATAATGATGGTGGATATGTTGAATATATGGGTATTAAATCATATATTGATCCTAGAGCTGAAGTGTTCTTAAAGAAAAATAATAAACAAAAAGATATATTTGTAGAATATTATAATGTACAAAAGTATAAATTGTCATGTGATGTATTTTTAAATACATATGACTTTGATTTACTAATATTAGATGAACAGGATGCTTTAAATAAATGTATGAACAATAAAAAATATAATCTTGTTTATAGTGATAAAGATAGAAAATTATATGAAGTAAAAAAGTAACTATCAAGAAATTCTTAATAGTTACTTTTTTAATAATTTATTTAATATATCCAGCAATCTTTAACTTTTCTATTATAAAATCATCACTACGATCTCCAACAATTCTTTGAGAAATTGATTTTTCTTCACCTTTAGTTATAAAAATAACAGTAGGAGTACCACTAACTTTATAAAGATTATCAATCTTATTAGTGTCTTCTTTAGATAAACTTGTTAAGTTAACTGAATAAGCATCAATTTTATTTTTATTTAATATTTTTTTAAATTTTGGAGTAAATGATTCACAATTATGACATCCATCTTGAACTACTTCTAATATAAAAGTATCTTTATTATTTAATTTTTTTTCTAAATCACTATAACTAATTGATTTAATAGGATTTATCCCACATCCTGTGATAAGCATTACAAAGCTTAATAGAACAAATAATTTAATTGTATTTTTCATACCTAACACCTCTAAAACATACTAACACATTTAATTAAAATATACAATAATTAAAAAAGTATTACATGTAAATATAATATTGTAATTTTACAAATTCTGGGATATAATTATATTAATTATAATAGTAGGAGAGTTTGATATGAAGAATAAAATTCTTAATATTTGTTTTTTTGTGTTTTGCACTTTTCTATGTGTTATTGATGTTAAAGCAGCAGAGTGTACTGATAAAGAGCTAAAAGAATTAAAGGAACTAGCAAAAAAAGTAGAAACTTCTTATGAATTTAATGAAAAAGTTGGAGTGTTTAATTTATATGTATATAATTTAAATGAAAAAATAATCATTGATGATTTTTCTGAAATATACAATAAAAACAAATCATTTGTAGGGCAACTATTTCCAGGTAGTAGTTACAGATATTATATAACCGCAAGTGATAAGACAAATTGCAATGAAGAAGTTTTAAGAACTATTAGGATAAAAGCTCCTTCTTATAATCAATATTATAATAGTGATATATGTAAACAATATAGTGATAGTGTTTTATGTCAGAAATGGTATAACATTAATAGAATGACGTTAGAAGAATTTACAGAAAAATTAAAATCTAGCGAGCAAAAAGAAGTGAAAAAGAAAAAAACATTCTTGGAAGTTATTAAAGAAAATAAAAATATAATATTAATTAGTTTTTCTTCTGTTGTTGGAATAGTAGTTGTTATATTAGTTTATAAAAAATTTAAGAAGAAGAAAATAGATATTTAGAGGTGATCGTGTGAAATCATTAAAAGCATTTCTTTTGACAGTAATATTTGCCACAGTATTTGGAATTAATTCTGTTTATGCAGCTATAGAAATAGAACCTGTTGATACAGCAGGTACTGGTAATTGGGCAGATAGTTGTCTAGGTACTGGGTATTGTTATAATAGTATGGGTTTAAGATTTACTTTGTACAAATATGTTAACTCTACAACAGCCAAAAAAGTAGGACAAAGTCATGATTTTTGGAGATATGACACAGCTTGTGGAAATCCATCATCATCTTGCAGTAATACTCAAGAAAGAAAACCATGGGATTATGGATATGATTCAAAAGGTAAGCAAACTAAACCACAAAGGTTTTCCGACCCTAGAAGTAGTAATGTTATTTCTGATAAAAAAAATGGGAAAAGGCCAGATAGTACTAGGTTTAGTTTAACCTCATCAACGTATAAAGGTCTGACCAATTATTATACACTATTGAATGAGTTGGTGAAACTTAAAAATGGAAATACTAATCAATTAAGATGGGCTAATAATAGAGATCCTATTATTTATAATTCTAATTTTCTAGAATGGATAGGGAATGGTTATGATAAAAGTAAGAGAAAAGAATATCTAAAAAATAATAGTATTATAAAAACATTTAATGGTTATGAAAAAATAAAAAATAAATATCAGTTGACTTCTAATGAATTGAATGAAATTAAAGCTAATCCGAAAAGGTATTTTTTCACTGCTGAAATTTTAGGATCAATATCTACTAATAATGCAAGTAGTAGACCAAATGGATTTGAAGAAAACAGAAATTATGTTGGAACGGTATTTGAATTAAATCAATTTTATAATCATACAGGTGTATTTGCTAGATATGCAGAGGCTATGTATATAAATGGTACGGTATATGTAAATGGAAACCTTATTGTTGGAGGTAGTGATAGTAATATTTTGCGACCTGCAGAAAAAATCAATCAAGCTAATATTTGGAGTAATCGTGCAATAGGAATGACAATTTTTAAATTAACCGATATTATCCAGAGTTGCAATTCTGCTTGTAGTGGTACAATTAGAGATACTAATGCTAGGTTAAAATGTGCTGAAAACTATTGTGAAAATGATCCAGAAAGTACTGATTCATCTAAAAAAAAGTTTTGTATTGAACATTGTGGATATTCTGATCCGAGGGGTTCTACTTGTTCTGCTAATACTTGTACTAATACTAATAGTGCTACTTGCCAAACAATAAATACTGTAAAAAGTTATACATGTATTCCTTCCGAATATTATAAAAGGGAATGTACTGAAAAATTAACTTTAAATTATTCGAGTGGATTACCTAAGGTTTTTATAAACAGTTTAGGCGGATTTAATTACTTTGTTGATACAAACGGTATTAAAACTTGTACAATAACTTTTAATACAAAGAAATATGAATTTGAATACGCAGCGTTAAAAAGAAGCAATAGAGGAAAAGGTAATTCTGTTCCTGAAAAGGCTCTTAAAAATTTTCAAACATTGACTACAAGTACTACAGACGAAAACTATAAATGTAAATGGGATGATTCCGATACAATCAAAATGACAGTAAATGGGAATGATACTAAATCACTTCATAAGAAAATTGATAATACTTCAGATACCACAAGAAAATCAGTTAATAGTGGAACTATTCATAACTATGGGGATGTTAGAGAAAATTTAAATAAAAATTTAAAAGCAACTTTTGAATCGACTAACACATCATCATGGGAATTACCACAAATGTGTTATCATTTGAAGGATAATACACAAGAAGTTGTTTGGAATTCTAGTACAGATGATTTAACTTGTAATAATGATGGCAAAGCTGAAACTTTCTATTATGGATATTATATTAAGAAAGTTACAAATGCCGATGGTAAATTAAAAACAAAAGTTCCTGTAGAAGTTAAAGTTACAAAAGAAAGTTTAAAAAATGATAGTTGTATTAAGGAAAACAAGTGTTACTATTTAAATGAAACAAAAGATGAGACGGCAGAATGTAATATATCTTTTGAAAAAATAGAAGATAAAAAATATAAAGTAAAATATAACGTTACTAATAGAAGTGATTTAGGTGTTAGTTGTAAATTTAATGGTAGAACTCTTACTAATTGTAATAGTGAACATTCAGATATAATTACTCTTAACCACAACGAAACAAAGAAAGTTGATGGAAGTGTAACATATACTACTGCTAGTGGAAATAATGTGACAGTTAGTTGTCCAGTAATAATAAGAAATAAAGAGACACCAGTTGGTAGTAAAACATGTAAGGTTTTATATAAACCGGCTAATTATGCAGGCATCAAAAAATATTGTAGAGAAAATTGGGATAAAGATACAGCTGGATATGGAAGTTATGATTCCTGTGTATCAGATTGTAGTAATCAAGATGGAAAAGAACTTTGTGAAAATAAATTTAAACCAAATCAAACAACACAAATAAAAGATTGGTGTCATATTAATTATGAAAATTCTGGATATAAATCTGAGGATTCTTGTATAAATACATGTACTACTACTAAAATTGGTGAAGGTTATACTTATAGACCAATAGCTTTAGGTGAAAGTGATAATCCTACATTTAAGTTTAATGCTTTTCCAAAGCGTAACGCAGGTACTAATTGGAAAGGTTACGAACAAAAATATACAGTAGACGATAATGATTATAATGAACAGCCTATATATGTAATAAATTTGAGTGCTGATAATATTAAAAGAATAAAGCAAGATACAAAAGATTCAGGTAAAAATGTATATGCTGACTTTATTGGTAAATATGAAACAAATGGGTCATTCTTTAGGAGTGATTATGTAGATAATAATACATCAATCTTTACAAGAGTTAATGAAGATTATTGGAAGGGGGCAGATTAATTATGTCAGAGTCAATGTGGGGATATTTATTCTTGATATTAGGCATAGTTGCTGCTGCACTTCTTATGCTTTTCGGTAATATTAGTGTAAAAGATGAACATGATTATTATCTTTTAAAAGAAGCAACACAAAACGCTATGCTAGATTCAGTTGATGATGTTGCTTATCAAATAGGCTTAACTCAAGATGAGGTGGATAAGATAAATACTATTGATTGTGATTCAGGACAACCTGGTACAATAAGAATAGTAACAGAAAAATTTGTTGAAAACTTTGCTAGAAGATTTTCTGAAGTTGCAGCTCAGAACACAGATTATACTGTTGAAATTTATAAAGTTCAAGAGTGTCCAGCTAAAGTAAGTTTAAAGGTTAAAGCAAAACAAAATTATTCTTGGGTAAGAAAGTTATTTAGAGGTAGAAAAACAGGCGACGATAATACGATCATAACAACTAAATTAACATCAATACTAGAAACAAAGGATTAGAAAGGGAGATGGAATATGAATAATTTTTCGATGAAACTAAAAAAAGCTTTTAGTAACAAAAACTTTGTAACAGCACTTGCATTTATTTTAATAGGAGTTATATTAGTTATTTTCTATAATTTTAGAATCAATGCTGCTACTAGTCCAGTAAAAGTAGTTTATGCAAAACAAACTATAAGTCCACAAACAAAAATAACTTCAGAAATGGTAGGTACTATGACAATAGCTGCAGATGCAGTAAATAAAGATGTTATATTTACACAATCAGCAGATGTAATAGGTAAGTATGCTAAATTAGAGTCAACTATATACTCTGGAAGCTTCTTCTATAAGAATGCGATAACAACAAAAGATAACCTACCAACATCAGCTCTACTTGATATACCAGATGGAGAAACATTATTATATTTAAAAGTAAATATGGCAACAAGTTATTATAACTCTTTAGTGCCAGGTGATTACTTTGATTTATATGTTAGAACAGTTGGTGTATTACCAGAAGATTCTAACAATAAGAAAACAGATAATGAAATTATTGTTGGTAAATTAATTAATAAAATTAAAATATTAGCTGTTAAAACTGCTGATGGAAAAAACGTATTTGGTTCAGATGAAACAAGAGAACCTGCTAGTGTATTATTCTCTGTACCAGAAGAACAAGCTTTACTTATGAAAAAAGCTGAATACTTCTCAAAATTAAGTGGAGTAGCTGAAATAGAATTTATTATTGTTCCAAGAGGACAAAAATATGAATCTGAAGATGGTGAAAAAGTAGTTGCTACTATTACAAGTGAACAGTTACAAAATTATATTGAAGACAAAACTAAAGATATCGATATAAATGAAATAGAAAAAAATTCAAAATTAAATGAAGAATAGAGGGATATTATGGATCCAGAGATGAACTTAAATGGAATGGGGTATGGTACGACTAATAATAATGTAGTAAATAACACAACAACACAGCAAGTACCTACACAACAAAATGTAACTAATACAAATGCTGGAACACCAGTACAACAAGTTCAACCAACACCTCAGCAAGTAAATACTACTAATAATACAGACATAAAAAAAGAAATTAATCTAAATGCTGATGAGAGAATTGAAGAAGAAGCAATATTCTCAAGTATGGACTTTGGACCATTAAAGAAATATTTAGATGACGATAATGTTACAGATATTTCTTATAGTAATGGTGGACAGTTATGGTTGAAAACTCTTGATAGAGGAGTTTTTAGAGTTGATGAACCAGGAGTTAATAATGCTTTAATTGAAAAAATAGCTTTTCAATGTTCAAACATAATGGGTAAGTCATTTAATACTGCTCATCCATTCCTTGACTCAGAAAGCGCTGAACTTCGTATGAACTTTGTTCATCACTCGATTGCTAGAAATGGAGTAGCGGCAGTTTTCCGTAAAACACCAGCTAAAATAAGACTAGAAAAAGATAAAATCTTAAGAGAAAAATATATCAATCTAGATATTCATAATTTCTTAATTCATGCAGTAGAAGGACATTGTAATATCATTGTCTGTGGAGAGACTGGTAGTGGTAAAACAGAACTTGTTAAATATTTAGCTAGTCATACTGCTTATAATGAAAAAATAATTACAATAGAAGATACACTAGAACTTCACTTAGATAGAATATTTCCTGAACGTGATATTGTAGCTATGAAAACAAATAATATCGCATCATACTCTGATGTTTTGGTTACTTGTATGAGACAAAATCCAAAATGGATATTACTATCAGAAGTTCGTAGTGCTGAAGCTGTTACTGCTGTTCGTAACTCAATTTCTTCAGGACATAATATTTTATCAACAATTCATGCTGATAAAGCTGTAAGTATACCTCATCGTATGTATAGCTTACTTGAATCTAATATTGATGTTGAACAATTCTTAAAAACAATATATAGATATGTTCAATTAGGAGTTATGGTAAGAGGTAGATATTCTCCTAGTGAAAAACGTTTCGTAAGAGAAGTTGCAGAAGTTACTGAATTTTATGTAGATGAAAATAATGAAATTGGATCTAACACTATTTATAAAAAAACTATTTCAGGAGTTGAAACATATAATCCTGTAAGTAAATATTTACTTGAATACCTAGAAGGTCAAGGAGTAGATATGGATAAATTAAGATCTGGTGAATAATTGAAAGAAGGTGAAGTATGGAGTACTTAATAGTAGGTGCAATATTACTTTTTATAGTTGTTAACTATTTAAGAAGTGGTGAAAAATTCTATAAATTTATCAATAATACTGGTACTAATCTATATGAAAAATATGCACCATATTCATTTAAAATGATGCGTAAGAAAATAAAAGATATGGGAATGGAGATGACACCTAAAGAATATTTAATACAATTTATAATATTTATAGGTGGTACATTCTTAATTACTTATTTATATTTCTATAACATTGTTGTTTCAATAGTATATTGCTTGTTTGTATTTATATTAATTCCATATTTGTCATATTTAAGATGTAAAAGACTATATAGTGAATTTATATTTGAACAGATTCAGACATATACAACTAATACTATTATGGAATTTCAAATTACTCAAAGTTTTGTAAAAGCATTAGAAGGAGTATATAATTCTGGAGTATTAGAAGATCCTGTTAAATCAGATGTTAAAATGATGATAGATTTAGCGTATCAAAATGGGGATGTCCATGAATCAATTAATTATATGAACTCAAAATATGACTTTTATATGTCTAAAAATATGCATCAATTATTTTTACAGATAACTAAAGAAGGTTCTAGAGATTCGAATGATATATTAGAAAATATGTTACTTGATATTGACCAATTAGTTGAAGGAGTATATGCGGATAGAATTGATAGAAAAAATTTCCATAGTAAATTTATTACCTTTGGATTAGTTTTATATTTTATGGTTGTACTTATTCAAGGAATCTTGGGAGTTGATAAATATATTGAAATTCAGGATAATATAATTGTAAAGGTTGCCCTTCATGCATTATTATGGATTAATTCATATTTCTTACTTTCTGGTGAAAAATATTATAATGAGAATGTGGGGGCTGAATAATGAATATAGAAATTTTTATTGTATTAGGTTTAATATTATTTATAGTTGTTTATAATAATAAAACAACATTACAAAAATTTATTATATCAAGTGACTCAAGTGTTAACTATTTAAGAGAAAAAGATTATAATTTCTTAGTTAATGCTAAATATGGATCTGATGCTGATCCTAATATTTTATATAGTAAAAGAATAAGACTTTCAGGATATGTTCTTCTTTTAATGACATTATTTTATATAACTAATATGAGTGTATGGAGTATTTTAAAAATATTAGGTGGTACTTTTATAGTATATAAAATTCCATATTTTTCCTTAAAAAAATATTATAAACAAGAGATGCAAAAAGTAGATCAAATGTTACCATATTATTTAAAGGGACTTGAAATTCTTTGTCAAAATTATACTGTTCCAGTAGCGTTATCAAGATCTATTGAAGAAGCTCCAGAAATATTTAAAAAAGGGTTAAGAGAGATGGTTGCTAAAATAGATGCAGGTGATTCATCAATTCAACCATATATGGATTTTGCTATTGAATATCCAGTAAAAGATTCAATGCGTATGATGAGACTTTTATATAGACTTAGTTTAGGAGCACAAGAGAATAAACATCAACAATTAGTACTTTTTTCTAAATCAGTTTCATCACTTCAAAATAAAGCAAGAGAAGTTAAGTATAAATCCAGACTTGATTGGATGGAAAGAAGAACTATGATAATGCTAGTTGTAACTGGTGGAGGTATGTTACTTGTACTTATGTTCTCAATGTTATTTATGTTTAGTTTTTAATTATTAATGTGGACTGTAATGTTCACTTTTTTAATAGTGTAAAGTTAACACAAAACTATTGTAAAATAAAAAAAATTTGGTTATAATAATAATGTAATAGTAGAAGGGAGAGTAATATTTTATGAAAGAAGCGACTGGAGATATGACAATGACTATCGTTGTTATTGTAGGTATTATAGCTGTTTTAGCTTTAGGAACAACAGTTATATGGCCTTTAATTAACAACAAAATTCAAAAAGAAGTTAATAATATTGAAGTTAGAAATATTGGAAGTACTACATATATTGATTATAGTTTAATTAAGTAATTAAAAGGTGATAAGATGAAAGAGGCCACGGGTGGAGCCTTACTTATGGGTTTAGCTGCCGGAATAATATTAATATTTATTATTATGGTAGCCTTTTTCATAAGCTATGGGCAAACTTTTAGATTAAAAAATGATATGATTAATTATATCGAACAGAATGAGGGCGTAGATAAAGACACACTTGCTAATTACATGGTCGGTAAGGGCAGCGTATATAGTGGAAGAGATATCAAAGCTTGCTACAAAGAGGTTTATAGAGGTAGTGAACGAATCGGGTTCACTGTAAAAGTTATTGTTTATATGCAAATGGATAGAAATATATTTGGTAAAGCATTTAACCCTAAAATTCCTGTTAGTGGCGAGACAAAAACGATTGAAACGGGAAACTATGTAAAAGATCTTGGAGGTCTTGGAATAGCAAACTGCAATAATGGATATAGTGGCGAGGACACTTATTCTAATGTATTAGTTGGTGGTGCAGTAGCACCTTAATAAAAAGAAGAAAGAGGGAAGAAAATGAATGTTATAATATCTAATCAACAGGATAATATTACCAATAGTTTAAATGTTGAAGTTATAAAATCTATTCATGGTGAATTTGATGTTGAACAGATTATAGCTAATTTTTCTAACTTCTTTTTTTCACGCATGATTATCGATGTTACAGCATTAAAAGACTATACTAATATTTTAACTTATCAAAAATTATCAATTGGATTACCTGTTGATAAAATAATATTAATTATTCCTTCCTCAACAGAGGTGGCTAGTAGTTATTTTTTATCTAAATTAATCTCAATGGGATTTTATAACTTTACTACTAACTCGGAAGGAGTTTTATATTTACTACAACACCCTAATTCATATAAAGATGTTGCACATCTTCATCAAATAGATGCTGCACCACCTCCAGTAGTACCGGTAATGCAAGGCAATGCACCAAGTAATACAGGTAATTCTGGACAAATGAAAATAGTAATAGGTATAAAAAATGTTACTGAAGGAGCAGGTGCTACAACACTTACTTATATGTTGTATAAAGAACTTGTTAATAATCAGAAAATAAGTGCAACTGCAGTTGAAGTTAATAAAAAAGATTTTTTATACTTTAATGATAAAGAAATGCTATCAACTAATAAAACTGGATTATCTGGTTTATTATTAAAAATAAATTCACAGGTAGTATTAGTTGATTTGAATGATGCTGAACCAGATTTATGTACTGATGTATTATATTTAGTTGAACCATCATTAATAAAGATGAATAAACTTATGATGAAAAACAGGATGATTTTTTCAAGAATAGCTGGAAAAAAGATTGTTTTGAATAAATGTTGTTTAACTAAAAGTGATATTAGAGAATTTGAAAAAGAATGTGGTTCAAGATTATTTGATGTTATACCACCTTTTGATGATCGTAGTAGACAAGATAGCATAATAAACCTTTTAGCAAGATTAGGTCTTGTTAGGAGAAAATAATGTACTCAATAAATATTGACATTAATGTTAAATATTGATATATTTATTGTAGATTTAGGAGGAATTAAAAATGTTAGATTTATTTCAAATTATGGATAACTGTGGGGGGCTTTTACCAGTAGTTAAGTTTATAAGAAAAGGTGTTTTTCCTGTAATTCAAATAGGTATTCCAATTCTTTTGATTTTGTTTGGAACTATTGACTTAGGTAAAGCTGTTATGTCACAAGATGATAAAGAAATTAAAGGAGCAACAGGTAAATTAATTAAAAGAGCAATTATGGCAGTAGCTGTATTCTTTGTTACTACTCTTGTTACTGTCGTATTCAGTTGGCTTGGTAAAACAGGTGATTCTAACGCGGAAGCTGGTGAAGGACAAGAAAGAGGTAACAACAACTGGCTTGCTTGTTGGAATGATGCTAATGAGGACTCATAAAATTTCATTAGTCTTTTTTTTTTAATATTTCTTGATTAAACATAAAACTTGAGATATCATATAATTATTGATAATAATTATGGAGGTTAACATGCAGATTGATGAAAAAGCAAAAAAAATGCTTATAAGTTTTGGAATTGGTATTGGTGCAATTATATTGATAGTTATAATAGTATTGATTGTTGGAATGATTAAAAACAGTTCATTAAGTTATTCAGAAATAGAATCTAAATTGGTTTCTGGTGCAAGAAAATATTATGCAAACAAAAAAGATGCATTGCCACTTAATGATAATGATGAAGTTGAGGTTGATGCTTCTTTATTAAAAGAAGAAGGTTATATTAAAGATTTATCCAAATACCAGAAAGATAAGAATGTAGCATGTAGTGGTAAAGTAATTGTTACTAAATCGGGAGATTATTACAATTATTCACCATATTTAAATTGTGGTGATAAATATACTACTACTTATTTGTATGAAGAATTAATCAGTAAGGTAGTATCAAAGGATGATGGCTTATATAAAAAAGAACAATACTCGACTAAAACTAAAGGGAAAGAAACTGTTTATGTATTTAGAGGAGATTATGTTAATAATTTTATAAAATTAGATGAATTTTTGTGGCGTATAGTAAAAATTAATAGTGATTACAGTTTAGAAATTATACAAGAAAATGACAAAAAGACTAGATTAAGTAGTGTTTGGGATGATAGATATAATAATACTAAGAATGAAAATGCTGGTATAAATGATTATTATAAGAGTATTATTAGAAGAAATATTTCTGACTATTATAATTCAAGTACACTTTCTGATATAGTAAAAGAAAAAATAGTTTTTAAAGATATTTGCGTTGGAAGTAGAAAATTAAGTGAGACAAAGAACGATGGCAGTGTAGAATGTAGAAATATATTGCAAAATGAACCTCTTAGTTTGTTGACTGTATATGATTTTATTAATGCAAGTTTAGATACTAATTGTAAAAGGTTGGATAGTTATAATTGTAGTAATTATAATTATTTATTAAAGTATAATAGAAGTTTTTGGTTATTAACAACTTCATCAGAAAAAAGTTATATAGGTTATGGTATTTATAATAATTCTACATCATCAAAATTATCAAGTTTAAAAACAGCTAGACTAGTTACTAATCTTAACAAGAATGTAATATTTGCTGGTGGAACTGGTACTGAAACTGATCCATATTTAATTAAATAATAAAACATAAAATAACAATAGAAATTACTTTTTCTATTGTTATTTTTATGTTATACTGATATTAGTAGATAAATAGTTGGGAGAGGTTTTTTATGAAATTAAAGAAAGCTTTGGTGTTGATTTTTGTATTTATGGTTAGCTTTTTAGCTTTTAATAAAGAGGTGTTTGCTAAAACTAAAGTGGGTGAGTGTGTATATAAAACTGCTATTCCTATGTCTGATACAAAGTGGGAAATATATCAGTATGATAATGGTAAAGTGTTATCGTTATGGCTTTATGATAATGGTGAGGCTGTTGCGGCATGTTCTTTAGGATATTTACATTCGGATGCTATAAACATGCCTTTCACTAGGGGTGAATGTCATGATTCGCCTTCTTCTTTAACTGTTTATGATAGTAGTGTAAAAACATTTTATTGTCCTTCTAAGCTTTACTTAAATAGGGATAACAATTCTACTTTTTCAGTAGCTACAAATCATAGAGCAGACGGGGAAGTCTATTTTAATGTTTCTGATGCAAGTGTAAAAATGTCTGATAATAAATATAAAGCAAAAATATATACTCCCTTAGAAATTGGTGATGATAAAACATTAAAATCATGCTCTGCTGGAGGTTCTAATTTATTAAACGTAGTAAATAATGGTAATTTTGAATTAAGATATACTGTTAAGGATTCTAATAATAAGGATATTTCAAAAAAAATTAATACTAGTATAGATCAATTGTCTAAAAAAAACAATGTTAATGGTACATCAGCAGCAATAGAAATAGCAAAAATCAATGCTATGTATAATACTATTGCAAGTAATTACTATACAAAAATAGGAGACCAAAATTATCCTAAGTATTGTGCTTTTTTAGTCGATAATAATAATGAAAAAACACAACAGAAACTTAATCAATTAAATGAAGCACTTAATCATTATCAACAAATTGTAAATACATCTACTGAATTAACAAAGGAACAAAAAAAGGAAGCTACAAGAAATGCTACAAGTGCCAAAAATCTTTATAAGAATATTACAAAATCAGCAACTATTACTGCTTATAATCCTGGGACAACTGTTATTAATTGTGGTCACTTAATAGATGAAGATTTAAAAGCAGTAATTCAACTTGTCTTAAAATGGGTAAGAATAGGTGCACCTATATTATTGATTATATTAATGTCTGTAGACTTTGGACAAGCTGTTATTTCACAAGATCAAGATGCTATGAAAAAAGCAACATCTAAAGCAATTAAGCGTGCAGTTGCTGCTGTTGCATTATTCTTTATACCTCTTTTAGTTAGCGTAATGATTAACTGGATTGATTCTAGTTATTTTGATAAAAATGCTTCTAATTGCGAGGAGGTAATTAAATGATTTTTACTTTCGATAGCGTAAATTGGTTTAATAAGCTTATAAGACCTTTTTTTGCAGCTATAGATGCTGTTATTTATAAACTAATTGGATGGACATTAGAAGGAATTTTGAATTTATCTGATTTGTTTGCTAATCCAACCTTCGTAAATACTATATATAGAAGAATTTATGTTGTATTAGCCATATTTATGGTGTTTAAACTTACTTTTTCATTTATTCAATACATCGTTAATCCTGATGCTATGACTGATAAAGAAAAGGGAGTTGGTAAATTAATCTCTAGAACTATTGTTATGCTAGTACTAATTATTTTTGTACCAATATTGTTCTTTGAGGAAATAACAGTTCCGGGTGGTAGTAAAGGAACATTATTAAATGTTTTACAAAGAGGTGTATTAAAAACCTTACCACAAGTTGTGTTGGGTGTGGATAGTAATGAAGTCAATAAGAATAGTGGTAGTGATGGTGAATCTATAGCACTTATGATGCTGGGAAGCCTATATTATAAGACTGATTGTGAAAGTAGTAAATCTAATTGTGAAACGGGATTAAAAGCAGCCATTTCTGATTTTGATACTTTTGAAAATTCTATAAATATTAATGATTCTGGCAAATTTGATTATAAATATATGTGGCCATTGACCACTGTTGCTGGAATTATGTTAGTAGTGATTTTATTAGGAATAGCTATTGACGTCGCAGTAAGGGTGTTTAAAATTATGGTGTTGCAGATGATAGCTCCAATTCCTATAATGTCATATATAGATCCAAAAGCATCTAAGGATGGCGCATTCTCATCTTGGTTAAAAATGTATATTTCTACGTATTTAGACGTTTTTATAAAAGTTGGTACGGTTTATCTATTGATGCTACTAATAGGTAATTTATTTACTGAGAATGGTATTTTTGGGACACAGATAAAAGCTCATACTAGTTTTATGACTAGAAGCTTCTTAATAATATTTTTAACAATTGGTTTGTTTAAGTTTGCTAAAGATGCACCAAAGTTTATAAAAGACGCTATGGGTATTAAGGACTCTGGTGGTGGAGGAATCTTTGGTGGTTTGAAAGCACTTGGAGCAGCTACTGGTGCAATTGCTGGTGGTGTAACTGGCTTTGCTGGTGGTGTTGCTGGTGGTATTGCTTCAGCAAAGGCTGCTGGTCAAAATGGATTTATGGGTGCAATGAAAGGCCTTGGTGGTGGTGTTGCTGGTGCATTTAGAGGAACAGCTCAAGGTGCAAAAGGAGCTGCAAAAGGCAATCCATTTAAAGGCATTGGAGGTGCTATGCAGTCTCAATCAGCTATAAATCAGCGAAAAGTTACTGCTGCTTCTGCTGGTTCAACTTGGTTGGGTCGTATGGGTGCACGTGGCCAAGATATGCTTGGTATACAAAGTGGTGTTGATAGAGATTTAGAGGATGCAAAAAACTTGAACGCAGCAGCTGGTAATTTGAAAACCATTAGAGATACAGCAAGGGATAAAGGCTTTATTAATCGTAGTTTGAATGTCGGAAATGTTGGTTATAAAGATAGCACTGGTGCATCACATGTAATGGGCTTTAGCAATGGTCAACATGCTTTGTTTAAGGATGCATATGAAAATGCTGCTCGCAATGGTTTAACCACTGTTAGTTTTAATGGTAGTAGTTATGATATGACTACAGCCGGTTCAATATATAAATCCCTTTCTGATGCTGTTTCTGATACATATTTATCAACTTATAGCTTGGGCAGTAATGCTACAATTGATGCTGCTTTTGAGGATTACAGAACCAATATGGATGCTGTTTCTGACGGAAATTCGATTGCAGTTGTTGCAAATGCAAGTGATGTTACTAAAGCTCATTCTGATAATCTTACAAAACAAGGAGCTACTGTTAGAGCTAAGGTTAGTCCTGATAAAGCTAGAAGATACAAAGCTAATAAAGATGCTATCAAAAGAGGAAAATAATTGGAGTGTGATAATAGATGAATGGATATTTAATCCCCGCTAACTCGAAAAGGGGAAAACTTATATTTGGCTTTTTTAGACCAATAGATTTGATTGTATTTGGTTCAGGTGTTGCTACTACATTAATCTTACTTTTGATATTCCAAAGTAATATCAGTGAAGCAGTAGTAGCAATAGGAGTTTTATCTCCTGCAATAATCACAGGATTTTTGGTTTTACCAGTTCCGAATCAACATAATATAATGGTTGTTATAAATAACATATACAAATTTTATTTTGTAGATAGAAGAAGATATATATGGAGAGGTTGGTGTTGTTTAAATGGCAAAGACGATGAGTAGTAAATATACAGAAGATTGGGTTCCAGTTAAAGCAATTAATAATGGAGTTATTATTCTAGAAAATAAGTTGAATGTTACAGGCGTTAAAATAATGCCTCGTAATATATTCATATTAGATGAACAATCGCAAGCAAATGTTTTGACAGGATTAAAAAACTTTTATAATCAGCTTGATTTCGAATTTTGGTTAATATGTGCGGATAGACCAGTAGATATTACTGTTTATCTATCACAATTACAACTTTTATATAACCAAAGTCAATCAAATGCAATTAGAAAGCTAGTAATGGAAGATATAAATAAAGGTAATAGCTTCATGAATAACAATGTTGTTGATACAGAATATTACATCTTATTTAAAGAAAAAAATCCTGAAATAATGCAGAAAAAAGTAAGATTATTAATTAATGGATTATCTGGTTGTGGATTAGTTGCTAGTCAAACAACTAATGATGATTTAAGAGTTATATTAGATAACTTCTTAAATGGTGGTTCAACAACTGAATTTGGAACGGTGGTGGCTCTATGAGTACAATGAAATTTAAATCTCAAATTGCTCCTAAAGGATTACACTTCAATCCTAGTGATTTCTTTATTAGTGATAAATATGCAACTCTTTTAACAGTTGTATCATATCCTAAATTTATCTCTCCTGGTTATTTATCAACACTTACAACTATGCCAGGAATAAAAGTTGTTATTAAACATATTCCTGTTCCTTTTTCAACACTTGCTAAAATGCTTAATAAACAAATTGCTGAATTAAAAGTAAATTATCAAAATGAAAAAGATAGGACTATTCAAGAAAGAATAAGAGTTGACTATGAATCACTTGAATATTTTGTTTCTATGTTAGCATCAAGTCAATCAAAAATATTTGATTTTCAAATGCATATAATGATTGTTGCTGATACTAAGGAAGAATTAGAAATGAAAAAAGTAAATGTTAAGAATTACTTAGATGCAATGGAATTGAGAGCAGTTTCTCTTAGATTTGAACAAGAAAAAGTTTTAAAATCAATTCTTCCAATATTCCCTAAACAAGATATTGAAGATAGAATTGGTACTCCAATTCCTTCAGTTACGTTAGGTGCCATGTATCCATTTATTTTTGATAGTATTAAAGATCCTGGACTTTCAACACTTTTAGGAGTTGACTTCTCAGGTGGTGTAATTTTATTTAATCAATTTTTATATAAAATCAAAAAAGAAAATAACAGAAATAACGCTAATATGATTCTTTTAGGTACGTCTGGTTCTGGTAAATCAACAGCAGCTAAGTTATTACTTCGTGGACATATAAGAAATGGTTGTCAGATAGTAGCAATAGATCCAGAAGATGAAATTGGTGAAATGGCTAGATCTTTTGGTGGAGATACAATTGACTTAGGTAAGGGTGGAGAATACGGTATGATAAATCCACTTCAAATTGTAATAGATGCTGATGAAGAAGAAATAAAACAAGGACTTGGTTATACTGTTTTAACTCGTGCTTTACAATTTTTAAAGGCTTTTATGAAATATTATGATCCATCAATAGAAGAAGATGTTTTAACGTTGTTTAGTGAAATCGTACAAGATACATACAAAAGATTTGGAGTGGACTTTAATACCAATTTCTATGATTTTGGTCCGAATGACTATCCAACATTTTCTGATGTATATGAAACGATAAAAGCAATCTTGGTTTCTATGCCAGAGCATACACATGAAAGAGATATATTAGAAAAACTTGAATTAAAAGTAAGACCATTAACAAAAGAATTAAAATATTATTTCGATGGACATACAACGATTTCTCATGAAAGTGATTTTATAGTATTTAATATAAAAGAGCTTATGAATGCGGAATCAAATGTTAAGAATGCATTATTCTTTAATATATTAAAATATGCTTGGGGATTATGTCTTGATAGAGATGTTGATACTGTATTAATGGTTGATGAAGCACATGTTTTACTTGGTGAACATAATTCACTTGGAGCTGATTTCTTAGCTCAAGTACAAAGACGTGCGCGTAAATATAATACAGGGTCAATAATTATTACACAGCAACCTAGTGACTTTGCAGCACCAGATGTATTAATGCAAGGCAAAGCAATATTTGATAATGCTTCTTACTACCTAGTAATGGGATTAAAGAAACAAGCTGTAGAGGACTTGGCTATGTTAATCGATTTAAATGATAATGAAAAAGAAAGTATAAAACAGTATTCTCAAGGTGAAGCATTGTTTGTATGTGGTAATCGTAGAATGAGAATTAATGTTGTAGTTACTCCTGAAGAATTATCTTCATTTGGTGAAGGTGGAGGTCTATAATCTATAAAAGAAGTTAGGTGGTGATAATCTTGAATGATCAAAACAAGGAATTAGAACAAGATGTTCCTCAAAGTGATACTAATTTAAATCCATATAATTCAGATGATATTGATTCAGTAAAGGATAATTCTTCTGAAAAAAAGCAAGGATTAGGTTCAAGATTATTATCTAACGCAGCTAAAGCTAATAACTTTATAAATAGTTATAAAGCAAATGGATTAGGTGGAGTAGCAAAAGATGCTATTTCAAATAAAGTAAATGAAAAAATAGGCGCAACAAAAGATAAAGCAAAGGCGGGTATTAAAAATGCTGCCAATAAAATGGTCCCTGAATCAGTAAAGAAAAAACAACAACAATTACAAGCAAAAAAGAAAGCTATTCAGGATAAAGTAAATGCTCCAAAAAGAGTTGTAGAAGAGAAAAAAGCAAAATTGAATGAGATGGCATTTAAAAAAGGAGTTAAGGCAGCAGTTAATGCTGCTGCTCCTGGTGCTGGTGAAGTGGCAGAAAAAATGCTTGATACTTCAAAAGGAAAGCCAGCGGTTGAGGCTGCTCGTGCGGCGTCAAATCCCATATCTGCTTTGTCTGCAGGAACAAAAAAGCTTGTAGAAATTGTAATTTCTAGTACGGTTAAGAAAAAACTTATTATTTATCTTATACCTGTACTGGTTACATTTTTTACTATATCAATGATATCTATTAGTGTTATTTCTAAATTTACTGATAGTATGAGTTTCTTTAAGGGTGAGGCATTTGGTAGTGCTCAAGGTGAAGAAGCAGTAGGTGAAGAATATAAATATTTCTATAATAAGATAAATAGTATGGTTACTACCGATAAAGAAATGGTTGTTGCTGTTTTAGTTGGGTATAAAAATGACAATGATGATTATTCAAAAGACGATTCCGAATCAACTGATACATGTAGTGATGAGGATCAAGAAAATGGTGATTGTTTTGAAGATGTAGATAAAAATGGTATTGCTAAACTGTCAAAGTCAAAAGTTAGAAAATACATAAAAAAAGTAAATAATGCTATTTCTGATAGCGGGAATGATGTAACAGAAGGAAATTATAATGATCCTGAAAATACTGGAAGTAAATTTTTTCAATGGTTATATAAAGACTTTGTAAAAGATTATTATAAAGAATATATAGAAGGATTAAGCGGTGATAAATTAGCAGATAAAAAAGAGGAAATAATCAGTTTTATTTATTTGTATTACAAAGACTTAAAGGCTGATTCTCTAAATGGAGGAATAATTTCTAACTTGTGTCCTAATGGTATTACTGTAACTGGTGTTGGTACTATGGATTTAGAGGAGTATGTTGCTGGTGTTGTAGCTCATGAAGCATACCAAGATGGTGGATTAGAAGCTTTAAAAGCTCAAGCTATTGCGGCTAGAACATATGCTCTTAATTATACTGCTGGATGTACTAAGCCTATAGAAAACAGTACAAATGCTCAAACATTTCATGATATTGAGTATGTAAAAAAACAAGCTCCATTATCTTTAAAAGCAGCTAATGAAACAGCGGGAATGGTTTTAACTTATAATGGCAAATACTTTTCTGCTCAATATGACTCTTTTTGTTATGCAGATTCAGATTGTCCTGATGCTACAAGAAATGCTGATGGTACTTATAGTGTAACTTATAAAAAATTGCCAAAAGGAGAAACTCATAAAGTAACATTAAGTGATTCATCTCAATATAGTAGAATTACTACTGGTCAAGGACATGCTAATGGTATGAGTCAGTTAGTATCTTATCAAATGGCAAAGCAAGGTAAAAAGTATGATGAAATACTTAAATTCTTCTATAGTGATGGTGTTCAAATTACTCAAATGGGTCTAGGCGTAGCTGGTGGAATCCAATTAGGTACTAAAGGAATATATTCAACTAGTATTTTGCCATTGAATACTCCACTTAGTAATTTAACAGTTACAGGTGGATACTATTACTTCACTGGATATCATGGATCTTTAGATATTGCTTGTTCAGGCGGTGGTCGTGAAAAATGTACTAAAATACCAATTGTTGCTGCCCATAGTGGTACAATTACTTTACTTCAAAATGATAGATCTAAGTATTATTGCTCTGATACTAGACATAGTAATGCCGATACAACATTAAGAAGAGTATCAGGATGTAATGGTATGGCAGTTGTAATAAAAGTTACTGATAATTCTGATCCATATAAAGGATATACATTCTCATATTGGCATTTTGATGCAATTGATCCTAAGCTTAAAAATGGCGATAAAGTTCAGATAGGACAATTCTTAGGATATATGGGAAGTACTGGTAATTCAACGGGATGGCATTTACACTTCAATATTTCTAATGCTAGAGGCCAAGATGTTAACCAAGATATCAATATTACGGAATTCTGTTCTAGAAATAAGATGAATTGTAGTTTTGGTACACCATCAAATGATATGCCACAACAGTAAAGGAGATTCTATGAAAAAAATTAGTATACTAATTATTTTGTCTTTAGTAGTTTTATTATCTGGATGTTCTGCAAATTATGAAGTTGAAATAGTAAACGATAAAATAAAAGAAAAAACATCTATGATAGATACCGATAGTTATAAATGGGATAAAGAATTGACCGGTAGTACTAAAGGTACTGATTCCTCAACTGATAAATTGATAACATTTCGTGAATATGTTAATAGATCGTTTAGTAGTTCATTCCCAGCTTTAAGTAATGATGCTAATACATTTTATAAAAAGAAAAAGGTAGATAATAAAAAAGAATTAGGAATAGTTTATAATTATATATATGATTTTAGTAATTATAAGTATTCTAATATAATTAATAGCTGTTATAGATATTTCAATGTTTTAGATAGTAATGAATTATATATATTATCTACTAATGATACAATAAATTGTCTTTCTTATGACAATGTAGATTCAATAACAATTCATCTAAAAACCAATCATAAGGTTAAATCGAATAATGCAAGTAGAGTTGATGGATATAATTATTATTGGACTTTTACAGAAGCAAATAAAGATAATGCTGGTATTTATATAGAATTATATAAAGATAAATATGTTTTTAATTATGAAAATAAGATTACAATAGTATTGACAATTTTTATTTCTCTTGCAATTTTGGCATTTATTGTTATAATAATCTTTAGAAAAAAAGCCAGTAAAAACAATAGAATATAGGAAGAAGGTTAATTATGAAGTTAAAGTTTAGAGCAGAACCTCAGGATATTTTGATTTTTGTTATTTTTGCAATATTTCTTTTGTATGTAGTTGCATTAGGTGTTTTAAATATTCCTGTTTTAGCAAATGAAGGACATTTTTATGGACTTAATCCTCTTCCTGCTTTTTCAGCAAAAAATATCACAACAACTATGGTTTTTTATATTTTATTTTTAGCAGGAATCTTTGTTTCAGTTAGTTCTTACTTTTTCGAAAGAGAAGAAGGCTTTGGTATAACAACTAGTAAAAAAGATAAAGGTTATTCAAGATGGGCTAAAGATAAAGAAATGAAAAAAGAATTAAAGTATGTTGATCCTAATGCTAAAAATTCTACTGTTGCTGGTGTTCCATTAATTTTAAAAGATCATGAAATATGGGTTGATGATGGTGAATATCATAACCTAGTTATTGGTGCTACTGGTTCAGGTAAAACACAAACTGTTATTTTCCCTACAGTCGAACTTTTAGCAAAGCATAAAGAATCAATGATTATTACTGACCCTAAAGGTGAAATATATGAAAAAACAGCAAATATGCTTAAAAGCAGAGGATATAATATATTAGTTCTAAACTTTCGTGATCCTCAACAAGGTAATGCATGGAATCCATTAACATTGCCTTATAATATGTATAAAAGTGGTAATCAGGATAAAGCAATAGAACTTCTAGATGACTTGGCTGCTAATATACTTTATGAAGAAAATAGTGGTAATGCTGACCCATTCTGGGAAAAAACATCTGCAGATTATTTCTCAGGTCTAGCACTTGGAATGTTTGAAGATGCCAAACCAGAAGAAGTAAATATTAATACAATAAGTTTGATGACAACTGTAGGTGAAGAAAAATGTGGAGGATCTACTTATGCCAAAGAATATTTTTCTTTTAAGGATCCTGCCTCAGCCGCTTATGTTAATGCTAGCGGAACTATTATGGCTCCAAATGAAACAAAGGGAAGTATCATTGCAGTATTTAAGCAAAAGATAAAATTATTTGCTTCTCGTGAAAACTTATCTGAAATGCTTGCATATAGTGATGTTAATCTAGAAGAGATTGGTGAAAAACCTACAGCTTTGTTTATTGTTATTCAAGATGAGAAAAAAACATATCACTCATTAGTTACAATTTTATTAAAGCAATGTTATGAAACTTTAATTTCAGTAGCCCAAAAACATGGTGGTCAATTACCTGTAAGAACAAACTTCTTATTAGATGAGTTTGCTAATATGCCACCGCTTAAAGATATAACAACAATGATTACAGCAGCACGTTCTAGACGTATTAGATTTACGATGATTATCCAGAACTTTGCTCAGCTAGATCAAGTGTATGGAAAAGAAAATGCTGAAACCATTCGTGGTAACTGTGGTAATATAATTTACCTTATTACAACAGAATTAAAAGCACTTGAAGAAATTAGTAAAATGTGTGGTGAAGTAAAATCTAAAAAAGATGATAAAACAGCTTCAACACCACTTGTTACAGTTTCTGATTTACAACGTATGAAACAATTTGAAACAATTATATTAAGAATACGTATGCAACCATTTAAGACTAAATTCACTCCATATTTTAAAATGAATTTTGGTCAAAAATTTCCAAAAGCTACATATCCAACACGTGAAAAGAAACCAGTACAAGTATTTGATATGCGTGAATTTGTAAAAGAAAAACGTCAAGAAAAATTAAAAAATATGATGAATGATAGTGGTATGCCAGGAGGCTTTGGTGGAGCTAATCCTTTTGGACCTCCTCCAGGACTTTTTGGACCTAAAGCAGATCGTGATGATGTCAATCCATTTAATAAACCTAAACCAAATGGTGGAGGGGATTTAAATATTGATGATTTAGTCAAGAAGATAGATGCCAAGATTGCAGCATTAGAAGCAGAAGAAAAAGAACAGGCTAAATTAGAAGAACAAGCTAAGAAAGAAAATGCTAAACCTGTTCCACTAAAAGAACCTGCCAAACTTGATGCTAAAGCAATGGAAGATAGAATTAATAGTATTATTTCAAATGATATAAATTCTAGAATTATGCCAAAGAAACCTGAAGAAAAAATAGAAGAAAAACAGGAAATAAAACAAGAAGAAAAAGTTGTAGAAGAGAAAAGAGAAATCAAAAAAGATGTACCAACTATTTCTTTGGATGATGAGGTTAATGAAGATAGATTCTTCGATGACTTCTTTGACGATTAGATATGAAAAAAGCTTCAAATGAAGCTTTTTTATATTCCACTAATACTTGTATCTCCTAAACATTTAATTACGCCAATACAACTTAGTTTAATTGTAAAGTAATCTTCTGTTGCAACATATGGGAAACTAGATGATGTATCAGAATTTGGTGCTAAAACCCTGAATGTTGCACATTCATTATCTAAACTTTCTATTCTAAAAACAGAACTTGTACCACTAGTACCATTTAAAGTATAAGGCATAGTCCATAAAGTATTATTACAGCAACTGTATAAACTAATCAATCTAGTATTTAAACATATTATGTTATTAGCTGGCCCTAAGAATGGTCTAGTACAACTATTATCTTCATCACATTCATCATGTTTTTGTTGTAGATAAAGGATTGTTTCTAAAATATTAGCTAGGCAATTGCTTTTATTATTGTTGTTCTCGCAACACATATCAAAACCTCCCTTCTATAAATCAACGATAGTATCGCCTAAACATTTAATTGCACATACACAATCTAAATTAATAGTGGCTGTTTGGTTAGTGGTAATGTAAGGTCTATTAGTTTCTGATGTATTAGGATTTGCTATTAAAATACTAACAACACAACAACATCCTTCAACTCGTTCAACTCTAAAAATACTACTTGTACCAGTCGATGTAACACCATCAATTGTAACTTCATAATCAACATTAATTAAATTGTTATCACATCCATAAAAAGTAATTGGTCTAGTATTATAACATTCTACAGTAATTGGAACTCCTAAAAAGGGTTTTAAACAACTATTGTCAGTTGCTTCTTGACATTCACAACTTCTTTGAAGCTTTTCTATTAATTTTAATATTTTTCCTAAGCAACATTGATTATTAGATTCCACCATATAATCACTCCTTTTCTTTTTCTATTATAAGATATTCATAAATTAAAACTTGGTGTTGTATTAATACCTATACTAAATCATATTCATATCATATCTTATTTATTAATGTCTAATAAGTGTAAACTAAGTTAATTAGAGGAATCATTTAATTGACTATTTGTTAATTGATATTGTATTATTTAAATATAAGATAGAAAGGTAGGTAAATATAATGTTTAAAAACAAAGTAGGTAGACCATCTAATGAAACTATCAAAAGAAGAAAAATGTTCAAAGTAACAATGACTTTATTTGCAGTAGCAGTAATACTAGGTGGAGGATTTTTATCATATAAAAAATTTAAAGAAAAAGATATTAATTCAAAATCTAAAGATGCAAGAATTGTTAAGTTTGCTGAAAGCTCAACAGATAAAGATTGTCTTCAAATAGAAGCACCTGTAATATTTAAAAATTGGAGAATTCAAGTATATTACAAAGCTCCAGGTGAAGACAAATATCAAAATGAGTTGCTTAGTGAAGATCACTACAATGATAAAGTGAGGAAGCAAAAAATATGTGCATCTGATTTGCTTAATTTAGTTTATAGTGAAGATGGAAATTCAGATGTTGAAAATAGTGAAGAAAATATTGAAAGTGAGATAAGTACACAAGATGCTTCATATGGTAATGCTATTGATGGCTACTCAGTAAGAGTATATCTTAAAGCAACAAAAGGTGCTAATGATAAACCATATCAAGGAATTAGTCCGTATACATATAGACCAAATAAAAATTGGCAATATAATTCTTCAACAAATTGGATATATAAAGATTTTACAGTTCATAATAATGATTATATAATAGCTGATACAATGGAAGAGATTTGTCAAACTTTCCCTGGAAGTGACGATAAGTGTGATTTATATGACACTGGTACTGATAAAGTTAAGGTAATTGGGCCTACTATTCAAGAGTTTTCAAAGCCTAAAACTTTAGCAATTAGTATGATTAAGAAAAAGAAAAACGTATCTATATGGGGACTTGAATATCCAACTTACTATAAAATAGAAGAATATGTTAAATCTGATGATAGTGAAGAAGATACATTAAGAAGTGAATCAAAATGTTATTCTATCAAATATATGCAAACAAAGATGTTTACTTTAAAATTAAGGAATGATGGTGAAACAGTATATTCTAAAATAGCTGGATACAAAGATAGTGACTGTTCAAAAGATCAATATAATGGTAAGATAGGTGTAACAAACGGATATCGCTATAGTAGTGCAGAACAAGCTGAATAAGCTTGTTTTTTTAATTTATAAAAAAACTTGTCATTTTAAATATGAATATAGTATACTTATTATGGTGATAGTATGAAATATGAATATTTAATAATCATAGCAGTTTTAGTAATAATTCTTTTGGCAGTATTAAAATCAGTAAGGAAAGATGCTCATTTAAATATGAACAAATTAGTTGATTATTTAGGTGGTCGTGAAAATATAATCAAAACAGAAGTTAACTTATCAAGATTTAAGGCAACTTTAAAAGATATTTCTATTGTTAATAAAGAAGGAATACAAAAATTAGGTGCTAAAGGTATTGTTGAAATTGATAATCAATTAAAGATAATACTTGGATCAAACTCTAAACAATTGAAAAAATATATCGACGATTTAAGATAAAATTTGCTAAAAAAAGACATTATTCGACAAATTATGACAAAATAAACTCATATAATCTTATTGGAAAGAAGGTTTAATATGAGTTTTTTTGATACTATTTTTATTAATACTATTAGTATTTTATTTCCGGTATTTATTTACCTAATTTTCTTGGTTTATCGTAATGGTAGCGAGAATAATATGTTTGATGATTCAATTTATGAAATTATTCTAGTATCTACCATTTTTTTAATTATTAAGTTAAATGGTGATAAAAACGGAAATTATGTTATGTTGTTTCTTAATATTCCAATTTTATTTGCGTATCTTAAAGGTAAAAAGAATTATGCTTTATTTTTGTCAGGGTTATTAGTAGTGTACTTTTCATATACTTTAAATTTCAATGTTATAGTTATTATTTTTGAATATATATGTTATTATTTATTCTATTTATGTGAATCTAAGAAAAATATAGAAGAAATGCAATTTATAAATTATTTTACCTTAATTAAGGCTTTATTCTTTTCATTTTATATGTTCTATAACAATATGGATGCTAAATTATTTACTATTTTTACTCATATTTTCATTTATATTATCTTATTTTATTCTTTTGCTAGTCTTTGTTATGCATTATTATCTAAAGGTGAAGAGTTAGTTGATTTGAATAACTCATTAAAATCTCTTGAAAAAGAAAAAACACTACGCAACTCTTTATTTAAATTAACTCATGAAATAAAAAATCCAATCGCAGTTTGTAAAGGGTATTTGGATATGTTAGATCTTGATAATAAAATATCATCAATAAAATATGTAAATATAATTAAAGGAGAAATTGAAAGAACTTTAGTACTTATGGATGACTTTTTAGATTATACAAAGGTAAAAGTTAATAAAAATATTATGGATGTTAATTATTTACTGGAAGATACAGTAAGCTCTTTATCATCATTATTTAAAAATAAAGAAGTTAAAACAAATTTTAAAATTAAAGATGAAGAAGTATATATAAATGGTGATTATAATAGATTGAAACAAGTGTTAGTAAATATTTTTAAAAATTCAATCGAAGCTAAGAAAAAAGGCAAAAAGCCTAGTATAAAACTTAGAACTAAAAAGATAGATGGAAACTATATTATAACAATAAGTGATGATGGAATAGGTATGGATATGGAAGAACTAAATAATATAGGAAAAGCTTTTTATACAACTAAATTGAAAGGTACAGGACTTGGCGTACTATTATCAAAAGAAATAATAGAGCTACATGAAGGTAAGTTAATTTATACATCAGCTAAAGGTTCAGGAACTAGTGTTGATATTGTTTTACCAATACTTGATTTATAAAAAAATATTGTTTATAATTAAAATGTAGTATAGAAAGTGGTGTTGATATGAGTTTTAACAAAAGAAAAAAATTACTACTTATTTTAATTATTTTTTTGTGTTGTTTTATAGCAATTGGTTATTTTGTTCTTATTCATGCAATGGTAATTAAAGGTAATGTAAAGATAGAACATGCCAAGTGGAATGTTAAATTTGAAAGTATCAATACAGAAAAGACACTAGGTGAAGCCTATAACTATAAACCTCCTAAACTAAATAGTTATGATATAGAGTTTTATGCAGGTTTTAAGGAAATAGGTGATACTATTACCTATAGTGTTACTATAAAAAATGCTGGTAATTTAGATGCTAGGTTAACTAATACTTATTTTATTCCTAGAGATAATCCTTATTTAGAATGTAGTATGAAAGGTTTATCCGTGGGAGATGTTTTAAAAAGAGGGGAATCAAAAAATGTTAAAGTAACAGTTAAATATAATCCAAAGAAACAAGTCTTGGATACAAAATTTGAAAGAGTTACTTTGGCTTTTGATTGGCAACAATATAATAGAAAATAATTAATAATAAAGAAGGTGTAAAAATGTATTCAAAAGAAGTAGAAGAAATGTGCAAAATTGCAAAAGGTGTTGACCATGGTCCTGCACCAATACCAGAAGAAGGTAAATGGGTTAAAGCTAAAGAAATAAAAGATATTTCTGGGTTAACTCATGGAATTGGTTGGTGTGCTCCACAACAAGGTGCTTGTAAGTTAACATTAAATATTAAGGATGGAATAATCCAAGAAGCTTTAGTAGAAACAGTTGGTTGTTCTGGTATGACTCACTCAGCTGCTATGGCAGGTGAGATCTTAGTTGGTAAAACTATTTTAGAAGCCTTAAATACTGACTTGGTATGTGATGCTATCAATACAGCTATGAGAGAATTATTCTTACAAATAGTATATGGTAGAAGTCAATCAGCTTTTTCAGAAGGTGGTCTTCCTATTGGCGCAGGTCTTGAAGATTTAGGTAAAGGAACTAGAAGCCAAGTAGGAACAATCTATTCAACATTAGAAAAAGGTCCAAGATATTTAGAATTAGCTGAAGGTTATGTGTTAGAACTTGGACTTGATAAAGATAATCAAATAATTGGTTATAAATATGTAAATATGGGTAAAATGATGGAAAACATTAAAAAAGGAATAGATCCTAAAGAAGCTATAGAAAAAGCTACAGGTACTTATGGACGCTTTGATGAAGCTGTAAAAAAAGTGGATCCAAGAGAAAATTAGGAGGTAGTAATATGGCATTATTTGAGAGTTATGAAAGAAGAATAGAACAAATTAAACCAGTTATGGAAAAATATGATATTAAAGATTTTGAAGATGCTAGACAAATTTGTAAGGATAGAGGCTTTGATCCTTATGAAATAGTAAAAAGTGTTCAACCAATTTGCTTTGAAAATGCATGTTGGGCATATACACTTGGTGCAGCAATTGCGATTAAATCAAATCGTTTAAAAGCACATGAGGCTGCTCGTGCAATAGGAGAAGGATTACAAGCTTTCTGTATACCAGGTAGTGTTGCAGATGATAGAAAAGTTGGACTTGGACATGGTAATCTTGCTGCAATGTTATTATCTGAAGATACAAAATGTTTTGCATTCTTAGCAGGACATGAATCTTTCGCGGCTGCTGAAGGAGCTATAGGTATAGCAAAAAGTGCAAATAAAGTAAGAAAAGAACCATTAAAAGTAATTTTAAATGGATTAGGAAAAGATGCAGCTCAAATTATTTCAAGAATTAATGGATTTACTTATGTTAAAACTGACTTTGATTTCTTTACAGGAAAAGTTAAAGTCTTAGAAGAAATAAAATATTCAGATGGGGAAAGAAGTAAAGTTAGATGCTATGGAGCAAACGATGTAAGAGAAGGCGTTGCTATAATGCATCTAGAAGGAGTTGATGTATCAATTACTGGTAATTCAACTAATCCAACTCGTTTCCAACATCCAGTTGCAGGTACTTATAAGAAAGAATGCATTGAATTGGGTAAAAAATATTTTTCAGTAGCATCAGGTGGAGGAACAGGAAGAACACTTCATCCAGATAATATGGCAGCAGGACCTGCATCTTATGGAATGACTGATACAATGGGTAGAATGCATAGCGATGCACAGTTCGCAGGAAGTTCAAGTGTTCCAGCACATGTTGAAATGATGGGACTTATAGGAATGGGAAACAATCCAATGGTTGGTGCAACAGTTGCAGTTGCAGTAGCGGTAGAGGAAAGCAGTAAATAAAATTAGTATGTTAAAAATAAATAAACCCAAAGTTATTATTGCTTCAATATCAGTACTAATGTTTATTACTTTGATAGTTATAGTGTTTTTTAGTAAAAACAACATTATTGATGGAATAATTTTTGATAGAAGTAAAAATGCAATAACAATATTTAGCTATTTAACAAGACTAGGTGATTGGTATACTCTAATCATTATTACTCTTATGTTGTTAATATTAAAAAATAAAAAGTATTTTAAATATACTAGTATTAATCTAGCAGTAATTGCTTTGTTAAATCAATTATTAAAAAATGTTATTAAAAGACCTAGACCAGTTATAGGAGACGGAAAATTTAGTGGATATAGTTTTCCGTCAGGACATGCTATGGTTAGTATGGCTTTCTATGGTTTGTTGATATACTTGGTATTTAGTAGTAATTTAAATAAAAAAGTAAAAATTCTACTAATTACTTGTTTATCTTTAATCATACTATTAATTGGTTTTAGTAGAATATATCTTGGAGCGCATTATATTACAGATGTTTTATCAGGATTTACTTTGTCGATATTTTATTTAACTATATATACTAGCTTAATAAAAATGGGAGATGAATAATATGAAAAAATACTTAATTTTGATTTCAATTTTAATCTTACTTGTTGTTGCATCAGGTTGTGGTAATAAAAACTTGAATTGTAAAAAAAGTTATAATAATTCTTCTGATGGAATTAAGTATAAAGTCAATATAAATGCTTCTGTTATTGATAATAAAATATCAACAGCAACCGCTACAATGGATTTTTCAAATTCTGATGATACTAGCAAAATATGTGAACTAAAAAAACTAAGTATTAATGATGATGTAAAAATAGTATGTAAATCAAAGCAAATAATTATTTATAATTATGAAAAATTAGATAATAATAAGGATATATTAAAAGATAAATTCATCAAGAAATTAGAAAATGATGGATTTAAATGTTAGAGGAGGAGATAAAATGAAAGATATAAAAGTTGTACAATATGGTTGTGGAAAAATGTCTAAATATACTATGAAATATGTATTAGACAATGGAGGAAAAATAGTTGGCGCAATCGATGTGAATCCAAATGTTATAGGTAAAGATATTGGTAGTATTATGGGGACAGATGATTATGGAATAAAAATAGTTGATGTTAATGGTGCGGAATCAATGCTAAGAGATACTAAACCAGATATATGTATAGTAACTACAATGAGTCTAATGAATGATGTTGCTGATGTTTTAAAATTATGTGCAAGTCTTGGAATTAATGCAATCACTACATGTGAGGAAGCTTTTTTCCCAGCTAATTCTAATCCGAAATTAACCGAGGAAATTGATAAGCTTGCAAAACAAAATAATTGCACAATTACAGGTAGTGGATATCAAGATGCTTTTTGGGGAAATTTAATAACCACTTTAGCAGGAGCTACTCATAATATTACAAAAATAAAAGGAAGTTCTTCATATAATGTTGAAGACTATGGTATTGCCCTTGCTAAGGCTCATGGTGCAGGACTTACTCTTGATGAGTTTGAAAAAGAAGTAGCATCGGCTGATAATATTTCTAAAGAAGCAAGAGAAAAATTAATAGAAAAAGGAGAATTTTTACCAAGCTATATGTGGAATGTTAATGGATGGCTTTGCGATAAATTAGGATTAACAGTTATTAATCAAACTCAAAAGTGTGTTCCACAAACTTGCAGTCACGATATCGAATCTTCTACTTTAGGGATGACAGTTAAAAGTGGTGATGCAACTGGCATGAGTGCTATAGTTACTACTGAAACAGAAGAAGGAATAACAATCGAAACAGAATGTATCGGAAAAGTTTATGCAAGTGAAGATTGTGATAAAAACGACTGGACTGTATATGGTGAACCAAACACTAATTTAGTTATAACAAGACCAAATACAGTAGAACTTACATGTGCTAGTATAGTAAATAGAATTCCTGATGTTATTAAAGCTAATCCTGGATTTGTTGCAACATCTCAAATGGGAGAATTAAAACCATTTGTCAAATAAATGTAAATAAAAATGTAAATCAAACAAAAAAGTTGGCATCTTGTCAACTTTTTATTTATCAAAATACTTGTAAGTGCGGTTATAATAGTAGTATAAGATAGGAAAGTAGATTTAAAATGAGTTTATTTAAAAATGAGGTGGGTAGACACTCAAACGAAACATTAAAAAAACGAAAAATAGTGATAGCTAGTATCATCGCAGTAATAATTTTATTAATTGGAGGTGTATCATTTCTTGTAGTTAGACGTTTAGGTAACATAGATGGCTCTAGTAAGAATGCTGTTGCAGGAAAATTTACTGTAACCCAACAAGAGAAAAATTGTTACAAAGTAGAAGCCCCATTAAATGAAAAATATTGGGCAGTACATGTTTACTATAAAGATCCTTCAACGGGATATTTTCAAAAGGCTTTAATTAAAAAGTACTTTGATTATAATAACAATAGTAAAACTGTAGCTAAAAATACAAAAGTGTGCTTTGCAATAATAGTAAATGTTGATACATATAGGATTTTAGTTCGTGTAAATCAAGGAACAAATCATAAACTTAAAGGAAGTCCTTCATCTTGGAAGCCAAATGGTTATTTAGTTAATAACGCCATTGGTTGGGCATACAAAGACTATAAAGTAAATTGGAACAATGTTACTAATGATAAATATAATAGTGGTCCAACTTTAACATTAATTGAAAATAGTCCAACTGTTTATAATAAAGAAAGTGTAGAAACAGTAAAATTCAAACACAACGATAACGGAAACTTATATTATAAATTTACAAATTATAATTATTCAACTGCTGGTTATAAACAAAATTGTTCATTAATCAAAAAAGGTGAAACAAAAAATATTGGCCTATCTGTAGGTAAAAATAATAGAGCAAGGAGTACGGTAATTACTTTATATTCTGATAGTAGTTGTACTAAAAAACTGGATCAAAAGAAAAGTAAAACATATACTTTCAATGCATCAACAGTTTCAACACCAGCTAAACCAACAACTTTAAAAGTAACTGGTCCAAATACATATATTTATACTTCAAATCAACGAGTTACACTAAAATATAGTTATAATGGTGATAGTAGTGTTATGTTCTATAGATTAAATACTTTCGCAAATGGAAAACTAAACTACGCAAATAATTGTTCAACAATAAAAAGAGGACAAGATCAAACATTTACTCTTGATATATCTAATAAATTAAATAATCGTTATGCAGTTGTATATCTATATTCAGATGGTGCTTGTAAAAATATGGTTAAATCAGTTACTACAGATTTATATAAATATATAAAGGCTCCTGCTAAAACTGAACAATTCAGTACAACCTATCTACAATTATCAGAACCAGCAAAAAAATGTTATACTTCTAAAACATCTCCAACAGTTCAATACCAAAATAGAACTGGTACTGTAGCATATTATACATTCATTACTCGTGGTAGTTATAGTGGAAGACGAAAAAATTTATATGTTCAACCTTGTTCACAAATTGGTTCATTTGAAACTAAGAGATTTACTTTAACAGTTGATAGAAAAGTTTATTATGAACATAGATATGCAGATGTTTACTTATATGCAGATAGTAGTTGTAAAACACTGTTAGGACATAAAACGACAAGTATTTACTCAATCAGCAATAAATGCTAGTAGTAAGATCAATGTTTATACATTGGTCTTTTTTTATTGACTTTAACTTTTAATTATAATATATTAATTGTGGAAGGTGATATTATGAATTATGTAGGTAAAAAGATCATGTATGTAAATAGTATCACACTTATATCTTTCTAATTAAATAAGGATGTAGGTGTGAGTTTTGGTCGTGCCTGCATCTGTATATATGGACTATATAGATGCGTCTATATAGTTTTTTTAAATGGAGGATATAATATGATAGAAATAAATTTAAATAAAATAAACAAATCATTCGGGACTAATCATGTTCTAAATGATATAGATATAACAGTAAAAACAGGAGAAAAAATTGGCTTAATAGGATCTAATGGTAGTGGAAAAAGCACAATATTAAAACTTATATCTGGAATAGAAAAAGAAGATTCAGGAAATATTTCAATTAGAAATGGTAGTAGTATTGGATTTTTACAACAACTTCCATCTATAAAAAATATAAATGTCAAAGAATTTATCTATGGAGCTTTTGAAGAAATAATTAAAATAGAAAAAAGACTAAACAAATATGAAGAATCTTTATTGAGTTCAGATTATTCAGTTATAGAAAAATACACTAAATTACAAGATGAATTTATTAATAAAGGTGGTTACGAATATAAAACCAAAATTGATAAAATTTTATCTGCATTTGAAATAACTGATGAAATGTTAAATAGAAATTTTAATACTTTATCAGGTGGTGAAAAAACAATATTATCTTTGATAAAACTACTGTTACAAGAACCAGATATATTACTTTTAGATGAACCAACTAATCACTTGGATATAAAAAGAGTAGAGTGGTTAGAAAAGTTTTTAAATAATTATAAAAAAACAGTAATAGTTGTGTCACATGATAGATATTTTTTAGATAATGTTGTTAGTAAGATTTTTTTAATTACCAAAAGAGGTATTGAAGTTTATCATGGTAATTATACATACTTTATCAAGGAAAATGAAAATCGTTTAATGATAGAATTTAAAAATTACAAGAATCAACAAAAGAAAATTGAGGCAATGGAAAAATCTATAAAACGTTTATATGAATACGGAAGACTTTGTGGTGATTCAGGAGGGGAAATCTTTTATAGAAGAGCCGCTAGTATTAAAAAAAGATTGGAAAAAATGGATAAATTAGATAAGCCAGAAGAAAAGAAAAATTTACCAATTACTTTTGAAAATGTTAAAAATTCTAGTAGAGATGTAATTAAAGCAAATAAACTGGATCTTTCAATTTCTGGAAAAGAGTTATTAAATAGAGCTAAATTTGATTTGTTTTATGGAGAAAGGGTTTGTATTATAGGTGAAAATGGTTGTGGAAAATCAACACTTATAAAAGAAATTTTAAAAGGAAATACCAACATAAAATTAGGGGCTAATGTTAAAATAGGATATATTCCGCAAGAAATAAATTTTGATGATGACAATATAATAGTTATGGAAGAAGCTAGAAAATACTTTATAGGATATGAATCGAACTTAAGAGCCGCACTATTTAAATATTTGTTTGCAGGTGAAAGCATTAATAAAAAAATTAAATATTTATCTGGTGGAGAAAAAGTAAGATTAAAACTATTTTGTTTGATACAGGATTCTTATAACTTTTTAATATTAGATGAACCAACAAATCATATAGATATAGATACTAGAGAGATGTTGGAACAAGCTTTAAAAGAATTTAATGGTACTATTTTGTTTGTATCACATGATAGATATTTTATAAATAAAATTGCTACTCATATTATGAAAATAAAAGATAAAAAGGTGACTAAATATTTAGGAAATTATGACAACTATACTAATTTAACCAAAATTTAATCTTAGTTTAATAAATTAATAATATCTTTAAGAAGGTGATTTTATGAGAATTTTAGTTGTTGAAGATGAATATTCTCTTGCTGAAATAATAAGAGAAAAACTTATTAAAGAAAAATATATAGTTGATGTTTCTCATGACGGAGAAGAGGCAAGTTACCTTGCTTTGACTGGAGTGTATGACTTAATTGTATTAGACGTTATGTTGCCAGAAAAAAATGGCTTTCAAGTATTAAAAGAACTTAAAACAAAAAAGATAAATAGTAAAATTATTATGCTTACAGCAAAATCGATGCTTGATGATAAATTACAAGGATTAAATGGTGGCGCCAATGACTATATAACTAAACCATTTCATATTGAAGAGCTAGTTGCAAGAATAAATATTCAGTTAAGGGGAACTGATAAAGCTAATGATAATGTAATTATTTTTAACGACCTAGAATTAAATACTAAATCATCAAAACTAACTTGCATTAAAACAAATGAAACTGTTGAATTAGTGTGTAAAGAATTTCTTTTAATGGAGTATTTTATGAACAATCCAAATCAGATTTTATCAAAAGATCAAATATATGATAAAGTTTGGGGTATTGATCGTGATACAGAATCAAATAATTTAGAGGTTTACTTATCATTTATAAGAAAAAAATTAAAGGCAATTGGTTCAAGTGTAAATATCAAAGCATTAAGAGGCCTTGGATATAGGGTAGAGGTATAGAATGGATAAACTAAAAAATAAGGTTTTTTACACAATATTTTTAATATTTAGTATTACAATAATTTCATTAGTTATTTTCTTTAATTTTCAAAAATACATTGAAAACAAAAATAACATAATAAATAGTATGAACGTAATGCTTGACAACAATCAAAAAATAAACGATAAAGATGATGTCCCTCCTCCTAAAGAAAATGACACTAAAAATATTATGGTTTTAGACTCTGTTATTTATACAGTTTTAATAGATGAGAAAAACAACATAAAAGAAGTTATAGATCACTCAAATATGGGAGATTCAAACAAAAACATTGAAAAATATGCTTTAAAAGTACTTTCTAAAGTCGAGAAAGATGAAACTCATGTTAATAATCTATATTTTAGTGATTACTCTTATATTTATTCACAAGATAATGCTTTAATCATATTCGATAACGATAATATTAAAACAAATCTTAAAAATAGTTTAGGCTTATCGTTGCTAATACTATTAATATTAGAGATTATTGCTTTTGCTATATCAAAAATAATAACTGATTGGATCATAATTCCCGTTAAGAAATCTTTTGAAAACCAAAAACAATTTATAACAGATGCATCTCATGAGTTAAAAACACCTCTTTCTGTAATAATTGCATCAAGTGAAGCTTTAGAAGAAAATCCAAAAGAACTTAAATGGATAAATAATATTAAAAATGAATCAAATAGAATGAATCTATTAATAACAGATTTACTTAGTTTAGCCTCTAGTGAAAAGACAGAATTATTAGAAATGAAAGAAGCAAATCTATCTAAGGTTGTTGAACTTTCAGTTTTGACCTTTGAGGTTCGTGCTTTTGAAAAAAATATAAAATTAAAATATCAGATTCAGGATAATATTATATTAAAATTCGATGAAAACAGTATAAAACAATTAATAGAAATTCTTTTAGATAACGCTATTGAACACTCTAGTAAAGGCAAAAACATTTCTTTGAATTTACATTCACAAAACAATGATATCATTATAGAAGTTATAAATTACGGAAGTCAAATACCTGTTGGTGAAGGAGAAAAAATATTTGAAAGATTCTATAGGGTAGACAAATCACGTAGTAGAAAAGAAAATAGATATGGATTAGGACTAGCAATTGCTAAAAACATCGTCACTAATCATAATGGAAAAATATCAGCTATGTCTGTAGATAATAAAACAACATTTAAAGTAATACTAAAAAAATAGCATTAACTAGCTTTTTATGATATATTTTATTAAAGGAGTAGGTTATGAAAAAAAGAATATTAATTATTGGTTTTATATGTTTAGGTTTAATATTAATTTCCTATTTTATTTTGTTTCAAAACAATCATTCTAAAAAATATAATCAAGATATTACAATAGTACCAACACTTTTAGATGATGTGATCAGTGATACTGCTTGGTGTGGTAGTTTTCAACTTGTATGGAACGATATGAAAAATGAAGTTGTTAAACAAGATATTGAATTTTCACCTCAAGAAAAAATGGCTAAAAATCTTAATAAAGAAGAGTTTAATGAAAATATGATTTCTAGCAAATACTATTATAAAAAATATGGTTTAAAGAGTTTAGAATTAAAAAAAGAAATAGAACAAGGCATCAAAGATAAGTTTAATCAGACAAGTGATATATTAAATGATTTTAATTGGGATCAAGATAATTTAAATAATGAAAATAATATGAATGTAAAAAGATATTTCTTTTATTCAATGTTATATAGAGAATTTGAGTACAAATATAAATTTAAAAAAATGGGTAAATCAACCTTTGGAAAATATAAAAATATTAAATATTTTGGTATTTCAAAGAATGCAAAAAGTAATGTACGTAGTCAACTTGAAATCTTATTTTATAATAATAGTGATGATTTTGCGGTATCAATTGCTACTAAAGATGGTGACAGTGTTATCTTTTATAAAAATCCAAAAGGTTCAACATTCAAAGGAATGTATAACAATATGATTAGTGAAAGTAAAAAATATACTGGAAATCATAAATTTACTAGTGAAGATTCTTTTAAAGCCCCATTTATGGAATTTGATATAAAAAAAGAATATATAGAACTGGCCAATAAACCATTTATAGCTTTTGACGGAGATACATGTATAATTGAAAAGGCTATTCAAAGTATAAGCTTTAAGATGGATGAGGCAGGTGGAAAAATAAAAAGTGAATCCGCTATCGATATGACAAAAACAACATCAGCAATTCATGAGGTTTCAAGAAATTTAGATGTTAATGATGTATTCACATTATTCATAAAAGAAAAAGGTAAAGATATTCCATATTTTGCCTTAAAAGTAGAGAAGATAGAAAAATATCAGTAGTATAAAAAGTTTTAATTTTAAAACTTTTTTTCTTTAATTAATTTTCATTTAATAAAATTATACTAAGATATACTCATGAAAGGAAAAGTGATAATAAAACAAAATATGTCAAAATGATATTCAAATATTTAGTATATTTAAATTGAGGAGATGATTAAATGAATAAAAAAAATAAAAATATAATAATAATCGTTTTGATTGTAGCTTTAATAGCAAGTATGATTTTCACCATGTTTTATGCTAAAAATAATGTTAAAGTTACTAATAATGGAAATCAGCCACCAAATAATATGACTCAACCAAGCAATAATAACAGTAACCAACCACCAGAAAAACCAGACGATAATACAAATAATAATCAGTCAAGTGATAATAAATCTACAACTGAAAAATCTAAAAATTTCACTGTAACTGATAACCAAAATAATGAACAGGAAAATAAAAATCAACAACCAATGGAAAAACCAGATAATACACCACCTGATATGAAAAATTCAACTACTAATTTACCAACTTGCTACTTCATTATATTTGGTATAGAATCCTTATTATTATCAATATTAGTAGTTCATCTTGTTATGTCAAAATTAAACCAAAAAAGTATAAAAGAAACTTATTATAATAAAGATAAAATAATTATATTGATATTAATTACAATCCTTTCTACAAGTTTACTAACTTTTATAGATTTAAAACTTACTAAAAAATATTTCTTAAATAATAATTCTACAAAAGCAAATTTAACATTTAATAATAACGAAAATAATAAAGCATCATATTCATCTTCAAAAGAACTTAAAGATAATGAAAACATAACTGAAGGTGAATATACTTCAACAACAAAAGATCAAAACTCAATATCGGCTTCAAAAGTTACAGCATCACTATCAGGAATAACTGTTTCAAAAACAGGAGATTCAGATGGTGGTGATAACACTAGTTTTTACGGAACTAATTCGGCTATAATTGCAAGAAATGGTGCGAAATTAACTATTAATAATATTAAAGTTACAACTGATGCGACAGGAGCTAATGGTGTTTTCAGTTATGGAGGAAGTGCGACTACGAACAATTCATCTAGTGATGGAACAACTCTTACAATAAGCGATTCTGTTATTACAACTTCTAAAGATAATTCTGGAGGAATAATGACTACTGGTGGAGGTGTATTAAATGCTAACAACTTAACAATAAATACTGCTGGAACATCATCAGCTGCCATTAGAACAGATAGAGGTGGTGGAACTGTTTCCGTAGATAAAGGAACTTATACAACAACAGGAAAAGGCTCTCCAGCAATTTACTCAACAGCAAATGTTTCTGTAAAAAATGCTAAATTGATATCTAAAGCATCTGAAGGTGTTGTAATAGAAGGAAAAAACTCTGTTACCTTAGATAATGTTGAACTAATTGATACTAATAATACATTAAATGGACAATCAACAACTTATAAGAATATATTTTTATATCAATCAATGAGTGGTGATGCAGCAAATGGAGAAGCTAAGTTCACATCAAAAGACAGTACAATTACAACCAATAAAGGAGATTCATTCTATGTTACTAATACCAATGCAACAATATCATTAAGTAACAATACAATTATAAATAATGATAAAACTGGTAATTTTTTAAGGATACAAAAAGACTCTTGGGGAAATAATGGTTCTAATGGAGGAATAGTAAATCTTATATTAGATAATCAAAAAATATCCGGAGATATTGTTGTAGACTCTATATCAACATTAGAAATGAATCTTACTAATCAATCTTCTTATAAAGGAGCAATTAATAGTGACAATACTGCAAAGAAAATTAAATTATCTTTGGACAGTACATCATCAATAACTTTAACTAAAGATACTTATATTACAGAATTAAATAATAAAGATAAAACAAACAGTAATATTAATTTTAATGGATATAAATTATTTGTTAATGGTAAAGCTATATAGAAATATAATAAAAAAAACTCAAGTTTGATTAATTAACTTGAGTTTTAAATTTTTATTTTTTCTTATCTTTATCTTTCCTTTTCATAATAAAGTTTTTAAATACATCCAAGAAAAGATCTTTAGTTTTAGCATCAATATCATTTATACCTTTTACTATTTCTACAAATTGGTTCCATTGCATAGATGATATTTCATTAAAACTTTTGATATTAGCTTCTTCTAGTACTTTAAAGAAACTATTTACTAATTTTTCTTTTTTTGAATCAGTATAATTATTAATAAATTCATCTGTTTTTTCTTTAAATTTCTTACTTATATTGCTTTGAATACCTTCAACAAAGAAAGAACCAAAACACATCCATGTATTGCAATCATGTTCATATGGTCCATTATTAGTAGATTTAACTACTTTAAAATATGGTGGACTATTTAATAAAATCCCTACAATACTTCCTTCTGGAACAAACATTTTGAGTTTTAATAATAAATCTTGATATTCATTAGATTTATATTCTTTGTCTCTAAAGCCAGGTCCATCATTGTTAAAAACTTGTTTTACTTTTTTCTTTACTTTTTTATGTGCATACATATATGCACACATGGCTAAATTTCCACCTTTGGAGTGCCCACCAACATAAACGTTTTTAACTTTCCAACTTATTACTTGATTTAAATAATTGATGGCATCAACTTGTGCTAGAGTAGGGAATGTGTACCCAAGAGCCATGTCTTCTTTCCAACCAACTAGTGTTGAATCAGTGCCTTTAAACCCAACATAACAATCTTCCTCATTGAACATTATACATAGGGCTCCAAATTGCTTTTTATCATTAACATCGTTTATGAAATTTGATAGATAACAATGTTTATATCTAATTGAATCTTTAATGATTTCAAGGTTATCAATGTTGCTTTTCATAAATGGTGACATTTTTTCTTTTTCTGTATTGGAAAGGTTATCTAGATATATTTTAATAGCGTCATTTAACTTTATTTTCTTTATACCAGCTGATACAATTTCTTTCCAATTGATATAAGATAGTTCTGAAAAAAGAATATTATCAAGTTCATTAAATTTATATTCATCAAATGTTGAGTTTTTATAATATTTTAAATAATCTTTAATAGTTGACATACTGCATCCCCTCTTTACTATATTATATATATTATTGTATACAAATTACAACTTATTTTAAAAGAAAATAAAAATTGCAAAATAACTAAAGTTGTGGTATAATTAGTCCATTATCTTTTTAAAGGGGGATTTTTAAATGATTACAGATAATGATAAAACAAAGCAAGAGTTACATAACATGATTAATGCAATAGATGCAATAATAGATATGCTAACACCTGAACAGTTAAGCGTATTGCGTGATATTTTAGATCGAAGTTATCCAAAAAAAGTGTCAAAGAGATCTGAAAAAAGCGATAATAGTCTTGATATATCGAAATTTGAAGTGGTAACACCTACTAATCTTGACGAAATATATACAATAAGAAAGTAAGATGTTTTACATTAATTAGCATTAAATATGCTAATTTTTTTTATTGTTTTGATGATTTTTTCTTTTTTTGTTTAATAATCTAGTTGGGAGGTGAATATTTATATTAAATATTGGAATAAAAAATGAATTGTCATTTGTTTATTATTTGAATAATAGAAGAGTAGGAGAATTAAATCCACTTATGCAAGATATGTTATATGATTTATTTGATAATATAGATGACGATAGTGTTGTATATGCAAGAGAGAATTATACAAAGTCAAAAGGTGATTTCTTTGTCACAATAGGTTTCATTCAAAAAATAATAAGTCTAAAATTAGGTGATAATGGATCTTTCCATTTAGAACCTATTTCTGAGTTTATCCACTTTTTGATTCTAAATAAAATACCACGGAATATTATAGTTAAGTATTTAAAGTTTCAATATGCAGATGGTACTACTAATGGAAGTGGTAATAATAGAATAAGTGTCCAAGAATACAAAAAAGAACACCAACAAGATATTGAATTAATGAACAAATATTTTAATAACGAGAAATTTATAAAGGAATGCATTTATCGTTTTGTGTTAAAAGGTAGAGAAAAAGGGTTCGAAGAGATAGATGCACTTATATGTGGTAGAGTAAATGATTTTGTTTATATAAAAAAGCATGACATTATAAGTATTATACTTAGTCATGCAAATCTAAATTCTACAGGATTACATGTTGGATCGCTTTTTATACAGCCTCAATCTAGAAATTTAAATTATAATGTTAAATATGAAAAATGTAGATTTTGTGTTCAAATAAAATGGTTTAATTTTTTTGATCAGGTAATCGAATATAAAAATAATTTGGTTTCGATAGGTAAATAAATTTTAATGTTTATCAATATAGGTGAGTAGTTATATAAAGTGGTAGAACCCTTCTAAGCTGACTATGTGATGGCAATAAAAAAACTCTGCTATAAGCAAAGTTCTAATCACAAATATGGAGCGGACGATGGGAATCGGACCCACATAGTCAGCTTGGAAGGCTGAGGTTCTACCACTAAACTACGTCCGCATCAAGTAGACATCTAAAATTATAACATATATATTTAAGATGTCAATACCTAAAATGTAAAATTACAATAAATTTATTATAAATTTTTCATATGAGTTTAATTATGATGTTTAATATACTTTAATAAATAAATCTACAATAATTATTTTATCCTAAAATTCCATCAAATATACCTATTGATAATACAGACATGATTATTCCAGCCATTAATACACCAATGCACGCTGCTAAAAATGCTTTCTTTTTATCTATTTCAAGCATGGCTGCAATTAAACATCCTGTCCAGGCACCAGTTCCAGGAAGTGGAATACCAACAAAAAGTACAAGCCCCCAAAAACCATATTTTTCGATTTGTCCTTTTTTTTGATCGACCTTCTTATCAATCCATTTAACAAACTTCTTGAAAAGACTTATGTTTCCATTACGCATTTTATCTATGATTGATTTGATTAACCACAAAATAAATGGAACAGGCAATATATTGCCAATATAACAAATTATAAAAGAAATGATAGGATTGAGTCCTAGTGCTCTAGCTGCAAGGATTCCTCCTCTTAACTCTAGAATTGGAAACATGGAAAGAAAAAACGCAACTAATTCTCTCCCAAATGGAATTGTTTGTAATCCACTAGAAATTCCTAATAAAAAATTAACAATCTTTTCTGTCATAAATAAAACCTCCATTAATTATATTCGGTTACATTAAATTATATTAAATAAAATGACATAGGTCAATTGTTTCATATTTAAAAAAATATAATAATATAATTTGATAGGTGATATATTTGGAGCATTATGTATTAAATTTGATAAACAATTTTGGCTATTTGGGTATGTTCTTGGGAATGATTTTAGAAGCCGTAATAATAATAATACCTAGTGAACTAATCTTGGCAACAGGTGGAATATTGGCTGGCAAAGGAATTTTTTCATTTTGGGGTGCATTTTTTACAGGACTTTTTGGCAGTGTATTTTGTGCAGTAATAATATATGCAATGGGATACTTTGGTGGAAAAGAATTCGCTAAAAAGTATGGAAAATACTTTTTTATGAAAGAAGATGATCTAGATAAAACAGACACATGGTTTGAAAAATATGGTCTTATAGCAGCATGCATTGGAAGAAATGTTCCGATAATTAGAACTCTTATTTCATTACCAGTTGGAATAACTAGATTATCCTTTAAAAGATTCTTAATTTATACGCTTTTAGGTAGTATTCCTTGGACTTTTGCATTTGTTTATGTCGGATTTACTCTTGGAAACAATTGGACTGTTTTAACCGACATCACATCTAAGATGAAGACTCCAATACGGATTTTAATAGTAGTTCTTTTAATAAGCTGGCTAATATCAAAAATCATAAAAATATATAAAAAAAAGAAAAACTAATCAATATAGAATTTCTTTTCTAAAAAACAATCTATCGTTTTTTTGCTTGCTGAGAAAATGTTGCTTGGCAGATTATCTAAGCTAAACCAATCCCACTTTATTATTTCTTCTGAATCCATTACTCTTATGGCACCACTGAAATTTTTACATATCATTCCAACTGAAATGTAATGGGCATATTGATTCATATCTGTTTGAACACAGATTACTTCTAAATCCTCTGCATCTAAATTTGTTTCTTCTTTTATCTCTCTAATACCTGCTTCAAAAAAAGTTTCTCCATATTCGATATTACCACCAGGAAGAGTCCAAGTGCCTTCTTCATGCATTTCACTATCTGCTTTATCGACATCATCATTTCTTTTTCCCATTAAAATTTTACCGGCTTCATTTATTAATATAACACCACAGCCAGCGCCTATATGTTTATCATTCATTTACAATTCCTCCAATTAGAGTATAACTTTAAATCTCCTTTTTATCAATCTTTATATTATAAACACTAGGACCTTTAATTGAATTTCCATTAATACTAAATCTAGAACCATGACATGGACAATCCCATGTCTTTTCAGCTGTATTAAATACTAAACTGCATTTCATATGAGGACATTTATTTAAAACAACATGTTCATAACCATCATCATCAATATATATTCCATATTTTTTTCCATTTATTTTTTTAACGGTTACTTTATCTTTATAAAAAGAATAATTATTGTTTATTTTTGATGATAAGAAGTTATAACCATTTCGCATATTGAAATTAAAATAATTAATCAATTTATTAATGTTAAAGAGTCTATTAGGATCAAAAAGTGTAGCATATTTATTATTAATTCCAAGTATTAAATCACTTATTATTTTTCCAGCTATTGTGCCATTAGTCATTCCCCATAAATTATAACCAGTTCCTATCAAAAGATCTGGGTTGTCTTTTTCTAAATATCCAATTATAGGTAACGAATCGTTTGTTACTATATCAAAGTTAAACCAATGATATTTAATGTCATCACTTAAATTTGCCTTCATTTTCCAAAATAGATTATTATAGTTTTTTTCATTATCAATATTACTACCTATATTTCTTTCTTCACTAGCATAGATAATATAACTTTTATAGTCTGAATGATATCTTATAGAATGTACATTATCTTCTTCATTGATAGCATTGAATCTTTTGCTTTTTTCAACTATTCCAGCACATAAATAGCCTTTTTTTATAGATGTTTTAAAGGGAAAAAAGTATGGATTTAAAAAGAATGGATAGTGACAAGCTAAAACCACCTTTTTAGCTGATATTTGATACCTGTCTGTTTTGGCAATGTAACAATCTTTCCCTTTCTCTAATGATATAATTTTTGTATTTTCATATATTGAAATGTTTTTTTCAATTATCCTCTCTAATTCTAATAGATATTTTACGGGGTTAAAAACAGCTGAATCACTTATTTTTACAGCATAGGTGGTTGGAAATTTAATAGGTAATGATTTGACTGTTTTATATGAACAATTACTTAATTTTAATATTTCCTCTAGCTTGACTAATTTATAGATATTGAAATTTTTATTAGTAAAAACGTAAGAATTATTACTTTCAAAATCACACTTTATGTTATTATCAATAATAATATCTTTAACTATTTCAATTGCGTCTTTTTGAGATTCAATATATTTTGTTGCAGTTTCTTTATCATATATGTTTGCTATTTTATTACTAATTAGCCCCTGAAGATATGTTAATTTTCCAGTTGCAAGTGAACTTTGCCCTGATGCTATCTTATTTTGATCTACTAATGTAACGTTTAAATTTGACTCTTTTAAAAAATAAGCAGTAGTTATTCCTGTTATACCGCCTCCGATTATTAAAACATCAGTATTAATATTTTCTTTTAACTGATTACTTTTTTTCCATTTTATTCCTTTAAGCCATATGCTTTTGTTTATCATTATATCACCATTATATTATGAAAAATAATAGTTATTTTTAAACAACTTATTGAATGTTTATTGTAAATAGTCAGAATAATAGTCATAAAAGTGGTCTTTAATAAATAATAAGTATCTTTATAACGAGTGCTGTTTTATAAAGCAGTTTACAAAACAATTGCAAAATTTGTAAAAATGTAGTATAATACCACCGAAAACAAAGAGGTGGGTTGTGTGGTTGATATTACTAGTAATGATTTTTTTAACTTAGAAAAGCTAAATAATAATAGTGAATATTATGCTGGTGGAACAATTTATTTATATCGTGGATTAAATGGAGAAAATTATGCCTTAAAAAAATTTCATTTTACTTATCCTGATAGTGAATATGAACTTGAGAGTGAAGAGAATGATAATTTTTTTCATACAGTAAATCTATTAATGAAAAATAAATCTATAATAAATATACCAGAACTGGTAATGCCAGTTGATACTTTTTCTATTGACACAATACCAGTTGGATTTATATCTGAAGTAATAAATGGTAAAAGATTAGATTCTGTTTTAAACGATTTTAATACATCTTCAACTGTCAAAAAATCTTATTTAAAGCAAGTAGGTAATATTTTGAGAAAAATGAAAACTGCTAGAGAAAACTTAAATGGTGATTTTTTCTTAGGAGATATGCATGAGAAAAACTTTATTGTAGAAGATAGTAGTGATTTAGTTAGGGTAGTTGATTTAGATAGCTCAAAACTATTGGATAATAAACCATGCCAATCTAAGTTCCTGTTTTTGAACAAGGAAATTTGGAATATGCCTGACAAATATCCTGTATATGAAGAAAACAATGATATTACTATGCCAAGTGAAAATACTGATTTGTTGTGTTATCATATGATGATTTTAAATTATATTGCAAATTGTGAAGTATATGATTTATCAACAAAAGAATTTTATAATTATTTAGAATATTTGAAAAAATGTGGAGTTGGTTTAAACTTACTAGAATCTTTTAATAGATTATATTCTAATGAAGATAATACCAATCCTATGAATTTTATAGATGAAATACCCGATGATATTGGAAGAGGAAGTTATAAAGTTTTTGAATATTTACGTAAAAAGTAATTGAGTTTATATCAAAATGTGGTATAATTATGAAGTTTGTTTAAGGAAGTGACGTATTTTATGAAAAAAAGAAATATTGCAATTATTGCACATGTAGACCATGGTAAAACAACTTTGGTTGATGAAATATTAAAATCAAGTGGAACATTTAGAGAAAATGAAGATGTAAGCAATGTATCAATGGATTCTAACCAACTTGAAAAAGAAAGAGGAATTACCATTTTAGCTAAGACTACGGCTATTAATTATAATGGTTATAGAATAAATATTCTTGATACTCCAGGACATGCCGATTTCGGTGGGGAAGTAGAAAGAATTATGAATATGGTTGATGGTGTTTTACTTGTTGTTGATGCTTATGAGGGAACTATGCCTCAAACTAGATTTGTATTAAAAAAAGCGCTAGAAGCTCATGTAAAGCCAATTGTCGTTGTTAACAAAGTTGATAAACCAAGTGCAAGATGTTTAGAAGTAGTGGATGAAGTTCTTGATTTGTTTATTGAACTTGGAGCTGAAGAAGACTGGCTAGATTTTAAGGTTGTTTATGCATCAGCACTTAATGGTACTTCAAGTCTTGATCCTGATCTTTCAACTCAAACAAAAGGATTTAAAGGCTTGTTAGATTTAATAATAGATGAAATACCAGCACCTAGCGGAGATCCTAATGCTGATCTACAATTTCAACCTGCTTTGTTAGATTATAACGAGTACGTTGGTAGAATTGGTGTTGGCCGTGTACATAATGGAAAAATAAAAGTTGGACAAATGGTTGATTGTATAAGATTAGATGGATCTGTAAAACAATTTAGAGTACAAAAATTATTTGGATACCTTGGACTTAAGAGAATTGAAATAGAAGAAGCAGAAGCCGGAGATATTTGCGCAGTTGCTGGTCTTGCTGATATATCAGTAGGTGAAACTTTATGTAATCCTAACAAGAGAGAACCACTTCCAATTTTACATGTTGATGAACCAACTCTACAAATGACAATTGGTGTTAATACTTCTCCGTTTGTAGGAAAAGATGGTAAACTTCTTACTGCTAGAAAAATAGAAGAAAGATTAAATAAAGAATTACAAAAAGATGTTAGTTTAAGAGTTGAACCTAATGATAGTGAATCTTGGATTGTGTCAGGTCGTGGTGAGCTTCATTTATCTATATTAATAGAAAATATGCGTCGCGAAGGTTTTGAACTTCAAGTAAGTAAACCAGCTGTTATAATTAAAGAAATAAATAATGTAAAAATGGAGCCATATGAAGAATTACAAATAGAGTGTCCTGATGACACAGTAGGTAATGTCATAGAACAATTAGGAACTCGTGGGGCTATAATGGAATCTATGTCAAATCTTAATGGTCAAACAAAGTTAATTTATACTATTCCATCTCGTGGATTAATTGGATTCACAACAAATTTTATGACATTAACTAAAGGATATGGAATTATAAACCATTCATTTAAAGAATATTGTCCAATGGCAACAGTTGATGTTGGAGAACGCCCATTAGGAGTCCTTGTTTCAATGGAAAATGGTAAAGCAACAGCCTATGCATTAGGTGGTCTTGAAGATAGAGGTATTATGTTTATTGAACCTGGTGTTGAGGTTTATGAAGGTATGATAGTGGGAGAACATACTAGAGGAAATGATCTTGCTGTTAATGTTGTTAAGGGCAAAAACTTAACTAATGTAAGAGCTTCTGGTTCAGATCATACAGTTGTGTTAAAAAGGCCTAGACCTATAACACTTGAATATGCACTTGATTATATAAATAGTGATGAACTAGTTGAAGTAACACCACATAATATAAGACTTCGTAAAAAAATACTTGATTCAGTTGAAAGAAAAAAATTTGATGCTAAAAATATGTAAAAATTGTAAAACAATGTAGAAATAATTAAATTTATAACTCTCCATTGTTTTTTTAAATTAACAGTTGTGCTATACTAATTAGTAGGAGAAGATCATATGTTAAAAATTTGTTGTTATTATTTTTTACTTTATTTTATGTACTGTGTATTAGGATACATTTTAGAATGCTCTTTTTGTTCAATATGTGATAAAAAAATAGTTTTAAATAGAGGCTTCCTTGTAGGACCATATTTACCAATTTATGGTAAAGGAGCAATTTGTATAATAATTTTGCTTAAAAAATACTTAAATGACCCAGTTGCACTTTTTATTATGGCGTCAATAATAGCTATAATATTAGAATATATTGCTAGTTATTTAATGGAAAAAATATTTAAAGCAAGATGGTGGGACTATTCGAATCGTAAGTTCAATATTAATGGAAGAGTTTGTCTTAGTAATGGCGCACTTTTTGGAATTGGTGGTCTAATTATTATGTATGTTATAAACCCATTTTTTACTAATATACTTAATCATATGAGTAGTACTTTAATTATAGTTTTAGGAATCTTTTTCTTTCTTATATATGAAACAGATACTTTTATCTCCATTACAACAACATATAAGTTAAGAAAAAATTCAATATTATTAAGGAAAGATTCAACGGAGGAAATAAGAAGACAAATCAATGCTAGTGTTAAAAATAATTACTTTAAAAAGCGTTTATTAAATGCTTTCCCAAGATTAAAGGATAGTGTTTTCTTTAATCAAATAAATCATCTTAAAGATAAACTTAGTATAAAGTGATGGAAAAATAAATTTATTTTTATTGTAAACTGATGTATAATTAAAATGGAAGAGAGAGTGGTGTACATGGCACAAAAATTAAGTAAGAAGGAAGTAAAAAAGATACCTGCAAAAAATTATATTATAGTTTTAATTATGTTTATATTAACAGTAGCTATTGTGTTAGGTCTTAGAGCTTGGTATAGATCATATCAAGATTATAAATTAACAATTCCTGTTATAAGTGGAAAAGTAAATGAAATAACTATTAATGAATTTAATGATTATGTTACAGAACATGATAATTTTATTTTATATATTGGAACCGCAAGCAATGAGACATGTCGTAATATAGAAAAGGATTTAGTAAATGTTCTTAATAAAAGAAATGTTAAAGGAAGCACCATATATTTAAATATGAGTGGTGAAAAAGATATTAGTAATAGATTAAGTGATATTCTTGCTAAATATGGATATCCACAAAAAAAGCAGGTTGAAATACCTACATTAATAATTTTTAATGATAGAAAGATAAACGCTTATACACAAGATACTGGTAACAAGCTAACAATAGATTCAATTGAAAAATTGTTAGATGAATATGAAATAGGTGAGTAGTAGATGCTTAATATTGTTTTGTTTGAACCGGAAATACCTACTAACACAGGGAATATTATGCGTACATGTGTTGCAACAGGTACTAAGTTGCACTTGATTGAACCGCTTGGTTTCTCGCTTGATGAGAAAAGTATTAAAAGAAGTGGAGTAAATTATATTGATAAATTAGAATACACTGTTTATAAAAATTGGGAAGATTTTAAGAGTAAGAATGATGGTGAATTTTATTTCTTTACAAGATATGGTCATAAACCACATTCAAGTTTTGATTATAGTGATTCTGATAAAAATATATATTTAGTTTTTGGAAAAGAATCAACAGGTATTCCTAAAAGTATTTTAAGACCTAATCTTGATAGATGTATGCGTATTCCAATGACTAAAAATGTTAGATCATTAAATTTATCAAATTGTTGTGCTATTGTTCTTTATGAAGTTTTAAGACAACAAAATTATGGTGATTTGTTATTTGAAGAACCACACAAAGATAAAGATTTTATCAATTTGGATTAAATTGGATTAAAAATGCTTGACAATAAAATAACTAAGTGATATTATTAATTCACTGAGTTGTTTTGGGGCATTAGCTCAGCTGGGAGAGCGCCACGTTTGCACCGTGGAGGTCAGCGGTTCGATCCCGCTATGCTCCACCATAATGAAAGTTACTCAAGTCATATGGCTTGAGTTTTTTTATTTCTTATAATAAATTGTTTCATTCCAAAGGTCATTATCACCGTGAATTGGAAGTTTAACCATTTTTAATTTTTCACTAATATTCATAAGATAATTAATATATTCTTTTCTACTTCTTATATCTTTTTTTTCTAATCCTTGATGAATTTCACACAATGTAACTATGCATTCTTTATCATTTTTTAATGAATTTCTTATAATTAGTTCTGCAGCTTCGCAAGGATGAAAACCGATAATTAAATCATAGAGAGTTATATCAGTTGAAAGAGTAAATTGATTATTTATAAAGGTAATATTATTGTCTAAAAAAATCTTTGAATAATTTTCTCTATCCATTCCTGTTACTTTATATCCATATTTATATAATATAGTGCATAATTCTCCTGAACCACATCCAACATCTAAAATTTGTTGTTCGCTATGAAAGTTTGTCTTTACAAATTCTGCAAAAGTTTTGTATGGATTTATACTTTCCATATTATCACCACTTTTTTTAAATATATTATACTAAATCTTTATAAATGACAACAAAAAAATAATATTAATTATATTTGTTTGCATATGATTAATTGATATGGTACAATTTATATTGTGATGATATCACAGATTTATTTGACACTTATTATCCTTTAAGTAATATTGAAGAAAATAAATAGTCTAAATGGATCCAAATATTAGTTAAGGAGGTAGTAAGATGAACGAATATAAAGACAAGACAATAAAATGTGTCGACTGTGGCGAAGAATTTACATTTACAGCAAGAGATCAAGCTTTTTATGCAGAAAAAGGATTTAATAATGAACCAAAAAGATGCAAAGCTTGTCGTGATAAGAGAAAAGCTGAAAGAAACGCAAATATGAACAAATAAGACTTAATAAGTCTTTTTTTAGAGGTGTTTTATGAAAAAGTTTGGTTATTTAATTTTGGCAATTATATTATTTTTTACTTGTAATGATATTTATGCTTCTGAAAAGTATAATGTTAAATTATCAAAGTGTGTTGATGGTGATACTGCACGATTTATTTTAAAAAAAGAAGAAATAAAGGCTAGGTTTTTAGCAATAGATACGCCAGAATCAGTTCATCCTACAAAGGAAGTACAACCTTTTGGAAAGGAAGCTAGTGAATATACATGTAATAAGCTTAAAAATGCCAAAGAAATCATGATTGAATATGATCCCGGTAGTGATAAAACAGATAAATATAAACGTCATTTAGTATGGGTATATGTTGATAATAAGTTGTTACAAGAGGATTTAATAGAACAAGGATATGCCAAAGTTGCGTATCTTTATGGTAAATATCAATATACAGATGACCTTAAGAAAGTAGAAAGTATTGCTAAAGAAAGCAAAAAAGGCATTTGGAGTGTACAGCAAACTACAGAAGACAATAAAAGTAGTAGTAAAAATACTAAATCAACAAAAACTAGTAAAAAGAAAAAGAACAAAGACAGTATAATTGATCAAATAATTAATGCTTTATGTGAAATTTTGGAAAAAATTGTCCAAAATTTGTTAAAATTTGTAACTGATATGGTATAATTAGACTATATTTATGGGGAGGTTTTTTATGAAAGGAACTAAAAAAGAAAATATTTTAACTGTTGTAGTAGCAGTACTAGCACTTATTATAGTTGTAGGATTTGCATATTTTGCTTCTGAATTAAAATATTGTAATAAAACAACAAGTAATAGTTCTACAGATTTACCTGAAATAGGCATGACAGAATTTACAACATTATTAAATGGAGATGAACCTTCGATTATTTATATTGCAAGACCTGGATGTACTTTCTGTCAACGTCAAAAGCCAATTGTTCAGGCTCTAGCTACACAATATAATTTAGTATTCCATTATTTGAATACAGATAATTTAAGTAGCAGTGAGATGTCATCAATTTTCAAACTTGATGAAAAATTGTTTGGAGAAGATGGTAGTGAATTTGGTACTCCAACAACATTAATAGTAAAACAAGGCAAAATTGTTGATTCTGTAGTTGGTCTTACGCAATCAGATGAGTTCGTTACATTCCTAACAAATAATGGACTTATTAAATAAGAGCTTAATTTTGAAGCTCTTTTTTGTTTTATAAATAAAATAAAATCATATATTTAATTAGGAGTGATTATATGATTATTGAATATACTGTTTCTTCAGGAGAAAATATAGGAGATATTGCTAAAAAGTTTAATATTGATGTTAGTGATATTGAAAGAGTTAATACAATTGATTTGATGAGTTTAAAAGATGGCCAAGTTATTAAAATTCCAGTAAGGGCAACAGATAGGTTTGAGTATTATCAAGTAAAAAAAGGTGATACTTTGTATGGGATAGCAACAAAATATGATATAGATAGTGAGCTACTTGCTGAAATTAATGGAATTAAAGTTTATGATTACTTATATCCTAATCAAATTTTGTTAGTTCCTCTTCCAGGTGTTAAATTTTATGTAACGAAACTTGGTGATACATTAGAAAGTGTTGCAATTAAAGAAGGAACAACACCAGAAATATTTATTAAAGATAACCTAAATATTTATCTTTTACCTGAACAGTTATTATCTTATCGACAATAACTCTTTTTTTTTTGCTAAAAATTTTGTATAATATATCTAGTATATGATAGGATAGGTGATAGTTGTGATTTTAAGAAAACCTTATGCTTTTTTAATTAAACATTTTAGAGCAATTCATATAGCTTTGGCAACTTTATTGATTTTAATTGGATATGAAACAAATAGAATTTTTAAATTTTTTAAAGAGTATATTAAACTTAGTAAATATTTAAGAATTTATGTAGAACCAAGTATAAAGTCTGTTGGTTGGATTACTTTTTTAGCTCTTTTGGCGGTTCTTGGTATTTTAATTGCAATATTTGTATTGATGAACAAAAAGAAGAAACCAACTAAGTATTATGTCTTTTCAATAATATTTTACGCTATATTATTAATTTTCTTTGTTTTTGTAAATTCACAAATATATAGTCTTGTTCAAAATTCATCTACTATAAAATTGGTTAATTTAGTACGTGATTTACTATTTATGGTCTATTTAGCTCAATTTCCTTTTATCATTATTTGCTTAATCAGAGGCCTAGGTTTTAATATAAAGAAATTCGATTTTAAAAGTGATCTAAAAGATATGGATATTACTGCGGCTGATAGTGAAGAATTTGAATTGGCTGTTGAATTAGACGCTAATGATGTAAAAACTAAATTTAGACGAGGTTTAAGAATTACAAAATACATAATAAACGAAAATAAAGTTATCCTTACAATTGTTGCAATCGCATTGTCATCTTATATAGTTATATCATTGTTTTTAAATTTCTTTGTATATAATAGAGTTTATTCAGAAGGCTCAAATGTTAAACTTGGGGACTTTTCAATTAAAGTTTTAGACAGTTATCAAACTACTACTAATTATAAACATGTTGATATTTCAAAAAACAAGTATACATATTATATAATTAAAGCTCAGTTAAAGAATAATAGTGATAAGGCTAAGGCTTTTAATACCAATAATATTAAACTAGTAGTGGGTAATGAGGCATCATATGAAATAGATACAAATAATTATAGTAGCTTTCTTGATTTTGGTGTTGGGTATAGTAAACAAAAAATAGAACCATCAAAACAAGAAACATATATATTTGTCTTTAAAGTTGATAACCAATATAAGAAAAGTAGAAAACGTTTTGAGATATTAAAAAGTATCACTAGTGGTAATGGAGAAACAACATTTAATTATGCCAAAATAAGAGTTAAACCTAAAAATGTTGGTAAAGTCAAATTGCTTGATAAAGCAAGTTTAGGTAAAACACTTGAAATGAAAGATACTATTGCTGGTAATTTTAATCTTATGATTAGTGAAATAGACTTTGCTAATTTCTATGAGTATGAATATCAAGAAAAAATAAATGAGCAAGACACTAAATTTACTGGTATAGTTCAACCGGATTATAGTGACTATTATGGTAAAAAAGTAATGAGACTAAAAGCAAATATTAATTTTAGTAACATTTCAAATGAAAAAGTTTCTACTAGATTTATTGGTAAATTTGGTCAAATAAGATATGTCAAGAATAAAAAAGAATATACAAATCCATTTAGAATAAATGAGATAGAAACAACTATAGATTCAGAATATAAGTATATTGAAGTATATGAAGATGTTGCAGAAGCTGATAATATTTACTTGGATATAACTATTCGAAACAAAAAATATACATATGTATTAAAATAGAGGGAATTTAATTTCTTCTTTTTCTTTATATTTAATAAAATTATGTTATAATATTAGGCTATAAAAGGAGTGGCTTTTTATGTCAAAAAATAATGATTATGAAAATATTGATGCATTACATCTTTATTTAAAAGAAATTGAAGATTATCCTTTATTGAATGAAGATGAAGAGAAGCAATTGACTGATGAATTAGGGCTTGTTGATAACATTTCCTTTATAAAAAATATAAAAGTTGGATCTACTCAAATAAGAGGAATCGATTTACAAAAATTATTTTTATATTTAGTAAATTCCTCAGTATATTCAGATGTAATTTCATTATTAATAGATTTTTATAAAAATAGTAATATGTCTTTAGATAAAAAAAATTTAGAACAACTTGTTAAATACCAGAATTATTGTAAGAAAAACAGCAAAGCGCCTGATATAGAAACTTTGAAAAATGACTTTGATGTTGATAGTGATTTAGCTAATCAACTAGACGACAAAGAGATTTTAAGTCAAGTAAAAAATTATTTAGTATATAAAAATGCCTTTAATAATATGGTTAATTCTAATTTAAGATTAGTTGTATCTTTAGCGAAGAAGTATGCTAGTATTAGTACAGTAGATATTTTAGATTTGATAGGTGAAGGAAATATCGTTTTATTAAAAGCTGTAGATGGTTATAGTAAAGATTTTAATTGTCGTTTTTCTACATATGCGACTACAGGTATTGTAAGAGAATTAAGAAGAGTCACTGTGTATGAAAAAACAAAAAAGAAAAATATGGTGGCATATTTAAAATATAATAGTATAAGAAAACAAGTTGAAGACTTAGAACAAGAGCTTTGTAGAAAATTAACACCAAATGAAATTATGACTAGGTTTAATTTGTCTAGTAAGGAATATAAATTTTATGAGTCTTATTTAATTTCAATTACCCCAATCAGGCTTGATTCATCTATTAAACTGGATGATGATACATCATATCATGAAATTGTACCTTCCGATGATGATGTTGAAGAGGAAGCAACTAAGAATATTTTTTTAGATCAAATAGATTTTATTGTAGACAAACTTCCCTATAATGAAAGAGAAATAATAAATTATCGTTTTGGATTCAATGGATATGAACAACTATCATATCGTAGTATTTCTAAAAAAATGGGTTGTTCTCACGAATGGGTAAGAAATTCTGAACAAAAAGCTTTAAAAAAATTGAAGAAGTATTTAAAAAGTACTGATATAAAAATAAACCAGTAAATGTTAAAATTACTGGTTTTCTTATTATCACATTAACATAATTTTAATTAGTTTACAAGACTTGTATTTTGAATGAAATTATTATATTAAGAATAACGAAGGGAGAAAATACATGATAAAATCAATTGATAATATGAATCTAGATTTAGAGATAAAAAAAGTTCTTAGTGTTAATGATATTACCTCTGAAAGAAATTTGGTATTAACAAAGAAACAAGCTATACAACTAATTGAAAATAAAAATCTTTTATTAAAGCAATTAAATAGATTTGAAATATATAATAATGTAAATTATTTGATTCAAAACTTTTATGAATCTTCTTTTATTGATTGTGATAATTATTATGAGATAGTCAATGCCTTGATAGAAACCTTTTATTTATATCAATCAGAATTTGATAACTTTTTAAACGATGATGAGATTATTGATTATATTAAAAATAGTTTTGATGGAGTTTGTGAAGGATCTATTGAAATACTACAGGATTTTTGCTTGAATGAATTAAAAAATAAATTAGAAAGTGATAAATTTTATGAATAGTATTGTTCCTAAAATTCCTAAAATTGAAAAGAATAATTATTATTTAGAACAAATAATAAATTGCTTTTTTCAATATCAAATTATATCAAAAGAAGAATTCGTGGTAATTAATTATAAAATGTTTAATGCTTTAAAAGACCAATTAAAAGAGCAATTTAAAAACAAAATAAATACTATTCCTGTGAAAGAAGTAGAAGTTATTTATAAATCCATGATATGGACAATGGGAGTTTATTTGAAAAAATATTCTTCTTATGAAATAATAGAAATTCTTTTAAAAGAAAATATCACTAATTTATATCAATTGAGTTTGAAATATATAGGTGAATTATTTAGTAAAACTAAGTTTTTTTATGAAACTGTTTTTAAACATAATCTTATAAAAGTAAATAATTATTTTTATAATTCTACATTAAAAGATGGAATGGAAGCTTTTTTTAAAGTATATAAGATGAATAATCCAGAAGACATTAAAATTACTCTTGATTATATGCCTTTAAAGAAAAAAGGTAATTACATTGGCATAGAACTTATCAGTAACTATTTAAATTATATTAATTTTGAAAATATATTTTGTAAAAGATTTAATGCTCTAAATATTAATGCTTTATTAAAAGACTTATATAACAATAGTACTGATTTATCAATTAATATCTTTGAAGAAGTATTTTTAGTTTCTTTACTATTAAAATATTCAAATCAAGATATATTTAGCTTGAAGGTTTCCAATATTGATATTGATATTGATACATTACATAATGATTTTGATAAAGGATTTTATGACAATAAAATAAAAAATGCTTTTATTAGCTTAAAGGAGCAACTTGAATTTAATACGAATGTAGAAAATTATTTAAATGATACCTTTACATATATTTTAGCTAGGATAACAATTCTTTTTAGAAAATGAAATTGTTTTTATTCAAAAATAAAATGTTAGTAAACATAATATATTGTCGAAAAACTATTGCTGATATGTTATAATGTTTATATAAGTAGAAAGGTATTAAGTTGGGTATTGTGTTATGAATAATGAAAGTTTAGATGATAATGTCAAAGTAATTTCTAATAATGTCGATCCAATATATGAGAATGATGAAGACAAATTAATAGAAGAATTTATTAAAAGGGAAATGAAAAATATAGAGTGGGATATTAATAATCCGGGAATAACATCGGAATTGTTAAAGAGAAAAACAATATTGGCTAGCATTTTTGCATTACTTTTATTTGTTTTTATTGCAATGATTTTCTTTCATTTTCCAACTTATTCTTATGTGATAGGAATAATAATTTTACTTTTTTTTCTTAATTATTATACAAAATATGATTTGATTAAATATTTAAAAAAAGAAATTATGTCAAGACCAAATGAAAAGATTTCTAATATTATTATGAATTGTAAACTATCTATAACTAAGGATAATACTTCATTAAGATTCATAATTATAAATTTGATTTCTGTTTTTATTGCTTTAGTAATTTTTTATAAACCAATAATATTGTATGAGAAAATGGAAGGTGGATATGGTGTTAGGTTCTACATATCGGGAATTACTAATTTTAAAACTGCAACAATTCCAGCTACTTATAAAGGAAAAAATATAGTAAGTTTAAGAGGTAATACATTTTCTAACATGAGATTTTTAAAAGAAGTAACTTTACCGGATACAATTACAGAAATAAGAGGTGAAACATTTAAAAATGATGTTCGTCTAGGTAGTATTAAATTACCTAAGAGTCTTAGAGAAATAAAAGGAAGTACTTTTGAAGGATGCACTTCACTACAAAGTATTACTATTCCTGATAGTGTAGTTAGAATAGGAGGACGTGCATTTTATAAGAATAAATCTTTAGAATTAGTTGAAATTGGTCCTGATTCGAATCTACAAACTATCGGGTCATCAGCATTTAGAAAATGTGATAATTTGTATGAAATAAGAATTCCATTTGATGTATATATTAATGAGAACGCTTTTAAGGAAAGCCCAACAACAATTGTATATTTCAATAAATAGGGGGATAATATGGAAAAAAATTATAAATATATTCATTTATTGTATGTTCCAACAATGGCATGTAATATGGGATGTAAATATTGCTATTTAGAGGATAATACAAAAGAATTAAAAACTAAATATAAACCATTAGATACATTAGAATATGCTATTTCAAAATTTAAAGAGAATAATGTTATACCATTTAATATTTCACTTCATGGAGGAGAAGTTACAACATTAAGTAAAGATGATTTTCATGACGTTATAAAATTTATAAGTGATTATTATAAAGAAAATCAACAAGTTATAAATGAAGGTGGCTTTAAAATCGGTAATCCACATATAAAGACAAATTTATTTGATATAGAAAAACATATTGATACTATTAAAGAATTTAATGTTTCAATATCGGGAAGTCTTGATTTACCTTTATCGCTTCATAATGAATACAGAGTTACTAAAGGTGGAGCTAAGACATTGGAAAGAATCTTAGATAATATAAAGCTATTAGAAAATATTCCAAACAAGAAGAAAGTTTCATCTACCATATTCAAAGAACATTATTCACACATAGATGAGATTATTGAAGATATAAAATTTTTAAATAAAAATACATGTTTAGATATGAATGATTTTAACTTTATGATAGGTTTTGATTATAATTCAAATGGATTATTACATCATTTAGCAGAAGAAGAACAAGTCGATTTCTACATAAAAATGCATCAAGAATTTGATGGGACTGATTTAGATAGTGGAGTTAATGGTGCATGGTTTGATGAATTTGGACCGGATTATTGCTCTAATTGTGACAATTGTGGTGAAAAATTCTTTTTACTAGAAAGAAATGGAGATATTTATTCTTGTGTAAGAGGACAAAAAAATCCTGATTATTACTATGGAAATATTTATACAAATACGGTTGATGATATATTAAAAGAAGCTTATAAGAAGATTTTTATCAATCATAATAAACTACCATTTAATGAGGATTGCGCTAACTGTAGTTATTTATATTTATGCAAAACAGGATGCCCATTTGTAAAAAATACATATAATCAAAACAAAAGTTATACTTGTCTTTTACAAAAACAAATGTATAAAGATAGAAACTATTTAGAAGATAAATTTAATGAATTCACATATCAATATGCAACCAAAATGAGAATAGGAGACGCTACTAAATATATAAAAAAAGATACTAATAGTCCATATCCCTTATTAGAAGACATTATTGATAGTGATCCTAGACTTAAATATATATATGATGATAATTCTTTTATATTAAAGGTTGATGATATCAAATATCCGCTTTCTTCTCAAATAATAAAGAAATCAAGAGAAATTATATACATAACGCCTCAAAGTAAGATTGTTATTTGTATGAAAAAGAATTTAATTAAAGAAGAATGTGATTATCCTGAAAATAATTCTTTATACATTATGATTCTTAGTGGGAATTTAGTTACTTATGGTGATGAAGAAAGAACAAAACAGCGACATGTTGTAACTCATCAAATTTACAAAGGAGTTTTAGATAGTGTTAATACAAATAATGAATATTACTATGAATATGATATAACTAATTTAATTAAAGAGTACCATAGTCAATATTCTATCGATAATTCTAATAATATTTTCTTTACGACATCAGCTTTAAGGGATTATCATTACCTAAAACAAAAAAATAATGCTTATTATCATATTCAAGCTATAAATTTACCATTTCAAAATATTGAATTTTATTATTTAAATTTGGAGGGAAAAAATGAAAGATGATGCTCAAACATATGCAGAAATTATTAGAAATAAAAGATGCTTTGATTTAACTAAATATTATGAAATTAATGATAACGATTTGAAAGAAGTTTATAATTTTCTAGCTAATAATGTTAATGGAGTAATTGTAGGTTATTTTCTTAAACTATCACTTATCATTGATAATGATGTTAAGTCGGTTATTATGGCTAGAAAAAAAGATTCAAAAATTGATGGTGTTATTGTGAGTAATACTGAATTTAGAATTATTCCTCATTATGTACCAAAGGCTTATTCAGGATCATCCTATTCAGGTGGATCATCATTTTATGGTGGATCGTTTGGTGGTAGTTTTTTTGGCGGTAGTTCTTTTAGTGGCGGATCATCTAATAACAATAATAATAGATAAAAAGGAAGTGGTTTTGTGTCGTTAGTTTCGGATACTTTTCATGATAAAAAATTAAAAAAATATAATATAAATATTAAAACGAAGTATATTGTTGGTAATAATATATTAGAAAGAAATACTAATGGAATAGTAAATGATGATATAAAAAATGGTGTAAGATGTGAAAAGGATTATTATATAGGTAATAAACTTTTAAAAACAGAAAAATTATTTGATACTAGAATAGAATATACTTTTATATCTAAAGAAGAAGAAAATAAAGATTTTTCTTGTCCAAATTGTGGCATGCCCGGGAAAGTAAAAAATTTTATAGATGGATGTCCATATTGTAGATCAAAATATAATATAGATTATACTGATAAAGATTTAGGTAGTAAATATCATTACGATAGGGTTTTAAGAAATACTAGTTATAGAATTATTACAGCATTTATTGATTTAATTGTTAGTTTATTTTTAACATATATTTTTATAAGTACTACATCTAGAACATTTAATGAATATGATATAGCTAAAATATTTATTTATGGTGGAATTTTATCTTTGATTCTATATTATTTCTTTTACATCTTGGATGCCTATATTATTTTAGGACCTATAAAAGCATATAAAGATGCTCAAAATCAAAAACAAATAGAATTTTGGAATAGGACTGAAATAGATAAAAAAGTATTCTTTAATAATTTAAATTATGAAGTAAGAAAAAAGTATTATAAACAGGACGATATTATTGATTATGATGTACTTGATTACATTGACTTCAAGGAATCAACTGTTAATAATAAATTAGTTGTTGAAGTTACAGCTGAAGTAAGAATCGTTTATTATAAAAACAATAAAATTGTATCTAAGTATTGTGACGATAAATATGTTTTAGAAAGACATGAAAAAGGAACAATTGAGGTTCATGATGGTATAAATATGATCAAATGTCATAATTGTGGAGGTTTAATAGATGTCACAAAGGATTCTTGTAGTTATTGTAGAAAACCAATTAAATACTTACAAGAATGGATCATGATTAATAATAGTGATTCTTAAATATATAATTTTAATGTAAGAGTATGATTAAAACATACTTTTTTATATATCATGTTTTTAAAATAATTATTGATGCACAATAGTTTAATAAAATATAAAATTGTGATGTAACGCCTAAAAAATGTAATAAATTCAAACTAAACTAATAGTAGAGAATTATTTTAACTAATTTGTGATATGATTGGTGTGAGGTGAGATAAATTATGAATAATAATATTGGAAAATTTATAGCGTCGAAAAGAAAAGAAAAAAAACTAACACAACAAGAACTTGGCAATAGATTGTTCATAACAGATAAAGCTATCAGTAAGTGGGAAAGAGGATTAAGTCTTCCAGATGTTACTATGTTAAAAAAGTTAGCTAATGAACTCGATACAGATATATATGAAATTTTACAGATAGAAAACAAAAATAAAATAGATGTTAGTGAAGTACTAAAACAAGAAAGAAAAAAAATAAGAAAACAATTGTTAAAGAAAAACATTTGTATTTTACTTCCTATTACATTGATTATAATAATAATTCTTTTTAAACTATTACCTTTTGGATATATAATTAAACCAATACATTATACTAATAACAACACTAATAAAGTGATTAGTTTAGGGGTGCCAAAGTTTTCATTTAATATGAAAAATAATGAAAATAGCTATTCATATAAGAATTTTAGAGGAAATAGTGTACTAATTAGTGAAGTAAGAAATTATCTTAATTCTTTAGAGCATATATCATGTAATAATACTACATATTTTTTTGATAAAGATGCAGATGTAACAATAATTGATTATAAGGTAAAAAATAGATTCCTATACAATACTATTTCTTATAATATAAGAATGGGTAACTATTGTAATACAATGCTTTTAAAAGAATATAAAGAAAAATTAGGAACACTAAATACTTTTCGTACTTTATATTCAGAAAACAAGCAATTAGTAGTTCATTTCTTACCAGAAATAAAGAAGAATCAAAAAGATTATCTATTTGAAGCTAGTATGAATATTTATTATAATTCAAAAGTACTTGAAGTATCAAAAGGAACATTTAAGATAGAAAATGATGAGTTAATTTATTATAGAACTGAAATATCCAATAAAGATAAAGATATTAATATACCTAATGTTTCAGTATTTGTAATAAAAAACAATAAGTTAATTTTAAAAGAAAACTATTTATCTAAATACGAAAAAGGTATTATCTTAAAGTAGGTGAATTTATGAAAAAATTATTAACAAATAGTAAAAGATATATTCTTACTTATAGTACTTTTTTTATAGTGCTTAGTATTATAATTAATTTTATTTTATATTTATTTAATATTAGATTTAGAAATGTGATTATCATTGGTATCATTATAATTAGCGCAGTTAGTTTTATTTCTGGAGTTATTCAATTGATATTAAAGTTTACCGAAGATAGTAAGAAAGCTAGAATAGTGTTCATGATTTTATTTTTATTAATTATATTGATATTATTACCAATTATTTACTTTGTATTTTTACTATCTGCATTTTTATATCAACCAGAACATATTGTAGTATTAAATAATAAAAAGTATGTGGCAAGAGTAGAATCATTTCTTCATGTAAATGTATATTATTATGATTATTATGGACCAATATTAATGGGTAATAAGGTGAAAGTTTTTGGATACTTTGGTAAAGGTGGATATGATCCATTTGTTAATGAAGAAAATGTGGAGGAAGTAGAATATACTTATTATGACGACAGTGGTAAGGTAGAAAGAAAACAAAAAATCCAGTACATTAAAGATATCAATAAAAAGGTAATAGATAAAAATGTTATAGAAGATAGTAGTAATGCTACGAGATTCAATCAAAATGAAAATTTTGTACTGCCAGAACAACTAGAAGTTTTATGTGAAAAAAAATTTAATAATAAAATATTAAGATTTGGAAAAGTAGATAGTACTTTAGCATCGAAAATACTTGTCAATGTTGTGAAAAGTGATGATAATGGTAAAAACTTTTATACTGTATCAAAAGATGTATTAGAAGTAAAAAGTGATAATAAATTTGTCTTTTTAAATGAAAATCAAGCTTTTACAGTTCCTTCTAAAATATATTTAGATAAGAATACTTCGAATTATTTTTTTGTTACTAATGATGGAGGATTAACTTTTGATGAATCAAAGATAAATTATGATAATAAAAATGTTGAATTTATTACTTTAGAAAAAATACCATATTACTATCAAGATGTTTTGAAAGTACAGTATTCTGTTTATGAAGCTAAAAGTTCAGGAGATGGTTATGAAAACAAGTTATTGACATTTACTAGTCGTGATAAGGGTCTAACTTGGACTCTAGATAAGTAAAACATAAATATTTGTATATTTGGTATGATTTTGATATACTTGATGTGGTATAAGCAGTAAGGGTGATAGTAATGAACAAAAAAATATTGATAAGTGATTATGATCAAACTTTTTATCTAAATGATATAGATATTCAACTTAACAAAATAGCTGTTGATGACTTTAGAAAACAGGGAAATATTTTTATATTTGCTACTGGTAGAAGCTATTTGGATTTTAAACGTATTGTTGATAAATATAATCTATCTTATGATTATGCAATTTTAAATCACGGAACTACAATATTAGATAACGATGATAATATTATTGATAATATTTTTATAAATAATGATATATTAAATAATTTAGAAGAGGCCTTGGAACTTAAAAAAGCAACTAAATGTTTTTGTTGTAGTAAGTTAAAGAGTAGGTTAAATTTTAAACAAACCGAATTAACTAAGATTCATGTTGAATATGGTTTGGAATCATATACTGTTGCTGCAATTAGTAAAGTAAAACGTAATTATAGTGATTTTTTAAATTTATATCGTATTGGTAAAACAACTATTGAAATTATTTCTAGTAAAGCAAATAAAGCAGTAGCAATAAAAAAACTGTTAAAACATTTAAATTTGGATAAAAATGATATTTATGTAGTTGGGGATGGAAGCAGTGATTATGAGATGATTAAAGAATTTAATGGCTATGCAATGGATAACGCTCTTCCTCAAATAAAAAAGGTAGCTAAAAACTATACAGCTAATGTTTCATCTTTAATAAATAAAATAATGTAATAAAAAAGCCAAGAATTAATTTCTTGGCTCTTTCTTTAGTTAAAAGATACTGTTTTTAAAATATCTTGAACTTCTTGTGAATCAAATAACTCTTTCATACCAGCTTCTTTAGTACTTGATTCTTTTGAATAAATGTGAAGCGATACATAACTTTTTTCATTAATAGGTAATACAACTACATATCTTATATAAAGTGGATAATAATATACAAAACCTTTTGTTTTATTATAGGTTACTTCTCTAAAATCATTATAATTTTTATATATTTTCTTTAAAGTATCCATGTTACTTTTTGTATAAAATTTATCAAATTGAATGGCAATGTCGAATTTTTCTCCTTTTATTATTGCGTTTTCTCTTGATGTTTTTAAATCTTTTTTGTTTTCTGACAAAGTAAAATCGGATTTTTCTGGTACTTTAATATTTATTGATGCCTTTGTTTTTTCCTTATCTGTATAAGTAATAGTTTTAAGTTTTTTACCACAGCCTGTTAATGTAAAAATAATACTAGTTCCTACTATAAAAATCAACAGCAAAATTTTCTTTTTCATAAAATCTCCCTTATAAATTATAAATTCTTTTGAAGTTCTACTTCAATTTGAATATATCATATAATTTATTAACTATGCAACTTAAAAGATAATTGCTTTTATTTTGTTTTGTATATATAATAATGTTTAGGAGGGTATGGTATATGAAAAATAGTAAATATACTGCGAAAGAAATTGTTTTTGGATTAAGAAATGAATTGTTGAAATCAGCAGTTGATTTAGAAAAGTTAAAAAGACTATTATCATATAATCGTGATAATTATGAAGTTCAACCTTCATTTATGGTAGGAAGTAGTAGTAAAATCCAATTAAATATTTATGAGTCAACACCTAGATCTACAATTATGGGAATGTTAAAACATTTAGTTAGTAATCGCTATAGTTATTCAGCTGTTATTGAAAAAGAATCCGATAATAATTATGTTATATCAGTAATAAGAGGTAATAGCAAAAAAAGTTTCCCTGTTCACGTAGATAAAAATAATACAGAAGAATTTAATATGCTATTAGATGAAATATTAAATTATTCCTATATTAGAGTATTTAATGATAAGGAAAACGCTATTAGAAATGGACTTGATTCACTAACACCAAGTGATATTTCATTTAGTAAAAGAACTATTGATAAAAGATTTTATAATGGTACTTATCAAGCAAATGATGATCAAATTACTTTTGCAACCAATGCTCAATATTTATCAAAAGAGTTTATTGAACAGATGTTGAATACAAAATATGATGTATCTTTATTTTCTGAAGAAGCAAGAAATTTAATAGAAAGTAATAATTCTAATATCAAACCGGTTGTTATTAAAGGAGATAAATTTAAAAATCAAGAAACATTTTTTATTGATGAAAGACCTAAAGAACTTGTGCTTTTACACGATTCTAGTAAATCTTTTAAATATTAATAAGACTTTAAAAGTCTTTTTTTATTAAATATATAAGCGAAAACAAGAGTTTATAATTAATTGAATAGAATAACAAGTATATATTATTAACTAAAAATGTGATATGATACTTATAGTAGTAGATTAATAAGGAGTTGAATTTATGAATAAAGATCCCGAAACATATGAAGAGTTAATAAGAAAAAAAAGATGTATTGATTTGACTAAATACTATGAATTATCTATGGCTGATTTAGAACAAATATATAAGTTTCTAGTTGATAATCCAACAGGACAAGTAATAGGAGCTTCAAATCTTTCTCTTGTTGTAAATAGGGATACATCAAATGCTGTTATTATAAATTCAAGGTGTACTGATAGTAGTGTAGATGGAGTTATTATGAGTAACAAAGAATTTAGAATCCTTCCACATTATGAATCATCTGGTGGTAGTTATAGTGGCAGTTCATTTAGTGGTGGATCATCAAATAACAACAACAATAATAACAATAATAATAATAATAGGTAGGAGGTATATCGATGGAAGAAAGTAAGAAAAAAAAGAAAAAATGGCTTTTGATATTAATTCTATTTTTACTATTAATAATAGGATTGTTGCTAGGTTTAAATTTTAAGAATAATTCTAAAAAATATATAGTTAGCTTTGATACTGTTGGCGGTAGTAGTATAAGTGATCTTGAGGTGGCGGAGAATAGTAAGTTAAAATTACCTAAAGATCCAGTTAAAGATGGTTATGTTTTTGGAGGCTTTGAACTAACTGATGGTAGTATTGCGACTGATGATTTGATTATAACTAACGATATTAAACTAAAAGCAATATGGTTAGATAAGACAAAAACTATAGTTAATGTAACATTTGTTTTAGATAATGGTAAAAAGCTTGATGTAAATGAAATAGATGGAGAAAAAATACAATTTATTTCTCCGCCTACAAAGAGCGGATATGTGTTCGCTGGTTGGATTTTGGATGGTGGTGAGGTAATTGATGGTAATAATGTAGTCAACAGTGGAATGATTATAAAGCCAAGATGGATATCACAGAAAGATGAAAAAATTACGATAACTGTTAACAGTGATGGTGGAAATATTATTGATAATATTATTATTGCTAAGGGTGATAAAATAAAGTTGCCTCAAAATCCAACGAAAAAAGGATATATCTTTGGTGGATGGAAATTAAGTGATGGTACAACTATAACAAAAGATACAAAAATAGATAGCAATGTAACAATTATTGCAATTTGGAAGGATTTGTATGTATGTCCAAAAGATTGTACTCCAAGTAGTGATAATAAAACTTGTACCAAAAATATTACAACTGATTTAACTACACGTAATACATGTTCAAGTGGATTAACCTTAAAAAATGGCAAATGTTTGAATTATAGTAAAAAATATCATGCTACTAACGATTATGGAAATTGGAAATGCCAAAACAAATCTGATTACATGTATACTGAAGAAGATGGTATGGGTGGAGCTTTTATGTGGTGTGTTCCAACATCTACTACAAAAAAATCAAAATCATGTCCAAGTGGATATAAAGAAAAAGATGGTAAATGTGTAAAAACAGAAACAATTAATTGTACTGAGAATAAATAATTAAAATGCATTATCTTATAATGGATAATGCATTTTTATAAAAATTATAAAGATAATAAAATATAATAGGGAGAAATTTATATATGGCAAGTTCTGTAATACATATTGCAGTAGCAAATGAATTAAATAAAGTTTTAAAAAAAGATAAAAAAAGTATTTTAATAGGTAGCATTGCACCAGATATTTCAAAATTACTTGGAGATAATAAAGTAAAATCTCACTTTCAGGATAGCACTAATGATATTCCTAATTTAAATAAATTTATTAAAAAGTATGGAAATAGATTAGATGATGATTTCGTTTTAGGTTATTATATTCATTTATATACTGATTACTTATGGTTTAAATACTTTGTACCTGATTTTTGTGAAAATGGTTCATTATATAAACTTGACGGTACTAAAGAGTTTGTTGATGACGATAAAAAGTTATATTATTTTTATAATGACTATACTAATTTAAATATAAAACTTATAGATGAGTATGATTTGGATTTAAGTATATTTTATGAAGAAATACCTTCTTTTGATGAGATTATAACGGAAATACCTATGAATAAAATAAATCTTATAATAGATAAAACAGGTATAATAATAGAAAATACAAAAGAGAGTAAAGCATATGTATTTGATATGAAAGTAATAAAAAAATTTATAGATACAAGTGTTAAATATATATTCTCTGATTTAAAAGATAGATGTATAAATTAATAAAAAAATGAAGGTTGTGTTACTATTTGATATTGTCTGTGAATTTTTTTATATCATTATAGTGAGCAAAGTTAGGAGCAAATTCTCCTAATTGATCTTTTCCTGCAGTTTGTTTAATCATCTTTATTCATTATTTCTATTCTTCTATATTTATTTCTGAAAGTATTTTTTCCCTATTGAATTATCAGTTACAACCTTTTTTAAATCAGTTTGTATATATTGTGATGATTTAGGAATAAAGTGATAAACAGATTTTTCTGTTTCTTCATATGGGCTATATCTTTTAACAAAGAAATATAACTTTTACATTTTAATAATTCTTCTGCGATACGATTTGTAATGCCATTTTTATTTGAACTTGCATTAATCAATAAAATGTTTAAATAAATAATTATATTTTGAATAGATAATATTGTGTTAAAATTAATATGAAAGGTGAGTTGTTATGTTTAAAGTGGCAAAGTTAAATTCCGTCGGTAATGAAAGACTTAATATTCAATTATTAAAACAAGATAAAACTTCATATCAAGATGGTAAAAAAATATCTTTTGATAATTATAAAACTTTATCATTTACTATCTCTGGTGATGATTATTCATTTTCCTTTGATTTATGCTGCAGGTTAGAAAAGCTATTAGAAATACCTATTAATGAGACTATAAATTTTAAAAAATGGATTCTTAATGGTTCAACAGAATTCAATGTAAAAGGAGTAAGCATTATTAATCCTCAATTTGAAATAAAAGCCAATAGATATTTAGAAAATAAATTTATTATACATTTAACATTTAATACAGAAGATTATGCTGGAGTTATAGAATTTTCGTTTGATTTAGATAATTATAATTGATGAAGTAATGACAATGTAAAAATATAATGATAATATATTTATATAATACTACGGAAAGAGGTATTGTCTATGCAAGAAAATACTATTAATGAAATAATATCAAATGCGTTATATATGGATAAAAGTATTTTAGTTAAACAAATAAAATCAGTAATTATTCAAATTGAAAAAAGTTTAAAGGATAATAAAGAAACAATAAGACAAGCAAATATCATTGATATAAAAAATAATAATGGTTTTAATATTGATTTTAATGTTATTGATAATATATTTTCTAATATAGAAAAAGAAACTATATTGTATGGGAATGTTAGTCTTTCACAAAAGGATAATGAAAATAAACTAATATATGGTAAAGAAATTTTAGATTGTGGTAATGTTGTCGTTATAAATGATGGTAATCCTTATATTATTATTGAAATGGCACTTAGAAATATAATGGCTGGGAATACAGCAATATTTTCTAATAATGGGTTTATGTTTGGAACTAATCAATTAATAATTAAAATAATACAAAGTGTTCTAGAACAATTTAATATATCTAAGTATTTGGTTCAAATATATGTATCTGAAAATTTTGATGAAGTACTGTCAAATTTTGCTAATATCGATTTAGTTGTGTGTATTGGTGATCATAATTTACAAAGTATGATTTTAAAAAAATCAAGAAATAAAACTATCATAAGCGGATACGAGAATTTTGATTTGTATATTGAAGATGACTCAAATATTGAATTTTTAAATAAAATATTAAATTTAGGCTTAAATGTTCAAGTGTATGTAAATAGTGATATTGATGTTAATTTTCCAAATACTATAATAGTAAGTGATGTTGATGAAGCGATTGCTCAAATAAATTACACTGGTAATAGATATAGTTCAGCAATATTTACGTCATCAACACAAAATGCATCTAAATTTATTAAAGAAGTAAAATCTAAAATAGTAACTATTAATACCAGTCCTACTATTGAAAGAATAATTGATATAAAACAAACTGATTTAATTAATGAAAAAACTATAATATATCCATTTAATTTTAGTGTTGATGGCAGTGTTGTAACAGCTAAAAAAGAATAGATAAGAGGTATTGATTAATATGAATTTAAGAATATATAAAAATAATGATGCTAAAGAAATACTAAGTTGGATTAAAGATGAAAGAGAATTTAGATTATGGAGTGCTGATAGGTATAAAGATTATCCAATTAAACCTGAAGATATAACCTCTAATTATGTAGAAAGTGCAAAATCATCGCATTTTTATGCGTTAACATATAGAAGATAAAGGTAAAATAATAGGACATTTAATATTAAGAAATCCAGATCAAAATAAGGATGTAGTAAGGCTTGGTTTTATTATAGTAAATAATAATATAAGAGGAAAAGACTATGGCAAAATTTTGATAAATGAAGGGATAAAATATGCTAAAGAACAACCAGGTGCTAAAGTAATAAATCTAGGAGTTTTTACTAATAATGAAAGTGCATATAAATGTTATGAATCAGTTGGATTTGAAAAAGTTCGTGTGGATAAAAATGTATATCAGTTCTACAATGAAAACTGGGATTGTGCTGAAATGGTTTTAAGATGATGAAAGTTATTATTTGTTGCCAAATATATGTTTATATTTGGTATTTTTTATTTGAATTTTTGCTATTTTTATTTTCCTTTCAAATTTACTTGAATTAATATATAATATTACTAAATTATGTATAAAGATTATAAGATTGAAGTTAAAATATTGACTAGTTGGAGGAATTTTATGACTTATAAATGGATATATAAAACACCTGATAGTTTTGATGATATGCTTATGAATAGTGATGAAGAATATCTAACAGGATTATGGTTTATAGGTTCTAGAGATGCTTCTAAGCATATTATAAATTGTGAGGAGAAACTACTTCCTATATTTAAAGAAACAAGTAAATGGTTAGATATATATTTTAGTGGGAAAAATCCTAGCTTTATTCCTAAATATAAAATTAAAAACTTAACATTATTTAGAAAAGAGGTATCAGATATAATGAATTCAATTCCTTTTGGTAGTACAATTACATATAACGATATATCAAAAATTATTGCTAAAAGGAGAAAAATCAAAAAGATGTCTAGTCAAGCTGTTGGAGGAGCTGTTGGATGGAATCCTATTTGTGTTATAATTCCTTGTCATAGAGTTGTGGGATCTAATGGTAGTTTGACTGGGTATGGTGGAGGGCTTAAAAATAAAATTGCTCTTTTAAAACATGAAAAAAATGATATGAGTAAATTCTTTGTTCCGAAAAAGGGTACAGCATTATGAAAAGATGTAAATGGTGCAATGAAAATAATCCTTTATATGTAGAGTATCATGATAAAGAATGGGGAGTACTAAATACTAATGATCAATACCTATTTGAAATGTTAATATTAGAATCATTTCAAGCTGGTTTATCTTGGGAATGTGTTTTAAATAAAAGAGAATATTTTAGAAATGCTTATGATAATTTTGATATAGATAAAATAGTTGGTTATGATCAAAACAAAGTAAATGAATTATTATCTAATGATAAAATTATAAGAAATAAGTTAAAGATAAAAGCGAGTATTAATAATGCTAAAATATTTCAAAATATTCAAAAAGAATATGGAAGCTTTTATAATTATCTAAGGCAATATACGAATAATGAAGTACTTTATGAGTTTGATAAAGTCACTAATAATTTGTCCGATGCTATTTCTAAAGATTTGATTAGAAGAGGTATGAAATTTGTTGGATCTACTATCATTTATTCTTATTTGCAGGCAATTGGTTTTATTTATTCACACGATATGGGATGTTTTTTGTATAAGAATAATGATAAAGTAAGTGATGGGAGGATATTGTAAATGAATATAAATGTTAATAGAGTAAAAATTATTGTTACTGTTCCTTTGGAAAATGTAGAAGAAGTAAGAAATGCTGTATGTGAAGCAGGTGCCGGAGTTATTGGCAATTATATGTATTGTTCAATGTCTACAAAATGTATAGGAACATTTAAACCGACTGATAAAGCTAATCCATATATTGGAAAAAAGGACAATTTGGAATTTGTAAATGAAGAAAAATTAGAAGTAGTTTGTAATGTTAATAAAGTAAGAGAAGTTGTATCAGTATTAAGAAAAATACATCCTTATGAAGAACCTGCGATAGATATTATTCCTTTAATTGATGAAGATTACTTTTAATACATATGGATAGAATTGTATAAGACTTGATACTTTGGAAAAAGATAAAGATGGGCCACGCGTATTTAATAACTCGGCTAATTCTTTTAAAAACTTTTCCCTTTGTAACTTAGATGTAACTTTGAAAGTATATAATTTAGTTGTAAGAAGGGAGAAATATGTATGGAAATTTTGAAAGTAGAGAATCTTACAAAAGTTTATGGCAGTGGTACAACTAAAGTTATTGCGCTTGATGATGTATCATTTTCAGTAGAAAAAGGCGAATTTGTCGCAATAGTTGGGACATCCGGTTCAGGAAAGTCTACATTGCTTCATTTAATTGGAGGAGTAGATCGACCAACTTCTGGTAAGGTTTTTATTGATGGAAAAAACATTTACAATTATGATGATGATAAACTAGCTATATTTAGAAGAAGACAAGTAGGTTTAATTTATCAATTTTATAATCTAATACCTATACTTAATGTAGTAGAAAATATTACATTACCTCTTGATTTAGATAATAGAAAACCAGATAGTAAGTATTTAAATCAATTAATAAAATTACTAGGATTAGAAAATAGAAAAGACCATTTACCAAATGAATTATCAGGTGGTCAACAACAAAGAACATCAATAGGTAGGGCTTTGATAACTAATCCAACTATCATTCTTGCGGATGAGCCAACAGGAAATTTGGATTCAAAGTCAAGTGATGAAATTATAGAGTTGCTTAAAAAATCTAATAAAGAGTATAAACAAACTATTATAATGATTACTCATAATATGGAAATTGCTAAATGTGCTGATAGAATAATTCAAATTGAAGATGGAAGAATTGTTAAGGAGATGTAGAATATGAATATCCTTAATAAATTAACTATAAAAAATTTGAAATTAAATAAAAAAAGAAGCCTAGGAACAATAATAGGTATTATCCTATCAGTTGCTTTAATATGTGCTGTTAGTAATATGGTATCAAGTTTTAGAGAAACGCTAATTCAAAATGCAATTAATGAATCTGGTTATTGGCATGTTAGATTATATCATGTATCTAATGATAAACTTAAAAAGTTAAAATTAAATAAAGATATTAATAGTGTTGATATAATATCTGAGGATGGATATGCAAAGTTAGATACAATTAAAAATGAGTATAAACCATATCTAAAGTTTTATGGAATGAATAAAGAGGCTTTTAATAATTTAAAATTAAAATTAATTAAAGGCAGATTTCCTAAAAATGATAGTGAAATAATAATTAGTGAACATCTTAATAAAAATGGTAAAGCTAATTTAAAGATTGGCGATGAAATTACCGTTAATGTGGGAGATAGAGTAACACTTGAAGATGGCTATGTATTAAATGATAGTAATCCATTTGATAAAGGTAATGAAATAATTAAAAATTCTAATACAAAAAAATATAGAATTGTTGGTATTATAAAAAGACCAGATGTTAGTTTTGAACCTACTTCGGCACCTGCTTATACAACAATAACAACTTCAACTAATGAAGATAATTTTAGTGCTTTTATTTCTTTAAAGAATCCTAGAGATAAAAATTCATTTGTAGAATTATTAGGTGCTAGAAATTATGATGAAGTTGTTAATATGGGAATTAATAATACTCGATATGATTATACACTTAATAATGAATTGTTAAGATGGGAAGCATTAAAGTTTTCTGATTCAACATTTAGTATGTTGTTATCTATTGCTGAAGTTGTAATATTTATTATTATTTTTACAAGTGTATTTTGTATAAGAAACTCATTTGCTATTTCTACAACTGAGAAAATGAGAATGTATGGAATGTTATCTAGTGTAGGTGCAACTAAAAAGCAAATTAAAAAAAGTGTTTTAACTGAGGGATTTATCTTAGGCTTGATTGCTATTCCAATAGGTATTATATGTGGGATTATTGCTGTATTTGTACTTTTAAAAATAGTGAATTTACTTTTAGGAGAGTATCTATTTAATAATATTGATGGAATGGTATTTAAAGTATCATTTATAGCAATTATAATTTCTATAATACTTGGTTTTGTTACAATTTATTTCTCTGCAATATCTTCAGCAAAGAAAGCATCAAAAGTAAGTCCAATTGATAATTTGAGAAATACTAATGACATTAAAATGAACTCAAAAAAACTTAAGTACCCCAAATTAATAAAAAAAGTATTTAAAACAGGTGGAGTTTTAGCGTATAAAAATTTAAAAAGAAGTAAGAAAAAATATCGTACAACAGTTGTTTCCTTAACAGTAAGTATATTTGTATTTATTTCAATGTTTACTTTCATAAATGAAGGTTTTAAGCAATCTGGTAATTATTATCAGGATTATGATTACAATTATAGAATAACTTTTAATAAGAATAATTCGAAAGAAAAAATAAATGAAATAAGAAATTTAGATAGTGTAAATGCAAGTTATTTAGTATATTATGCTAAATCAAGTATTTTAATTGATGATATTTCTAAAATTAATCCAAAAGAATCTTTGGAATGTGAATATGACAAAAATGATAAATGTATTAAAAAATATGCACGTCTAAATATTATATTATTGGATGATAGTACTTTTAAGTCCTATGTAAAAAGAGTTAAGGGAAATTATGATCATTTAAAAGATAAGGGTATCTTAACAGATATGGATAGATTTTATGATAATAAAAGTAAAAAAGAATATGAAGATAGAATATATACTTATAAATCAGGTGACACAATAACTTCTAAACTTAATGGAAATAATATAAGTGTTGGTGTTGGTATGATCAGTAATATAATGCCTTATGGATTTGAAAATGTTTATTCAAATGGTGGCTATATAGTATTAAATAATAAATACTTTAATAATATTGATTATTATGGTTGTGATTTAATGATAGATTCACTAAATACTGAGCAGTTAACTAATGATATTTTAAATATAGATAGTGAACTAAATTATTATGATATGGATGAAGAAGCAAAAGCAGAAAAATCTATTGTAATTGTAATTAGTATATTCTTATATGGATTTATTGGTGTTATTACATTAATTGGTGTTACTAATATCTTTAACACAATTACTTCAAATATGGAGTTAAGGCAAAAAGAATTTGCAATGTTAAAAAGTGTTGGTATGACTAAAAAAGAGTTTAATCATATGATTAATTTGGAAACACTATTTTATTCTTCTAAATCATTAATATATGGTAGTATTCTAGGTATAATTGGATCATACTTTGTTCATAGAGCTTTTGATGGCAAACTTGATACACAGTTTGTTTTACCTTATAAAGCAATTCTTATTTGTGTTTTATTTGTCTTTATAGTGGTTTATATGATAATGAAATATTCGATAAATAAAATTAATAGGCAAAATATGATTGAAACAATCAGAAAAGAAAATATATAGTAAGCTATGGGATATTTAACATATCCCTTTGTTTATTATGGTATAATTATTGATAGGAGGAAAAATTATGAATATATTATTGGTTGAAGATAATGAAAGTATTGCAGAAAGCTTGGTTTATACATTTAAAATTAATAATTATCACTTAGATTATAAAACCACTATGAAAGACGCGATAGAATATTTGAATAATAATACTCCAGAACTTATAATTTTAGATGTTTCACTTCCTGATGGAGATGGCTTTAACTTATATGAAGATAGTATAAAAAAAAGTCAAATACCAGTTATATTTTTAACAGCTAGAGATGATGAGGATGACATTATAAAAGGACTTGATCTTGGTGCAGAGGATTATATAACAAAACCTTTTTCTACAAGAGAATTACTAGCAAGAGTAAATAAAATTATTTTAAGAAATAAGAAATCATCAGTAATTAAGGTTAAGGACATTAGCTTTGATTTAGATAAGATGGTAGTTAGTAAGAACAATATAAAGGTAGAATTATCGAGTTTGGAATTAAAAATACTACATTTATTATTTATAAATATCGGTAGTGTTGTAAGTAGAAATACTATTTTAGAAAAAATTTGGGAATGGACTGGTAATGAAGTTGATGATCATACCATAACTGTTTATTTAAAAAGAATTAGGGAAAAACTAGGTACTGATATAATTATAACAATAAAAGGTATAGGGTATAGAATAGATGAAAAATAGGGAATATTTAAAAAAGTATTTAGTACAAATTTTAATTGTTGTGATTGTCTTTTTAACAAGTTTTATATTTATTAGTAAGTTAGAATATAATGAATATAAAAAGAATTTTAATTATAAAATAAACGGTATATTTCTATTTTTACAGGAGAAATATCCTGATATAAAAAAAGAAGATTTAATAGAAATATTAAATTCAGATAACTCTAAAACTAATATTTTAAAAGAATATGGTTATGATGTAGAAATTGATTCATTACTTGTTCAAAATGATAAGCTTAATGTTAGGTATAATATATATAAAGTAGTAATTATTGGATTATGTTTAGTGGCTTTAATATATTTGTTTGTTACCTCACACCTAGAAAGTGATAAGGAAATAGATAAAATAATTCGGTTGTTAGAAAAAATTAATCATAAGGATTATGAACTAAATATTGATGAACTATCTGAAGATAAATTATCAATACTAAGAGAAGAAATATATAAAACAACTATTATGTTAAAAGAGAATGCGGATAATTCTTTAAAAGATAAAATAAATTTAAAGAATTCTTTACAGGATATTTCTCATCAATTGAAGACTCCTTTAACATCAATTAATATAATGCTTGATAATATAAGTGATGATCCTAATATGAAATTAGAAGTAAGAGAAGAATTTATAAGACATATTAAAAGGGAAATGGCTAATATAACTTTTTTAGTTCAAGCAATACTTAAATTATCTAAATTTGAATCTAATACTATAACTTTTTATTCAGAAGAGGTCTCTGCTCAAAAAATAATTGATGCGGTAATTAGTAATGTATCTAATTTAAGTGATTTGAAAAATATTTGTATTGTAGTTGATAATAGATGTAAAAACAAAATTAAATGTGATTTTAAATGGCAAGTTGAGGCTTTAACTAATATTTTAAAAAATGCCATTGAATATTCATATAATGATAATAAAGTAATTATTGAGTGTAATGACAATAATTTATATACTGAATTTAGAATAAAAGATTTTGGTAAGGGTATGAGTGCAGAAGATACAATTAATATATTTAAAAGGTTTTATAAAGGTAAAAATGCTGATAAAGATAGTATAGGAATAGGCCTATCTTTATCAAAGGCAATTATAGAAAAAGATAATGGTCAAATTGTTGTTGAATCGAAAAAAGAAAAGGGTACAATATTTATAATAAAATATTTTAAGATTTAGTAGTTAAAATGATTTTAAATGATAATTCGTTTGATAGAATTATATGTATTGAAAGAGGTATAAAATGAGATACAAAAAAACTAGAAAAGTTCTTATCTTTTTGTGCTTATTTGTAGGAATATGTGCCATATTTGGAAGTATAGGAATGTTTATAGATCCCACTGGAAATTTATTGGAAATGAATGAGATGTTACCTTATTTTGATGTTTTACCTTTTAGTGATTTATTATTTCAAAATTATATATTTTCAGGAATTTCATTACTAATTGTTAATGGTTTATCAAATTTGCTAGCGGCTTATCTGCTTATAAAAAACAAAAAAATTGGTATTATATTAGGAACTATATTTGGATTTACTTTAATGCTTTGGATTACTATTCAATTTGTTATTTTTCCGATTAATATATTATCAATACTTTATTTTATCATTGGATTACTACAGTTAATAACTGGATATATGACTTATGTATTTTATAAACAAGAAAAGTTTGATTTTGATATTAAAAAATATAATAATATTGGTAAAAGTAAAAATTGTGTAGTTGTGTATTTTTCAAGAATGGGATATACAAGAAAAGTAGCATATGAAAAAGCAAACAAAATTGGTGCTGATATTATTGAAATAAATGCTAAAGAAAAAGTTGATGGTACCAGTGGCTTTTGGTGGTGTGGTAGATATGGTATGCATAAATGGAATATGGATATAGAAAAAATTGATATTAATCTAAAAGAATATAAAAAGGTAATAATTGCATCTCCGATTTGGGTATTTAGCATTTCAGCACCTATTAGAGGATTTTGTTATAAGTATGCTAAAGATATAAATGACGCTGAATATATTTTTACACATTTTATGAATGTTAAGTTTGAATCAGTTGCGAATGAAATTGATAAGATTTTAAACAAAAAAAGAGTTAAATTCACGTCAATTTGCATTAGACTTGGTAAGATAAAAGAGTATATGAAAAATAAAAAGTAGAAAGGATGATTGATTATGAAAGATTTTATATTAGCGGCATTTCCATTTGTGATTATGGGCATTTCAATTATAGTTATAGTTGTTAATAGTAAAAAAATAAAGAAAATTATATATCTGAAGGAATGTTACTTGGTGAGATGATAGGATCAACTATTAAAAAGAATAAATAAGTAAATATTATAGGTATTTAAATAATAAAATATGAATAGTTTGGTCATTGTACTTTGGAATATTTTCTATTGCAATAATGTTTTATAAATATAAATTTTTCATAAATTTCATTATTGAAAAAATTTGAAAAATTCATATGATAATAAAGTTAAGATTATCTGTGGTTTAAAATAAATATAGATTAATGTATGGTATAATTATCTGTAGAAATGATGGAAAACTAATATTTGTAGAGGTGATAATATGGTAATATCAATGATATAAGTTAGGTATAAACTTTGATTATGCCAAAAAAGGAGGCATAATATGTTAGAGATAAAAGATTTAAGTATATCTATTAATGGTAGATATTTAGTTAAAAATTTAAATTTAGTATTGAATCGTGGAGATAAACTTGCCATTATTGGTGAAGAAGGAAATGGAAAGTCTACTTTATTAAAAACTATTCTAGGAAAGGGTGAATACATAGAAGTAAGTGGAAGTATTAACTTTAAAAATAATAGAATTGGTTATTTAGAACAATCAATAAATGAAAAAGATTTGGATAAGAATGGTTATGATTTTTTATTTATAAATGAAATCGATTATTACAATAATCTTAATAATTTATATAAATATTTAAATTTAATTCATTTAAGTGATGAAATATTGAAGCAGAGAATAAAAACATTATCTGGTGGTGAAAAAGTAAAAATCAGTATTTTAAAACTATTATTGAATGAATATGATATTTTATTTTTAGATGAACCTACCAATGATTTAGATATCGAAACTTTAGAGTGGTTGGAAGACTTCATTAATAGTACGGACAAACCAATTATTTATGTTTCTCATGATGAGACATTATTATCTAATACTGCAAATATGATTTTACATTTAGAACAAGTTAAAAAGAAAAAGGATTGTAAACATACTCTTTTAAAAATTGATTATGATACATATGTTGAACAAAGAATTAGAAGATTAGAACATCAAATGCAAATTGCAAAAACTGAAAAAAGAGAATTAAACAAACAACAAGAAAAATTACAAAGAATAATGCAAAAGGTTGAATATCAACAAAATACGATTTCAAGAAAAGATCCACATGGTGCGAAGGTCTTAAAAAAGAAAATGCATTCTTTAAAATCACAAGAAAGAAAAATGGACAGTATTGAATTAACTGAAATGCCAGATGTTGAAGAAAGTATTAATTTCTTTTTTGAAGAATTAGATGTTCCAAAAACAAAGAATATAATTAATTTAAATATAGATCAATTAAAAGTACATGATAAAATTTTATCTAAGAATATAAAATTAGATATAGTTGGTAATACTCATCTATGTATTATTGGCAAAAATGGTGTTGGGAAATCAACATTAATAAAAGCAATTTATAATGAGCTAAAAGATAGAGCAGATATTAAAGTTGGCTATATGCCTCAAACATATGATGATATTCTAAATAATTATGAATATGTATTGGAATTTCTTTCTTTAAATGCTAATAAAGAAGCAATTACTAAAGCAAGAATTTTTTTGGGAAACATGAAATTTACTAAAGAAGAAATGCTAGGTAAAATAAAAACTTTGAGTAATGGGACGAAAGCAAAATTATTCCTTGTTAAATTGGTATTAGATAAATGCAATGTTTTAATACTGGATGAACCTACAAGAAATGTTAGTCCTTTATCTAATCCAATTATTAGAAAGGTATTAAGTGAATATAAAGGAACAATTATAAGTGTATCTCATGATCGAAAATATATTAGTGAGGTAATAAATAATTTATATATTTTAACACCAAATGGTTTAATAAAAGAAAAATGAAAGAAAAAATCAAAACTTGAAACTAAAGTATATGATAAGCTAAAATTAGAATTACTAAATTATAAGAATTAAAATAATTAAGGAGGTTAATTTATGAAAAAATTAAAAACAGGAATATCATTAATTATATTAGGAAATTTGTTATATTTGGCATATATGTATTTTAATGGTAATAGTTCAAGCTCTTTTAGTGATTTTAGTAGTGGGTTGTTAGTAGGATTATCGATAGGATGTAACTTTATTGGTATAATTCTAACAGTTACTTATATGTCAAAAAATAATAAATAACATTATAAAAATATTAGTTATATGAGGTAAATAATAAATGTTTAAATGGTTTAGAGAAAATAAAATTGTTTTAATAATGATGTTAATATTTGAGGTTGTTGCAATATCGTTATTCATATCAACTAAAAAGATTTTCTATTTATTAAATTTTAACTATATAGGAATATGTGTTTCAGTTGGACTTTATTTAGTATCACATAAAGTAAAATATGCAAGAAGCTTTGTTCAATTTGCAGTTGGATTATATATGCTTATATATTTGGGAGTTATATGTAGAGAAAATATGCAGATTGAAGGATTTTGGTATTATCTATTTTTAGGGGTGTTTGAAGCGGCAACTATACATTATTTTGTAGCTAAAATAGCTGGACCTTTATTTTTTGGTAGAGGATGGTGTGGGTATGCTTGTTGGACTGGAATGATACTAGATTTACTTCCATATAAAATACCAAAATCTAATAGAAAAAAGTTAGGGTGGATTAGATATATAGTATTCTTATTATCATTAACTTTTGTTATCTCACTATTTATATTTAAAGTAGATAATTTAGATAATATAATGTTTTGGTCATTTATAATTGGAAATATCGTATATTATGTTTTAGGAATTGCCTTGGCATATATTTATAAAGATAATAGGGCTTTTTGTAAATATATTTGTCCTATAACTATTTTTCTAAAACCAGCTAGTTATTTTTCTTATTTACGCATTAAATGTAATCATGATAAATGTATTAATTGTAAAAAATGTATAAGGAGTTGTCCAATGAATGTTGATATGTTAACTGATTCAAGAAAAAGGAAAAATGGTACTGAATGTATATTATGTTGTAATTGTATTAGAAAGTGTCCTAAAAATGCTTTGGATTTAAAATGATTTAATAAATATACCCCCTCATTTACTTTTTAATATGTTTTAAAATATAATTGGATTGGTGGTGGAAAATATGAGTGAAGGTTGTAAAAAAACTGAAAGAAATGATGAAGAAAAAAGACAGTTATTAAGTAGGATTAATAGAATTAGTGGGCAACTTTCTGGAATTAAAAAAATGATAGAAGAAGATGGATATTGTAATGATATATTAATTCAAATAGTTGCTTGTGAAAAATCTTTAAAGAGTTTAGCTAATCTTATGTTTGAAAACCATATTTATAGGTGTATTTCAGATGATATAAAAAATGAAGAAGTCATTGATGAATTAACAAGTTTATTTAAAAGATTTAATGATTAGGAGGGATATAATGAAAGAAGAAGAAAAGAATACTTGCATGGATACTTGTACATGCGGATGCCAAGAAGGTATGGAATGTACCTGTGAAGATGTAAAATGTACTTGTGGATGTGAAGAAGGAAACTGCACTTGCGACGATGATTGTACATGCGGTTGTCAAGATAACAAATCAAAATGTGAATGTTGTAAATAATAGTATTTAGTAAACTCAAAATATTTTCCACTAAAAAACAATCTAAGATTATGATTTAGATTGTTTTTGTTTTCTTAAATATTATTAATGTAATGCATCAAGCAATGATAATTTTTTAATTTTGATATTATTGTCTTTTCCTGTACCTAGGTCAATATTAGGTTTAATTGTTTTACCATGAAAATCGCTACCACCACTTATTAATAGGTTGTATCTATTTGCTATTTCTAAATAATAAGACATTTCTTCTTGTGAATGACTTGAGTGATATACCTCAATACCTTTTAATCCACAATCAATCATATCTTTTAGTGTAATTAAAAATTCTTTTTCTGATAATTCTAATGATTTTGGATGGGCTAGGACTGGGATACCACCACTATTATTTATTAGTTCTAAACATTCTTGATACTGTAAATATTTACTAATTTGCCTTGTTTTGTTATAAGCTTCTATTAAATATTTGGAAAATGCTTCTTGTGATGTTGCTGCATATCCATATTTAACACAAAGCTTAGCTAAATCTGGACGACCTAAATTATGGTTAGCATTAACTAATTCTTTTATATCTTCATAGCTAAACCTAATTCCATAATCTCTTTTTATTTGTTCCATTATTGATAACACTGAATCAATGCTGTTATCTTTCAATTCTATCATTTTTCTATTTAATTCTTGGCTATTTAGATCAATATCATAACCTAAGATATGCATAACCCCTTTATTGGTTTTTGTAGATAATTCAATACCGTTAATAATTTCTATTCCACTATCTACAATTAACTTTTCATTTCTATTAATTTTTTTAACTCCTTCAATAGTATCATGATCAGTTATAGCTAGAGTTCCAACTCTTTTGTCTATTGCCAATCTTATTAATTCTTGAGGTGATAAATCGCCATCTGAGTAATTAGTATGGGTATGCATATCAATTATTTTTTCACTGCTTTTATATGGATTAATTATTTTATCAAAATACATTCTGTTTAATGTATCAATAGCTGCATTATTTTCAAAGTTTTCCATATCATAATAGATTTTGTCGATATTTTTTTCCATAAATTAGCATCTCCTTAACAATAATTTTTTAACTGATTTGATTTATTGTCTCCTCATTACTTTTATAATATCATAAGATATATCATTTGAAAATAAGTTTATAACCCAATGATGAATCTTGATGAAGTATTGAATGACTTAATATTTTATAGTACAATTATATTGGTTTAATTACTAAATTATTTAATGGCTTTGACTTTTTGCCAAATTTAAAAGTAAAGGTTATTTTGTAAATAAATGTAGGAGGTATGGTATATATGCTACACAAAATGAAATTGAATGAAAGCCCATTTGAAAGAATTAAAAATGGAACAAAAACAATCGAATTTAGATTGTATGATGAAAAAAGACAACAAATAAAAATTGAAGACAAAATCGAATTTTCAAAATTACCAGATTTAAAGGAAAAATTATTGGTAGATGTTGTTGAATTATATAGGGAAGATACATTTGAAAATTTGTTTAGAAAGTTAATTTCTAATGAAGAAGAAATAAAGAGAAAAACTGAAGCAATGCATCAATACTATTCTCCCGAAAAAGAAAAAGAATATGGAGTTTTAGGTATTGAAATATCATTAATTAGTAAAAAGTAAAATTAGAATACTTCATATATTTGATAGCCTTAAAAAAGTAGTGGAAAATTATTAAAGTGTTTTGATAATTTTCCCTTTTTTGCTTTTTGTATGAAACCTTTGCAATAAAAATTTATGTATGTTAAAATTAAAATAATTATATAGTAATAAAGATAATGTTGTTAATTTTTACTCAATGAAAGTTTATAAAATTTTTGAAAATGTAGCACAACTATATTGGTTTTAATATAACGTTAGGAGTAGTAAGTATGATTGAAAAGTTAAAAGAAAAATATGTGTTTTTTGATATTGATGGAACACTATCTGAGTATAGATATAAAAATAGACTATATGGTGGTGGATGTTCTGAACTAGGATGTCAATCACTTGAAGATTTATTGTTTAATGATTTATTTTATAAAGCTAGACCACTAAAAACAATGCAAAAAGTTATAGAAAATTTGGATAGTAATAAAATCTTTGTATTGGGTTCATTTGTTACTAATAATGAAATAGAGCAAAAATATAAATGGTTATCTGAATACTATCCAAATATAAAAAGAGAAAATGTGTTTTTTATATGTTCTACATTATTGAAACCAGAAGTCATAATTGAATGCTGTAAACATTATAACATTAATATAAAACAAACAGTATTTGTAGATGATAGATTGGATGTTTTGAGAAAAGCAGAAGAATTAGGAATTACAGCATATCATCCTAGTTCATTTACAGAATAATAATTTTATAAAAAGTATTGAAGATTATATAGTAGAATTTATGTGGATGTACAAGTTCAGGATTAGTTAAGCTTCTATATTGTTAAAAATAAAAAAAGAGGATTAAATTATTTTGATGAAGTGGTAAATTAAAAGTAGACATATAAAAAAGATGTGATCTACTTTTCTTGTTATAATTTAGATTAGGGAGATGATAAAATGGGAAGGCCAAAAGGTATTTCAACTAAAGAAATATCTTTTTTATTTTGCTATCCATATACTTCTTAAAAAACAATCGTGAACTTGTGGTATAATTATATAAAAGAGATATTAGATTTATTTTTTAGAATGGGGTGGTTATGATAAATATTGTGAAAAAGATCTATATAATAACAGGAGCAAATGGTTTTTTAGGTAATAACATTATAAGAAAGCTAGAGCAAGATGCTGATAATGAAATTAGGGCTTTTGTATTAAAAGGTGATTCTATTAAATCACTAGAAAAATTAAAATGTAAAATATACTATGGTGATGTAACTAAAAAAGAAACTTTATCATCAATTTTTGAAAACACTGATGGAAAAGAAGTTTTTGTAATTCATTGTGCTGCAGTAGTATATATAAAATCAAAATACAATCCACTTGTTTATAATGTTAATGTTAATGGAACTAAAAATATAGTAGATAAGGTAATAGAGTCAAAAGCAAAACTTATCTATATTAGTAGTGTTCATGCAATCCCAGAACAACCTAACAATGGATTAATAACAGAGATAACTAATTTTAATCCTGATAATGTCGAGGGGTTATATGCAAAAACAAAAGCAAAAGCTGCAAGGTATGTAATTGATGCAGTAAAGAGCAAAAATTTAAACGCTTGTATAATTCATCCATCTGGTATTATAGGTCCAAATGATTTTGGCAATAGTCACTTAACACAACTAGTAAAAGAAGTTACAAATGGCAAGTTATTTGCTTGTGTAAAAGGTGGATATGATTTTGTCGATGTAAGAGATGTAGCAGATGGTGTTATTAGTGCTTGTAAAAATGGTACTAATGGTGAATGCTATATCTTATCAAATAGATATATAACAATTAAGGAATTATGTGATTTAATTTGTGATGTGCAAGGAAGAAAAAAGATTAAAATTGTATTACCAATAGGTCTTGCAAAATTAATAGCACCTTTATTTGAAGTATATTATAATTTAAAGAAACAAACTCCACTTTTTACAAAGTATTCACTATATACATTATCTTCTAATGCTAATTTTAGTAATGAAAAAGCTAAAGAAAAGTTAGAATTTAAAAATAGAAATATGAAAGATACAATAAGGGATACTGTTGAGTGGATAAATAAAAAGTATAAAAAAGATAAAAATAAATAATAATATAAATTAAATAGTTAAAAAATACAATTTTCAGCAGATTCAAAGTAGAAGCAAAATATCAAAATAAGAATGATTTTAAATGTTTAACTGCTAAAATCATCTCTTTTTTTATTCTTTAGTAGTGAATATGATTTTTTATATTCCTTTATATTTTTTCTAAAAACATCTTTTAACTATTTAATATTTTTGATATAATTAAACAGGGTGGAATAGTATAATGTTTAGTGATAATATTCCTAGCCTTGATTTACATGGTGAAACAAAAGATGTTGCAAGAATATTAGTAAAAGATTTTATTACTGATAATTATCGCATGAAAAATAAAAAAGTTCTTATTGTTCATGGAATTGGTCAAGGTATATTAAAAAAGGAAGTGCATAATGAATTGAAAAGAAATAGATTAGTGAGTAAATTTTATTTAGATAATTTTAATGTAGGATGCACAGTAGTTGAAATTAATAATTCGATTGACAAAAATAATAAAAAGTGTTATAATACACCACAAGTGAGAGGGGGATACTGATATGTACGAAGAAGAAGAAAGAAGAAGCTTTCCTTTAAAGGAATTCTTATTAAAATTAATTTTAATAATTGTCTTTGTATTATTATTGGTATGGTTATTACCAATACCAGATTTAACGGGTTTAAATAGTAAAATATTTAGTGCTAATGTTGGAGAAATGAAAGATGCTGCAATAAGCTATTTTACAACAGAAAGGTTACCACAGAATGTGGGAGATTCTGTTACTTTAACATTGCAAGAAATGCTTGATATGAAATTACTTTTACCATTTAAAGATAAAAATGGTAAATCATGTGATACAAGAAACTCATATGTAAAACTAACTAAAATGGAAAATGAATATGAGATGAAAGTGTATTTAAAATGTAGTGAAGAGGAAGATTACATTATAGTACACTTAGGATGCTATTCATATTGTGAGTCAGCAATTTGTGAAAAAGAAGAAGAACCAACTACACCTTCAAAAGGTACAGGTGGTGGAAAATCAAATCCAACACCAAAACCAACTTCATCAGGAGGACCTTCATGTGTTCTAGAAATTAGTGATGGTAAACGTGGAGAAAATGGTTGGTATGTTGGTGATGTAACAGTAAGATTTAAATCAAAATCAACAACAAAAGGTGCCAAGATAACATCTTATGGAATAGGTACTAGTAAAAATTATAATGGAAAAACAAGTTACAAAGTTACATCTGATGGAACGACAAAAGTATATGGATATGTAAAAGATTCAAAAGGAAAAACAGCTGTATGTAGTGTTGCAGTTAAAAGAGATACTAAAAAACCAAGTTGTAGCTTAGCTGTATTATCAGGAACTAAGAATTCAAATGGCAATTATATATCAAATGTAAAAGTTGGATTTAATAGTAGAGTTGATGCAACTAGTGGTATTTCAAATTATGGAGTAACAACAGCAACAAAACCACTTTATAACAAATCAACAAGTTATGTAGTAACTAAAAATGGAACAACAAAAGTGTATGGTTATGTTATAGATAGAGCTGGTAATAAAGCTGTATGTGACTTAAGTGTTACTAAAGAAAAAACAGAGCCAAGTAAATACTCTGAACCATCTTGTAGTTTAACAATATCATCAGGTAAAAAAGGTGATAATAACTGGTATGTAAGTAATGTTGGAATTAGCTTTGCTTCTAAGAAAACAACAAATGGAGCTAGGATAACAGCTTATGGAATAGGTACTAGTACAAATTATAATGGTAAAAATACTTATACAATAAGTCAAGACGGATCAAAAAATGTATATGGATATGTAAAAGATTCGAAAGGAAATACAGCAGTATGTAGTATTTCAGTAAAGAGAGATGCTACAAAGCCAAATTGTAGTTTGGATGTTCAAAGGGGTACATATAATGATGGACATTATACAAGTAATGTAGTAATTGGCTTTAAGTCAAAATATGATGCAACAAGTGGAATGAATTCGTTTGGACTTGGAAAATCAACTACATATAAAAATAATGCAACATACAAGATTACTGCAAATGGAACTCATACAATCTATGGATATGTAAAAGATAATGCTGGAAATACAAATGTATGTAGTATTAAAGTAATTAAAAAAGATATAACTTATGAATATGAGTATTTAAAAACTTGGGATAATGAATATAGTAATTGGAGTGGATGGACAACAAAAACATATAATCCATCAAATCCACCTAAGTTTGGAAAAACAGATACTAAAATAACAGAAGATTTAGGAAAGAAACAAGTATCCGATGGATATGAATATAATGTTGGGGCTCCAATTTATGGTACTGTTATAAAAGAATCAGCATCATTAACAGAAAAAGTATGTAAAGGATATAATTATTATCGTACAACAACAAACAAAAATATTACATATGCTGTTAAGGTTGGATCTAACGATGGATGGACATATTTAAAAACTATATCTAAAAAAGAAAAACCAGCTGACACTTTAACTACTAAATACGTATATGCAGGAATGAATTGGAATGCATGTGGTAGCGAATGTAATTCAACTCCTTATAAATTATTTAAAGTATATACAAGAACTGCTGGTACTGTAACTGCTACTGATACAATTACTTTATCAACAGGTGTTAAAGTAACATGTACTGGATATGAAACAAAGAAAACATATTCATTCAGTACTTATACTAAGGTAATCGGTTATGAGGAAACAAGAAAAGAGAAATTCAAAGATGTATATAGTTATAGATATAAAACTCGTACATTAATTAAGAAAGCTGGCTCATCTACAAAATGGAGTACAATTCAAAATGATTCTTCATTAATAAGCCAAGGATATAAAATGACTGGTAATAAAAGAGTAAAAGGTTAGGAGTGAAGTGATAATATATGGATAAAATAAATAAAATTTCAATTGTAAATAATGAATCTAATAATCCAAAATATGCATATGTTCATACTGATGATGGTCTAAAAAAGGTACCATATGACTTTAAAGTCCATGATCAAATGATTATAGATTTTGCAAATGAATTTGGTCTTGATACTTCATCTCCTGATTTCTTAAATCAGTTAATAGCAATGGGACATTTAGAGATTGTTCCTGAAAACAGTAAAGAAGCAGAAAATTTAGAAACAGAATTTACTAGGGATAGTTTAATTGTAAAATTCCCTTCGGATATTGATTCAATAGCTGATATTTCTCCTGATACTGAACCAACATTTGATGATGAAGAAGAAAAAGATGATGAAGACATTAATTCTATACGTAAAGATAAAAATAAGAGAAAAACTATTAAAACAATTGCAGTTACTACAGCAGCTGTAGCTGGTGTAACCGGTGCATTAGCTGTAACGCTTTCACAATGTTCTAAACGTAATGGAAAGTCAACAAATAAAAACATAGATTTTAATACAGCATCATTTGATGAACTTATGAAAGCTTTACCTGAAGATAGTGAATTAAGAAAGTTCTCACAAACTGCATATGATGTTACAGAACAATTGAATAAGTTGGCAAAAGATGAATCTGTATTTGCATTAGAAGCAGATAAAAAGGATAATGCAGTATTACAATTTACTTATGATGAAGTATCGTCAGCTATGTTAGTATTAAATAACTATAGTGGTGAAGAATTATTCTCAATCTTTGGGCTTCAAGAATTAGATGCACAGGCTATTGAAGAAAATTATTACAACTTTGTATCTAAAATGAGTTTGTATGCTATGAATGGAAAAGCGCCTAGCACTGTTTCTACATTGATAACAGACAAAGAAAACAGAACTTGGTTTGAAGATTTGGAAGGCAAGTTAGTAGAATTTAATAAAAATCAAACTACTGATGCTGCTGATAGATTAATTAGAACATTTGGATACTCTTATATTCATGGTATTAATGGTGCCAATGATTCAAAAATGGATAAATCTACTGAAAAATATGTTAAACATTTAATGTTAAATATGGTTAGAGGTTATTATGATGCCAATGTTGAAGAAAAATACAGTCATTATTTAAAAGTAACTTCAGAACCTGGTACTTTAGATGAAGAGTATCGTGATAATAAAGCATCACAAATTCAAAGTGGTGAAAAATTAAAAGATATGTTAGACACTGCCGAGAAAGGTAGTTGTACAATAGCAGCCATGAGAGAACATATATCTTCTGATATAATTACTCCATTAGCTAATCAACAAATGGTTACTAAGGTTGCACTAGCATCAACAGCTTTAGATAAAAAAGATGTAAAATCATCAGAAAAGATACTATCAGGGCAAATGACATATGAAGAGTATGTAGAATTAGAAAATAAAGAAAATAATGTTCCTGTATATAATCAAGTTAAAAATGCTGCTGATAGAGAACTTGGACCTTATATTGAAGTTAAAGATGATATCTTATATAACAATAGAATTAGAGGAGTAGAAAAAATAGAAACATATACTGGCACTTCCGTTTCAAAAGATGAATGGGACAAGATGAGTGCTGAGCAAAAGCTTGATTTTGCAAAGAAAAACGGTAAGGTTATCAGTAATACAACAACAACAACTTCTAAGAAAGTTAATAAATCTGATTTAACTCCAAGCGAAAGAAAAGAAGCAGAAAAACAAGAAAAGGATTTTAATGAAGTTCAAATAGATAAGAATACCTACAAAGGAGATAAAGCGACTGCAGCTAAGGCTGGATGGACAGATGCAACTAATTATGCAGAAGAAAAAGGTGCATATAGTCATGCTGATATATATAATAGAATTAATCCAAATGCAGTTAGTAAGGTTCCAACACAAGGTACTTTATCTGATATAGCTCAAGCAGCATATGCATTTAATAATGAAAGAATTACATCTTCAGATTCTCAAATTCAAGCAAGACTTTCGAAAGATTTATCAAAAAGAGGTTATACTGGAGAAATGGCTGAAGCATACAAGAGTGGATGGCTAAATGGTATTAATCAAAAGTTAAATTCAGCAGTTAGTCAAGGTGCTATTACTAGAAAAGAAGCAGAAGACTTATATAAAGAAGCTCAAAAACAAGCAGAAAGCAAAAATAATAATAAAAATAACAATAGTAATAACAATAATAGCAACAATAATAATAACAACAATAATAATAACAACAATAATAATAACGACAATAAAAATGATTTTAAAGATGATACACCAATAGAATCAGAAAAGCCATCTGATAATGTTATTGATGATCCAAATTTAGCTGGACCAGAAGACTCTGATTTTGGCGATGATATATATGATGAAAATTATGATGGATATGAAACTAGATCCGGTGTTAATTCTCAATCAGAATCATATGCAACACCACATGTAAATACAAGTTATTATGAAGAACTTGCAAAAGAAGCGTTAAAAGAATTATTTGAAGCACAAGAGCAAGAATACGAAGGACCTGTTTTAAGAAAATAAATTCAATTAAGGTTATAGATTTTTTCTATAACCTTTTTTCTTTTATAAATTTATGATAAAATAAATCAAGGTGGTAAAATGAAACAGGAAAATATTAGAAATTTTTGTATTATAGCACATATAGATCATGGTAAAAGTACTATTGCCGATAGAATTTTAGAGGTTACTAATGCTCTTAGTAAGAGAGAAGCAAAAGATCAATTCTTGGACAGCATGGATATTGAAAGAGAAAGAGGTATTACAATAAAATTAAATACAGCATCATTAAAGTACAATTATAATAATGAAGATTATTTGCTTAATTTAATTGATACTCCAGGACATGTTGATTTTTCTTATGAAGTATCTAGAAGCTTGGCAGCATGTGAAGGTGCTATTTTAGTTGTAGATGCAGCACAGGGAATAGAGGCTCAAACTTTAGCAAATCTTTATTTAGCCATGGAAAATAACTTAACCATAATTCCTGTTATTAATAAAATAGATTTGCCAAATGCTGATATAGAAAAAGTAAAAAAAGAGCTTATGGATGTTATTGGTTTTGATGAGGATGAAATTATTCTTACTAGTGCAAAAACAGGAGTAGGTATTAAGAAATTAGTTAATGCTATTGTAGAAAGAGTACCGGCACCTAAAGGAAATAATAAAGATAAACTCCAAGCATTAATTTTCGATAGTGTGTTTGATGCATATAGAGGTGTTATAGTATCAGCGAGAATTGTTAATGGTAACTTAAAAGTAGGAGATAAAATTAAATTTATGCAAACATCTGCTACATACGAAGTTACAGAACTTCTAATAAACACACCCAAAGAAGTCTCTAAAAATATGTTAGAGTCTGGTGAAGTTGGTTTTGTTGTTGCTAGTATTAAAAATATTTCGGATGTAAAAGTTGGTGATACAATAACACTAGAAAACAATCCTGCTTCTTTAGCTCTTCCAGGGTATAAACCTATGAAATCAATGGTTTTTTGCGGACTTTATCCAATAGAGTCAACAAAATTCGAAGAATTAAGAGAAGCTCTTGGAAAGTTAAAATTAAATGATGCTTCTTTAGTATTCGAACCAGAAACATCAACAGCATTAGGCTTTGGATTTAGATGCGGCTTTCTTGGATTATTGCATCTTGATATAATAAAGGAGCGAATTACTAGGGAATTTAATATAGATTTAATTACCACAGCGCCATCTGTTGTATACGAAGTAGTGTTAACAAATAAAGATGTTGTTATGGTTGATGCGCCTAGTAAATTGCCAGATCCAGGCTATATAACTGAAATTAGAGAACCATTTATCAAAACTAATATATTTACACCGAGCGAATATATTGGATCAATAATGGAACTTTGTCAAGATAAAAGAGGGAACTATGTAAGTATGGAATATATTGATCCAACTAGGGTTAATATTCATTATGAATTGCCACTTTCGGAGATAGTATATGACTTTTTTGATAAGTTAAAGTCATACACGAAAGGATATGCATCTTTTGATTATGATCTAATTGGTAATAGGCCTAGTAAGCTTGTTAAAATGGATATTTTGTTAAATGGAGAAGTTATTGATGCATTGAGTGTAATTGTACATAAAGATTTTGCTTATCAAAGAGGTAAAAGTGTTGTTGAACAATTAAAAAAATCAATTCCAAGACAAATGTTTGAAATTCCAATACAGGCAGCAATTGGTTCACATATCATAGCAAGATCAACTGTTAAAGCATTAAGGAAAGATGTTTTAGCAAAATGCTATGGTGGAGATATTACTAGAAAAAGAAAACTTCTTGAAAAACAAAAAGAGGGAAAAAAGAAAATGAAACAAATAGGTAGTGTTGAATTGCCACAAGAGGCATTCATGAGTGTATTAAGTATGGATAATGAGAAGTAGGAGAGTTTATGAAAGTAACAGACAAAATATTAAGTGAAATGGCAATGATATATTGCCAAACGGGGACTCCATTATCAAAGTTGGCAGTTGATTATGGCATATCAAAAACTTCATTAGTTAGATATTTTAATGGAGAAAAATCTATTAAATTAGGCGAAAAAGCTCAAAAATTAGTTGATGAAAAGAAAAGGGAAAACTGGTATAAAAGTAAAGCAACAAGTGGAAACTTAGGTAATAAAAAACTACAACAAGACGAAATCATATCATTAGCAAATGAAATGGTAGAAAACAATTATACACTAAGAGATTTACAACAGGTGACTAATGTTTCAGTAGCAACTATATATAACAATTTTACTGAAGACATATTAGGTAGTGAACTATATCACAAAGTTGTAAATAATTATGAACAAAATAAAAAATCAGGCAAAAAATAATTAGAGGTAGTTATGAGAAAAAATGAAAATATAATAAGTGAAGCGGATTATTATTTAAATAATGATGTAACTATGAGTGATGCTGCGAATCACTTTGGAATATGCAAAAAAAGTTTTCAAGTACATATGAAAAAACTAGAAGAAATATGTCCAGATAAATACAAATTGGTAAATGAAAAAAAAGAAAAAAACCTGATTAGAGGTGCTATAAAAGGTGGAATGAATGGTAAACCAAGTACCATAAGTAATGTGCGTATTGGAAAATCTTTTTCCTTTGATAGCGAAACAGCAGCAAGTTTAGCAAGAGATATAATTGATAAAGATTTGAGCCTTAGACAATTAGAACATAAAAGTGGTATTCCTAAATCAACTATAAAAGATAATCTATCAAAAGATAGAATTGGAGACGAGTTGTATGAAGAATTATCTTGTGTACTTGATTCACATAAACCAGGAAATAAAAGAAGATAATGAAAAGCATGTATATACATATACCGTTTTGTAGAAATATTTGTTCTTATTGCGACTTTTGTAAAATCTTTTATAATGAAAATACAGTTAATAAATATTTAAAAAAACTTAAAGAGGAAATTATAAATAATTATAAAAAAGATGAATTAGAAACAATTTATATAGGTGGGGGAACTCCATCGTCACTCAATATTTATCAATTAAAAGAATTATTTAGTATAATAAAAGATTTTAATTTAAGTAAGAATTTAGAATTTACGATGGAATTTAATATAGAAGATGTAACAGAAGAAAAATTAAAATTAATTAAATCATATGGAATAAATAGAATAAGTGTAGGAATAGAAACAATAAATGATAAATATTTTAAACTATTAAATCGTAAAAATAATGAAATAGATATTATGAATAAAATTCGCTTATGCAAAAGATATTTTAGTAATATTAGTGTTGATCTTATGTATGGCTTTAATGGTGAAACTATTGATGATTTAGATAAGGACCTTAATTTAATAAAAAAATTAGATGTTGATCATGTCTCTATTTATTCTTTAATACTTGAAAAGAATACAAAATTATATATTGATGAATATCATCCTATAGATGAAGAGTTGGAAAATAAAATGTATTATCATATAATTGATGTATTGGAAAATATGGGATATGATCACTATGAAATAAGTAATTTTAGTAGAGATGGAAAAGCATCTAAACATAATTTAAATTACTGGAATAACGAAGAATATTATGGCTTTGGACTTGGGGCATCTGGTTATGTAGATAGTAGTAGATATACTAATACAAGGAGTATTACTAAATATCTTAAAGGTGATACTATACTTTATAGAGAATACATAGATACTAAAACAAAGATGGAAGAAGAACTTATTTGTGGTTTAAGAAAAATGGAAGGTATATCGAAATCAAAGTTCAAATTAAAGTTTAATAAAAATGTAGAAGATGTATTCGATATTAATTCATTATTAGAACAAAAATTACTTATGGAAGATGATGATTATATCTATATTCCAAAAGATAAATTGTATGTATCTAATAATATTTTGTTAAATTTTATTATTGTTTAATTGCAAACAAGTGTTTGATATGATATAATATTGTTGTAGTGGAGGATATATGAATAAAGTAGAAAAGTTTGAAAAAGAATTGTCATATATAAAAGATAAAACCTTAAAAGCAGACATCTGTTATTTAATTGATGGATTACCAGATTACTTTTTTGAAGTTCCGGCATCATCTACAGGAAAATATCACCCTAAGTATGCAACTGGTGAAGGTGGATTATTGAGACATACTAAAGCAGCAGTTAGAATTGCCTATGAATTATTGAGTGATCCTTTAATTGGTGATAAATATACTGAAGAAGAAAAGGAATTAATGTTGATGGCTCTTATGATACATGATGGATTAAAATCAGGAAAAGAAAAGAGTAAATATACAAAAGTAGAACATCCTCTTCTAGCAGCACAGTATGTAAAAGAAAATAGAAAAAATTTAGGTATGAATGATGAAAATATAGATTTTATGTGTAATGTCATAGTGTCACATATGGGTGTTTGGAATAAAGATTTTGATGGTAATGAAGTTCTACCAATACCAAAAAATAAATATCAGAACTTTGTTCATATGTGTGATTATTTAGCCAGTAGAAAAGTATTGTTATTAAACTTTGATGAAAATAATAATATTGTAGAGGAGTAAAATATGTCTAAATGGGATGTTGAATATATAAAACTTTGCAAGAAAATATTAAAAGATGGAAAAAGAGTAGAAAATAGAACAGGAATTGACTCCGTTAAGATACCATCATATCATCTACATTTTGATCTTTCAGAAGAATTCCCGGTTTTAACTACAAAAAGATTGTATTTTAGGCAAGCAATTTTAGAAATGCTTTGGATATATCAAGCCCAATCAAATGATGTTAGATGGTTACAAGAGAGAAATGTACATATTTGGGATGAATGGGAAATTGATAAAGATGGTTATTGGCAAGCAGAACAACTAACTTTTGAAAATGGTAAAAAGAAAAAAGAACTTGTTAAGAAAAAATTTGATATATCATTTGCACATACTATAGGGACAGCATATGGATATATTGTAAAAAAGTTCAACATGACTCAAACCTTGATTGATACCTTAAAAAATAATAGTAGTGATCGTAGAATGGTAATGTCTCTTTGGCAGAACGATTATTTGTCTACTGCTGTTTTGCCTTCTTGTGTATGGAGTAGTGAATGGGATGTTACGGATGGAAAGATTAATATTTGGGTACATCAAAGAAGTTGTGATGTTCCTTTGGGACTTCCTTTTAATGTTACTCAATATGCAACACTATTATGTTTAATTGCACAAGTAACTGGACTAAAACCAGGTACAATTGATTGGAGTATTAAAGATGCTCATATATATACAAATCAAATTTCTGGGATTGAGGAACAAATTAAAAGATTTGATGAAAAAGGTCATTTAAAAGCACCAACATTATGGATAAATAAAGATATTAAAGATTTCTTTGAATTTGATAATTCAAAGGATTGTCTTGATATAAAAGTTAAAGATTATGAAGATATGGGACCAATTCACTTTGATATAGCGAGGTAAATATGTTAACACTTATAGTAGCGGTAGGTAAAAATAATGAAATAGGAAAAAACAATAGTTTACTTTGGAATATTCCCGAGGATTTGCAATTCTTTAAAGAAAAAACACTTAACAAGACAATTGTTATGGGAAGTAATACATTTTATTCTTTGCCAAAGGTATTACCAAATAGAAAACATATTGTTTTAACACTTGATGATTATGAGTTTCCTAAAGAAGTTATAGTCTATAAGGATTTTAATAAACTTTTAAATGATTTGACTAACAGAGAAGAGGAAATTGTAATAATTGGAGGAGAAGCAATATATAAATTATTTATAAATTATGTTGATAAGATGTATATAACTGAAATTGATAAACAATACAATGATGCGGATAGATTCTTTCCAAAATTTAATCATAATGATTGGCAGAAAAAAATAATTTCAACACATGAGTATGATGGAATTAAATATAGCCATGTAGAATATACAAAAAAGGTGATGTAATATGAAAGGTAAGTTAATAGTTATTGAAGGAACTGATTGTAGCGGAAAACAAACGCAAACAGAGTTATTAGAAGCAAGATTAAAATCGCTTAATTACCAATGCATTAGGATTGATTTTCCAAGATATGATACACCAACAGGAAAAATAGTGGGGGGACCATACTTAGGTAAACCAGAAATATGTAAATCATATTTCACAGAAGGAGCTGTGAATGTAGATCCTAAGATAGCATCGTTATATTATGCAGCTGATAGAAAATATAATATTTCAACTGTCAATGATTATTTAGAAAAAGGCTATTATGTTATATTGGATCGCTATACGACTTCTAATTTGGCTCATCAAGGTAGTAAAATTAATGATAAAGATGAAAGATTTAATATGTATCAATGGATTGACAAATTAGAATATTGGCTATTGGAGTTACCAAAACCAGATGTTACAATTTTTCTACATATGCCTTATGAATATGCGAAAGAATTAAAAAAGAATAGAACTGCGTTAGATGAACATGAAAAAGATGAAAACCATTTAAGACATGCAGAAGCTTGTTATCTAGAACTAAAAGAATTATATAATTGGAAATACATTAATTGTATTGAAGATAATAGAATAAGAACTATTGAATCAATTAATAATGATGTTCTAAAAATTGTTTTAGATAAAGAATAATTGTTTTTATAAGATTTTATGAATGAATTTTGATTCATTCTTTTTTTATGAAAAAATAAAAAGCTATGAATAGCTTTTTTGTACTTATTTATAAATTTTACATTTTTGTTTACTAGCAAATGGAATTAGAATATCTTTATTCAATAAACATAATTCATTTAAATCATACGGTGTAAGAGAAGCGTATTGATTTATAATATTATCAATATATTGCATTTCTGAATATAGTAACACAATTTTCTCATTTAAATATTTATTAAATCCCAATGCATATTGTCTAAATTCCTTGTCCACTTCTTTAATCGCAACACCACATTCCCAATATTCTATGTTTTGTGAAAATAGGGGGAATCCACTATCTTTTATGCATTCTATTTGTACAAGTACTAATAGTTTTTGTAATTTTTGAGTGTTTATGTAAATATCTTGAGCTAAGCATTTATTGACAATGATTTTACCAATTTCACTTGCTTTAGATAGATATTCATCATATTTTGATAAATCATTACTTGATGTTTCTTTTTCAATCAATTTATTTTTGAGTTTCATTAAGTCGTTTTTAGCTGTCATTATTTATCACCTCATGTTATGTATATTTATAATAACATAAAATCATAACTCTTTTAATAGTTACTTTTATCACCACTATCTAAATCATATATATCTACAATAGGTTTAACATTTTCACCTCTAAAATATTCATCAACAGGATTGTACGTTATTTTGTCTGGTTGAACAGTGTTAATGTTATAACTAGGATTAATATCAATGACGTTGTTTTGAGGTATATTAGTATTAATATTTGGTTCTAATACAGGAGGGCCTGGATTAGGGTTAAAAGTTGGATTCATGTTTGGTGCAAGACTTGGCATAATCCTACTATCAACTTGAGGTTCCATCTTTACTTCCTGCTTTTTAATTGATTGTGGTTCTTCAATAATTATTTCTGGTTCAGTTGGTGCTTGCTTAGCTACTTCTTTAGATTCTATAATATTGTTATTTTGAGCAGCTTCTCTAAGAGATTTCATCTCTAGGTCGACTTCAATTAATTTGAATATTTCATTAAATGTAGTATAACCATTTATTATTTTTTCTAATCCATCTCCAAGAAGAGTAGTAACATCTTTAGTATAAACAAGCTTCTTTAATTCATCTTTTGTTGTATTTGGATTAGCAATTACACTTCTTAATTCATCATTAATATACAAAACTTCTTCAATTGCAATTCTTCCATAATACCCATCTGTACATTTATCACATTTCCCAGCATCAAAAACTGTATCAATATCTCTATTTAGTACAAGTTTAAATACTTCTTTCTCATACTCGGTAGCAGCTCTTTGAATTCTGCAATGTGGACATAACTTACGCGCTAATTTCTGTGAAATAATACCGGTTAAGGCACTTGATAGTAAATATCTTTCAACATCCATATCTAAAAGTCTTTCAATTGTACTTAAAGAATTATTTGTATGTAGTGTAGATAAAACTAAGTGACCAGTTATTGATGCACGTACTGCGATTTGCGCAGTTTCAGAATCACGAATTTCTCCTATTAATATTATATTAGGATCTTGTCTTAAAATAGATCTTAAAACAGCCGCGAACGTAAGACCAATTTCACTATTAACTTGTACTTGGTTGATACCTTCAATATTCATTTCAATTGGATCTTCGACTGTTATTATATTAACGTTTTCTTTGTTTAACTCTTGTAACATGGAGTAGGTAGTAGTACTTTTACCAGATCCAGTAGCACCTGTTACTAAAATAATTCCATTTGGTACACTTAACATTTTTTTAAGTAATGTTAGGTTTTTTTCTGAAAAGCCAAGTGATTCAATTCCACTTAAACTTTTTGAATAATCAAGAATACGAATAACTACTTTTTCGCCTTCGTTTGTAGGTAGTACTGAAACACGCATATCTAAATCTCTACCTTCAATTCTACCTTTGATGGCACCATCTTGAGGTAATCTGGTTTCAGTAATATTCATATTAGAAATTAGTTTAACCCTAGTAATTAAATTTCTTTCATATGCTTTAGGAATAACTGTATGATTTTTTAATTCACCATCAATTCGCATCCTAATTAACAATGAATCCTCTTTAGGGTCCATGTGAATATCACTGGCACGATTCTTTGACGCATATAAAATAATTTGGTTAACAATATCAACAATTGGTACGTTTACAACATCGTATTCAATCATATTTGTGACCCCTTTATCTTCTTTTATCTTTTTATTCTAGTATTTTACTATAATTTATTATATAATAATTTATAGATATAATCAATAATAAAGGAATGATATTTCATGAAAAAAATGAATAAAAAGGGATTCGTTTTAGCTGAAGCTATCGTGGTAGCTGTATTTATCTTAGGAATATTTACTTTTATTGGTGCAAACTTTTTTACACTATTAGCTAAGTATAATAAAGTTATAAATTATGATAATCCTGAAGAAATATACTTGATTAACACGTTGTATGATGAGGTTAAATTATCAGGCGAACCTCCTGTAGCAAATGGATTGTATACCTTTAATGATAGTAATGGTACAAGTATTACTTGTCAAGGAAAGTTTGGAGGAAACTGCACTTTTTTTAATAATTATTATAAAACTTTAATATTTAATTATTTGAAAATCAAGTCAATTTATATTGAAAAAGGTTTATATATTAAATGTAGTAATATTAACATTCGTGGTTTAAGGGAGTACTGTATATATAAAAAAGAAGATTTTGAGACAAGTAGTAAGCAAATTTATCTAGTACAATTTACTAATAATAGGTTTGCTTATTTGGAGGCTAAATAATGAAAAAAATAAATAATAAAGCCTTTACAGTAGTTGAATTAATAATAACTTTTTCTATTGTAATGGTAATATCGTTAGGACTTTTAAAGGTTGTAGATTCTTATCGTGAAAAGCAACAAAACGAATTATATAAAAAGGAAATATTAAGCTATAAAAACGAAGTTATAAAAAGAATAGAAGATGACTTTTTAGATAAAGCAGTCAAAAATATAGAAGGAATAGATGTAACAACTGCACATCCAGATTACAATCAATGTATAAAAATAACTTTTGGTGATGATACGGCAAAAGATTTATGCGCCAATAATTCTGAAATTATGTATGGGAACATCAAATATAAATATCCTAATAGATTTATTCAATTAAAAGACGATTTTATTTATTCTACGCAGGATACTATAAATGGTACAGGTGAAGAAGCTATGAAAGTTAATGGTATACCAAGAAAGATATGTGCGATTAATATAAAACTTCGTCATACTGAAATAAAAGAAGATTTCGATATTAACATAGTTGCAGTAGCAAACAATACGCCAGTTGTTAACCGTTATACTTACAACGGAAGTGAAGAAATACCAAATGTAATTACTACTTTTCAAATAAATCCTGATATATCGTTTGGTAGTAACTCTGTAAATAATAGGCGAATTACTAATATGGAGTTAACTAATAATATAGCAAGTATTTCCTCTGGCGCATTCAAAGGAAGTAAAATAACTAATTTGAGAATAAGTGCTTCTAATTACAATAAATATATTAATAACATTTTAGATGACACAACTAAAATATCAAATATAACAATTATTGGTAATGGAAGTGAAGAAATAAATTCTACTAGTAACAATATCAATTTAAATTCTTTAGAATTAAAGAATATCAAATCAGTTAATGGAAATACATTTAAAAATAAAAGCATTAATGAACTTATAGTTTCTAATATTAAAACAATAGGTAAATCAGCTTTTGAAAATTCTGGTATAACAACAATAAAAATTGGCGAAAAAGTAGAAAAAATAGAAGATAATGCTTTTAAAGGTAATAAATTGACTGAGATTGATTTTAGTAAGAGTAGTAGTATTAGTATTGGAAGTTATTCTTTTGCTAATAATCAAATAGAAAAAATAACGCCAAATACATTAACTATGAAAAAAGATTCATTTGATAATAATAAATTAACCTGTAAATTAAGTCTTTTGAAATATAAATGTACCAAAAAATAAAAGTTGTATATACTTTTATTTTTTTATTTGATATAATTTTTGTGGTGGTAGATATGGACAAAATTAATAAATTTATAAAAGCCAACGATGACATTTCATTGAAACAAAATTATATAAAAAGTTTAGAAGTTCCATGCTTTAAAAATCTTATTACTATGTTTAAAATAAAAGAAAAACTTGGTATGGAATATACATCATTACTTATGGATTCTGCGATTGAAGTAGATCATTGTAAAGAATGTCAAGGCTTAAACTGTTGTAAAAATACAGTTAAGGGATATTGTATGGTACCAAATGTAAATGATAAAGTTATTAATTTTTCTTATAATATTTGTAATTATTTATCAAATGAAAAATATAAAGATAATCTTACTACTTTTGATATTCCTAAGTCCATTAAAAATGCCAGTATGAAAAATATTTATACTAATGATAAAAATAGAATTCCTATTATTAAGGAAATGAAAAAGTTTATAGAAGAATATAAATTAGATACTAAAATAAAAGGTATATATTTGTATGGTAACTTTGGTAGTGGTAAAACATACCTTATAGCTGCACTATTTAATGAACTTGCTAAACAAAATGTTAAATCAGTTATAGTACATGTACCTGAACTACTAAGAGATTTAAAAGAATCTTTTTCCAGTAATTATGGAACTAAATTTGATTTATTAAAAAAAGTACCTTTATTACTTTTGGATGATATAGGAGCAGAATATTTAACTCCATGGGGAAGAGATGAAGTAATAGAACCAATTCTACAGTATCGAATGGATGAAAAATTACCAACTTTTTTCACTTCTAATTTTACTATAGATGAGTTAGAAAAACATTTTGCTACTACCAATAGTGGAATAGATAAAGTGAAAGCAAAAAGAATAATTGAAAGAATAAAACAATTATCTAATGACATTTCATTAATAAGTAAAAATTTAAGAAATTAATTGAAAAATAAAATCACATGTGCTAATATATACTTAAATACATTGACAAAGGACATGATTATTAATATTGATTTGTAGAGAGTTAGTGGATGGTGAAAACTAATAAAAGATATTTATAATTACTACCTTTAGAGTAGGACTCGAAAGAGATTCCCGGAGTATCCGTTATTGAAATTAAGTTAAACCAAGGATGGTACCGTGTAATTCACTCCCGTTATTAGAAGGGAGTTTTTTTATGTCAAAAGTTAAAGAATATACAATGGGAGAATTATGTGAGTTTTATAATACCTGTGATACAGATTATAGACCAGTTGTAATGGCAAAAATTAATGATATATTAGCAAGTGAAAGTCAAATTTACAATAAAGAATCTAGAGATAGAAAATTAGTAAAAAGAAGAACAATTAGAAGATTAAATAGTCAAAAATATGGAAGGTGATAAATATGATAAATATTAAAGAAAATGAAAAATTAAGTATAATGAACCACTCATGTGCGCATTTATTAGCACAAGCAGTAAAGCACTTATATCCAAATGCCCTTTTCTGGGTTGGACCAGTAATAGAAGATGGTTTCTATTATGATATTGACTTGGGTGATGAAGTTATAAAAGAAGAAGATTTAGAGCGCATTGAAAAAGAAATGAAAAAATGCGCAAAGGCAGGAAAAAGGATTGTTCGTCATGAACTAAGTAAGGAAGAAGCCCTTGAACAATTTAGGAATGATCCATACAAAGTTGATTTGATTTCTAGAATGGATGAAAAAGATACTGTTATTTCTTGTTATACTCAAGGTGATTTTACTGATCTTTGCCGTGGACCACATGTTGAAACAACAAAGGAACTTAAATATTTTAAATTAATAAAAGTTAGTGGAGCATACTGGAAAGGTGATTCCAAAAATAAAATGCTTCAAAGAATTTATGGAGTTTGTTTTGAAACCTTAGAGGATTTAAATCAACATCTTGCAGAAATAGAAGAAGCAAAAGAAAGAGATCATAGAAAGATAGGTAAAGATTTAGAAATTTTTATGTCAGATGATCTAGTTGGAAGAGGACTACCAATGTTTTTACCAAATGGATATATTATTTGGCAAGAATTAGAAAATTATATTAAAGATAAAGAAAGAAAGTTAAACTATTTACATGTTTTAACTCCTTGCGTTGGTACTGTTAATTTATATAAAACTTCAGGACACTGGGATCATTACAAAGAAAATATGTTCCCAGCTATGGAAGTAGATGGAGAATCATTTGTTCTTCGTCCAATGAACTGTCCACATCATATGATGATTTATTCCAATAAACTTCATTCATATAAAGATTTACCAATAAGAATAGGTGAGATTGCTCATGATTTTAGATATGAAGCTAGTGGTGCGGTTAAAGGAATTGAACGCGGTAGACATTTCTGTCAAAATGATGCTCATCTTTTTGTAACACCAGAACAAATAAAATCAGAATTTAAAAATGTTGTTGACTTAATATTTGATGTATACAAAGATTTCAATATAACAAATTATAGATGTGTATTATCATTAAGAGATCCAGAAGATAAAGAAAAATATCATCAAGATGATGAAATGTGGAATAAAGCAGAAAATGAACTTCGTGAAGTTTTAAACGAATTAGGTATAGAGTATACTGAAGAAATAGGCGAAGCTGCATTCTATGGACCAAAACTAGATGTAAATGTAAAACCAGCTGTAGGAAATGAAATAACTTTATCAACATGTCAATTAGATTTCTGTCTTCCAGCAAAATTTGATTTAAAATATATAGATAAAGATGGAACTAAGAAAACACCAGTAGTATTACATAGAGCAATATTAGGATCTTTAGATAGATTTATGGCATATATATTAGAAGAAACTAAAGGAGCTCTTCCAACTTGGCTAGCTCCAACACAAGTTAATATAATACCAGTAAATCCAGAAATTCATAATGATTATGCAAAAAAAGTATTTAATGAATTAAATAATCATAATATTAGAGCAAATCTTGATGATAGAAATGAAAAACTTGGTTATAGAATGCGAGAAAGTCAAACTAAGAAAATTCCATATACTTTAATTTTAGGAGATAAAGAACAAAGTGAAGAATTAATTAGCTACAGAATGCATGGTGATAATAATACAACGACTGTACCATTTAAAGAATTCATTGAATATATAATGGATATTATCAATAGTAAAAAATAGTTTACGTAAACCAAATAAATTCTAAATGTTTATTTGGTTTTTTTATTGCGAAGACCTTTTATAAGAAGATATAATGGAATAGATAATAAGGGAGGAAATAAAATGGAAAATAAAAAAAGTATTTTAGTAGTAATATTAGTTGTTGTAGTAGTAGCTATATCTGGTTTTGTTGTTTATACTAAACTAGGTGCAGATGGAAAGGAAACATTTATTATCTCTAAAGATTCTAAGGTTTCTAATAATAGTACTCAAAAGGCTATTGTTAAAAGAGAAGAATTAAAAGAACTTATGAGAATTGTAGATGCAATACCTGAATTTAATAAAAATACTACAGTAGATGATTTTAAAACACTTTCTTTAGAAGAAAAAGTGAATTTTGCAGCAGAATTAGCGGACATTAATATGGGTGGAGTAAAAGTTAAAGAAACATTAAACAAATATTTAGAAAGCGACTTAGGCATCAAAACAATGGATGATTTAAAATGTAAAAGTGGCAAAGTGTATATGAAATATAATGGCACACAGTATGATTATACCGAAAACTGTAGTGAAGAAAATATGGATACTATTGAGGCTTATTATAAAAATAGAGCTCTAAATGGATTGAAAGTTGTAAATTATTTTTATTCATATGAACGAGAAGGAAATAAAATTAAATTAAATGTCCAAAAGATTTTTACAACAAAGGAAGAAATTGAAGGTAGTGATTATCAATATGATTATATCGCTCATTTTTATACAAATTATGATGATGCTGTAAACAGAAAAAATATGGATAGCTTAGATGATGCAGGACCATCTCTAACTTATGATAGTGTTAATCAATATTATACTTATAATTTTGAAAAATCAGGAGATACTTACAAATTTATAAACTATACTATCAATAAATTTTAACAGTGTATACCACAAAATTAAATAATTACAGGTGAAATTATGAAATTAACTGATTTGAAATCCGTTAGTAAAAATATAGATATTGATGAATATATTAAGTTTAGAGAATCAGTAAAAGCTGAAATGAAATATCCCGAATGGTTAGGGGATTTTTCTAAAGAAGACTTATTAAGAATGCTAAATAATAACTCTATAATTTGGATTTATTACTTAAGAAATGAACCAGTATGCTCTATGATGTTGATACCTAGTACTAAGCAAGATTTAGATCGATTTGAAATTGATTTAGATTATAAAAAAGTAGTTGACTATGGTCCGATGTTTGTAAATCCTAAATTTGTTGGTAATGGACTACAATATCAGATGTTAAAAGAATTAAAGAATTACTGTACTAAATTAGGGTATAAGTATGCCATAGGGACAATTCATCCTGATAATATATATTCTATAAATAATTTCATAAAAGATGATTTTAAGTTGTTTGAAGTGAAAAAATTTACTAGAGGTACAAGAAATATTTATTTAAAATGTATTGATGATGATTGCATTCAGAAAATATTATCATTTGTTGTTAAAGATAACAAGTATTTATTATTAAAAGGCAGTGATACCGATCCACAATTTCATAAATCATTTTGGTATGTAGTAACAGGATCCGTTGAAAAAGAAGATGTTTCATTATTTCAATCTGTTAAGAGAGAAATCTCAGAAGAAATCGGTTTAAAAGTATTGAACATAAAAAGAATACCAATAGTATTTAAATATGAATCATTAGGAAAAAAATGTATTGAGCATTTATTTATATCTGAAGTAGAAGATGAAAATATCATTTTAAATGAGGAAAGTACTGATTATAAATGGTGTGATATTAATGAATTTACTAATTTAATACATTGGTTTTATGATAAAGAGCAATTAAAAGATATAATAGAAAAATATATAAATACAAAATAATACAAGTATTTATTATGAGAGGTGAACTATGGAAAAGAGAAAAAACATTTTGATAATAATTTTATCAATTTTAGTACTAGTTTTATCTGGAGGTATTATTTATATTCAAGTGATAGCTAGAAATGATAATCCAACTAATAAAACTCAAAATAAAGAAGTGAATTATACATTAAAATATGAAAATATGGAAGATCCTGGCGCGACCTATACTATTGTTTTTGATAACAATTATGATATAAGTATTGATTCAGTTCATTTTTGTGGAATACCAGGTTGTGAAGATACAAAAGAAAACAAAAAATACTCATATAGTGATAAACATAAAGAATATATTAAAGAATCTTTAAATCATATTTTTGAAGATGGAACAAAAGAAAAAACACTTAATTACAATTTTGAGGGACTTTATTACAATGATATATTGCTGATAAAATCCATTATAAATGAGGATGAATCATTAATGGATAATAGAGTAGATAATGATTTTCAAATAGATGACTCTAGAGAAGATAAATCAGAATCGGTATGTAATAAAAACACAATGTGTGATGATTCTAATAATTGTAAGCAACAACTTTTGAAAGATAATGCTAGCAAGATACAAATTATATTTAAAGATGGTAAAAAGCTATCATTGAAAGAGACTTTAAATCAAAAATTATTGACAATAGATCAAATTAATGTAGTTGATCGAATTTGTTATTAAGCGATTATAGAGTATGTCAACTTGACATACTCTTTTTAATTTTATTAAAAAAATATTTACAAAATTAAAATCAAATAGTATTATTATAGTAAGCAGTGGTTGATAGTGGTGAAAAGTGGGGGATTAATATGTTGATGGGAGAATTTCATCATACAATTGATGATAAAGGACGTATTATAATGCCTTCTAAGTTTAGAGATGAATTAGGTAGCGAATTCATAGTTACTAGAGGCTTAGAAGAATGTCTTTTTGTGTATCCAAAAGAAAAATGGGATAAGATCATTGAACAGTTGAACAAACTACCTTTCACTAAAAAAGATGCTCGTAGTTTTATGAGATTCTTTTTATCAGGTGCTACTGCAATGGAATTTGACAAACAAGGTCGAATAAATATTACCTCAAATCTTATTACTTACGCCAATTTAACTAAAGAATGCGTTGTAATTGGCGTAGGTGATAGACTAGAAATTTGGTCACAAGAAAATTGGGATAATTTCTATAATAGTAATAAAGAAGACCTATCAAACATTGCAGAAAATTTATTTGATTCTTCTTGGGTTGGTGATTAGATATGCATATTAGTGTTTTACTTCATGAGTCAATATCAGGACTTAATCTGAGGGAAGATGGCATCTATGTTGATTGTACATTAGGGTATGCTGGTCATTCCAGCGAAATATTGAAGCGAATAACAAGGGGTTGTCTTTTCGCCTTTGATCAAGATAGTGATGCTATTAAAAGCAGTAATGAACGTCTATCAAAAATAGGGAAAAATTATGAAATTATTAAAGATAATTTTAGAAATTTAAAAGCTGATTTAAAAGCAAGAGGAATAAATGAAGTGGATGGTATTTTATTTGACTTAGGAGTATCATCCCCTCAATTAGATGATAAAGAACGAGGCTTTAGTTATCATAATGATGCTAAGCTTGATATGCGAATGGATAGAAGTCAAGATTTCTCGGCATATGATGTAGTTAACAATTATTCCAAGGAAGATTTATCAAGAATTATTTCCTTGTATGGAGAAGAAAAATATGCTAATAGTATTGCAAATAAAATAGTTAAATATCGTGAAAACAAAAATATTGAAACAACTTTAGAGTTAGTAGAAATAATAAAATCCTGTATGCCTGAGAAAGCAAAGAGAGATAAACATCCGGCACGTAAAACTTTTCAAGCTATTAGAATTGAGGTTAATCATGAGCTGGATGCTTTAGAAAGTGCTTTACGTGATGCATTAAGTATATTAAAAATAGGTGGAAGAATATCTGTTATTACATTTCACTCATTAGAAGATAGAATAGTTAAAAATATATTTAAAGAAGTAACTGAAATAGATAAAAAAGTTAAGGGACTACCAAATATTCCTTCTGAATATTTACCTGATTTTAAGCTTGTTAATCGTAAGCCTATAATTCCATCAGAAGAAGAATTAGAAAATAATAATAGGGCACGTTCCTCAAAACTTAGAATAATAGAAAGGATAAAATAAGAGGCCAATGAAAAAACGAAAAAGAATGAAAAAAAAAGTTAAGATGGGCAAATTTGAAAGGCTATTATATGCTTTTACAATTGTTTTATTATTGTCTGCACCATTAGTTATTGTTTTTTCACAGGCTACATTATCTAAAATAAACTATGAGGTTGAAAAATCTAAAAAAGAATTAACTGCACAAGAGAAAAAAAACGAAAGCTTAGTTATGAAAATTAATGAATTAGCTTCACTAGATAAAATTCAAGAAGTTGCAGATGAAGAAGGTTTGAGTTATAATAATGATAACATTAAAACAATCGGTGAAGAATAGAGGGATGTTATGTTAACAAAGAAAAGCACTAACAATATAAGAATAAATGGTATTTTTATGCTAGTTGCTTTTCTTTTTTTAATTGCGATAATAATAAGAATCTCTTATTTATCTTTATCTAAAACTGTTGATGGTATCAATCTTCAAGAATTTGCTAGTAAAAGAACTACTAAAACTGATACATTATATGCTAAACGTGGTTCTATATTAGATGTTAATGGTAATGTTTTAGCACAAAATGTATCATCATATACGGTTATTGCATATTTAAGTTCTAGTAGAACTACCAATCCTGAAAAGCCACAACATGTTGTAGATAAGGAATATACTGCTAAAAAATTATCAGAGATATTAGGTATGGAATATGATAAAGTACTATCTTATCTATCTAAGAAAAATGTATATCAAACAGAACTTGGAAATAAGGGTAAAGGAATAACTGAGTTAACTAAAGAAAAAATAGAAAAATTAAAATTACCCGGAATCGATTTTATAGAAACTCAAAAAAGAAATTATCCATACGGTAGGTTTTTAGCGTATACTTTGGGTTATGCTAAAGTAAATGAATATACAAAATCTAATGGTACAGTAGAAGATAAAATTGTTGGTGAACTTGGAATTGAATCTCATTTTGATAAAGAACTTAGTGGTCGAGATGGATATAATTATTATCAAAAAGATAGAAATGGTTATAAAATTGCGGGAACTGTTGAAAGAACGCAAAAGGCACTTGATGGAAACGATATATATTTAACTATTGATGCAACTATTCAATTGTTTGTTGAACAAGCACTTAATAAAGTTATGGAATCTCATAAGGCTGATTGGGTAACAATTATGATGGCAGACGCTAAAACAGGTGCAATACTTGCATCTTCTACGTATCCATCATTTGATCCTAATTTAAGAAATATAAAAAATTATTTAGATTATAATATTTCTTATGCATTTGAACCAGGTAGTACAATGAAAATATATTCTTATATGGCAGCTTTGGAAACAGGCAAATATAATGGTAACTCAAAATATAAATCAGGTATTTATAAAACAGCAGATGGAACAGAAATAGGTGACTGGAAAAGAAGTGGTTGGGGTAATATAACTTATGATCAAGGGTTTGCTTTATCTAGTAATGTTGCTGTAATCAACCTTATCAAAAACTATATGAATAAAAATATCCTAATGGATTATTATAAAAAATTAGGATTTGGTTCAAAAACAGGAATTGAACTTGCTAATGAAGTAAGTGGTAAAGTTAATTTTAAATATGAAACAGAAGTCTATAATGCGGGATTTGGTCAAGGAATTACTACTACGCCAGTTCAAAATATTAAAGCATTAACAGCGATTTCTAATAATGGAGTATTACTAAAACCATACATTATAGATAAAATAGTTGATCCAAATACTGGAAAAACAACATATCAAGGTAAGAAAGAAGAATTAAATAAAGTAGCAAGTGAAGAGACAGTTAATAAAATTAAAGATTTAATGGCTAGTGTTATCGATGGAAATAGTCATACTTCAACAGGATATTATTATCATATGGATGGATATGGAATAATAGCTAAAACTGGTACAGCACAAGTACCAAAAACATCTGGTAGAGGATATTATAGTAACCAGGTAATAAGAGGCTTTGCTGGTATGTTTCCAAAAGATAACCCAAGGGTAATTATGTATGTTGCTGCTAAAAATCCTAGTAGTACTAAACTAATGAGTGAATTGATTAAAGAAATAATTAAAAATACTAGTAATTATTTAAATATATATAATGGAACTAAAACAGAAAATAAAGAGTTACAATCTATGATTATGGATTCTTACATTAATAAAAAAGTTGATGATGTTAAAGAAATATTTAAATCAAAAAAAATAGAAGTGATAACACTAGGAAGTGGTTCTAAAATTGTTGCTCAATATCCTAGTAAAGGATTAACTGTCAATGAACTTGATAAGGTTTTCTTTGTTACCGAAAACGGTCTTGATAAAGTTCCTAACTTTGTTGGACTTAGTAAAAGCGAAGCTTTAGTTATTTCTAATTTGTTAGGCATTGATATTAATTTTAATGGAGAAGGATACATTTACAGTCAAAGTATTGAAGAAGGTTCAAAACTTGATAAAACAAAAAAAATAGAAGTTAAATTAAAAGAAAAAAAATAAGTCGACATTAGTCGACTTTTTAGATTGGACGATATAAATCTGCATTTTTGTAGGGATCATTTTTATCAATTTTATCGATAAATAAAATTCCATCAAGATGATCAATTTCATGTTGAAATGCAATAGCAACTTCCTCACGTACCCTAAGCTTAATTTTTTTACCATTAATATCGAAACCTTCAACCGTAATTCTAGCAGCTCTTGGTACAATGCCTTCTGTTGGTCTATTAATACTTAAGCATCCTTCACCATCTTCTACATATATCTTCTCAGATGATGAAGATACAATTACTGGATTTATTACAACATATGTATCAAATTTTCCTTCTTCTTTTTCATATACAACAGTAAAATATCTCTTTGGTATACCAAGCTGTATAGCAGCCATTCCCATACCAGGTCTTAAATTGTATTTTTCGGCAAGGTCATCTATTTGACTGTTTCTTAAATATTCAATCATACTATCAATTGTGTCTAAATCACCCTTATCCATTGGAAAAGTAACTTCTTCACTTTTTTTTCTTAATATTTTGTTTTTTTCATCCAAGATATCTTTATTTCTTAACATATTACCACTCCGCTTAAGCTATTTTAACACAAAACAAAAAAAAATAAAAGAAAAAGAGCTAAAAGCTCTATTAGTTAGCCCATCTAGCGCCAATTACAATAACTAGTAAAATAAATAATACTAAAATTATTGCATATGAAGAATTATTGTTACCTGTTTGATATACTGGATAACCATATGTTGGATAACTTGCGCCTGAGCAGCAAGAATTACCGCCACCATAATAATACATGCAAATTCCTCCTTTTTAATGTTTTCTAATATAGTTTATTAGTAAATAAAAAAATTGCTACTATATATGACTAAGTATAATTAGTAAAAATGATGGGGCTTTTTTCTTGACAAACGACATATTTATTTAGTATAAGTATAAAAGTGAAGGAAGTGATAATTTGACTAAGAATTTAGTAATAGTTGAATCACCAAGTAAAAGTAAAACAATTGAAAAGTATTTAGGTAAAGATTATAAAGTCGTATCATCAAAAGGTCATATTAGAGATTTAGCAACAACAGGTAAGTATGGTCTAGGTATAGATGTAGACAATGACTTTAAACCTTCATATATAGCAATTTCTGGTAAGAAGAAATTAATTACAGAGTTAAAAAAAGATGTTAAAGAAAGTGACAAAGTCATTTTAGCAACCGACCCCGACCGTGAAGGAGAGGCTATTTCTTGGCATTTGAAAGATACACTAGGTATTAAAGAAAATTATGAAAGAGTGTTATTTCATGAAATAACGAAGGATAAGGTACTAGAAGCTATTAAACATCCTCAAAAAATTGATTTGAATTTAGTTAAAAGTCAAGAAGCCAGAAGAATGCTTGATAGAATTATTGGTTTTAGGCTTTCTAAATTAATGCAATCTAAAACTGGAGGGAAAAGTGCAGGAAGAGTACAAAGTGTGGCTTTAAAATTAATTGTCGATAGAGAACGTGAAATTAATGCTTTTCAAAAAGAAGAGTATTGGACAATTACAACTTTATTTGATGAAATAGAAGCTAATCTATTTAATTATGATCATAAAGATATAGAAATTCATAATGAAGAAGAAGCAGATTTAATATTATCAAAATTATCAAATGAATATAAAATCGAGTCAGTAGAAACAAAGAAGAAAAGTAAAAAATCAAAGCCACCATTTATTACTAGTACTATGCAACAAGATGCTTCTAATAAACTTAACTTTCCTGCTAAGAAGACTATGTCTATCGCTCAAAAGTTATATGAAGGTATGGATATTGGTAGTGAAACAGTTGGTTTAATTACTTATATGAGAACAGATTCCATTAGGCTATCTGATGAGTTTACCAGTAGTACATATAAATTTATTGAAGAAAATTATGGTAAGGAATATGTTGGTTATATTAAAAAAAGTAAAAAAGTTGAAAATGTCCAAGATGCTCACGAAGCTATTAGACCAACTAGCATTTATAGAACACCAGAGTCAGTTAAGAAATATTTGACAAATGATGAGTATAAGCTATATAAAATGATTTATTTTAGAGCTTTAGCGTCATTAATGGCTGATGCTAAAGTTGAATCAACAGTTGTTATTTTAGATAATCAAAATTATCAGTTTAAAATAAATGGTCAAATATTAATATATGATGGATATTTGAATGTTTATAAAGAATATGAATCTAATGAAGATAAAATCCTACCAAGTTCTATGAAAGAAAAGGATAAAGTTTTGGTAAGTGATAACATATCGAAAAAGCAACATTTTACTTCTCCACCATCTAGATATACAGAAGCTAAATTAATTAAAGAGATGGAAGAACTTGGTATAGGTAGACCTTCTACATATGCTAAAATAATGGATACTATTAAAGAACGTGGTTATGTAATTCTTGAAGAAAAGAAATTTAAGCCAACGGAAATAGGAATAGAAACAACAGATAAGCTACAAGAATTTTTTAGTGATTTAATAAACGTCAAATATACCGCTAATATGGAAAATGATTTAGATATTATTGCTGAAGGAAAAAAAGACGAAATCAAAGTATTAAGAGATTTCTATGATGTTTTTGAACCAGAAGTAAAAAAAGCTTTTGGTGAAATGGAAAAAGTACCACCTAAAGAAACTGGCGAAGTATGTCCTAATTGTGGGAATAAGTTAGTTGTTAGAAAAGGTAGGTATGGAGAATTTGTGGCATGTAGTAATTATCCAGAATGTAAATATATAAAAAAAGAAGAAAGAGAAGAAAAAGAAATTATGAATTGCCCTAAATGTGATGGCAAAATTCTTGAAAAGAAAACTAGACGTGGTAAATTGTTTTATGGATGTAGTAACTATCCTAAATGTGATTTTGCATCTTGGGATAAACCAGTTGATAGTAAATGTCCAAATTGTCAAAGTTATATGGTTGAAAAAAAAGGCTCAATCATATGTCCAAATTGTAATAAATAAAGCAAAGCAATTTTGCTTTATTTTTAATTGAATAAAAATATAGCATTTGTTATAATAAAGTAGAAAGATAGGCGATAACAATGAAAGATAAAAAGGGCTTTACTATAACTGAAGTTTTAGCAACACTTGTTATATTAGGCATAGTAATTGCTATTGCAGTTCCTAGTGTTTCAAAGTTACAAGAAAAGTTTAGAAAAGAATACTATGATAAATTAGAGGGAACCATAGTAGCGGCAGCTAAAACTTATTATAAGGATAATCCTGATAAAAGGCCTGTTAATATTTTAGAGGCTTCTATTATTCAATATAACAATTTATCAAAATATGTAGATTCCGGTATAGAAGGATATAATAATGAAAGAATTGGAGGCAAAGTTGTTGTTGTTAAGACAGTAGATGGCTATATTTATAAGAATTGTTCAAAAATTAATGATATTAAACAATATAGTGATGTTAGTGATGGAAATAATGATGATAACATTTGTTATTTTGAAGAAAGTGATAACATCACATCAGACTATGGTAGCTCTAGTGATTTATATATTCATGTAAATAATTATACACAAGATGAATTAAGAGATAAATTAGGATTACATAAAACAATTACTAGATCTAATTCCTCTGGAAAACAATTATATAGTGTTACTATAGATAATGATGTTATTTATCCTCAAAATATTACGGCAATATCTAGTAATAAAGAAGGAACATATACTTTAACATATTCAAGTTCTATAACAAAAGAAGTCCATGTATTTCAACATCCTGCACCATTAATTAATGATAGCGAAAATACAACAATTGAAGTTTCTAAAAGTGAAGAATATAAATTATCAATGCCTGCTAGTAAGGACACATTTGGGTCTTTGTATAACTCAGGCTTTGTAAATTATCAATATTCGGTAAATGGTGGTAGTTGGACCAACTTAAGCTGTAGTAATAAAAAGACTTGTGAAAGTAATCCTCAATACTTTATTGGCAAGAAAGTAAAATTTAGAGTAGTGGGAAAAGATAAGCAAACTAAAAAAAATCAATATGGTAAGGCAACAAATGAAGTCATCTTCAAATATAAAAAAATAAGAATAGATTTAGATGCTAATGGAGGTACTGTTAGTCCTAATTCATTAGGTAAATTTTCAATAGGAGATAAATATCCAAGTTTACCAACACCAACACGTTCTGGATACGAGTTTGTTAAATGGGTTCTAAAAACTGATTATAGTAAGACAATTAAACAAAATGATTCAATTACTATTGATAGTGATCATACATTGTTAGCTATATGGAAAAATGCTCCTTACAAAATCAACTACAATGCAAATGGTGGTAAAGGCAGTATGGCAGTTACTGAATGTTATGCAGGCGCTAGTTGTAATTTGAGAAGTAATGCTTTTACTAGAGATGGCTATACATTTAAAGGGTGGTCTAAAACTTCTGGTGGAAGTGTATCGTTTAATGATAAGGCGAGTGTTAATTTTGGTGAAGATGTAACCTTATATGCTGTATGGAAAGCTAATGATTATGAAGTTACTTTTGATCCTAATGGTGGAACTTTGAATGGTCAATTAACAAAAATCAGAGTTACTTATGGAAGCAGATATTTAGATAATTATGATGGTGATAGTTTTCCAGAACCAACTTATTTAGGATATAAATTTTTAGGATGGTATACAGCTAAAACTGGTGGAAATAAAATTTATGCAACAACAAGAGTGTCAACTAGTAAAAACCATGTACTATATGCACATTGGGAAAAACATAAAATAAATATTCAAGTTAATATGAATGGGGGAACTCTTTCTTCTAAAAAGTTTGGATACGCTTCTAGTGGAGGATATATAACTCATTTGTTATCTAAAAATGTTGTTACAACAGATTATGGCTCTACCGTTACATTACCTAATTATAACTCTGGAAATTTTACTATAACAAAAGGTGCATTAATTGCTAAATCGGGAGCTGAATGGAAACTTAATAATACGTCTAAAACATTTGGAAATGGTGCAAAAGTTAATAGTAGTAATTTATGTGATGCTACATATGAAGATTGTACTGCTACACTATATGTAAATTGGCAAGATCCACCAACACTTTCTATTGTTACAACTGATGCAGTTACTAAGAACTCTTATTATAGTGAAATATCATCAGGAACAACAGTTTATGTTCAAAATATGACGTATCAAGCACTATATTTTAATGCTTTTATTAAAAGTAATGGGTATTCAATTACTAATTTTAAATACAAAGTAAATGATGGTTCACTTCAAGATTTTGGAGTAACTGAAAATTGCGCTGATAAAAAATATAGGATTTGTAGTAATGCAAATTCTAATGATTACATCCGCAAATGGACTAATTTTAAGAATGTAGGACAATATAAAATCACCGTAACTGCTAATTATAATAAAACAGGAACATTATCAGCAACCTATAATGTTACTATAGCTGATAAGCCTTCTATTAACTTGGAAGTTTTTGCGACTGATGCTACATTAAGTGGTGGCAAATATACTGAATACAATTCTAATTGGACCAATAAAGATATATATTTAAATGCTTTTGTAACTTCAAATGATAATCAAATAAAAGAACTGAAATATAGTTTAGATAATAAAAATTGGAATAATTTTCCAAATAAAAATATTTCCTGTGATCAGAAATATAAAACTTGTAGTAGCAAAATAAATAGAAGAGACTTTGTTTTGTTTAATTCAACTATGAATAAAAAAGTTTATGTCAAGGTTGTTGATGGAAGTGGTAGACAAGTTATTAAAGAAGTTCCTATAAAAATAGATAAGTCAAAACCTACTAAGCCAAAAATAAATGTGACTGGGAAAATAACAGATACTAGATATTTCAATATAGTTCATGGAACTGATAATGATTCTGGTATTAGTAAAAGTCAATATTCATTTAATAAATCCTCATGGACTGATTATAAAAGTTCTGTAACATTACTTACAACAACAGGTGTTAAAAAGGTGTATGCTAGAACAATTGATAGGGTAGGTAATATTAGTGATATTACTGAAGTTACTGGTCAATGTAATAAAGATGGTATTACTGTATCAAGAGTAAGTAATAGTAAAGAAAATGGCTGGTGTTACTTCACACTTGAATTTACACCTAAATATTCCGGATTAAATGGTACAGCTGGATATGACTATTACTACTGGAATCCAACTAGTACTAATGATACTGAAAATACTGATGGTCATGGACCTAATTGCGATGTAAATAATCTTACAAATTTAAAAGCCAGTGGTAAGGGAACTACTAAAAGACAAATAAGATTTACTCAATATTATAGTAAACAATATTATTGTTTAGCGGTACGTCCACATAGGAACTCAGAAATTAATGGACTAAATAGATGGACAATTCAAAAGAAACATGCCATTACAGGTAACTCTTGTAGGAGTAGTTAGGAGATATTATGAAGAAAAATATAATTGTTTTATTATTGGTTTTAGGAAGTCTACTATTAGGTAGTGGTATTTATTTTAATACAAAAACTAAAAATGATTCTTTAGAAGCAAAAAAAGAGAACAAAGATAACATTTATGTAGTTGAAGTCTATAAAAATTTAACTTTTTCGGGATTTTCAGTTGAGAAAAAAGGAGATGTATACTCATTTAATATTGAAATACTTAATCGAGATAAAACTAAAAAAAGTGATGAATTCGATGTATCTATTGATTTGATGAATGACAAAAATGCCGTTATTACAACGATTAAAGGTAAAATCTTATCTATTCAACCTAATAGCAAAACAACGGTAACGTTTAATACAGATAAAGATATAATGAGTACTGATACTTATAAGATTAAACATGATAATTAAAAAGTGGGTGATAATAAGATATGAATAAAAAAGCATTTACTATAACCGAAGTTTTAGCGACTCTTGTTATACTGGGAATCATAGTAGCTATAGCAATTCCTAGTGTAAACAAATTGAATGAAAAATTCGAAAAAGAATATTATGATAAATTAGATAAAACAATTATCGAAAGTGCCAAATTATATATTAAGGATAATCCTGATAAAAGGCCAATAAATATTCTTGAATCATTTTCTATCGATTATCGAAAATTAAAAGATAAGTATTTAGATAATATTAAAGGTTATAAGAATAGTGATTTGATTAGTGGTAAAGTTGTAGTTGTGAAAACAAAGGACGGTTACGAATATAAAAATTGTTATTCTTTAAATGGTCAAAAAAAATATACTGATTCTGATTCTTACTGTAATTTCAGTGAAAGGGATGATATAGAATATGATTATAGTGACTTAAATAATGATAATTTATATTTACATGTTGGTAATTATACCCAAGATGAAATAAGAGAAGCATTAAAGGTTGGTAAGTATGCTGTTAGAAAGTCAAAAACTGGAGAAGAATTATATCGAGTTTCATTAGATGAAGATAATATTTATCCTAAAAATATTACAGCCATAGATACAAATACAACAGGCACTTACAAGGTTTCGTATTCTATTTCTAAATTCGAATATATAGATAAAAATTTAATTGTTTTTCTACATCCAGTTCCTGAAGTAAAAACAGACGGTATGAGTAATAAATTATATTATGGTTTTCCAGCTGACATAAAGATAGATACTAAAACATTTAATAAGGAGTATAATTCTAAGTTCTATGATTATGAGTACTCACGCGATTCCGGAACAAGTTGGATGTCATTAAACTGTTCAAATATGACCTGTAAGAAAAAATTTTATTATAAAGAAGGAAAAATAAGATTTAGAGTAGTTGGAAAAGGACAAGATGGTAAAAAGCACTATGGTAAAGAGTCTATTGATTACAATATTAAAGAAAGACTTATTTGTACTACTAGTGAAAAATGGACTAATAAAAATGCTCAATTAACAGTAAGCTTTGAAGGAAATACTACAAGAACTATTGAATACAACTACTTAGGTAGTAAAGAAGGTGGAAAAAAGCCGTTATATGGAAGCAAGAATCCACTAGTACTTAAGAAATTATCTTATTATCAAATTAATGTTACAGGAATAGGCACTAATAAAGATAAAGCATCAAAGACTTGTACTACTAATTATGATAATCTAGAACCATATCCTTGTGTATTACACAAGGTTGTTAAGGCAAATGATGATAAGCTTATTACTAGAATTGAGACTGATTGTGATAAGGATTATAAAACTTCTATTGCAACAGCAAAGGAAATGCTATCAGGAGTAAAAAAAGATTATAAATGTACTGCGACAGTTTATTATAAAAGTACATTAGATTCTGAATCAACCTCAATTATTCCAACGATCTATTTATTAATAGGCGATCAAGCTGCTACTAATAAATCAGGTATGAGTAATGTCTATAAAACAGAGATTATTTATACTTATGAAGATGGAGAAAAATGTACAGACTATTATAGAAACGAAGAAAATGATATTAATAAATCATGTTATGGCCAACCATGTAGTGAATATTATAATTTTCCAAAAGAAGGATGCACAAGCGAAAAAAAAGTTAAAGAAACTACATATATTAATGAAGATTTAGCAGGTAATAGATCTAAACCTGCAACTATTATAATAAAATATCAGGCAGAATAGAAAAGGAATATCATCCTTTTCTTTTTTTAATTGACTTTCGAACTAATGTATTATATATTTAAATTGCTGAAAAGAGGTTAACTATGAAAAAATTTGATCTAGATGAAGAGTCTTATATAGGAGAAATTATTGAAAATAGTATTAAACATGTTAAAAATGATATTTATTTAAGTAACAATCAAAAAAATATATTAAGTAGATATGATATCAACTATGATAACTTTAATAATTTGTCTTCACTTATTTTTGAAATAGAAGAAATATTAAATAGTGGTTATGGTGATGATGATTTAGAACAATTATCTGATGATTTACAACAAATACAATATTATAATAATACTAACAAGTAGGAGCAATTATGAATTATATAAAAGGTAAATTTAAAAAAAGTATATTTAATGGTGATAATGGATATGTTATTGGTTTATTTAAAGTTGAATCATCTTCTCCTGATCTTGAAGAATTTATAAATACAACTGTTACTTTTACTGGGTATTTTCACGAATTAAATGAAAGTGACACATACATATTAAATGGTGATTTTGTTATCCATAAAAAATATGGAGAACAATTTAATACTAGTAGTTATGAAAGGGTAAAGCCAGAAGAAAAAGATTCGATTGTTGAATTTTTATCAAGTGATTTATTTAAAGGAATAGGTAAGAAAAAGGCCTTAAAAATAGTTGATGTTTTAGGTGCTAGTACTTTAGATATTATACTTAATAATCCAGATAATTTATTACTTATTCCAACTATTACTAAAAAGCAAATTGATGTATTACATGATACTTTGGTTTTATATGAATCAAGTTATACAACTATATTAAAACTTGGTGATTTAGGATTTAATACTAAAGCTAGTATGATAATTTATAATAAATTTAAAGAAAAAACTTTAGATATAATTAATGATAATATTTATGAAATATATTACCAGATAAAAGATATTTCATTTAAACAAATTGATTATATTGCCCTTAATAATAATTATTCAAAAAATGATAAAAGAAGAATAAGTGCTTGTATATACTATGTTTTTGAAGAATCATCAAATAGTATAGGAGACAGTTATTTTCTTATTGATCCAATATTTTATTATACTCAAAGAGTATGTGGATTTATGATAACTGATGAAGAATTTATTGACGCACTAAATAATTTGATTATTGATTTGAAGATAGTTAAGGAAGAAGAAAAATATTATTTAAAAGATATAAAGGATGCTGAGGAAAATATTGCAAAGAGAATTGCGTATTTGACTAGGTTACCAATTCAAAACCATAAAAATATAGATAAATATATTAATAACTTAGAATTATTTAACAATTTTTCATATGATGATACTCAGCGTCTAGCTATAAAAAAGGCTATTTGTAATAACATTTTAATAATAACAGGTGGACCTGGAAGTGGAAAGACAACTATTGTAAAATCTATAGTTGATTTATATCGTGATTTAAATAAACTTACTTATGATAATATGGTTAATGAAGTAGCTCTTTTAGCGCCAACAGGAAGAGCTAGTAAAAGACTTAGTGAATCAACTCTTTATCCAGCAACAACAATTCATCGCTTTTTAAAATGGAATAAAGAAAATGATAAATTTTTAGTAAATGAGTATAATAAAAGTGATGCTAAATTTGTGATTATTGATGAATTTAGTATGGTGGATACTTATCTTTTTGATAATTTATTAAAAGGATTAAAATTTGATACAAAAATAATAATAGTAGGTGATTATAATCAATTACCTAGTGTTGGACCAGGGCAACTTTTAAAAGATATGATTGATTCGGATACTATAGAAGTTATAACTCTCAATAAATTACATCGTCAAAAAGAAGGATCAAATATTATTGATTTAGCATATGATATTAATAATGGTGAACTTGATAATAAGTTATTTGAAAAAGGTGAAGATTTACTTTTTATACCTACTAATGATATAAGTGATACTATAAAAGAAATAGCTAAAAAGTATAAAAAAGAAAATTATAAAAATTTTCAAGTATTAGCACCTATGTATAAAACAGTTAATGGAATAGATAATTTAAATAAAATATTACAAGAAATATTTAATCCAAAAGCAAAAAATAAAAATGAAATAAAAGTTGATGATGTAATATTCCGTGAAAATGATAAAGTATTACAGTTAACTAATATGCCAGATGAAAATATATTTAATGGAGATATTGGAATAATAACAGAAGTAAAAGAAAAGTTAATTACTGTGGATTTTGATGGTAATATTGCAAGTTTTACACCAAGTAATTTAAAAAAATTAAAACATGGGTATGCTATTAGTATTCATAAATCTCAAGGTAGTGAATTTGATACAGTATTATTACCTATTTCTAATTCTTATTCTAAAATGCTATATAGAAAACTATATTATACAGCTGTTACACGTAGTAAGAAACGCTTGATTATTCTTGGTGATATTAATGCTTTATATAAAGCGTCCTCAAATAATAGTGTTTCTTCAAGAAGAACTACATTAAAAAATAATTTAATAAAAAAAATAAATATAGGTGAATAAATAATTAAAAAACGCTCACAATAATAATGGTATTGATATACCAATCATATTTTTAAATAGAGGTGAGGATTACTTATGAAAAATACTATGAAGTATTTAATTGGAGCAGCAGCTGGTATAGGAGTTTATTCGTTGTATAAAAAATATACACCTAATATGATGAGTGATATAAAAAACTCAGTAAGTAAAATGAGTAGGGAAGCCAGTAAAAGTATTGAAAATATGATGTAATGGAAAGCACGTTTAGTGCTTTTTCTTTGTATAAAAATGTAAAATTTTCTTAAATTAGTAAAAGAAATATTAAATTATGATACAATATTAATGATAGAGAAAGCTTACTATGATATCATTACAATAGTGGGGTGTTAAAATGAAAAAGGAAAATGAAAAAAAGTTAGATGTTTCTAGATTAAATGAAATAATTAAAATAGGTAGTAATATGCTGAAAGTTATGTGGGTACTTATGATTGTTGGAGCTATATTACTAGCAACATATTTAATAAAAGAATGGAAACTATTACATATTATTGGTTCCATATTTGCAGTAATTTCACCACTTTTTATAGGAATTGTTATTGCTTGGATTTTAGATCCATTAGTAACTTGGTTACAAAAAAATGGATTAAAAAGAGGGGTAGCGACAGTAATAGTATTTTTAGCTTTTTTGAGTGTTATTACTTTGTTTTTAGTATTAATGATTCCAGCTTTAGCAGAGCAAGTTAATGAGTTTATATCGTTTGCGCCTAATATTTTAGAGTATTTAAAAAATACTGGTGAAAATATATTCTCTAAATTATCTAATATTTATGATTATGATTTTTCAACTATAAAATTACAAGTATATAATGCTATTAGTAATATGCTTTCATCTATTACAGTTGATTTACCAAATACTTTAATAAATTTTGCATCAAGCTTTGTTAGTGGAGGATTAAATATTTTATTTGGTTTCTTTGTAGCATTTTATATGTTGTTTGATTTCAATAATGTAAGGAAACATTTACTTAGTTTACTTCCAAAGAAAATTCATGCAGATGCTATAACATTAACTGATAGCTTAAATAAAACATTGAAAAGTTATGTCAATGGAACATTACTTATAATGCTTATTCTATTTGTATTTCAATCGATTGCTTTAGGAATTGCTGGATTATCATCACCAATGTTATTTGGACTTTTCTGTGCTATTACTAATGTTATTCCTTATGTTGGACCATATATCGGAGGTATTCCGGCTGTAGTAGTAGGATTTACTATAAGTCCTATAACTGGTATAGGATGTTTAATAGCAGTTGTAGTAGCACAATTATTAGAAAGCTATTTCTTAAATCCTATAGTTATGAGTAAAACCATGAAATTACATCCAGTAACAATTATGATTGGATTATTGCTATTTGGACATTTCTTTGGTATACTAGGTATGATTTTAGCAACACCTATTATCTCATGTTTAAAGGTTATATTTAATTTCTTTAATGAAAAATATGAGATAATGGATATGATAAATAATAAGTAAAACGTTGATGAAGAAAAGTATAAATATTTAAAGTTTGTAGAGAGTTGTTGGATGGTGAAAAACAATACTTGAGTATTTAGAAAGCTACTTCGGAGTTATTTTGTAAATTAAGATCAAAGTAGGATGGTACCGCGGATTATCTGCTCCTACATATTGGTCTTTTTTTCTTTAAAAAAGGAGGAAATATGAAAATTTATTTGATTAGTGGACCAGCTAGAAATGGCAAAGATACAATAGGTGATTTCTTAGAAGAAGAATATAAAAAAAGAGGAGTTAAGGTTTGTAGAAGTCAGATTGCTAAGTATTTAAAATTATATATTAAAGATTATTTTGGTTGGGATGGAACAGAAGAGACAAAACCAAGAGAATTGCTTCAAAGGCTTGGTACAGATGTTATAAGAGAAAAATTAAATAAGCCAAGATTTTTTGTAGATAGAACAATTGAAGATATAGATATCTTAAGTCATTTCTTCGATGTTATGATAATTAGTGATATAAGATTTCCCATAGAAATACTAGGAATAAAAGAAAAATTTAATGATGTAGTAACAATAAATGTCAAAAGAATCAATTATGAAACAGAGCTTACATCAACACAACAACATCATAAAACTGAAACAGCTTTGAATGATTTTAAAGATTATGATTATTTTTTGATTAATGATACTTTGGATAAGTTAAAAGAAGATGTCATTAACATTGTAAATAAGGAGGAAGAAAATGAAAAAATTAACTAGTAATGAGATTAGAAATAAATGGATTGAATATTTTAAAAGTAAAGGCCATAAAGTAATTGATAGTGCTCCAGTTATACCAGAAAATGATAAAAGTTTGCTTTTCATCAATGCTGGAGTAACTCCATTAAAAAAGTATTTTGATGGAAGCGTTGTACCAGATAATAAACGTCTTGTAAGTATTCAAAAATGTATAAGGACAAATGATATAGATAATGTAGGTGTTACTAAATCACATCAAACATTCTTTGAAATGATGGGTAATTTTTCTATAGGAGATTACTTTAAAGATGAAGCACTAGAGTTTGCCTATGAATTTTTAACAAGTCCGGAATGGATGGATATTGATCCTGATAAAATTTATGTTACTGTTTATACACATGATGAAGATGCTTATAATAAATGGCAATCTCTTGGCATGGATCCAAATCATATTATAAAACTAGATGGTAACTTTTGGGAAATAGGTGAAGGACCATGTGGACCAGATAGTGAAATTTTCTATGATCGTGGCGAAGACTATGATTTAGATGGTACTGCTTTAGAAAAGTTCAAACACGATGAAGATCAAGAACGTTATATCGAAATTTGGAATAATGTTTTTAGTCAATTTAATTCAAAAAAAGGCGTAGAACGTGAAAATTATGAAGAATTACCTCACAAAAATATTGATACAGGCGCAGGCCTTGAAAGATGGTGTTGTATATTTCAAGGTGTAGATTCTACTTTTGAAACAGATATATTTGTACCTATAATTGAAAAGATTGCTGATATAACAGGAACCACATATAATGGTGAAATGCCATATAAAGTAATTGCCGACCATATGCGTGCTATTACGATTGCGCTATCGGATGGTGCCATATTTGAAAATACTGGTAGAGGATATGTGTTAAGAAGACTTTTAAGAAGAAGCGTTAGAATGGGTAAAAAATTAGGAATGAATGAACCTTTTCTATATAAATTAGTTGATGTAATTGTTAGTGTTATGGGAGAATATTATAAGGATTTAATTGATAATAAGGGTGTTGTTAAAACTCAAATATTACAAGAAGAAGAATTATTTCATAATACGTTATCTGCAGGAGAGAGAAAACTTTATCAATTAATGAAAGATTCAAAAGATAAAACAATTAGTGGTTATGATGTATTTAAATTATATGATACATATGGTTTCCCATTTGAGTTAACCTTAGAATATTTATATGATGAAGGATATACAACAGATAGAGAAGAGTTCAGAAAATATATGACTGAAGCCAAAACATTAGCTAAAAATAGTCGTAAAAATAATACAAATATGAATATTCAAAATGAAGAATTATTAGAATTTAAAAAAACTAGTGAATTCGTCTATGATACATATGAAATGGAAAGTAAAGTAATTGGATTATTTAAAGATGGAAAATCAGTTGAATACTTAGATAGTGATGGTTATATCATATTAGATAAAACTTGCTTTTATGCTACTAGTGGTGGTCAAGTTTGTGATACAGGAGCTATTAAAAGTGGTAATTTTAAAGCAAAAGTTATTGATGTTACTAAAGCTCCAAATGGTCAACACTTACATAAAATTGAAATAGTAGATGGTATAGTAAATGTAAATGATAATTGTACTATAAGAATAATGGACAAAAAAAGAGATAAAATATCTAAAAATCATAGTGCTGTACATATAATTCAGAAAGTTCTTCAAGAACAATTATCTAGTTCTATTCATCAAGCTGGTAGTTATGTAGATGCAGAAAGATTAAGATTTGATTTTACTTATACAGGTAAAATAACTGAAGAAGAAGTTCTAAATATAGAAAAGAAAGTTAATGAAAAAATAGATCTGAATAGTGAAGTTTTAATTAAAGAAATGTCATTAGAAGATGCTAAGGCACTTGGTGCAATGGCGCTATTTAGTGAAAAATATAAAGATATTGTACGTGTTGTTAAAATTGGTGATTCAATTGAATTATGTGGTGGAACTCATGTTAAGAATACTATGGATATAGGTCGTTTCGCAGTGGTTAGTTTAGAATCAAAAGGAAGCAATTTATATAGAATTGAAGGTACAACTGGAGATAATATTGAGGATTTGATTGGGGATGTTGTAAAACATTATGTCGATGAAGTAAAAAAACTACTTGCTAAAGCCAAGAATATATTAGATAGTGCGAAAGAAGAAAAGATAGATCTTGACTTTGATCTTATGTTAGATCAAATAGGTATTTCATCTTATGCAGATATTATTTATAATAAAAATCAACTTGCTTATGTTCAAAATGAAGTAAGACTACTAGAAAAAAAATATAATGAAGAAAAAATAAAAAAACAAGTTTCGAATTTGGATGAATATACTAAAAGCATTAAAAAATATGGAAATTATCAAGCAATTATTATGCGTACGGATAATAAAGAAACAATGGTGTTGAAGGATATTGTTGATAATTTAATGAATCAAATTGATAATGGTCTTGTCTTTATTGCTAATGTAAAAGATGATGACAGTGTAAACTTTATTTGTAGAAGTAATTGTGATATTCACGCTGGAATGACTGTTAAAGGAGCATCACAGTTATCTTTAGGTAATGGTGGAGGAAGTCCAACATTTGCCCAAGGCGGTGGCAAAACAGTTGATCACTTGGATGAAGTGTTTAATTCAATAAAAGATGAATTAAAAAGTCAAGGAAAGAATAATAATTAATCTAGTATTAGGGGGGTATAAAATACCTCCTTTACTTTTTTTCAAAAATATGTTATAATATCCCGGTATTAAGGGGGAGTTAATAATGAGTAAATATGAAGAAGATAATACATATATGGATGGTGAAGATAAAAAGCCTAGATTATTGATGGTTCTAGGTATTATTATCTTAATTACAATTATTTTAGTAATTATTATATCGTGTGGTATGAAAAGTAAAAAAGATAACAATGCTAATTTGAGTTATTTAAATATTACAGGAGGAGAGTTAAGCCCAGTATTTAGTAAAAGCAATTTTATTTATACAATTTCTGCTAATAGTGATGTCATATCTGTATCTTGTAGTCCTGAAAGTTCAAAAGCAGTTACAACAAATTGTAACAAAAGAATAGATTTGACTTCTAATATAAAATCTTATCAAATTATTGTAAAAGCTCAAAATGGTAATACAAAAACATATACACTTAACTTTTTAAATAAGAATTCGCAAACTTTATCGGTTAGTATAGATGGTTCTGTAGCAAATGGAGATAAGACTAATGGAGACGTTTTATTAAAGGCAGTTATATCTTTAAGTGATGCTCAAGTAAGTTATCAATGGTATAAGGATGATACTTTGTTAGATGGTGCTGTTGAATCTTCCTATAATGCTAAATCATCTGGTAATTATTATGTAAGGGTAACTGATAATGAAACAAAAAATAGTGTTGATAGTGAAAACTTTATTGTTAATATTGAACGTGAAGTAAATAATAGTAATTCAAATAATAACACTAATAAATCTAGTAATAAATCCAATAATACAAAACCAAATAATAACAAAAATAATAATAGTAGTAATAATAATAAAAATAATAACAATGCTAAATATACATTAGTTATTAATAACGTATCTGGTAATAGTAATAGCTTTGTAAAATCTGTAACACTTAAAGTATCAGCATCATCAAGCAATGGTCTTGCAAGTAATGCTTACTCATTTGATGGTGGAAAAACATATCAATCATCTAACAGTAAGACTTTTACGAAAAATCAAACAGTAAGCATCTTTGTAAAAGATAAAAAAGGAAATGTAACTAGTAAAACAGTTGTTATAAATAAAGTTGATAATAATAATCCTAATGTTTCTATAAGTGCTAGTAATAAAAATAACAATAGTGTAACGTTAACAGCAAATACAAATCCATCGTCAACACCAAGTGGTTATAAGTATCAATGGTATAGAAATGATTCAATCATTAAGGGAGCGACTAGTAAAACATATAAAGCAACATATACAGGTACTTATAAAGTTAAAGTTACAACAGGAGTAGGTTATAGTAAAACTTCCTCAGGTTATTCATTTACAGTTGTCAGTATGGCTTGTCCTGGATTTATTCCAACAACCGCAAATGGAACTTGGGTTAATGAAAATACTTGGATGCATGAAGTTATTTATATTAAAATAGTACCAACTTATGATACTGTTAGTTATGATGTATATTTAAATGAAGATGGCAAATATGATTATGTATCTAGAAAATATAGTTACTTTAATACTTTCCAAGGTAATGTTAAAATACGACTTGTAAATGGTGGTATGCGTAATATGAAAGTAGTTATCAGAGATAGAAATGGTAATTCTGCGACATGTTATACAAAAAATTATTATTTAAAATAAAAAAGATTTGAAAAAATCTTTTTTTTTAATACTTTAATCTTTTGGTTTTAATGTGTGATTTACTATTTGATAAATTTTTTTCTATTGAAAAGTATATCTTTTTTCTTTCTATTGATGTTGCTAGAACCTTTAATTCAACTTTGTTACCAATATAATAGTTTGAATGCTTACCAACTAATGATTTTGAATCGGAATTATACCTTAGAAATTCATCGCTTATGTAATCAATCGGAACTGTTCCATATATGTTGTTATCAGTTATAATAGATATTTCTTCTGGGAATACTTCTGTTATTCTTCCTAAAAGAGTTTCATCAATATGGTCTGACATATAATGAATCATTTTAATTCTATTAAGTTCTTTTTCTGCAATATCAGCTTGTTGTTCCTTGTATGATGAATGATTACAGATAGTATTTATTTTTTGGTATAATTGATTAAAATCTATATTATTAATATCATTATTTTGATAATAATCAATTAGAGTATGTACTAATAAATCTGGAAATCTTCTAATAGGAGAAGTGAAATGAGTATAATTATCTAAGCCTAACGCAAAATGTCCTATATTGTCTGGAGAATATTTTGCTTTTTGCATAGATTTTAAAAACAAAGTAGATAATATAGAAAATTCGTCTTTTTTTGAAAGGGTAGATAGAATGCTTTGCAATAGTTCTGTGCTATCATTACTTTTAATATTATTTAGATGTATTCCTAAATAGCCTAGCATATCTATGGCATCTTCAATTCTTTCGTCATTTGGTTCTCCGTGAATTCTATAAGGAAAAGGTAAATCTAGCCAGTAAAAATTTGTAGCCACGCAATTATTAAAAACAACCATGAAATTTTCAATTAATCTTTCTGCGGAGTGTTGTTCTCTTTTTGAAAAACCGATTGTTTTGTTGTTTTCATCAGTCATTACTTTGATTTCGTTACTAGCAAAGCCAAGATATCCTGATTCGATTTTCTTTTTGTTAAGTATAGTTGATAATTTATGCATTTCTAGAAGAAGTTTTTTATATTTCTCATAACCTGGTGGTATTTCATCTTTTTCTAATATCATATTAACATCTTGGTATGTCATCTTCTTTTTTGAATTTATTATAGAATTTTTAATTTGATAATTTACTATTTCGCCATTTTTATTTATTTCTACAATACAACTTTTAGTGAGACGATCAACTCCAGGATTTAGAGAACAAATACCGTTAGATATTTTTGAATGAATCATTGGAATAACAGAATTTGCTAAATATAAGCTAGTTCCTCTTTGGTATGCTTCCTTATATATTTCAGAATCTTCTTTTATAAAGTATGAAACATCAGCAATATGACCACCTAACAAATAATTACCATTTTCTAATATGGTAAGTGATATAGCATCATCTATATCTTTGGTATCTTTATCATCAATAGTTATAATTAGTGAGTCTCTTAAATCAAGCCTTTTTTTAATTTCTTCTTCAGGTATCTCATCACTAATTTTATCTAATTCATCTTTATAATTTTGACTGAAATTTGTATTAAATCCTTTACTATTAGCAATTGATATTTCTTCAATATCTGGATCGTTTTTATGACCAATCTTGTTAACAATTTTCCCCTTTACAATATTTAAAAAGTTATCATTATTAATTTCAACAACAACGCGATCTCCTTCTACGAAATCCATTAAATCATCATCATTAAGTATAATATCAATATTTCCTGGAGTATTATATGATTTTAATATTTTACGTTTTCCTATTGTGTATACTTCACAGACAATTTTATTATTTTCTCTTTTTAAAATTTTTTCTACAACAGCAGTTTTATATAAGAAATTTGGCTTAACAACAACTGTATCAAAATCAAGAGCACAATTTATATCTTCTTGACTTACAAAATATTTTTCGTTGTTTATAATTACGTATCTGTTTCCTTTATGACTACATTGAATTGAAGCAATAGATAAATTAGAAGGAAAGGGAATGTATATATTATTTTCTTTACAATATATTTGACCATCTAGTTCAAGTTCTCTTAATGTACTATCAATCACACCTTTATCAATTCTTTCTAGTTTTAATAGAATATCCTCATATTTAATGCCGTTATACTTAGCGTTTTCAATAATTTCCAAAACCACACTTTTCATAATATACCTCTTAATTAAAATATATAACAAAAAAAATAATTAGTAAATATTTTACCAATTATTTTACATATTCTTACGAAATATTATTTAATTTTATTTTCAATTATAGATAACATTTCATCTTTTAACTTATCACTAGCATTTTCCCATATAATTTCTAAGAAAACACCCATTCCTGGTAAAGTAACTTCATCTTTATCTTTAATGGATTCTTCTATAGCTCTTCTTACATTTTCTTTACTATCACCCTTAAAATTGTTTATGATATGTTTTCTAATATCAATATCCATATGATCACCCTAAAAATATTATTTACAAAAAGGATGTATTTATACTTATATATTTAATTTTATAGAATATATAGTAATAGGTGATTATTTTGAAAAAAGTATTAAGAAATTTATTTTATTTATTTTTACCTCTTTTGATAGGTGGGTTGTGTTCTTTAATTATAAAAGATGATGCTTTAATATATAAAAAATTAAATCTTCCTAAGCTATCTCCTCCTGGATATTTATTTGGAATAGTTTGGCCAATACTATATCTGCTTATTGGTGTATCATATTATTTACTTAAAAAGAAAGCAGAAGATTATGATATTTCAGAAGTTAGTTTTTGGTATTATTTGCAACTCATTATTAATTTTTTTTGGTCAATATTTTTCTTTAAAAATCAGATGTTTTTGTTTTCTGTTTTTTGGCTATTATTGTTAATAGTTGTAGTTGTAGTAATGTTTATTAAATTTTATAAAATAAATAAACTTTCTTCTTATATTTTAATTCCATATCTTATTTGGCTTTTATTTGCTCTATATTTAAATCTTGGAGTTGTGATACTTAACTAATTTTTATAAATTTTTATAAATCTTGCCTATTAAACAATTTGGATATATAATTGTTAATAGAGTAGGAAGTGTTTTCATGATAAAAAAAGAATGGCTAAACAAGATATTAAATTTTATTTTACCTATATTAATAATTGTAAATTGTATCTTTAAGTTTAATGGCTTTTTCTATTTTGTTTTTGCATTTTTAGCATATGGTATTATCAATAGAATAAATAATAAAAATAATTTATTATGGTTATTTTTATGGTGGTATCTATTAGTACTGGTTAATAATAATATGGACATAATTTATTTTTCTTTAATTATGGGCCTTTTAGGAAATTTTATTGGCTATTTAGTTACAAAAGATAATGATACTAAGTATGAAGTTACCGAAATTAGTAAAAAAGCCAAAAAAATTAGCTTCTTATTTCCGTTTGGTATTTTTTTCGTAACTGAATTGTTATATCATACTTGTAATTTAAATCAATATTATAGTTTTAGTATTAATTCATTATTATTAAATTTAATTATTATATATTTAGTATGGTCCGTTTTATTATTTATTTTGAATAGTACTTTTAGAGCAAATACAGTATTGTTAATTGTATCTATTTTATATTTTGTGATTAATCAGTTAAAAATATTCTTTACAGGCGAAGCAATATCAGCGAGTGATATTTTAATGGTTTCCCAGGCTGGAGAAGTTTTTGATATTATTAAAAACGGTTTTTGGGAATCCCTATGGAATTATAGAAAACTACTAATATTAGTGGTAATAAATGCTATATTTGTTATAAAACTTTTTAAAACATTTGATTTTGGCAAACTAAATAAAAAATTAAGACTTAGTGGTGTGATTGCTATAATCTTATTAGCTATATTATTGTTTCCAAATGAATCTGGTAATAACTTGATAAAAAAATTATCTTTTAATGACAAAAGTATAACTAGAATGTCATCTCTAAATGATCAATACGGAGCTTATAGAATTTTAGGAGGATTATATTTTAATTATTTATCTACTATAGATTACTCAGAGTCACTAAACAATGAAGAAGATTTGGCAAAAATTTATCAGAAAACAAAAAAAGAAGAAAAAACAGCTGATTTTAAAAAGCCTAATATTATCGTAATGTTTACTGAGGCATTCTGGGATATAACTAAACAACAAACAATTCAATTTAGTAATGATCCATTAGCTGAATATCATGAATTAAAGAAAAAGGGTGTTGTAATAAGTTCATTATCACCAACATATGGTGGTAGATCCGCCAATACTGAATTTGAATTTATTACTGGTGGAGCATTAGGATATTATCCGATTGGACCTATTGCTTATGAAAAATTTTATCAAAAAAAAGAATCAGTTAATAATCCATCAATTCTTACAGAATTGATGAACAATGGTTATAAAACAGAAATACTAAATGCTTCTAGTAGTAAACTTTATAAATGTCAGAATGTTTATGATAAAATGAAAGTAAATAAAACAAGACATTTATATGATGAATTTAAAAAGAACGTCAAAGATTCATATTTAGTTGATAATGTCATTGAACGATTTAATAATAAAGAGAAAGATGAAAAATTATTTTATATGACAATATCTATGGAATCTCATATGCCTTATACTATAAATAATTATAAAAAGTATGATTTTGAGATAACATCTACTATGAATGGAGGACTTAAGAATGCTGTTAAAGCTTATACGCAATCAATTAGAAGTGCAAGTTTACAGTTAAAAAGGATGTATGATTATATTCAAACATTAGATGAAGATACCATTCTTATCTTTTTTGGAGATCATCTACCAATCGTTCATACTCTAAGTGCTAATATGTATAATGAGATAAATGAATTTAATACATCAGATAAATTAAGTAACATATATAGAAAATATAATACAGAAACACTAATATTTAGTAATTATGATATTAAATATAATGATTTAAAAGAAATGAGTATGAACCTTATCTTTACAACAATAATTAATAATATGGATATTGAAATTTCTGACTATTATAAATGGTTATATAGTACTAGAAAAGATTTACCGGCAGTAAATAGTTTTGTCGCTAAAGATATAAATGGTAAAATTTATGATACAAATGATTTGCCTGCCTCACTACAAACAACTTATAATTTAAGAAAGAAAGTACAAAATTATTTATTTAAATAGTTTAACTTTCTTTTTCTTTTACTTTAATTTAAAATATATATAGGTGGTAGTTATGCAGATAGAAATAGATAATAATTATTATAATGTGGAAATAGTAAAAAAAGTAAATACTAAAAACACATATATTCGGGTTAAAGATGACTTAACTATATATGTAACCACAAATATATTGACTAGTTCTAGAAAAGTATCAAAAATATTAACTGATAATGTTATTAGTATTAAAAAGATGATAGATAATGTAATAAAAAGACAAAATTATAATAATAAATTTCATTATATAGGAAAAGAATATGATATTGTTCGTATAAATGATGACATAGTTAGTTTTCATAATGATAAGGTCTTTATTGGTAAAAGAGTTGATATAGATAAATTCTTAAGAAAAAAGGCAAAGGATATATTTAGTGATAGATTAAATTATTGGTATCAAAACTTTTCTGTTAGTATAGAAAAACCATCATTGACAATTAGAACTATGAAAAGCAGATGGGGTGTTTGTAATACTAAAACCAAAAGAGTTACTCTTAATTTGGAATTAATTAAACGTAGCCCTGAAGAACTTGATTATGTAATTGTTCATGAGTTGTCACACTTGGTTCACGCTAACCACTCGAAAAATTTTTGGTCTTTAGTAGAAGAAAACTATAAAGCGTATAAAAAAGTAAGAAAAAAACTTAAAAGTTATTGATTTTATTGTATAATAGAAAAGAAAAGGTGATGTTATGCTTATAACTAGTTTAGATAATGAACGCATTAAGAGTTATATTAAATTAAAGGATAGAAAATATAGGAAAAAGACAAATACATTTATTGTTGAAGGTAGACATTCTGTTTTAGAGGCATATAAAAGTGGGAATATCATAGAAATGATTTTAGAAAAAGATGAGGTTTTTCCTCTTGATGTTCCTTGTATTTATGTAACTGAAGAAATAATAAATAAAATATCAACGTTGGAAACGCCTAGAAAAATTATGGCATTATGTAAGATAAAAAAGCCAAAAGAAATAGGTAATAGAGTACTTATGCTTGATAATGTTCAAGACCCTGGTAACCTTGGTACAATAATAAGAAGTGCCGCTGCTTTTGATGTAGATACAGTTGTACTTAGTCCTGATTGTGTAGATGTTTATAATCCGAAGGTTGTAAGATCAACACAAGGAATGCTTTTCCATATTAATATTATTATTAGTGAGTTAGAAGATGTAATCAACGATTTAAAAAAGCAAGAAGTTCCTGTTTATGGGACAAATGTTGAATATGGTGATGATGTTAGATTCTTGAAAGAAAAAGATAAAGTGAAATACGCTTTAGTAATGGGAAATGAAGGTAGTGGTGTTAGAAGTAGTATTTTACAAATGTGTGATAAATTATTATATATTGATATGAATAAATGTGTAGAAAGCTTAAATGTTGCGGTTGCGGCAAGCATTCTATTATATGAGATGAATCGTTAATGAATTTAATTGTTTCTTACTTAAGACCATTACCAAAAAAGTTAAATTTCGTTCCCAATTCTCAAAATATAGATGCCTTTTATGATTATAAAGCAAATTGTAACATGAAAGATGTTTGTACTAATCTTCAAAAATTAAATAATGATGCTTTGTATGAAGCTATTGCTTGTTTTAGTAAACACCATTATAAATACAGAGATATTTTATATAACAACCTGGTTACTTTAGGATTAATATATGATGAAAAAAATACTAAAGCATCTGGTGGTTATATATATGGTAGAGATTTTAATTCTATATCTATAACTCTGGAAAGTAGTATGTATCATGAAGTTATACATTTAGCATCAACTTTTTTTGATGATAAAGAATCAATTGGTTATAGTGGTTTTACAGTAGACTTTTTTAATAAAAGAGTTATGGGAACAATGGGAGAAGGATTAACGGAAGGATATACTTCTTTGTTGGAACATAGAGATAAAAATGAGCCATTATATATGAGTTACTCTGGTAATTCTAAAGAACCATATGGTGCAAGTAGCTATTTATACGCACTTGTATTAGTAGAACAATTAGAAATAATGTTAGGAAAAGATACACTAGAGGAAATTTTTTTTAATAAAGATAAGTTAGTGCTATTTAATTTTTTTAGAAAATATGCTGAAGATAAGGAAATTTTAAAATTTTATAAAAATGTTGATATTGCTACTTTTGCAAGTGATTATAGGAGTAGTATTTTAAACAATAAAGTTTTAGAAGCTCAACAATTTATTGAAAAGATATGTTTACTTTGCAATAAGGATAAAATTGAAGAACTAAGAAAAAAGCAATTATATAAAACTATTAATCCTAAAGGATATTTAGTTAATGAAGGTATAGTAGAAGAACAGGAACAAGTATATTATACATTGTATAATGAAGAGGTGAGAAAATGAATTATTTATATGTTGGAAAAATAGTAAGTACACATGGTATTAAAGGTGAAGTTAAAATAATTAGTAATTTCTCACTAAAAGAAAAAATCTTTGTAAAGGATTTCAATTTTTATATAGGTACAAATCATATAAAAGAAGTAGTGAAAACTTATAGAAAGCATAAACAATATGATATGGTAACATTTGAAGGGTACAATAATATAAATCAAGTATTAAAATATATGAAAAATAATGTTTATGTTTTAAGAGAAGATTTAAATTTATCAAGCGATGATATTTTAGAAAGCGATTTAATTGGATTAAATGCTTATCATAATGAAGAGTTTTTTGGTGTTGTTAATGATATATATGTGACAGGAAAAAATTATAAAGTATTTGAAATTATAAATAAAGGAACTAAAAAAACATTAATTCCATATCATAAGGATTTTATAGAAAAAATAGATATTTCTAATAAAATGATTTCATTTAAGGGGGATATATTTAATGACTAGGATAGATATATTAACACTTTTTCCTAATATGTTTGATGGCTTTTTGAATGAATCGATAATTAAAAGGGCAAGAAATCAAGGATTAGTAGATATTAACGTTATTAATTTTCGCAATTATAGTAAAGACCCTCATAATAAAGTAGATGATACTCCTTATGGTGGTGGATGCGGTATGGTGCTTACTCCTCAACCTATATTTGATGCAGTGGAGAGTTTAAAAAAGGAAAATACATATGTCATTTTATTAACGCCAGATGGTAAAACTTATAATCAACCACTTGCTTATAAACTGGCAAAGTTTGATCACATTATTTTGATATGTGGTCATTATGAAGGCTTTGATGAACGAATAAGAACCCTTGCTGATATGGAAATTAGTATTGGGGATTATGTCTTGACAGGTGGAGAGATTCCAAGTATGGTAATTGTTGACTCTATTACTAGATTAATTGATGGAGTAATAGAAAAGGATTCACATCAGTTTGATTCATTTAATAATAATCTTCTTGATTATCCAACTTATACTAAACCACGAGATTTTAGAGGAATGAAGGTTCCAGATGTGTTGTTAAATGGAAATCATAAGGAAATAGAAAAATATAGACTTGATGAACAAATAAAAAGGACTAAAGAAAGAAGACCGGATCTTTTAGATAAAGAGGTGATTAACAATGGGTAGAGAACAAAAGTTTTTAGTAGTAAAAAATAAAGATACTAAAGAAATAAAGTATTTTGAATACGATAAAGTAAAAGGATATAATATAAAGCCTAAAAATAGTGTTAAATTTGAAGATGCTATTAATGTTGATCGTATGATCTTAATAAATCCATCGTTAATCGAAAAAATGGTAGATAAAAAAGTTAAAAGAAAATTTAATTATCTTATTAATATGATGTCTATAGTTTGTGAAGCTGATGATGAAAATGGTGATGGATTAGAACTTGCATTAAATGAAGCCGAAAAATTTAGAAATGAGCTATGCAATAAATATCGAAAATATATAGCTGATGAAAAATTTGAATTATTAGAAAAGAAAATAGCTATATTAGAGGATGAATTAAGATTAAGATTAAAATATTTGTTTTTAAATAAAGAAGAAATTTATAATAAAGAAGGAAAAAGCAGATAATATTAAAGGGTGATTTAATATTATGAAAATTAAAAAAATTAAGGCAAGACCGATATTAGATTCTAGGGGTAATCCAACAGTAGAGGCAGATGTAATATTAGAAAATAATATTTTAGGAAGAGCAAGTGTTCCAAGTGGAGCATCAAAAGGCTATAAAGAAGCTGTTGAATTACGTGATGGTGAATCTAACTACTTAGGTTTGGGTGTAGAAAAAGTTATTTATAACATTAATAAAATTATTAATAAATTACTTGTAGGAATAGATGTAGAAGAGCAAGAGAAAATAGATAATATTATGATAAAATATGATAATACCAAAAATAAATCAAAGCTTGGTGCCAATGCTATGTTAGCTGTTTCGATGGCATGTTTAAAAGCAAGTAGCAAATTGAACAAATTGGAGGTTTATCAATAATAACATTCCAAAAATAATGGTAAATGTTTTAAATGGAAATTTCACGCTTCTAATAACTTGAGCTTTCAAGAGTTCATGAAGGAGAATATGCTCCAGAGATAAAAACAGTAGAAATAGTAGGAGACGATTTGTTTGTTGCTAATAAAGATTATTTATTAGACGGAATTAATAAGAAAATGTGCAATGCTATTATTATAAAGGCAAATTAAATAGGTACATTTACTGAGGTTTTAAATGTTATATCATTAGCTGTTAAAAACAATTATATTCCCATTTTATCTCATAGAAGTGGTGAAACAGAAGATGTCATATTACCACATTTGGCAGTTGGATTAGATATAAAATTTGTTAAAATGGGATCTATGTCCAGAGGAGAGAGAATAGCCAAATATAATGAACTTTTAAGAATATCAGAAAGCTTAAAGTAATAGCATTATAAGAAAAACTTGCTAAAATTAAAAATTTGTGGTATAATACGCAGTACAAAGAGGGGGATAATAAAATGAAAAAAGATATTGAAACTGAGAACGATAAAGTGATTAGTGTGAATTTTGAGAATGCCAAGAAAAGTAAAAGAGGATTAGCTTGGCTTGTTGCTACTACTATATTGTTAACATCAACTACAGCTGGTGTAGGATTTACTTTAAAAAGAAGAGATAAGAAATATACTGAAATTTTCAATAACACTAGTATTGGAACAGTAATTGATAATTTTGAAAGTGATAATTATATAGACGATATTTTAGAAGATGAAAAATCAGGATATTCTATAGAGGAACTTGAAAAGATTGAAAAACTTTTAGATGTTTCTTCGACTGTAGAAGAATTAAATTTAGATCGTTTTAATTTAAAAGAAATTAAGAATGTACAGTATGAAAAAGTAACAAAATATGAAGATTTAGATGGATTAGTAAAAGATTTAAAAAATTTAGCTGAACTAGGTAACATTAAGAAAACACCAAAGCTAGATGATGAAGGAATCGAACAATATCAAATGATTATGAAAGTAAAGTCTTATAAAGATTTTGCTGATAATCAATTAGAACAAGAATATGATACATTAATAAAATATGCATTAATGGCAGTTAAATCTAAAACTGCTGCAACATTAGGGCTAGATATGGATTCTAAAGAAATTTTAACTCAAATTAAAGTTCCTAGTAATGAAAATTGGAGTAATATGGATTATTCCAATGAAAGTTTAGTTATTAATGCTGAAGATAAAGATAAGACTCCTATTGCTATTGTAGTAAAAAAGGATTCATCAATTGGTAAACTAATATTAAATATTAGAAATCTACAAGAAGCTAAGAGTGCTAAAGAAAAATTGCCAAGTAAAAGAAGAGAGTATTTTGAAAATACATTATCTTCAATCAAAGAAGTAACTGTTGATAGTTACACATATAAAATATCTGATTCAAGAGTAATAAAATTAAAATCAAATTTAAAATCTAATGCTCAAGGGAAAAAATTAGAGAATATAAATAATTATCCTAGTGTAAAAAGACTTGCAAATAGTTAATAATTGTGTTAAGATTAATTGGTTGAAAAACTTAATCCGCTGAAATGTTTATATTTTATGATTATTTAATAAAGAAGGAGAGATATCATGGCAAACGTAATTGACAAAATTACAAAAAAACAAATGAATCCTAATGTTCCTGAGTTTAGAGTAGGAGATACAGTTAGGGTTGACGTTAAAATCGTCGAAGGAAAAAGAGAAAGAATTCAAGCTTTTGAAGGAACAGTAATCGCTCGTAAAGGTGGCGGAATTTCAGAAACTTTCACTGTAAGAAAAGTATCTTATGGTGTTGGAGTAGAAAGAATTTTCCCTGTTCATTCACCAAGTATTGCTAACATCACAGTTGTTAAGAAGGGTAAAGTAAGACGTGCTAAGTTAAATTTCTTAAGAAATATAGTTGGTCAATACAGAATTAAAGAAAGAGGACAAGAATAAGGCCAATAGCCTTATTTTTTTATTAGGAATATGAGGGTACTAAAGCAAATTTTACCATATATAATAATAGTTATAGTGGTATTACTTATTAAAAAGTTTATCGTAACACCTATTAGAGTAGTTGGTCCATCAATGAAAGATACACTAATGGATGGAGATATTATGCTATTAGACAAAATATCATATCGTTTTAGTGATATTGATAGATTTGATATAGTAGTAATTAAATATGATAATGAACTAATTATCAAAAGAGTTTTAGGCATGCCAGGAGATACTATAGAGGTTATTAATAACAAATTATATATAAATGGAGAAGAACAAAACGAACCATATTTAGCAACAGGAACTGTTACAGATGATTTCTCATTATATGAGGCAATACCTGATGATAGTTACTTTGTCTTAGGGGATAATAGAGAAAATTCAAAAGATAGTCGTATAATAGGATTGGTTTCTAGAAATTCAATCGTTGGTAAGGCAAAATATACTATATTTCCATTTACAAGATTTGGAAATAAAAATATTTATGATATGTAATTTACGAAAAGGAAGTATAAAAAGCTTCCTTTTTGTATACTTTTATGTTATTATATGTTCAGTTGTAAAAGATGTATGTGAGGTATATTATGAGTTACGTATCAATTAATTTTTTAATTTTTATTATCGTATTAGCTTTAATCTATTATTTATTTCCTAAAAAGTACAGATATTTCATCTTACTAATAGGTAGCATATATTTTTATTTTTTAATTAGTAAACAATATATAATATTTATTATTCTGTCTTCTATTGTTATTTATTTGTCAGCTAGATTAATGAATAAGTATGAAAAAAAGAAAAAGTTAATATTAGTTATTAGTGTTTTAGTAAACTTAGGATTTTTAGCAGTCCTTAAATATAACAACTTTTTTGCATCTTTAATTAATCCAATATTTAAAGTTATAGGCTTTAAAATACCATATCATAAATTTATATTGCCAATTGGAATATCTTATTATACGTTAGAGGCAATAAGCTATGTTACTGATGTTTATAGAAAAAAATATCCATCTGAGAAAAATTACTTCAAAGTTTTACTTTATCTTATTTATTTTCCTACTATAGTTGAAGGACCTATTTCTAACTATGGAAAATTATCAAAGACTTTATTTAATCAAGAAAAGTTCAATTATGATAGATTTGTTTCTGCATGGGTTTTAATTTTTTGGGGATTTTTCAAAAAATTGGTTATTGCAGATAGGGCAGGAATTTTTGTAGAAAGTGTTTTCCAAAAAAATTATGGTGGTTCAGCATTAGTTGTTGCTATAATTTTGTATACTATACAGTTATATGCTGATTTTTCTGGGTCTATTGATGTTGTTAGAGGAACATCAGAAATTTTTGGAATAGATTTAGAAGAAAACTTTAAAAGGCCATTCTTTTCTAAGAGTATCCAAGAATTTTGGAGAAGATGGCATATTACGCTTGGTGCTTGGTTAAAAAATTACATATTTTTTCCAATTTCTCTTTCTAAAGTGAATATGAAATTAAACTCAAAACTTAGAAAATGGAAATTGAAACATTTCTCTAAATTTATAATTACAGCTTTTCCATTACTATTTGTTTGGTTTGCTAACGGTTTATGGCATGGTGCTAGTTGGAAGTATGTTTTATATGGAATGTATTATTATGTTTTAATGATGCTTGGTATTTTGTTTGCACCAGTATTAAATGCTGTTATCTCTTTATTTAAAATAAATACTAAGGTTTGGAGCTATAAATTATTTCAAGCATTAAGAACAACAATTATTGTTTGTTTTGGTATGTTTTTATTTAGAGTAAGTGACATTAACCAAATGATCATAATGATCAATAACAAAGCAAGTGTTAATTTATTGAAACTAGGGCTTAAACAAATGGATTTTATTATATTGTTTGTTGGAGTGTTTGTGTTACTTGTTGTTAGCATTTTGCAAGAATTTAATATTGATGTTAGAAAATCACTAAATTGCCAAAATTTGGTTTTTAGATGGATTATATACTATATATTGATATTTGCAATAATAATATTTGGTGTATATGGACCCGGCTATTCAGCACAAAGCTTTATATATGGAGGCTTTTAAGATGAAAACATTAAAGAATATAATTAAGTTTTTAACATTTTTAGGTATTTTAATCTTCCTTCTTAACACTAGTTCGAAAATATTTACACCAAAATGGCGTAGTGGTAAAGGGCAAGGTCAAACAGATACAATTAGTGGATTTTATTCGCTTCCAAAAAATAGTATTGATCTACTTTTTCTAGGAGATTCTAGTATATATAAGAGTATTTCACCAATGGAAGTATATGAAAAATCTGGAATTGTATCATACAACTACAGTGTCTCTTCTGCTAGAATCTATACATTCTATTACTTGCTACAAGATGTATTAAAATATCAAAAACCTAAAATAGTAATGATAGATCCTCTTACTTTGTTTTATGATGAAAAAGAAATAGAACCAGAGCGTAGGAAATCATTTGACTATATGCGATTTGGCAAGGCAAAATGGAATATGATAAATGCTGATGTTTATGAAAACGAAACTTTTGATAAGTTATCATATGTTTTTCCGATATTTAGATATCATGATAGGTATAATAAAATAAACAGTAAAGAAATAAAAAACACATTTGCAGCCCAAACGTCTCCAACCAGAGGGTTTGTGGTTTCTAGTAGAGTTAGTCCAAATTATAATGGATTTAAATACATGACACCTAATGGCGAAACAGTAAAAATGAAGGATTATACCGTTAAATATTTAGATTTGTTTATAGAATTATGTAAAAACAATAATATTAAATTGATTGTTGTTGGAGTACCTGATACAAGAGCTTGGAATTATGAAAAAAATGAATATTTGAAGAATTATTTATTAGAGAGAAAAGTTGAATATCTGGATTTAAATAATGAATCAGTTGGAATCAATTGGTTAGAAGATACAGAAGATGGAGGAATGCATTTTAACATATTAGGAGCTGAAAAAATAACTTCATATATTACTCAGTATCTAGTTAAAAATTATAATCTTCCAGATAGATCAAATGACAATCAAATAAATTTGGAGCTTGAGAAATATAATAAATTAAAAAAGAAACATAAAGATTGGCTTCTATACAAAATAAAGTATAAAAAATACGATTCTACTAAAAAGTCTAATGCTAAAAAATCTAGTTAAAATATATAATTTCGGAGATAAATATGAAAAAGCTAATAAAGTTATATGATAGTAATGATATTGACAGAGATTTGAATTTAACTGCGAAAAAAATGCAAGAAGGATTTATAGTGGTTTTTCCAACCGAAACAGTTTATGGATTAGGAACAAATGGACTTAATAGTTATGCTGTAAAAAAACTATTTGATGTTAAAAAGCGTTCTTTAAATAAGCCAGTGAGCTTATTAGTATCAGATATTAATATGATTAAAACCATTGCCCTTAATGTTTCAGATTTAGAATGGAAATTAATTGAGTGGTTTTTTCCAGGCCCATTAACTATTGTTTTAAATAAACAAAAATGTGTTCCTGATATATTAACTGCTAACAATCCTACAGTTGGAGTGAGAATGCCAGATGACAACATTGCACTAAATCTAATTAAAAAAGCTGGTATTCCTATAGCAACAACTAGTGCAAATATATCTGATGAAGCATCATCATTAAGTATAGAAGAAGCTATTAATCAATTTGGTGATGATGTTGATTATTACCTTGATAACGGTAAAAGTAAAATGGGAATTGCATCAACTGTTATAAAGGTTGAAAATAATAAAGTAAGGATTTTAAGGCAGGGAAGTATTACAAAAGAAGAAATAGAAAAAATATGTGAGGTTTATTAATAAATGGATTCTAGTATTAAAGAGATATATAATAGAATTAAAGATGATCAGAATACCATAAATATATATAAAGAAATAGAAACTTTTGAAGAAAATAATGATGGCTGGGCATTTCACAACAAGTAAAACATAAAAAGAGTTAAATTTTGATGAGGATTACATATATAAGGCACTACTTGCTTGTGTTTTACATGACACAGGTGCTGTAACTGGTAAAGAAAATCATGCATACAGAAGTTATGTGTATGCTAAAGACTATTTTTTTACTAACGACATTAAATTTGAGGGAATGGATTTGGTATTAGAAGCTATAAGAATACATAGTGATGGCTTCGATACAAACAATGAAATTGCTTTGGCTTTAATTTTGGCTGATAAACTAGATATCAAAAAAGATAGAATTTCATCATTTGGTTTAACGATTCCAGGTAATAGACAATATGCACACATAGAAGATATAGATATATTAATAAAAGATGGCATATTAACAATTTCCTTTTTGAGTGATAATCGTATTGATTTGAAGGAACTTAATGAATATTATTTTACTAAAAAGGTTTTTAATGCGATTAAGTCTTTTGCTAATAAATTAGGCTTGAAATATAAAGTATTATTAGATGGAGAAAAATGGAATATTTAATTGTTAAAACTGTACTGTAAAGATAGTACAGTTTTTTACATGGAGTTAACACTTTGATAAGCTAAAATATTGAAATTTATATAAAAACATTGTATCATAATATATGATAATGAGAGGTTAGAATATGGAAGAAGAATCAAAAAAAGCAGTTTCTATTGGCAGAATAATTACTAATATAATTATGTGTATTTTACTTGTAATTGTGATAGCTCTTGGAATAATTATTATAAAAATAATGTCTAATAATAATGTTACTATTTTTGGCTATCAACCATATGTTGTCTTGTCCGGTGATGCAACTTCAGAACTTTCATATGGGGATTTGGCTTTTGTAAAAAAAGTAAATAGTAATGAAGTAAAATCAAATGATATAGCTGTGATTAAGGATAAATCTGAAAATATAGTAACTTACAAAATAGATAAAATTATATATGAAAATAATATTCAAAAAATTGTTGTAAAACTCAGTGATACTAAGTATTTAAAAATAAATCTTAGTGATATAGAAGGAATATATGATTTTAAGATATCAAATATTGGTAAACTGATATTGTTTATGAAAGAAAAAACAACGTTGATTATGCTTATTTCATTAATTAGTATAAGTGGTGGAATAGCAATTTATATATGTGGTATAGGAAGTAAGGAGAAAGTGGAATGAAAAACAAACAAAAAATAGGTGTACTTGTACTTTTATTAGTAGTTGCAGTAGGAAGTTATTTTATTGCGGGGGCATATGCTAGGTATAGTAAGTCTATCACTGGAGGAGATATTGCATCAGTTGCTAAATTCTCTGTTAGTGCAACTGGTTTTGATAATGAACAAATAGCAAACATTAATTTATTTGATAATATAAAGGAAGAAGATACAATCACAAATGAGAGTGATGTATCACCAAATAGAATTGCACCAGGAACAGGTGGAAAATTTTCTACAACTCTAAAAAATGATTCAGAAGTTAGGGTTCTAGCAAAATTGATTTTAAGTGAAACTAATGAAAGTAACATCCCGATTGAGTATTCATTAGATGGAGAAAACTGGGTGCAAGCTGATAAACTTACGAAAGAAGTAGAATTGGATTACAACAGTTCATCTCAATCAAAAACATCTGAAGATATTACTATTTATTGGAGATGGCCATTTGAATCAGATGATACAAAAGATACTTCTTTGGGTATGAGTGATGTATCACCAACAGTCACAGCTCAAGTAGGCATTATATTTACTCAAATTAATTAATCAAATTAAAAGAGGAGGATAAAAATGAAAAAAAAGACTAAGGCAATTATAATTTTTGTCATAATAATTTTAATTGTGCTGATGCTATATTTTATAGTTAATAAAATTAATAGTATAGATAATAGTAGTAGTTTAAATCCCTCTGGTAATATGGATGTATTTGATATTGATGATAAAAATGTAAAACCAAAGCCAGATGATAACAAAAACGATAATAAAGATAATAATAATACAGATAAATCAGATAATAATTCAAATAATAACAACTCAAACAACAATAATAATGGAAATAATAATTCAAATAGTAATGGTAACAACAACAATAATAATGGTAATAGTAATAATAATTCAAACAATAATAACAGTAATAAGACTGATTTAATTGTAAGTGATAATTATTCTATGTGGAATAGTGGCAGAGTAAGAATATTTAGTAATCCATTATATAACTTTGAGTCAAAAATTGCTCCTGGTTCATCAAATAGTTATAAATTTGCAATTAAAAACAGTAATGATTTTGATATAAATATAGATTTTAATTTGCTAGAGGTAAATCCTCTTAATATTAATATGAAATATAATTTAAAACAAGAAGATAGTTATGTTATTGGGAATGATAATGTTTATAAAAGTGCATCTGAAATAGTAGTTAAAAATGTAAAATTGAAAGCTAAAAAAACTATCGTATACACTTTAAATTGGAAATGGATTGATAGTGATAATGATACAGAAATAGGTCAAGCAGAAAATGCTAATTATGCATTAACTATAAATATTGGAGCAAATCAATGTTAAAAATATTAAAAAAATTGATATGTTTAATATTTATTTTAATGGCATCTATTTATGTATTATCATCTATAGCAATGTATTCATCAAATGGAAAAGTATTTTTATTTAAGTTTGCAGTTGTATTAACTGATAGTATGAGACCAACTTTAAATGCTAATGATATTGTTTTGATTACTAAGTCAAACCATTTAAAAGTTGGTGATATTATAACTTATAATGATAAAAATAGTAATATGCTAGTAATTCATAGAGTTGTAGATATAGATGGAGATAAGTTAACAACTAAAGGTGATGCTAATAATATAAACGATGATACTATTACGGAAAATCAAGTTGTTGGAAAATATGTTATGAGACTGAGATACTTTGGGGTGATTCTTAATTTTATGAAAAAGCCAATTGTATTTTCAGTAGTAATGACGTTTATTACATACCTATTTATTTATAATTATAATAAAAAGAGTGAGGTGATTCATAATGCTTCAAAATAATAAAAAAAGTAGAAAAATTATTTATATTTTTACATATCTATTACTTTTATTAGTATTAACTACATCAGCACTTAATGCTAGATATACTGAAAAAACTTATGGGACAAGTACAGCAACAGTTGCTAAATTTGATGCTAGTTATGAACTTTATGATACTTCTAGTTTTAGTATAAATTGTAACGATATAGAAATAACATTACCAAGTAAAAAAATAACATTAAATAATAATTCCGAAGTTTCTGTTATTGCTGATGTTAAAATTGCTCTAAAAGATAAAACAGGAAATATAATTTCTATGCCTAAATCATTTGATTTTAATTTATATAATAGTGATGAATCAAAGATAGAAGATAAAACTTTAATAAATGATTCTATAACTAGTTTTAAGGTGAAGATTAATCCTAAAACATCACTAGTTGAAACATTAAAACTAGAGTTTTCTAAGGATAAAGCTTATATTGAAAAAACAGAGGCTAATATATATATATCAGTTGAATTTAGTCAAGTTAATTGAGGTGAACTATGAATAAATTTAGAGTTAAGAAAAATAAATTAGTATTTTTTATTGCTGTATTGCTAGTCTTTTTATCGGCTAATGTTGTCACTTTTGCTAAATATGTAATTAATTTAGATCAAGATAAAAATAATAAAAATTCGTTTGAACTAAAAATAGTTCCTAGTGATATTATATTAAAATCAGGTCATGAGATAAATGAATTTATAAGTAATAAGGAAATAAAAAATATTGTTTTTGGTAATAAGTCAAAGTATAAAGAGAAAATTGCTAATGTAGTTGGTAATATTATATCTGCATCAAATAGTACAGGCGTTGCCAAAATTTATATAGTTGGTGAAGGTGTTGATAAAACAGCATATATATTATCAGAAAATGATGGAAAGATATATGCTAATAAAGATTCAGCTAATATGTTTAATTATAGTGATGCTTCGTTGCTTAAATCAATAAAATTTGAAAATTTTGATACATCAAACGTAGTAAGTATGCAAGGAATGTTTAAAGACGATAATAGTCTAGAAACTCTTGATATCACTAACTTTAATACAATGAATGTTACTGATATGAGTGATATGTTTGCTAATTGCTATAAGTTAAAAGCAATTGATGTTTCTGGTCTTGATACTTCACGTGTTACCAATATGCAGTCAATGTTTTGGAATTGTTATTCCATCAAAACATTAAATATATCAAAGTTTGATACTTCAAATGTTAACAACATGGCTAAGATGTTTGGAAAAGAAGAAAATTCTAACTTTCAAACTGATAGCTTAACATCCATTGAATTTGGTAATATAGATACCTCACATGTTACTAATATGCAAGAAATGTTTATGGGATGTAATAATATAACTACACTTGATTTGGATAAATTTGAAACATCAAATGTAACAAACATGAAAAATATATTCAAAAATTGTAGTAAACTAACTTCTCTTAATGTTTCAAACTTTAATACAACAAATGTTACAGATATGCAAGGAATGTTTGATAATTGTAGAAGTTTGACTACTTTAAATATACAAAATTTTAATACTTCAAATGTTGTTTCGATGAAAAATATGTTTAAAGATTGTAAGAGTTTAATTAGAATAGATGTCAGTAACTTTAATACTGCTAAAGTAACAGATATGAGTGGAATGTTTAGTAATTGTCAAAATCTTGTATCACTTGATATACAAAATTTTGATACTTATAATGTTACAACTATGGAAGATATGTTTAATAATGTATCTAAAATAATTAATCTTTCATTAAAAAACTTTGATACATCTAAAGTTGAAAATTTTGCTGGAATGTTTACTAATTGTACTAATTTAACTACTATATTTACTAGTGAACAATTTGTAATTGATTCAAATGCGATATATCAAAAGGGTAATGGTATTTACATGTTTAATGGATGTGATAAATTAGTAGGACGAGAAGGAACATCAATATCTAGTGTTTCTGCATCTGGTGCATCAAACGATGAAATATATGGTAAAAAGTATGCATGGATGGATGGAGTTTTAAATATTAAAGGCTACTTTACAAGCACCTATGATGAAAAAATAACTATATCAAGTGAAAGTAATGAAGTTGAAATAGGAAGCACATTACAATTATCTGCTGTATCAACGAAACCAGAGTCAGTTATTTCTTGGAGTAGTAGTGATAATAATATCGCAACAATCGATGAAAGTGGTCTTATAACACCAAAACAAGTAGGAACGGTAGTAATAACCGCTAAAGGAACATATAATGACAAAGAAACTATTACAATTGAAGTAAAACCATTAATGTATAGTCATACTATCAATGTTAATTATGATGATGCTCAAATATCTGTAAGAGTTGGAGATAAATTAGTTGGTGTTGCTAAGGGAACAATTCAATTTAAAGTTTTACCAGGCACTATTGTTACATATGAAGTAAATAAAAAATATTATAAAACTTTATCGGATGATATAACTATTGATACTAATAACTTAACAACAAATTTAGAAATGACTAAAAATGAAGAAAAAACCCTTGAAATAGTTCCAACTGATATTGAATATACAGATGGAGTAAGAGATGCAAGTATGGCTCTTAGAAGAGCTGAAAAAGATACTGGAACAAAGCAATATGCATATTGTAAGGAATCAGGAGAATTTACATTTACTTGGATATTTAAACCAGAAAAAGATTTGGATCCAGAATCACAAATAACATCGGTTACTACTTATGCTAATATTTGTTACAACAGTGCACTTTTTACTGATAGGAGTGGAGTATATATAACGATAACTGATAATAAAGATAATGCAAAATTCTCATATACTACAGATTCAAGTAAAATAGATAATAATCCTGAAAGGATCAAGGTAGGTAACACACAAAAAATAACAACTTGTTCTTTATCGGATTTACCTACTGTAGCACAAATAAATGAAGGATTAAAATATCATGCTAAGAGAGGAACAACAGGTAATCATAATTTGAATTGGTATGGAGCACATATAGTAGTTACTTACATCGAACCATAAATATATGCAATAAAATAGAGCTGGATTGCTAGCTCTATTTTTGATATAATTTTAATAGTTAAAGTAACAACTTTTTAGAAGTACGGTGGTAATATGAATAGATTTAAAAAAATCAAGCAAAAATCAAAAAAAATTTTATTTAAGCATTATCTGCTTATAATATTTACCTGTTTAATATCAGCTTTTATAGGTGTTGAGTTTACAGGATCTATAGCATTTGTTAGTCGCAGTAATGTTGGAATAAATATCGGTAATAAAGGAGTACTAGCCAGTGTAATTAACATGTTTACTTCTAAAACTTTGTTTAATTATCTAACACAATCAATAAGTTCTATTATTGGTTCAGAAAAAATTGCCAATATTTTATTAACTGTCTTAGGATTTATATTAACGATTATATTTTGGGCATTTATTAAAAATGTTTATAGAGTAATTTCAAGAAGAATAATTTTAGAATCTAGGGTATATGAGAAAGTTCCAGCAAGTAGGTTCAAATTTTTATTAAAGATAAAAAAATGGTTTAAAGCATCTTTAACGATGCTTGTTTGTAGTATAAAATATTTTTTATGGATGTTCACAATAGTTGGAGCATTTATTAAAAAATATGAATATTTTTGTGTACCATATATAGTTGCAGAAAATCCAGATATATCACATAAACAAGCATTAAACTTGTCAAAAAGAATGATGTATAACCATAAAATGGAGTGCTTTTTATTAGACTTATCTTTTATTGGCTATAAGTTATTAGGGCTAGTATCATTAGGTATTTCAGAAATTATTTTTTCTAATGGATATGAACTAATTACTTATTCTGAATATTATGCAAATATTAGAAGCTTGTATATATCAAATAAAGGTAAAGATTATCAATATTTATTTGACAAATATTTATTTGAAAAAGCACCACATAAATTATTAGAAGAAACATATAAAGATGTTTATGAACCATCGTGTGATAAAGCTTTAGATAAACCTAAAGGATTTAGAGGATTTTTATACAATTATTTGGGCATTAATTTATATGATGAGGCTGCTTCTAAAAAGTATGAAGATAGATTAATATCTATATATAATGATAAATATTATAGTGATACTATTAGTGGGAAATCATATCCAACAAGACTTTATCCTTTACCTGAAAAGAAGAAAAGGAAACACATAGATGTTGCTGATTATATAAAAAGTTATAATATTACTAGTCTTATTTTAATGTTTTTTACTTTTTCTACAATAGGGTGGCTTTGGGAAGTTTTACTTCATTTAGTTTCAGATGGTAAGTTTGTTAATAGAGGTGTTTTTTATGGACCTTGGCTACCAATTTATGGAAGTGGGGCATTATTGATTTTAATTCTTTTAAAGAAATTTCGTACTAAACCATCATTAGAGTTTTTTCTAATCATAATTCTTTGTGGTACAGTGGAATATTTTACAGCATTATACCTAGAAACTACTTTTAATAGTAGTTGGTGGGACTATACTGGTTATTTTCTAAATATAAAGGGTAGAGTTTGTGCTGAGGGACTTTTAGTATTTGGACTTGGAGGAATGGCTGTTGTCTATTTACTAGCACCACTTTTGGATAATTTTTATAAAAGAATAAATAAGACAATGGTTTATAGTTTGTGTGTTGTTCTATTATCAATATTTACTTTTGATAAAATATATAGTGGATTGTATCCAAATACCGGTAAAGGAGTATCTAGTGATAACATCAATCAAAAGATAAGGTGACTTTATGAAAATTTTAATTGGAAATATCATAGCCTTAATAGCATCTGTTTTAATGGTGTATTCAGGATATGTAAAGAATAAAAATAAAATATTAATTATTCAAACAATTCAAATCATTCTTTTTGCACTAAGTGATTTAGTGCTTGGTGGTATAACAGGGACTATTATTAATATTATTAGTAGTATCAGGAATATTTTATGTTATAAAGGAAAACTAAACATTATATCAAAAGTAACTTTGATTGTTTTATCAGTTGTTTTATCACTTTATTTTAATAATCTAGGAATAATTGGATTATTGCCTTTAATAAGTAATATTTTATATATTTTATTTATGAATGTTAAAAATGTTGTAAAATTTAAATGGCTATTAATTACTAGTACGTCGTTATGGATTGTTTATGATTTTTCTATTAAAGCATTTTTATCTGTAGGTTTTGACTTTATGTGTATTGTTGCAAATATTATAGCTATCTGGCAAATAAAATATAAAACTAAAAATATTAAATAATCATTTGTATAAATACTAAGTATATGGGAAAGATAAAACAGAATGACTTTATAAAATTTTGTTTTTTTATGCCTTGACAATTGAATAAGTATTCAACTATAATTATGTTGATTGAATAATGGTTCAACTAAAGGAGAGAAATTTATGGAGAAAAAGGAATTAACATGTGATTGTAATATAATACACCAGGAATCAGTTAATATTGCACTTCAAAATAAGCCTGATATTATGGAATTAGAAAGGTTATCTGAATTATTTAAGATATTAGGTGATTTAACTAGAATTAAAATTCTTTGGAGTTTAGACAATCACGAAATGTGTGTTTGTGATATAGCGAATGTTTTGAATATGACAAAATCATCTGTTTCTCATCAACTTGCAGTATTAAGGAGTGCGGGTATAGTAAAATATAGGAAAGCAGGAAAAGAAGTGTATTATACTCTTGATGATGAGCATATAAAAAAATTGTATGAAATAGGAGTAGAACATATAGATCATAAATTGAAAGGAGAAGAAAATGACTAAATATAAATATAATATCAATAATTTGGATTGCGCTAATTGTGCAAGAGAAATAGAAGAAGCTTTGAATAAAAATGAAAATTTTAAAAATGCATCTGTAAATTTTAGTACGTGTAAGGTTGTTTATGAATCAGATAAAAATTACTCTATAGAAGAGTTGAATAGTATTATTAAAAAAGTAGAACCGGATGCTTATATAACTGAAAATGAGGAAGTAAATGAAAAAAAGGAGTTTCATTTAAGTGTTTTAATTATTGCATTAATTATTGGATGCTGTGGCTATTTCTTAGTTCTTCCTAAATTTTTGAAAATATTATTTTATATAATTTCATATTCTATGCTTCTTTATAGAATAATAATTAATGCTGTTAAATTGCTTATTAAAGGTAATGGGATTAACGAAAATGCTTTAATTACCATATCTTGTATAGGAGCTTTATTAATTGGAGAAGTTTTAGAAGGAATGATGGTAGTAGCTTTATATACAATTGGTAAAATATTAGAAGAAAAAGCAATTAACAATTCAAGAAAGTCAATTAAAGATTTATTAGATATTAAGGAACCTTTTGCAAATAAAAAGAATAAAGGAACAATTTCTAGAATAGCAGTTGAGGATGTTAAAATAGGTGATATATTAGTTGTTAAGAAGGGCGAAAAGATTCCGGTTGATGGAGTTGTTATTAAAGGTAAAAGTAAACTTGATCAATCAGCATTAACAGGAGAAAGCGATCTCTATGAAATTGAGGAAAATTCAACTGTATTGTCAGGAAGTATAAATGTTGAAGATGTTATTGAAATTAAAACAACTTCATTGTTTGAAAATTCAACTGTTTCCAAAATACTTAATTTATTAGAAAGTGCAACAGATAAGAAAACAAAAACAGAAACCACGGTTTCAAGAATAAGTAAGGTTTATACTCCAATAATTATAGTCTTAGCTCTTTTAATTATAATTTTATTGCCGCTAGTTTTTAATGTTTCTTTCAAAGATAGTATTTATAGAGCCTTAACATTTTTGGTTATTTCTTGCCCTTGTGCTATTGCTATATCCATACCACTTTCTTATTTTACTGGAATAGGAGTAGCAAGTAAAAAGGGAATATTAATAAAAGGAAGCAATTATTTAGATAATTTGAGTAGCACTAGCAGTATTATTTTTGATAAAACAGGAACACTTACTAATGGAGCATTTACTGTTTCTAAAATAGAAATAACAAGTGATGGTAAAAAACATAAATATTCTAGAGATGAAGTTATTGAGATACTAAGAAAAGGAGAATCTTTTTCTAATCATCCAATTGCAAAATCTATATTAAAACTTAAAAATAATGTTGTCGATAATAGTGATGTTAAAGATTTTAAAGAAATCACTGGTAAAGGAATTTCATTCAGTTTGAATAAGGATAAAATTTATATAGGTAGTAGCAAGTTATGCAATTGTCACCATGAAGCAACTCTTCACTTAAATATTAATGGTGACCATATTGCATCTATATTTATAGATGATGGAATAAAACCTCATGCAAAAGAAGTTATATCAGCATTAAAATCATATGGAATTAAAACATATATGTTTACTGGCGATAAAAAAGAGGTGGCATTAGAAATTGGTAAAAAGCTAAATATTGATAATATCAAATATGAAATGTTACCACAAGATAAATTCGAAAACTTTGAACTAGTTAGTAAGAGCAATAAAATCACTACATTTGTTGGTGATGGAATTAATGATGCACCAGTGTTAAAAAGAGCAGATATTGGTATTTCAATGGGAGGAGTTGGATCTGACTCTGCGATTGAGGCAAGCGATGTTGTTTTAATGAGTGATGATTTAGATCGTATTCCATCAGCGATTGATATTTCAAAATATACAAAAAGTATTATAAAAGAAAATTTAATCTTTGCTATGTCAGTTAAAGTAATTATTTTACTTTTAAGTGTTTTTGGCCTTTCAAATATGTGGATGGCTGTGTTTGCTGATACAGGTGTAACGTTACTTACTATTTTAAATACTTTAAGAATAATGAATAAATATAAAAAATTCTAGAAAAAGGACAGATATACAAAGTCTGTCTTTTGTTGTATACTAAAATTACAAAAATGATAATATATTGTATTTATATATCAAATGTTATGTAAACGGGCGCTGTTTTCTTTTAAAATTGGTAGAATAATATTTTTAGAATTTGTATGATTAGGCAGTAAGGATAATATTATGAATTTAGGAAAAACAATACAAGATTTTCGAAAGAAAAATCACTTATCTCAGGAACAATTAGCGGAAAGGATAGGAGTTGCTAGACAGACAATTTCAAAATGGGAATTAGAAGAAACAGCACCTGATTTAAATCAAGCAAATAAATTATCTCAGATATTGGGTCTAAGTCTTGATGAATTGGTAGGAGGTAATATTGAGAGTAAAAGTTTGGAAGTAAACAATACTAATAAAAATGATAATCATACATTAACGCAATCAATAAAAACGATTTCTTATCAAGTATTAAAACATTTATCAATTTTAATTATAGGATCATTATCTTTATTATTATGATTGTTTGGATTAACTTGCTTAATCGTGGCAATGTTTTTGATTTTTAATAAAACTGTGGGCAATTTAATTCCAGTTATGCCATATGTTTGTGGTGTCTTTATAGCTATATCTTTAATTATGCTTTCAGTTTTATCTATATTGTGTAGCATTTGGACTGTAACTCTTTTGATATATATTAATATAGTTTTGAATCAAAGTATTAATAAGATTAAAAATAAACAAAAGACTAATTTTACTAGTTGTTTCTGGATAAAAAAGGAAACTTTAAAAAGACTTACTGTTTTAGCTTCAATAGGTTTTGTTATTACTTTTATTTTAGCATTTGTTCTTTGCGTAAATAGTGCAGGTGAGTTAGATTTTTGGCATAGATGGAAATGGTTTAATTAGTATGAATTGTAAAAGTAAAATAAAAGTTCACAGAAAATGTAAAAATAACGTTTAAGTTAGTAGTTGTTGCACAATCGCTGCTCATGTAATAAAATGATTATAATGGAAGGTGAGTTATGAAAAAGATAACTATAATAGGTGGTGGAGTTTTAGGAACACAAATTGCATTTCAAACTGCATATTGTGGATTTGATACAACAATATGGTTAAGAAGTAGAGAAAGTATTAATAGAACAAAAACTAAATTAGAAAAAGTGAAACAATCTTATATTGACTCTATTGAAATTATGAGTAATGAGAACTTGTTAGATGATTGGTGTAATGGAATAGCTAATTATGAAACTTTTGATAAAGAAAAATGTTTGAAGCAAGTAGAAAAAGCTTATAAAAATATTAAGTTAGAGCTTGATATAAAAAAGTCAGTAAAAGAAGCTGATTTAGTAATTGAATCTATGACAGAAGATTTTGATGCAAAAAAAGAATTGTATAAGAAAATATCAAAAATATTACCCCAAGAAACCATAGTTGTTACTAATTCTTCTACATTTTTGCCTAGTAAACTTGCACCCTATACGGGAAGACCAAACATGTTTTTAGCATTACATTTTGCCAATTCAATATGGAAAAATAATATGGTAGAAGTTATGAGGCATGAGAAAACCAGTGATGAATGTTTTGATAAAATCATATTATTCTCTAAAAAAATAAATATGATACCACTTCCAATTATGAAAGAAAAATCAGGATATTTATTAAATTCAATGCTAATACCGTTTTTGTTTTCGGCACTTGATTTATTGGTAAATGAAATTTCAGATCCAAAAAGCATAGATAAAGCTTGGATTTTAGGTACTGGTGCAAAAGAAGGACCATTTCAAATATTAGATGTAATAGGGTTAAAAACAGCATATGAAATTGTGAAACAATATGCAAAAATTCCAACTTTTTTGGCACCATACAACTTCAAAAAAATGACTAAGTTATTAAAAAAGTATATTGATAGTGGTAAATTAGGAAAAGCAAGTGGTGAGGGCTTTTATAAATATAATCTACTATAATAAAATTTTAAATCTGTAACTAGAACAAATGATTAATGAGAGGTGTATATTATGGAAATTATTACTGCTAATGAGCAATTATTAGATATGAAAGACAATTATTTTAAAGGGAAATTGCCTAAGATAAAAAACTCAAAAATAATTTTTAATGGTAAAAACAATTTTTTCTTTTGCGATGATAGTGTTGTTTTAAGCAATTCAAAAATAGAATTTAATGGAGATAACTCTATAGTTTTTCTTTCAAAAAACAATCATGATTACAAGTTGTCGGTTAGTTTATGTAATAATTCTACAATATATATTGGAAAAAATAATTATTTTAATGGAATATTAAATGTTATTTTATCTGAGGAAACTAATTTTTTTATTGGTAATCATTGCCTATTTTCGTTTGATATATGGATTAGAACAGCAGATCCACATTTGATATATGCTGTTGAAGGGAAAAAAAGAATTAATCTTTCTAAAAGTGTTTATATTGGGGATCATGTATGGATTGGTCAAAGTGTTATGATATTAAAAGGTTGCCAAATTGATTCTGGCAGTATTGTTGGTGCTGGTTCTATTGTTTCTGGCAAACTTATAGAAAATAATACAATATATGCTGGAAATCCTGCCAAATTGGTAAAAAAAAGAATTTTCTGGGATAAAGCTTGTGTTCACAAATGGACTAAGAGGGATACACAAAAAAGCCTTAAATATAGTAAATTTTTGAACAATTCATCAAATGATGTTACACAATATATCTATTCTTTTAACAAAAAAGAACAAATAAGTTATAATCTAATAGAAAATACATTATTATCAAAATCGTCTGTTGAAAAATATGAATACCTTATGAAAATTTATAATAATGAGTTGAAAAATAGATTTGTTCACATGCATCCAATCAAAATTGCTATAAAGTTAAATAAAAAAATAAATAATATTAAACAAATTTTAAAGAAAATTATTAAAAAAATCAAAGAGACAAATAAATATTTAAGTAGTGAAAAAAAGGGTTGAAATTAATTTTGACAAACTATAATTAATTGTTAGATATTATAAAAAGATCTATTATGTTAGTAATAGATTTTTTTATTAATAATTGACAACTGTTATGTACTGTTATACAATGTTATATATAGTGATAGGGGATATGTAATTATGAAAATACTAATAAGTAATAAAAACTATGTTCCAATATTCGAACAAATAAAAAATAGTATAATAGATCAAATAATATCTGGAGAACTGTGTGAGGATGAGGTTATTCCATCAATAAGAAGTTTAGCGCAAGATTTAAGAATAAGTGTTATGACAGTAAAAAAAGCATATGACGAATTAGAAAATGAAGGATATATAATTACAAGACAAGGTAAGGGTAGTTTTGTAGCACCTAAAAATGTTTTTTTGTCAAAAGAACTACATCAAAAAGAAATAGAATCTTATATAAGTAAAATTGTAGATATATCTAAAAAATATGATATTAGTAAGGAAGAAATATTATCGATTTTTGATTATATATATGGGAGTGATGAATAATGAAAAACGCTATTGAGGTAAGAGGATTGACAAAGGAATATAACAATGGTTTTAAATTAGATAAAATCGATATTGAAATACCATCAGGTACAATAGTTGGATTAATAGGAGAAAATGGCGCTGGTAAAACTACATTAATAAAGCTTTTGCTTGGAATTGTAAAAAAAGACCAAGGAAATATAAAAATATTTAATAAAGACTTTTATAATTTCGAACAATCAATCAAAAAAGATATAGGCGTTGTATTAGATAATACTTTTTTCCCGGAAGTTTTAAATGCAAATGATATAAATAATGTGATGGCAAATATATTTGAGAATTGGGATAGTGAGCTTTTTTATAAATACTTAGATGAATTTAAACTATCGAATGATAAAAATATTAAGACTATGTCAAAGGGAAATAAAAAAAAGCTTGAGATTGCAACTGCTTTGACTCATCATCCTAAACTTTTAATATTAGATGAACCTACAAGTGGATTAGATCCAATAGTCAGAAATGAAATATTAGACATATTTTTAAATTTTATTCAACAAGAAGATCATACTATTTTATTATCAACTCATATTACAAGTGATTTAGAAAATATTGCTGATAAAATTATATTTTTAGATAATGGTAAAAAAGTGTTAGATGAATCACGAGATGATATTATGGATTGTTATGGAATTTTGAAATGTGATATTGATTATTTCTCCAAGATCGATAAAACAGATATTATACGTTATAAAAAAAATAAATATAATTATGAGATGTTAGTAACAAATAAAAGTGCCATGATAAAAAAATATAAAGAATGTGTAATAGAGAATATAACGCTAGATGAATTAATGTTATTAATTATAAAAGGAGAAAAATAATGATTGGATTAATAAAAAAAGACTTTTTAATATTAAAGTCTAACTTAAAAGTATTTTTAATAGTAGTTGCAATTTCAATATTTTGGGGCTTACAGGGAAATATAGAAAATGCACTATTTATATTACCTATTATGGTAGTTATGATTTTTTTATCAACCTTTAGTTATGATGAAGTTAGTAATTGGAATACATATGCTATATCATTACCTAATGGTAGAAGAAATGTAATTAAGGCAAAGTATATATCTTCAATTATTTTATTACTGATTACTTTTATAATTATGCTGGTAATAGCTATATTTACGATAAAAACAGGAAGTAATAATATGACTCAGTCCATGATAATATCTGACTTAATTGGTGGATCGATAGGCGCTATCATAAGTATTTCATTATTATATCCATTTATGATTAAATATGGGGCTATTAACGGTAGAATAATTGTTTTTGCTTTTATTATGGGAATAGGTGGTATTGGATATATATTACCCAAAATAGTCAAACTTAGTTATATTACTAATTTTATTGATTCCTTGGGCAATAGGGTATATTTATATATATTTATACTTGTAGTTCTTATCTTACTAGGATCATATTTAATATCAAATAAAATTTATACTTCAAAAGAATTTTAAAAAGTAATTATATGAAACTCTATGATAGGATTAAATTGAAAAGATAGAATAAAAAAATGAAAAATAGACAAAGCGAGTAAATATACTTGTTTTGTTTTATTATATCTTAGTGTGTGCTTTGTGGTTAACTAAATGTATTTCTTAAATAAACAAAAATGTGGTATAATTAATTATAATTTTTTTAATGTTATAAGCAAAGTGTTTGATTAAAATTATTTTTACTTAAAAAGTATTAAAAATGTAATGCGTAGAAATTATGGAAAACTAAAATTTTAGATGCAGCAAAAATAATTAGCAAGGCTAATAATTGTAATTTAAGTGAAGTATTATTTGTAGATGATATTGAAGAAAACATTATTAACTTTGATAAGATAGGAATAAATGTATTATTGCCTGGTGATGTTGATTCGTTGATAGAAAAGTAAATAAAGTAGGTGAAAATAATGAATAATGAAAATATAAATAAAACAAATATTAACTGGTAAAGAACGACTTATATAAACTCTCTTTAAAACCCTTATTTTATAAGGCTTTTAATTAAATTTCTTTTTGCAATTTTTAATAAAAAATTAACAAAAATTATAAGGAAAATAGGGTAAGAACTACTTAAATAAACTTTTTTATAAGAAGGTGAATATTTTGAAGATAGAAGATTTAAGAAAAGATTATGATGAATTACAAGTTAAATATGGTGCTAAGGAATTAGATTCTATATATAATGGTGGATGTGAAAAAAATCCTGATATATGTTTTGTTTTTATGAATCCTACCGGAAAAAATATTGCCAGTGATAAATCTTGGAAAGGTAGAAAGTCTCCATGGTTAGGAACTAAAAACATATGGAAGTTGTTATATAAAGTTGATTTATTAAGTGAAGAAACATTTAACAAAATTCAAGAAAAGAAACCAAAAGAATGGGATTATGAGTTTTGCGACTATGTTTACGAAGAAATTGAAAAAAATAAATTGTTCATTACTAATTTAGGTAAATGTACACAAATAGATGCAAGACCATTGCCTGATGAAGTGTTGAAAAAATATCTTGATTTATTATTCAAAGAAATAAATATAATTAAACCAAAAATAATTATTACTTTTGGAAACCAAGTTAGTTCTATTATTTTAAATAAAAAGATATCTGTATCTGAAAATAGAAAAAAATGTCACAAAATACAAATTAATAAAAACGAATATAAAGTTTATCCTGTTTATTATCCAGTAGGTAATGGCATATTTAATATTGATAAATCGATAGAAGATATAAAATGGATAATTGAAAATGAAATAAAAAAAGAAGAACAAAATCTTCTTTGTGAAATTTTATAGAAAGTTGTAATATTAAGATGACATATAAGGTAGCAGCATATATTCGTTTATCAAAAGAAGAATATAGTAATGAAAAAGAATCAAATAGCATAACTAATCAAAAATTAATTATAGATAATTATTTAAAAGAAAGGAGAATAATAAATAGACAATAAAAACTTACAAATAACTAATCATGATTTTTTAATATATAGAGATTCAAACAATAATATTAAGGTTAGTGTAATGTTAATAAATAATGACATATGGCTTACTCAAAATTTAATTGCAGAATTGTTTGGCGTGGGAAGAAGTACATAACAGAACATATTAATAATATATTAAATAGTGGTGAACTTGATAAAAATAATACCGTCGGAAAAACCGACGTTGATAATTCTAAAAAAACTGTAAAGATATATAACCTTGATATGATTATTGCAGTTGGATATAGAGTAAATTCAAAAAAAGCAACCAACTTTAGAATTTGGGCTACTAAA